>CACZER010000008.1:0-115518 GCA_902780195.1 uncultured Bacteroidia bacterium
CCACGTTGGTGACCCCGTCGATATCCTCGGTATGGGTGCTGAAAAGCTGAAGTCAGTCGTTACCGGTGTGGAAATGTTCCGCAAGATTTTGGACGAAGGCGAAGCTGGCGATAACGCTGGTCTGCTCCTCCGTGGTATCGACAAGGACGAAATCCGCCGTGGTATGGTTATCGCCAAGCCCGGTTCAGTGAAGCCTTACCACCACTTCAAGGGTCAGGTCTACGTCCTGAGCAAAGAAGAAGGTGGCCGTCACACCCCGTTCCGTAACAAGTATCGTCCTCAGTTCTACTTCAGAACCACCGACGTTACTGGTGAGATCACCCTTCCTGAAGGCATGGAAATGGTCATGCCTGGTGACCACGTCACCATCGACGTTAAGTTGATTGCTGACATCGCCATGGACAAGGGTCTTCGCTTCGCTATCCGTGAAGGTGGCCGTACCGTTGGTTCCGGTCAGGTGATCGAAATCATCGACGATTAATCAAAACATTCAATCAAGGGTGGGTAACCCCCACCCTTAATTTACGGGCGTAGCTCAGTTGGTAGAGCATCGGTCTCCAAAACCGAGTGTCGAGAGTTCGAGCCTTTCCGCCCGTGCTTTTTATTAAGGTTCAATACTAAGATGAAATTCATAAACTACATTAAAGAATGCTATACCGAGTTGAAGGACAAGGTGACTTGGCCTACTTGGAAAGAATTGCAAAGTAGCGTAATTGTTGTGTCCATTGCTTCCCTATTAATCGCTTTGGTGGTTTTTCTGATGGACTTTTCTTTTCAACATCTTTTGGAAGCGTTTTATAGACTCTTCTGATAGAGGTATATTGAATCTTGGTGAGCATTATAGGCTAACTAACTAATTTATTTGAAGAAGATGAGCGACACAAACGAGAAGAAATGGTATGTGGTCAAGGCCATCTCTGGTAAGGAAAAAAAGGTTAAGGAATACCTTGAGTCCGAAATCAAGAGGCTGAACCTGCAGGACCTCATTTCTACTGTTTTGATTCCGACCGAGAAGTACTTCGAGGTGAAGAACGGCAAGAAGGTGTGCAAAGAGCGCAACTACCTGCCGGGCTATGTACTTGTTGAGGCTGTCTTGGTGGGCGAGGTCGTTCACGTCATCAAGGATGTTCCTAATGTACTCGGTTTTTTGGGTACAAACGGAGAACCCGATCCTTTACGTCCTATCGAAGTGAAGCGCATCCTCGGTAAGGTGGATGAGTTGCAGAGCATGGGCGCAGGGAGCGATGTCATGTTTATGGTGGGTCAGTCCGTAATCGTCAACGACGGTCCGTTCAGCACCTTCAATGGTGTCATTGAAGAGGTGAACGAGGAGAAAAAGAAACTCAAGGTCGCTGTTAAGATTTTTGGACGTAAGACTCCTCTTGAACTGAGCTTCTTCCAAGTGAAACTTGAGAGTTAGTTTATATTGTTAATGTTGCCTTATTACACTTAAATTAAGGGATTTTAAAATGGCAAAAGAAGTAAGCGGATTAATTAAACTGCAGATTAAAGGAGGAGCCGCGAATCCTGCTCCGCCCGTTGGTCCCGCTTTGGGTTCAAAGGGTGTGAATATTATGGAATTCTGCAAGCAGTTCAACGCCCGTACACAAGATCAGGCTGGCAAGGTTTTGCCCGTCATCATCACTGTGTACAAGGACAAGTCTTTCGATTTCATCGTTAAGGCTTCCCCGGTGGCTGTCTCCATTCTTGAAATGGCTAAGCTCAAATCAGGTTCCAAAGAGCCTAACCGTTCGAAGGTTGGTTCTCTGACTTGGGATCAGGTGAGAGAAATCGCCACTGGCAAGATGAAGGACATGAATTGCTTCACGATTGAGTCAGCCATGTCAATGGTGGCTGGCACTGCCCGTAGTATGGGAGTCAAGATTACAGGCGAATCACCTTTAAAAAAAGACTAAGTCTTTAATGCATTTGTAGAACAAAAAAAGTTAGTTTAAATGTCAAAAGTTACTAAACAAAGGAAAGAAGCTTTGGCTAAGTTCGACAAAAGCAAGAGTTACTCCTTAAGCGAAGCGGTTGATATCGTAAAACAGATCACTTACACCAAATTTGATGCTTCAGTTGACCTGAATATCCGTTTGGGCGTTGACCCCCGTAAGGCCAATCAAATGGTTCGCGGTTCTGTCACACTGCCTCATGGAACAGGTAAAGTTGTTCGCGTTCTGGTTCTTTGTAACCCGGACAAGGCTCAAGAAGCTTTAGACGCTGGTGCTGATTACGTCGGTTTGGATGATTACATCCAAAAGATCAAAGACGGTTGGACCGATATTGACATTGTGATCACTACTCCTAACATCATGCCTAAAGTTGGTGCGTTGGGTCGTATCCTCGGTCCCCGTGGATTGATGCCGAACCCCAAGACAGGCACTGTTACGATGGATGTCGCAAAAGCCGTTCAAGAAGTAAAGGCCGGTAAGATCGACTTCAAGGTCGACAAGTACGGTATTATCAATGCCGGAGTCGCAAAGGTCAGTTTCTCTCCTGAGCAGATTTTTGATAACGCCAAGGAGCTGATCCAAACCGTTATCAAGTTGAAACCAGCAGCTGCTAAAGGTACCTATGTGAAGAGCATTTATATCTCTAGCACGATGAGTCCGGGTGTGCAGATCGATGTTAAATCAGTGTCAAACTAAATTGAAAGGAATTTGTTGAAATGAGAAAAGAAGATAAACAAGTCCTCATCGACTCCATGCTCAGTGAATTGAAGGCTTGCCCCAATTTCTATCTGACCGATGTTTCGGACCTCAATGCCGAAAAGACGAGCCAGTTGAGAAGGCAATGCTTCAATAGTGGTGTGAAAATGATCGTTGTCAAGAACGCTCTTCTCCACAAAGCCATGCAACAAATGGAGAAGGATTATGACAATCTGTATGACGTTCTGAAAGGATCTACTGCTGTCATGTTTTGCGAGACCGGCAACGTGCCCGCAAAGCTGATAAAGAATTTCCGTAAGACCAGCGACCGTCCGATTCTGAAAGGCGCCTATATCGAGGAATGCTGTTATATTGGAGACGATATGATTGATGCCTTGTGCAACATCAAGTCGAAGAATGACCTCATCGCCGATGTTATCGCCTTGCTGCAATCACCGATGAAGAATGTCCTTAGCGCTCTTCAGTCAGGTGGCAACAAGCTGAGCGGTATTCTTGAAACCTTATCTGAAAAACCAGAATAATCATTGAATGTAAAAACATTCGCAAACAACATTAAAGCAAATTATTAACAATTAAAAATAGAAGTAAAATGGCAGATCTTAAAGCTTTTGCTGAACAATTAGTGAATCTTAGCGTGAAAGAAGTGAACGAACTCGCTAACATTCTGAAAGAAGAATACGGTATTGAACCCGCTGCTGCTGCTGTTGCAGTTGCTGCTCCTGCTGCTGGTGGTGCTGCCGCCGCTGCTGAAGAAAAGACTTCTTTCGATGTCATTCTGAAGAGCGCTGGTGCTCAGAAGCTGGCAGTCGTGAAGTTGGTGAAGGAACTCACCAGCCTCGGTCTGAAGGAAGCCAAGGAACTCGTTGACGCAGCTCCTAAGGCTAGGAGTTATTTCCGCACTAACGGCATTCAACCTCAGTCCCGAATTAGGGGCTGAGGTTTGTGCCGATTTTTCGCTTTTAGCGAAAAATTCCCTCGAACGTTTTTTCGTCTTTCTCATTCATTACCTTAAAAACTTAATACCTTGGCAACAAAAACAACTGAAAGAATAAGCTTTGCGTCTATCAAGAAGTCTTTCGAATATCCTGATTTCCTTGATATTCAGCTTCAGTCGTTCCGCGATTTTTTCCAACTTGAAACAAATCCGGACAACAGAAAAAACGAAGGATTGTATAAAGTTTTTTCTGAGAATTTCCCCATCACAGACGCAAGAGGCAATTTTACATTAGAGTTCCTCGACTATTATATCGATGCCCCCCGCTATAGCATTGAGGAGTGCATCGAACGTGGACTTACCTATAGCGTTCCTTTGAAGGCGAAACTGAAACTTTCGTGTAACGATGAGGAACATGAAGATTTTGAGACCGTGGTCCAAGATGTCTATCTTGGCATGATTCCTTACATGACACCACGCGGCACCTTCGTCATCAACGGCGCCGAACGTGTCGTGGTCTCACAATTGCACCGCTCTCCTGGTGTGTTCTTCGGCCAAAGCCAGCATGCTAACGGCACTGTTTTGTATTCCGCCCGTATCATTCCTTTCAAGGGTTCTTGGATGGAGTTCTCGACGGATATCAACAACGTCATGTATGCTTATATCGACCGTAAGAAGAAATTGCCCATTACCACACTGTTGCGTGCCATCGGCTACGAAACGGATAAGGATATCCTCGATATCTTCAACCTCGCTGAGGAAGTGAAGGTGTCGAAGGCTGGCCTCAAGCGCGTTTTGGGTCGCCGTCTCGCCGCCCGTGTGCTTCACACCTATTTTGAGGACTTTGTGAACGAGGATACTGGTGAATGCGTTTCCATCGAACGTAATGAGGTGGTCATCGACCGTGACGTAGTGCTGGAAGATGAGCATATCCAAAG
Source organism: uncultured Bacteroidia bacterium (assembly GCA_902780195.1). GTDB lineage: Bacteria > Bacteroidota > Bacteroidia > Bacteroidales > F082 > Limimorpha. Next base: position 4,545 of record CACZER010000008.1, read on the forward strand.
AATCGTTGACAGCGGTGTGAAAACCATCCTGCTTCATCGTGAGGCAGAACGTGATGAGAACGACAGAATCTCTGACTACTCTGTCATTTTCAACACCCTTCAAAAAGATACATGTAATTCGGAGAAAGAAGCCGTCGAGTATATCTACCGCCAACTGCGTAATGCAGAACCGCCCGATGAGGAAACGGCGCGCGGCATTATCGAGAAGCTGTTCTTCTCCGATAAGAGATATGATTTGGGCTTGGTCGGTCGTTACCGTATCAACCGTAAGCTCAACCTTTCCATCCCGGCTGATGTTAAAGTCCTTACCAAGGAAGACATCATCGCCATCATCAAGTATTTGGTCGAGTTACTGAGCAGCAAGGCCGAAATCGATGATATCGACCACTTGAGCAACCGTCGTATTCGTACCGTGGGCGAACAACTTCAAGCCCAATTCGGTGTCGGCCTCGCTCGTATGGCTCGTACCATCCGCGAAAGAATGAATGTCCGTGACAACGAAGTATTTACCCCAATCGACCTGATCAACGCAAAGACTTTGTCGTCGGTCATCAATTCATTCTTCGGTACCAATCAACTGTCGCAGTTCATGGACCAAACCAACCCCTTGTCGGAAATCACGCATAAACGTCGTATCTCCGCTTTGGGTCCTGGCGGTCTGTCGCGCGACCGTGCCGGATTCGAAGTCCGTGACGTTCACTACACGCACTACGGCCGTCTGTGTACCATCGAGACCCCTGAAGGTCCTAACATCGGTCTGATCTCTTCACTATGCGTATTCGCTAAGATTAATGATCTTGGTTTCATCGAAACGCCTTATCGTGAAGTGAAGGACGGCGTTGTCGACTTCAAGAACCCGCCTGTCTATCTTACCGCTGAGTTGGAAGAAGACAAGGTCATCGCTCAAGCAACCACTCCGGTGGATGAGAATGGCCGCTTTATTGAGAAAGACATCAAGGCACGTTTTGTTGCCGATTATCCTATTGTCTCGCCTGAAGAGATTAACTTGATGGATGTCGGTCCTAACCAGATCGCTTCCATCGCCGCATCATTGATTCCGTTCCTTGAGCACGACGATGCTAACCGTGCTTTGATGGGATCGAACATGATGCGTCAGGCTGTTCCTTTGATGAACCCGGAAAGCCCCATCGTCGGTACCGGTATTGAACGCTCTGTTGCCAAGGATTCTCGCGTTCTTATCACCGCCGAAGGTGAAGGTGAGGTGGTTTTCGTGGATTCCAAGAAAATCGTCATCCGTTACGACCGTTCTGACAAGGAGCGCCTGGTTAGCTTCGACGACGACATCAAGACGTACGAGCTCACCAAGTATGCCCGTACCAACCAAAACACGAGCATCAACATCAAGCCTATTGTCCGTAAGGGCGATCGCGTGACCTTCGGCCAAATTCTGACGGAAGGTTATGGCACCCAAAACGGCGACTTGGCTTTGGGTCGCAACCTGAAAGTGGCATTCATGCCTTGGAAAGGTTACAACTATGAGGATGCCATCGTGATTTCGGAGCGTATCGTCAAGGAAGACCTGTTCACCTCCATCCACATCGAAGAGTTTACGCTTGAAGTGCGTGACACGAAACGTGGTTTGGAAGAACTCACCAACGATATCCCGAATGTGAGCACTGAGGCCACCAAGGACTTGGATGAACATGGTTTGATCCGCGTGGGTGCCGAAGTGAAGGAAGGCGATATCCTGGTCGGTAAGATCACGCCTAAGGGAGAGACCGATCCTACTCCAGAAGAGAAGCTGTTGCGTGCCATCTTTGGTGACAAGGCTGGCGACGTGAAGAACGCTTCTCTGAAGGCTGGTCCTTCCATGAAGGGCGTTGTCATCGGCAAGCGTTTGTTCTCACGTCTGCAAAAAGACCGTAAGGCCAGAGCTAAGGACAAAGAAGACATCGCTAAGATCGATGCTGCTTGCAACAAGGAGTTGACTGCCTTGAAGGGTGTCTTGGTTGAAAAGCTGTTGACCATCCTCAACGGTTGCACTTCCGCTGGCGTTTACAACAACTTCAAGACTTTGGTCATTGCCAAGAAGGTGAAGTTTACGCAAAAGGCTTTGATGGAAATCGACTATCTGACAGTCAACCCCAACAAGTGGACGTCGGATGAGAAGACCAACAAGCTTGTCGGTGCTGTTATCGACAATTATACTGTCAAGTATAAGGAAATCGAAGGTAAATTCAGCCGTGAGAAGTACGTGGCCAGTGTTGGCGACGAGCTTCCCAATGGTATTGTCCAGATGGCCAAAGTGTATGTGGCTAAGAAGCGTAAGCTGATGATCGGTGATAAGATGGCTGGTCGTCACGGTAACAAGGGTATTGTGTCCAAGATTGTCCGTGCCGAAGACATGCCGTTCCTTGCCGATGGTACTCCAGTCGACATCGTCTTGAATCCTCTGGGTGTGCCTTCCCGTATGAACCTGGGTCAGATTTATGAAACCGTTCTGGGTTGGGCAGGCCATGAACTCGGCTTGAAGTTCGCCACCCCGATTTTCGATGGTGCCACCTTGACTGAAATCAACGAATACATGCGTAAAGCAGGTCTGCCTGACAACGGCCGTATGCAGTTGTATGACGGCGAAACGGGTGAGCCTTTTGACCAGCCTGCAACGGTGGGTTACATCTACATGCTGAAGTTGCACCATATGGTGGACGACAAGATGCACGCTCGTTCTATTGGACCATATTCATTGATTACGCAACAGCCTCTGGGCGGTAAGGCTCAGTTCGGTGGTCAGCGTTTCGGTGAAATGGAAGTCTGGGCACTGGAAGCCTTCGGTGCAAGCAACGTGCTGCAAGAGATTCTTACCGTGAAGTCGGATGACGTCAACGGCCGTGCCAAGGCATACGAGTCGATTGTCAAGGGCGACAACATGCCTGTCCCAGGCATTCCTGAGTCGTTCAACGTGCTTATCCATGAACTTCGTGGATTGGGTTTGGAGATTACCTTCAAAGATAAAGATGGTAAAGTCTTGAATTGATGTGTTTAATGCTAGGATAAAAAAGTAGTAATATGGTTAACAACAATATAGTAAATAGCAACTTCGCTAGCATAACGGTGAGTCTCGCTTCCCCTGAGTCAATCCTTGCACGTTCGCATGGAGAGGTCTTGAAGCCTGAGACCATCAACTATCGTACTTATAAGCCCGAACGTGACGGTTTGTTCTGCGAAAGGATTTTCGGTCCCGTGAAAGACTGGGAATGCCATTGCGGTAAGTACAAGCGCATCAGATATAAGAACATCATCTGCGACCATTGCGGTGTTGAAGTGACTGAGAAGAAAGTCAGACGTGAACGTATGGGCCACATTTCATTGGTGGTTCCCGTCGCTCATATCTGGTACTTCCGTTCATTGCCCAACAAGATTGGTGCTTTGCTGGGTATCCCCACCAAGAAGCTCGATTCTATCATTTATTACGAGCGTTATGTGGTGATCCAAGGCGGTGCTTTGGAAGGCAAAGAGATTCCTAATGACAACGATGGCCGTAAGGTGACCAAACTGGAGTTCCTCAGTGAGGAAGAGTATCTCGACCTCATGGAGATGCTGCCGGTTGAGAACCAATATCTTCCTGAAGATGACCCGAACAAGTTCATTGCCAAGATGGGTGCAGAAGCCATTTATGACTTGCTGTCACGTCTGAACATCGACGAAGAGGCCAACCGCCTTCGTGCCGAGGCCAACGAGGTCAAGGCCCAGCAGCGCAAGCAGGACTTGCTGAAGCGCTTGCAGGTGTTTGAGGCCTTCCGTGAAGCCAACACACACATCGAGAACCGTCCCGAGTGGATGATTGTGAAGGTGGTCCCCGTGATTCCGCCTGAGCTTCGTCCTTTGGTTCCGTTGGATGGTGGTCGTTTCGCCACCTCCGACTTGAACGATCTCTATCGTCGTGTTATCATCCGTAACAACCGTCTGAAGCGTTTGCTTGAGATCAACGCCCCTGATGTGATCATGCGTAATGAAAAGCGTATGTTGCAGGAGGCCGTCGACTCCTTGTTCGACAACTCACGCAAGTCGAGTGCGGTGAAGACCGACTCGAACCGTCCGCTGAAGTCGTTGAGCGATAGCTTGAAGGGTAAGCAAGGCCGTTTCCGTCAGAACCTGTTGGGTAAGCGTGTCGACTATTCCGGTCGTTCCGTTATCGTTGTGGGTCCTGATTTGAACATGAACGAGTGCGGTCTGCCTAAGGATATGGCTTCTGAGTTGTTCAAGCCGTTCGTGATCCGTAAGCTTATCGAGCGCGGCATCGTCAAGACCGTGAAATCGGCCAAGAAGATTGTCGACCGTAAGGATCCTGTGGTATGGGACATCCTCGAAAACATCCTGAAAGGTCACCCCATCCTGCTGAACCGTGCTCCTACGCTGCACCGTCTGGGTATCCAGGCCTTCCAGCCGAAGCTCATCGAAGGTAAGGCAATCCGTTTGCACCCGCTCGTATGTACGGCATTCAATGCTGACTTCGACGGTGACCAGATGGCTGTCCACGTACCGTTGGGCAACGCTGCTGTCCTTGAGGCTCAGATCCTGATGCTGGCTTCGCACAATATCTTGAACCCCTCCAATGGTGCTCCTATCACCCTGCCTTCTCAGGACATGGTTCTTGGCTTGTATTACATCACCAAGCCTCGTAAGAGCACGCCTGACCATCCGGTGAAAGGAGAGGGCATGTCCTTCTATTCGCCTGAAGAGGTGATCATCGCCCATAATGAAGGTCGTGCCGATATGCACGCCGTCATCAATGTGCGAGTGAAAGTGCGTGAGAATGGCCAGTTGGTGACCAAGAAAGTGGAAACCACTGTTGGCCGTGTTCTCTTCAACCAGGTTGTGCCGGATGACTACGGTTTCATCAATGAGTTGCTGACCAAGAAGTCGCTCCGTTCTATCGTGGGTGAGATGGTTAGACTTGAAGGTACCGCCGTGACCACCAAGTTCCTTGATGACATCAAGAACATGGGTTATTACCAAGCTTATAAAGGTGGTTTGTCCTTTAACTTGGGTAATGTGCTGGTTCCTGAAATGAAGAGCAACTTGATTACCGAGGCCAATTCGAAGGCGGCCGAAATCCGTGAATTCGAGAAGATGGGTTTCATGGGTCCTAACGAACGTTACAACCAAATCGTCGACCTTTGGACGGACGTCAACGCCAAGTTGACCCGCGAGGTGATGAACGTGCTGTCGTCAGACGACCAGGGCTTCAACCCTGTATACATGATGCTGCACTCTGGTGCTCGTGGTTCTGAGGCACAGGTATCACAGCTTTGCGGTATGAGAGGCCTGATGGCCAAGCCTATGAAGGCTGGCTCTGGCGGCTCTGAAATCATCGAGAACCCGATTCTTTCGAACTTCCAGGAAGGTCTGTCCGTGTTGGAGTACTTTATCTCCACCCACGGTGCCCGTAAGGGTTTGGCAGATACCGCTTTGAAGACTGCTGACGCTGGTTATCTGACCCGTCGTCTTGTCGACGTGGCCCACGATGTCATCATCACCGAGAAGGACTGCGGCACGCTCCGTGGTATGACCATCTCGCGTGGTGAGGAAATCAAGGAACCCGGCAAACACTCCTTGTTATATGACCGTATCCTCGGCCGTGTTGCCTTGCACGATGTGTTCCATCCTCAGACTGGTGAGCTTATCGTTGCCAGCGGTCAGGAAATCGACGAGGCTTTGGCAGAAGCCATCGACGAATCGCCTTTGGAGAGCGTCGAGATCCGTTCCGTGCTGACTTGTGAGTCGAAGCGCGGCGTGTGCGCCAACTGCTACGGACGTAACCTGTCGTCGAGTAAACTGGTTCAGAAAGGTGAGGCTGTGGGTGTCATCGCCGCACAGTCCATCGGTGAGCCTGGTACTCAGCTGACCCTGCGTACCTTCCACCAAGGTGGTAAGGCTTCGAAGGGCTTGGTTGCCAACAGCACCGAAGCCAAGTATGACGGCTATTTGGAAATTGATGAACTCCGCTCAGTTGAAGTCAACAAGGACAATGATCAATACCAAATTGTCATTGGCCGTTCCGCTGAACTGAAACTTCATGACAACCATACCGATGTCGTCTTGATGACCACCAATATTCCTTATGGCGCCAAGCTGTTCTTCAAGTCTGGTGACCAAGTGAAGAAGGGTGACAAGATTTGCGAATGGGATCCCTATAATGCTACCATTATTTCCGAACAAAGCGGTAAGGTTCGCTTCCAGAACGTGATAGAAGGCGTTACCTATCGTAATGAGACCATCGCTGAAACGGGCTTTAATGAGCGCGTCATCATCGAAGGTAGAAGAGGCGCCAAGAACCCGTTGATCGAAATCGTTGACAATAAAGGCGAGGCTTTGGTGTCGTACGACCTTCCTGTCGATGCCCATGTCGTTGTCGAAGAAGGCGATGCCATCACGGCTGGTGACCAACTGGTGCGTATCCCGCGTAACGTCTCTGGCGGCGGCGATATCACTGGCGGTCTGCCGCGTGTACAAGAACTGTTCGAGGCTCGTAACTCCATCGATCCTGCTATCGTTTCAGAAATTGATGGTATTGTCCATCTTGAGAAGAAACTGAAGCGTGGTAACCGTGAGGTTGTGGTTACGGCCAAGACCGGAGAAGAGAAGCGTTACCTGATTCCCACTTCGAAGCAGATCCTGGCTCAGGAGAACGACTTTGTGAAGGCTGGACAGCCTTTGTCAGAAGGCGTTATCACTCCCGCCACCATCTTGGCCATCATGGGCCCGATGAAGGTGCAAGAGTACATCGTCAACGAGGCTCAGAGCGTGTACCGTCAACAAGGTGTGGTCATCAACGACAAGCACTTTGAGGTCATCGTACGCCAAATGATGCGTAAGGTCGAGATTCTCGATCCAGGCGACACCCGCTTCCTGCAAGGAGAGCTGGTCAACAAGTTGGCCTTCCAAGAGGAAAATGACGACATCTATGGCAAGTTCTTCGTTGAAGACAATGGCGCTTCCGAGAAGTTGCAGAAAGGCGAGATTGTTTCGGCCATGAAGCTGCGTGAGGAGGAATCTTCGCTGAAGCGTAAGGACTTGGCATTGCCTACCGTGCGTCCAGCTCGTCCGGCAACAGCTACGCAAGTGCTGCAAGGTATCACCCGCGCTGCTTTGGCTACCGACAGCTTCATCTCGGCTGCATCCTTCCAGGAGACCACCAAGGTGTTGACGAACGCCGCCATTGCGGCTAAGTCTGACTTCCTGCTCGGCATGAAGGAGAACGTGATCGTTGGTCACAAGATCCCTGCCGGTACGGGTCTGCGTGAGTATGACGACTTGATCGTTGGCTCACGTGAAGAGTTCGAAGAGCTGCAAGAAAAGGCCGCTCTCTAACAATTGTTGAATCGAGCGGGGACAGCCTTTTGGCCGTCCCCGCTTTTTAATACTAAAGCATTATGGAAAACAATCAGAAAAACCAATTGAATATCGAGATCAGCGATGAGGTGGCTGAAGGCAAATACACCAATCTGGCTATCATCACTCACTCACCTAACGAGTTTATCGTTGACTTTGCCCAGATGATGCCTGGCACCCCCAAAGCAAAGGTACGCTCAAGAGTGATTATGAATCCGATAAATGCCAAGCGTCTTTATAAGGCTTTGGCAGAGAATATCGCCAAATACGAGCAGCAGTTTGGCCCTATTAAAGACGGTGGCGGCATCGCCCCGTTCTCGATGGGTGCTCCCACTGCTCAGGCTTAATCGCCTCATATTAAATAGAAATCGACCGACTATTGATTGACTTCGTCGAATGCGAAGTATTTCCCTTGGGAATGACATAGTCGGTCGATTTCATTTATAACCGTTCTGATTAGAACGTATCTGGCACCTTTTCAGCACCTTCGTCAGCCTCAAAATAAGGTCGTTTCTCAAAGCCGAACATCCTGGCAATCAAGTTGCTTGGAAACTTGCGGATGCTTTGGTTGTAGGCTTTGGCGGTTTCGTTGAAGCGGTTGCGTTCTGTTAGGATGCGGTTTTCGCAGCCCGCCAGTTGGGCTTGCAAGGCGAGGTACTCTTCGTTGGCTTTTAAGTCGGGGTAGTTTTCGACTGTCACGATCAGCCGGTTCAAGGAGTTGCCCAATTCTTCTTGTGCCGAAGCATAGTTGGCGAAATCCTCCTCGTTGTAGTTTTCCGTGTTGACGGTGGTGTTAGCGGCTTTGGCACGTGCTTCTGTAACAGCGAGGATGGTGCCTTGCTCATATTCGGCATAGTTCTTCACCAAGGCGACGAGGTTAGGCACGAGGTCGGCACGACGTTGGTAGACGTTTTCCACTTGTCCCCAGGCCGTGGTCATGGCTTCCTGTTTCTTCACGAAACCATTGTAGGTGCCGATGCCCCATATCAGGATGACACCCACAATGATAGCGATAATAAGGCCAGTCTTCTTCATGATTAGATGAATTCGAGTTTGTCTTGTGTGGTGTTCTTCTCACAATAATGGCAGTGCAGCTTGATGTTGCCTTGTGCGTCTTTGATGACGGTGAACTTGGTCGGCACATCATGCTCCTTGTTGGTGACACAATTGGGGTTGAAGCATTTCACGATGTGCTCGATGCTTTCCGGGATGGTCACGGTTTGTTTCTTGACAACTTCAAAGTCCTTGATTTCGATGATGGAGGCGGTGGGGGCGACCAATGCGATCTTGTTCACGTCTTCGGGCTCAAAGTACTTGTTGGAGGCTTTGATGAAACCTTTGGTTCCGTATTTCTTGCTTTCTACGTTGATGCCGAAATACACAGGAGTATTGACTCTATCCAAGCCAAGGATTTTTACAACTTGGAATACTTTGTCGGCGGGGATATGGTCGATGACGGTGCCATTCTCAATGGCGCTTACGGTCAGTTCTTTTTTCTTTTCCATGGTTCAGATTATTTAAGTCCTAAGATTGATGCAATTAAAGCTTGACGGGCGTATACACCGTTTTGTGCCTGTTGGAAGTAATAGGCTTTGGGATTGGCGTCGACGTCGACGTGGATCTCGTTGACGCGTGGCAGCGGGTGCAGCACACGGCAGTTAGGTTTGGAGTTCTCCAACATGGCATTACGCAGCACATAGGAGTTCTTCACCTTCTCGTATTCCTCGGGGTCGGGGAAGCGCTCGCGTTGGATACGGGTCATGTAGATGATGTCGGAGTGGGGGATGGCGTCTTCCAACTCGGTGTATTGGTGGTATTCGAGGTTGCGGTCCTTGATGTGTTGCTTCACCACGCTCGGCAGCTTCAGCTCGACGGGCGAGACAAGGTTGAACTTGGCGTTGAAGTGGCACATGGCCTCTACGAGGCTGTGAACGGTGCGGCCGTATTTCAGGTCGCCGACGAGGGTGATTTCAAGGTTCTCAAGCGTGCCCTGAGTCTTGCGGATGCTGTAGAGGTCGAGCATGCACTGGGTGGGGTGCTGGTTGGCACCATCACCTGCGTTGATGACAGGCACCTTCGACACTTCGGAGGCAAAGCGGGCTGAGCCTTCGATGGGGTTGCGCATGACGATGAGATCGGCGTAGCTGGCCACCATGGTGATGGTGTCGGCAAGGGATTCGCCTTTCTGGATGCTCGTTCCAGCGGTGCTGCTGAAGCCGATGACGTTGCCGCCCAGGAGTTGGATGGCCGTCTCGAAGCTTAGGCGCGTACGGGTAGAGGGCTCGAAGAAGAGCGAGGCGATGATGCGCCCGTTCAGCAGGTTCTGGTGCGGGTTTTTCTCGAAGTCCTCGGCGATGTCGAGGACATGGCAGATTTCTTCAGGAGTGTAGTCGCTGATGGAAATCAAGCTGCGGTTTTTCAATGAAATTGACATAGGCTTATTTGTTTGATTTGTTGATATTGGCAAAAAAAAGACGGCCAACAATGTGACCGTCAGTATGGGAAATAGGGAAATTCGTTTTGATGGAACCAGTTGATTCCGTGCAGATAATCTTTTCCGATGGCTTGTTTTGGTATCTCATCGGACTGCAAAGATAGCTTTTTTTTATTCCGAGACCAAGTTTTTTACTATTTTTGTACAATTAATTTCATTGTCATGTTAGAAGAAGTATTAAGACAATTATTCATAAAGTCGTTCAAAACTTTATACGGACAGGAACCGCCTGTGCAACAGGTGAATTTCCAAAAGACACGCCCCGAGTTTGAGGGCGATATGACCATCGTGGTGTTCCCCTTCGTGAAGTTGGCAGGGCGTAACCCCGAGCAACTGGCCAACGAGATGGGGGCCGAGATGATTAAGGAATCAGACATGATCGCCAAGTTCAATGTGGTGAAAGGCTTCCTTAACCTGCTGATTTCCGACAAGTTCTGGATGGATTTCTTTAAGACCAACCACGAGAACCGTGAGTTTGGCCGCAAACCCGTCTCAGGCAAGAACGTGGTCATCGAGTATTCCTCACCTAACACAAACAAGCCCTTGCACTTGGGACATATCCGCAACAACCTTCTTGGCTGGAGTGTCTCCGAAATCATGAAGGCCAACGGCAAGAGAGTGGTGCGTGTCAACTTGGTCAACGACCGCGGCATCCACATCTGCAAGAGCATGTTGGCTTGGCTGAAGTGGGGCAACGGCTGCACGCCCGAGTCGACGGGCAAGAAAGGCGACCATCTCATAGGCGATTTCTATGTGCTGTTTGACAAGAAGTTCAAGGAAGAAGTGAAATCCTTGCTGCCGGCCGACTACGACACCTTGGATGAGAAAACCAAGGAAGAAGCCAAAGCCAAGGCCGAAGCCGAATCCACGCTGATGCAGGAAGCCCGCGAGATGCTGGTGAAATGGGAAGCTAACGACCCCGAAGTGCGTCACCTTTGGGAAACGATGAACCAATGGGTATACGACGGCTTCGATGTGACCTACAAACGCATGGGTGTGGCCTTCGAGAAGATTTACTATGAATCACAAACCTATCTGCTGGGTAAGGCTCTGGTTCAGGAAGGTCTCGAAAAAGGCGTCCTCTATCGTCGCGACGACAACTCCGTGTGGTGCGACCTCCGCGATGAGGGCTTGGACGAGAAGCTCCTGCTCCGTCGCGATGGCACCTCGGTTTATATGACTCAGGACCTCGGCACCGCACAATTGCGTGTCAAGGAATATGACCCTGAGAAGCTGATTTATGTTGTGGGTAATGAACAGATCTATCACTTCGACGTGCTGAAGCGCGTGTTGGTGCGCCTCGGCCGCGAGTGGGGCAACGATATCGAACACCTTTCTTATGGTATGGTGGAGCTGCCCAACGGCAAGATGAAATCGCGTGAGGGCACCGTTGTCGATGCCGACGACCTCATGGATGAGATGGTGGCCACAGCTAAAGCCGTCTCCGATGAACTCGGCAAGGCCAAAGACCTCTCACGCGAGGAGGCTGACAAGCTGTATCACACCATCGGCTTGGGTGCTTTGAAGTATTTCATCCTCAAGGTCGACCCGAAGAAAACCATGCTCTTCAACCCAGAGGAGTCCATCGACTTCAACGGTAACACGGGTCCGTTCGTGCAATACACCCATGCCCGTATCTGCTCGGTACTGCGCAAGGCCGAGGAACAAGGCATCAAGCTGGAGAGCGAGGTGAAGGTCACGAATTTGCAACCTAAAGAGAAAGAGATTATCGTGATGATGTACGGCTGGCCGATGGTCTTGAACCAAGCTGCCGAAAACCGCAGCCCCGCGATGATTGCCAACTTCATCTTCGACCTCGCCAAGGAATTCAACCAGTTCTACCAAGAGTGCAGCATCCTGAAGGAACCCGACGTCGACCGCCGTATGTTCCGCTTGCAGGTGTGCGACATGGTGGCTGCCTTGCTGCGCAATGCCTCTGAATTGCTGGGTATCGGAATGCCGAATAGAATGTAATAATGAACGTCTTTTACATACCAGATGCTCAAGAAGGCCTGACGACCTTGCCCGAGGACGAGTCGAAGCACTGTGTCAAGGTGTTGCGCATGACCGAAGGCGAGCGTTTCTGCGTCACCAACGGAGAAGGTTTTCTCTTTGACGCCGAGTTGGTGGAGGCCCTGCCCAAGCGGGCCACCGTCAACCTGACGAACCAGCGCAAGGGGTATGACCACTGGGGCTTCAACCTCGAAATCGCCATTGCACCGACCAAACTCAATGAGCGTACGGAGTGGTTTTTGGAGAAAGCCACAGAAATCGGCATTAACAAGGTGAGATTGTTCACCTCCTACCATTCCGAACGTCGTGCCGCCAACGTGGAGCGTTTCCAAAAGGTTATGGTGGCGGCCATGAAACAAAGCATCAAGTCGCGCCTGCCCAAAGTGGAGGATTTGGTCGCTTTCGACAAACTGGTGAAACAACCCTTTGAAGGGCAGAAGTTCATCGCTTGGATTGACGACGACGTGAAAGATTGCCTCTGCGACCTTTACAAAAAGGGTGAAAATGTTTTGGTGCTCATCGGCCCTGAAGGTGACTTCAGCGCTGAGGAAGTGGCCTTGGCCAGGGAGAATGGCTTCGTACCATGCAGCTTGGGCGAGGCACGTCTGCGTACCGAGACAGCGGCCATCGTGGCATGCCATACCGTCCAACTTATCAATCAAATGAAATGAAGAAACTGTTGATTGTCATATTGTTGTCGTTCTCTTTCGTTGCCTCAGCGCAGCAACTCAACATCGCTTTGTTGAAGTATCGTGGGGGTGGCGACTGGTATGGCAACCCTACTTCCTTGCCTAATTTGGTGCGTTTCTGCAACCAAGAAATCGGCACTGACATCAACCCGAATGTGCCGACGGTAGAACCATCGTCTCCCGACTTGTTCAACTATCCCTATGTCTACATGACGGGTCATGGCAACGTGGTCTTTGATGCTGCCGAGGCACAAAACCTACGCAATTATATGTTGGCAGGTGGGTTTCTTCACATTGATGACAACTATGGTATCCGACAATACATTGAGCCTCAGATGAAGAAGGTGTTCCCGGAATTGGATTTTGTGGAGTTGCCATACTCTCATGAGATCTTCAAGAAACCTTATGCTTTTCCGAATGGGCTGCCGAAGATCCATGAACATGACAATAAGCCGCCACAACTCTTTGCCTTGATTTACGAAGGTAGAATCGTTTGCATTTTCACCTATGAATGTGACCTTGGCGATGGCTGGGAAGATCAGCGTGTGCACCACGACTCGCAAGAGACCCGAGAGAAAGCCCTGAAAATGGGTGCAAATATATTAAGGTATGTATTTACCAAATAGCTCAGTAACCTGCTTCAACTAAACAACTGAATAACTATGGAAGAAAGAAAATGCCTCTACTGCGGTGAACCTCTCATCGGACGTATCGACAAGAAGTTCTGCTGCGACTCATGCCGTAACAGCTACAACTACGAAAAGACCCACAAGCAAATCAATGTGGTCAGGAAGATCAACGGCATCTTGGCACGCAACCATAACATATTGATGGAACTGAATCCCAATGGGAAAGGCTTTGCCAGTCGCCAGCAACTGATGGAGAAAGGTTTTGACTTCAAGTATTTCACGAGTACCTATACGACCAAGGCAGGTGCTGTCTACCATTTCGTATATGACCAGGGCTATGTGCCTAAGGAAAGCGATAGGGACGCTTTCGTCTTGGTGAAAAACACGGATTTATAAGCTTTATCATTTTATCAACACCTCGGCAGCACGTAATGCTTCTGGTGTTATCTTGTCATTGCTGAGCATCTTGGCAATTTCTTGGAGTCGTTCATCCTGGTTAAGCAGGCGAATGTGCGATTGAGCGCGTTCGCCTTCGCTGTCTTTGTAGATGAAGTAATGATGCTCGGCTTGGCTGGCCACTTGGGGTAGGTGGGTGATGGAGATAAGCTGCAACGAATGCCCCATTTGCTGCATGATGGCGCCGATTCTTGCTGCCACTTCGCCCGAAACGCCCGTGTCGATTTCATCGAAGATGAGGGTGGGGATGTAGTTGTAGTCGGAAACGGCACTCTTGATGGAAAGCATCAACCGCGAAAGCTCACCGCCGGAGGCTACACGGCGTATGTCGTCAGGGGCAATGCCTTTGTTGGCGGAAAAGAGGAAACGAATGGCATCGGCGCCTTTGCTACTAAAACCGTCTTGTTTTTCCACCATCACCTGAAACACAGCAAATGGCATGGCCAGCTGCCGTACCAGTGTCGTGACTTTATCGCTGAAGGCTACGGCGGCTTGGCATCGCTTGTCATGTAAGGTCTTGGCCAGATTTGAGAGCTGTTTTTCGCTTTCTTTTAAGGCTTTTTCAGCTTGTTCGATGGCTTCATCGATATTCTCAAAGGCGTTCACTTTTTCTCTAAGGCTGTCTCTCAAACCTGTCAGAGCGTCGTAGTCGTTGACATGGTGCTTCATCATCAGGCGGTTGATCAGGTCATAACGCTCTTGGAGGCTTTGTAGTTGCCCTTCGTCGAATTGGGTGTCGTCTTCCTTACGACGCAGGTCGTAGGCGATGTCTTTCAGCTCTACCTTCAAGCTTTCGACGCGTTCGTCCAAGCCTTCCAAATCGGGAAGCAGGCCTTTCAACCTTGAAAGGGTGGAAGCCAACGTGTTGACTTGTCCTAGAATGGCGCTTTCGGAGTCTTCCATCAGCCCATTGGCGGTCACCAAAAGGCTCTTGATCTCCTCAGCGTTTTCCATCACCTGCAGGGTTTGTTCGATGTCGGCGTATTCGCCTTCTTTCAGGTCGGCTTTACTTAATTCCTCAAGCTGGAATTTCAGGTAGTCGTTTTCAGCTGTATTTTTGGTTGCCGTTTCTTTCAACACATTAAGTTTTTGCTTGAAAGTGTTGTAGCGGCTGAATTCTTTTTGGTACTCGTCCAGCGTCTCAGCGTTTTTGGCAATATCATCCAAAAGTCCGAGTTGGAAGTTGGCGTCGGTGAGTAGGAGGGCATCATGTTGGGAATGGATGTCGACCAATTGGCTGCCGATTTCTTTCATCGTCTGAAGGGAGACGGGCGTGTCGTTGATGAAAGCGCGGCTTTTCTTTTGTGGGTTGAGTTCGCGGCGGAAGATGCAGTCGGTCTCGAAGTCGAGGTCGTTGTCTTCAAACAAGGACTTCAGTGTTTCGTCAAGCGCAAAATGGGCTTCCACCACGCATTTCTTGTCCTTGTCGTACAATACGTTGGTATCGGCGCGGTCGCCTAAGGCAAATCCTAAAGCACCAAGCAATATGGATTTACCGGCGCCGGTTTCGCCAGTGATTACATTAAAACCTGATTCGAAACGGATTTCGATTTCGTCGATGAGGGCGTAGTTGCTGATTTGCAGTTGCTTAAGCATGGCATCGATCAAAAGCCATTGTTCTGCAGCATGGTTTCGTATCTTGAAGACTGCGACGGGTCGATGGTCTTCATAATGTTGCAGGCAACGTTTCTGACTTTCATTTCGCCTTGCGAGAAGACTTGTATGATCTCATCACGTTTGCTTTCGATGATAAGCTGCAGGAAGTAGCACATGGAATTGCGTTGGTAAACGCTTTCCAACATGGTGAGTGCATTCATGATGGCTTCGCGGCCTTGAGCCGGATTCTCCGACATGACGTCGAGTCCCATGCGGTGGTATTCGTAGAGGAACTGCCTTAAGGGGGCGTAGCTTTGGTTGTTGATGTCGTTGATCAAGGCATAACGGTTTTGACGTCCCGTGGTGCTCCATCCTGCTTGGTTGGCGCTGTTTTGAGGTGCCATCATGGCAATGTTTTGCGCCGTCTCGAAGAAAGCGGTGCCACCGTTGAGTGAGAAGGAGTCGAAATCGAGACCCAGCATGAGATACACATAGTATCCGATGGTTCCAGTCAACTCGGAGATGAAGCTGTTGGTGTTGAAGTCGAGAGGCTGCCCATCCATGTACTCGAAGTTGAACTTGGTGTCAATGTAGTTAAACAAAGGAGTGTTGTAGCTCGACTTGTAGACAGGTCGGCGCAAGGCTATGTTGATGTCGGCAGCGAAATTCTCCGTCCCTGACCTTTCCTTGATGTTGAGCAGGATGGAACATTCGATCTTCTCGTTTTGCTTGAAGTTGATGTCGGTGAACTTGGTGTTGTTGAGGAACTCATACAAGGCGGTCTGCAGGTTGTCGTAGACGGTCTTGTCGGTACCTGCCACTTGGTTGGCGTTGACACGGACATCACACTTCAGCTCTTGGGCCCAGGAGGCCTTCAAGCCGATGAGGCAGCAGAGTCCGAGGAGAAAGATGTTGATCCTTTTCATGGCTTGTTAGGTTCAGAATGCGTCTTGTTCTTCTTTGGCAGGATTGCGGAAATAAATCTGGTCGTGAAGGAATTCGTGGATGGCAATCAAGGTAGGTTTCGGGAGACGCTCGTAGAACTTGGCGATTTCGATCTGTTCCCTGTTTTCGAACACTTCCTCGAGGCTGTCGTTGGTGGTGGAGGCAAAGGACTCGATTTTTTCATTGAGTTCTTCCTTCATCATGCTGGCAATTTGATTGGCTCTGATTGACAGGATAGCCACTGTCTCATAGATGTTGCCTGTGCCTTTGTAAAACTGGTCCTTCTGACGAGTGACCACGGTTGTTTCGGTTTTAATCTTCTTGAAATCCATTGTTATTTGATGTTTTCTAATTTCTTTCTTGCTTTCTCTGAAATGCTTTGCGTGCTGCTGATGAACTTGCTTTCAGGGTATAAGTAGGTTAAAGTGTTGCAATGCTCGATGCATGACTCATAACGTTCACGTTGTTTCGAGGCGATGCTGTTTTCGGCATAGTCGTAATATGTCTTTGCCAAGTCGTAGAGGATCTCCTCGCGATGCTTGGTGTTGGGATATTTCTTGAGCAGGTTCTCGAACGAGGTGATGGCAGCGTTGTAGTTCTCCATGCGATAGAAGAGACGGCAGATGTGGTAATCTTTCTCCTCGAGCTTGTCGTTCAGGTTGCCAAGCAACTCCTTGGCGCGGTTCAAGCTGTCGCTTTGGGGATACTTTTCGATGAAGCTGTTCAGCTGTTTGATGGCATCGTAAGTATTGGTTTGGTCAAGCTCGAGCTGTGGTGAGTTGAGGTAATTGCAGTAGGCGCTCAAAAAAGCGGCGTTTTCGGCTTTGGCTGAAAACGGATAGGTCTGCACGAACTTGTTGAAGTAATAGGAGGCGATGTCATAATCGTCCTGAAGGTAATAGCACATGGCCGTCCGATAGGTGATCTGCTCTCCTTTGGGCGTGTTGCGGAACGAGGCCTGAAGGAGGTCGAACAACTGCAGGGCATGGTTGTAATCCTGCCTGTCATAATAGTCCATGGCCACTTCGTATTTCATCTCATTGTCGGTGCTTTTCACCAGACGGTTGAAATTGTCGCACGAAGTGAAGGTTATGAGACCCAATAATGCTAATAACAAAAGTCTATTTTTCATCGAGCTGCAAAATTACTCAATTTTGTGTTATAAACGAGGGTTTTTCTCTATTATTTTTCAATAATGAGTTTTTCGACTTTCATTCCGCATCCGCTGTTGATTCTTAAGAAGTAAAGACCAGGTTTCATGCCGACGGTGCTGATTTGGGCCTTGTCTTTTGCAGTGTTTGCGAGGATGGCTTGCCCCAAGCTGTTGAACAGTTCATAGCTCATGTTGCCTTTTGACTCGATGGTAACGCTGCTTTTGCATGGGTTGGGGTAGACAAGAATGTGCCTTCCGTTGCTTTCCCCAACCGAAGCATCGCCGATACAGGCCAACGAGGCTACCCAGCCGAAATAGCTGAAATGGCCATCGGAAACGAAGGCGAAGGTCAAAGCCCCATCGGGATTGGTTGCAACGATGCTATCAGGGGCTTGGTTTCCGGAATAGGTGCCAATCAGCGGGGCGCTGCTTGTGGTGCCGTCATAAATGCTGAGCATATCGGTTGTGGGCTGAGTATTGAAAGCCAAGAATATAACGCTGATCATTTTGCCGTTTGATCCAGGTCTGACGGTCATTTTGTAATTCTCATTGTCATTATAGTGCCCGCAGTCACCGCCAGAAGGGAGAAACAAGCCTTTGCAATCGTTGAGTGTTATGTCACCATTATGGATAGGAATGGGATGATAGACGTCGATGAACTCGCTTTGGGTATGGGTGTGGCTTTGCCCATTGGCATCGGTGACTGTCAGCGTGACCCCAAACAGTCCAGGCGTTTCATAGGTTACTATGGGGTTGCGTTCTGTAGAAGTGGCAGGTGTTCCGTTTTCAAATTCCCACAACCAGCTGACGATACGTAGTCCTTCGCTGTGGTCTCTGAATTGTATCGGAGTGCCTACCGTGACGAGTTCCAACTCGGCCTCAAAGTCGGCCATCAAAGTCGTTTCTGGCACAGGCGTCAGTTGCACATCTTGCGTGATGGCTTCATGGTCGCTTATGTTTATTGTAATGGTTTGTGGTTCGTAGCCATATGCGGAGTAGGTGACACGATAAGTGCCTCCTTTGATGGGACGATGATAGTCGCCAGCTGGCAGATGCGAACTGACTTCAGAACCGTGGTGGTCATGCTCTTCTATGCTGATAGTGGCCTCGATAGGCTCTCCTGTCACAGCATCGGTGACGATGCCATGGATGCCATTGAGGCATTGCTCCATGTAACTCAAAAGGCTGTTGTGGTTGTAACTCCAATACATGGGCATCGTCGTGGCGTTGGGGACATAGGCGTTGGAGGTCTCAACCGTCACCTCACGGCATTGGGCGTAGTAGTTCATGTAGTCCTGGCGACTGCCTGAGATGGTGTACCACAAGTAACCGTTGATAATGCCGTTTTCTGCATATTGATGTGGCATGTTCATGTAATCGGGATTCAACTCGTGGCATTTGTCGGCATATTCGTGGCAGACCAGCTTCCACCAGGCATCGTCGGCATGGAGCGAAGGATGCGTGTCCCAAGGATAGTTAACCACCTCTGAACCAGTGTGGAAATTGGCGGCCATGGTGAACTTGTAATCCTGTGCTAAGTCCATTAGCCAACGTGTTTCGTCTTGATAACACCACTCGCCATCGGGGTGCGGGCCTTTGTCGAAGTCGCGATAATTGCGGTTGAGGTCTACGTTGTTGGCGTTGCCGCGCCGCGAGCCTTCCACGGTGTGGTTGCCGGCGTAATAGGTGCCGTCGGGGTTGGTGTTGGGACAGATGAAGATGTCCAGGTTGTTGACAAGGTTGACTATGCGGGCATCGCTGCTGTTGCATAGTTCGTCGATAAGGCGAAGCATCAGCATGAAGCCTGTGGTCTCGTTGCCATGCATGGTGGAGGTGTATAGTAACCTGGGCTTACCTTCGGGATGCCCGTTGTTGATGCGGCAAAACATGAGCTTTCTACCACTGTCCAAGGTGCCGAGTTCGAAATAGGAACAGCGTTCGGGATGCTCGACGGCAAACGACTGCATCATGTTTTCATAGGCTTCGTAGGTCGGGTAGGCGTCCCAGTCGTAGGCTTCGCGGTGGCTGCCATCCCACATGGCAGGCTTCTCGAGAAGCGACGGGGGCATCTGCAATTGTGGTTGATAACCAAGCGCAAGTATATGCTCGAATTCGGTTGGGTTGGCAAAGCAAACAACGGTTACACCATCTGTGCCAGCCACGGAACAAATGTCGCTGATGGTTTGGACTTCTTCGGGTCGCTGTACCGTCAGGGTGAAGTAGTATTCTTCACGGTTTCGCATGAGCTGTTGCAAGTCTTGCGGGCTGCTTTGAGGCCTTGCCATCTTGCATGTTATCAGCACCAATATCAAAAGCGAAAAGTGTAACCTTTTCATAATTATCGCTTTATGTAGTTATTGTTTTGAGACAAAAAAGGGGACATGGGCTTGGGTTGCCTCATGTCCCCGATGGATTCGCTCCTTATTTGTTTATGACGATTTTTTCAACCAAGGTGCCTTGTTCACCCTTGATGTAGAGGAAATATACGCCTTGGTGTAAACTTTGGGTGTTGACCAGAGTCTTGCCTTCGCAAACATCCGAAAGAACGACTTGTCCAAGACTGTTGATCATCGTGAAGTTGTATTGTCCCATGACGTTGATGGTGAAATCACCGTTACTGGGGTTGGGGTAGACCTGGGCTTCCTGGTCGTTTTCCTGCACCGACCAGTTCCTAATGGTGACGGTCACTTCGCCCGAAACTGTATTGCCAACTGCATCGGTCACTTCCACTTTGTAGATGGTCTCAGAGTCGACGGGAGTGGCAATAGGGCAGCAAATGGTTGGATCGTCAAGGGTCTCGACGGGCTCCCAATGGTAGGTATAGTTGCCCGCGCCGCCCATCACGATGGCTTCGAGTTGGCTGCTTTCGCCTTCATTGACGATGTCAGGGTTGGCAGTAACACCAATGATCATGGGCTCGAATGTGCCAGTGCAATGTATCGTGGCCACCCAACCGGAGGCGTTGGTGTTTTGGTCGGAGATGAAATGGAAGGTCAGCGCGCCTTGGGCGTTGGTGGCGGTGATGGTGCCGGGTGAGCTGTTGCCCGAATAACGTCCAATCTGCGTGTCGGAGGTGCTGGTGCCGTCGTATACGTACATGTAGTCCCAGCCGCCCTCTGTGCTGAATTCGGTGAAGATGGCTTCAATCATGGCGTCAGGCGTTGCCGGCATGAAGGTCATGGTGTAATCCTTACGGTCGCTGTAGTTGCCTTGTGGGCCGCCGTCGTCATAGAATAGGGCGTTGCAGGTGGTGATGGTGCCGTTGAACATGTTGTAAGCTTCGCTTACGGTGATGTAGTCGTGCTTGGTGATGCTCTCGGTCTGTCCTTCGGCGTTGGTGACGGTCAGCGTGACGTCGTAGGTGCCGATTTGGTTATAAGTAATGCCCATGGGGTTCTGCTCGTTCGAAGTGGCTGGCTCGCCGCCTTCGAAGGACCATTCCCAGCTGACAAGGTTGGCACCCCAGGTGTTGTCGGTGAAGTTGGCGCTGCCACCGAGCGATACGCTGGTCAAATCGGCGCTGAAGTCAGGGATCAGGCCTTCGCCAGCTTCGAGTTGCACGTCGAAGGTGACGGTTTCGCCGTCAGCGACGGTGATGGTGTGTGTCTGAGGATAATAGCCGTTGCAGGCGAAGGTCACGTCGTAGGTGCCGCCTTTGATGGGACGATGGTAGTCGCCCGCCGGCAGATGGCTTTCAACGATGGAAAACGCGTTGTCGTGGTCTGCGATGGTGATGGTGGCGTTGAGCGGCTGGTTGTTGGCAGCATCGGTTACGGTGCCATGGATGCCATAAAGACATTGGTTCATGAAGGCGAAGATGGAGTTCTTGTTGATGTTCCAGAAGTTGGGCAGCTGGTTGCCATTGGGCAGCTTTGTATTGGAGCATTCGATGGTTACCTCACGACACTGGGCGTAGCCATTCATGTAGTCCTGACGACCGCCGCCAATCATATACCATTGTGCGCCATTGGTGATGCCATTGTTGTAGTCTGTCATATAGTTGGGGTTCACCTGGTGGGTGAGGTCGGCATATTCATGGCAGATAAGCTGGTACCAAGCATCATCGGCATGGAGGGTATAGGTGTTGTCCCAAGGATAGTTCATCACCTCGGCGCCGCCATGGTAGTTGGCACCCATCACAAAGGCATTGTCTTGGGCAAATTGCATGAACCACTGGGTCTCTTGTTGGTATTCCTCTCCATCGGGGTGAGGACCACTGTTGGGGTCGGGGTAGTTGCGGTTCATGTCGACGCCATTGGCGTTGTATCGGGTGGCACCGTTCACGTTGTTGTTGCCGGCATGGTAGGTGCCGTCGGGATTGGTGTTAGGCGCAATGTAAAGGTCGATGTTATCCATCACGTTCTGCACCTCAGGCTCATCGGGGTTCTCCAACAGGTAGTCGATGAGACGGAGCATGAGGATCCATCCTGTGGTCTCGTCGCCGTGGATGGTGGAGGTGTAAAGGAATTTGGGCTTGCCTTCGCTTGTACCGTTGTTGAGGTGGGCCACCATAATCTTGCGGCCGCTGGGCAAGGTGCCAAGGGTGATGATTTCGCACTTGTCGGGATGGTTGGTCTGGAAGGCAAACATCATGTCCTCGTAGGCACTATAGGTGGGATAGCTGTCCCAGTCGTATTCGGCGCGGTTGCTGCCGTCCCACATGGCGACTTCCTCGCGCAGCGAAGGAGGCGTCTGCAGTGTGATTTCGTATCCAAGCTTTTGGAAACGGGCGAATTCCTTGCTGTTGGCATAGGCGGTAACCATAGTGCCGTCGATGCGATCCACAGAGATGGTATGGGCAATGGCATTCAGATCGATGTTGCCGTTCAGGTTAAAAGTGAAATAGTACTCATTGCGTTGCTGCATGAGTTGTTGTAGCTCTTGTTGGCTCTTCTGAGCAAAAATGTTGCCACTGATCACAATGGCCAAAATGAGGATAAAATGACGTAAAACTTTCATTTTTTTATTTGTTCTTTAATTCTTTCCATTCTTCGATAATGTCGGCCTCCACCTTTTCGTTGGCGCTCACCAAGGGAAGGCGTAGCACGTTTTGGCAGAGTCCCATATGGCTCATCAGGCATTTGATGCCGGCCGGATTGCCGTCGGCGAAGATGAGCTGGTTCATGCGCAGCATGGCGTAATGCAAGCGTAAAGCTTCATCGATACGCCCCTCTTTCATGGCATGCATCATGCGGCTGAATGGGCTCGTGTAAGCGTTGGCGGCCACTGAGATGACGCCTGTAGCCCCCAAGGCCATCAAGGGTTGGGTGATGCCGTCGTCGCCCGAAAGCACATCGAAGTCGGCGGGTTTGTCGCGCAGGATCTCCATGATCTGCTGCAGGTTGCCCGAGGCTTCCTTGACGGCGATGATATTGGGGTGCTTGGCCAGCTCCACGCAAGTGGCTGCTTGCAGGTTGACGCCAACGCGTCCAGGAACGTTGTAGACAACAACGGGCACGGGGCTGGCGTCGGCGATGGCCTCGAAGTGGGCTTTCATGCCACGCTGGTTGGGCTTGTTATAGAAAGGTACAACACTCAAGATGCCTTGGATGCCCGTAAAGTCTTGCGCTTTGACAGCTTCGATGACGGCTTGTGTGTTGTTGCCACCCATGCCGAGCAAGGCGGGAAGACGGCTGTTGTTGGCCTTTAATATGGTGCTGATAACCAGTTTTTTCTCTTCTGGGGTGAGGGTGGGGGCTTCAGAGGTGGTGCCTAAGATGACCAGAAAATCGGCACCGTTGTCAATGACGTGGTTGACGATGCTCGTCAAGGCGTCGGTGTCAACGGAATGGTCTGCCGTAAATGGGGTAATCAAGGCAATGCCAGTGCCTCTAAATGGATTGTTTTTCATTTAGTATGGGTTTTGTGTTGGTTGCGTGCCTATGAGGGCTTTCAAATAGTTGTAGAGCACATGAATGTTCGAAACCGGGTCGGTGGCTCTCGGATTTTCGATTACCAGGTCGTAGATCTTCACATAGTCGCTTTGTTGGAAGCTGACCCTGAAATCGGACTTGGGAAGGGAACAGATGTAGTCGCTGATGCCCGTGTTTTTGGCAGCCATGTTGACAATCATGTTGCTCGAAGGAAGCTTGCGGAGATACTCGTGCTTTTCGGGCTTCAACACACTCATGAAACCGAAGTCCTTGGGCGTGATCTCGTTGTAAAGGTCGCTCTGCAGGATGTTGTCCGACATCTCGTTGCAGAGAATCACGAAACCGCAACGGTTTGTGTTAAACAAGCCTTTTGCGCTGTTTTCGATGCTCTTGACGATGCTTTTGTCGCTTTCGTCTAGAATAATTAAAAGCGAATTAATCCGCTGAATATTAGGCATTTTAGATGCCTGCTTTTCGGCGAGAAACTGGTCAAGGGCACGGTTTAACGACCTGTTTCTTAGTTTTGAGAATACATTCATGGCGCAAAAGTAGTTTATTTTGCGAAATAGCGTGTCTTTTTTCTTCGAAAAACATTATTTTTGCGTTTTGGTTTTCCGTAGGTTAAACCTATGGGTTTGACATTTTTAATTTGATTTGATAGCAATGATTATCACTGTTTTAGGTAGTGGAACCTCGCAAGGTGTGCCCGTCATTGGATGCACTTGCCCTGTGTGTCGATCCAAGGATCCACGTGACAGACGGCTTCGCACTTCCATTTTGATTCAGACCGAGGCGGTGACGGTGGCGGTGGATGCCGGTCCCGACTTCCGCCAGCAGATGCTGCGCGAGAATGTCACCAAGCTGGATGCGGTGCTGATCTCACACGAACATAAGGACCATATCGGCGGCCTCGATGACTTGCGCCCTTACATTTTCAAGCAGCAAAAGCCTATGGTGCTCTATGTGGCAGATACGGCATTGCCTGAAATCAAACGTGAGTATTCCTACGCTTTCGATGAGCATCCCTATCCTGGGGCTCCGACATACGACATCCGCCGTCTCGATGAGACGCCTTTCGACCTCGGTGACTTGCATTTTATCCCGATAAAACTCAAACATTACACGCTGACTTGCTATGCCTTTCGCATTGGGAAATTCGCCTACGTCACCGACCTGAGTGAGATTTCCGAAGAAGCCATTGCAAAGCTACAAGGCGTTGAATATCTGATTATTGAGGCCTTGCAAAAGAAAAAGCATTATTCGCATCTCACCTTGGACGAGGCGATTGAAATATCAAAAAGGGTAGGGGCGAAGAAGACTTGGTTCACGCATTGCAGCCACAGCATGGGTCTCGCCGCCGAAGTCAACCGCGAACTGCCCGAAGGCATGATGCTCGCCTACGATGGACTGAAAATTAAGATTTAAGATAAGATATGAAAGCAACCTATTCCCAAAGACTGATTAAACTCGCCGACCTCAACCACCACCAGACCTTCTTTGCTGGCCGTTGCTCGGAGTACTTTTTAGAGAGTTCTTATTTTGCTGTAGCGCAGTATGTTGACACTAAGGATACGGTCCTACTTGTGCTCCACGGCATCGATTTCAAGTTCCCGATTTTTGCTGGCGACATTGTCACGTTCGAGAGCAAGGTTATCTCGGTGGGTCGTAGCACGCTGACGGTCTACACGAAGATGTACCGCAGCCGCGAGCCTGAGAAAATCGCTGCCGACGGCTTTGCCACTTTCTCGTATTTGGACGAAAACCACCATTCCCGTCCGCACGGCATCACCCTTGAGCCGGAAACGGAGGAAGAGCGTTTCTTGCAACAGCAAGCCTTGGAAGTCATGGAGGACTCGAAGCGCCGTGCCAAGGCAATGAACCAGAGGCTGTAGTTTCGGCAAGGTTTGAATTGTACTTTTTTACTACACTGTACCGCGGACCGTCATTGCGGACTTGATCCGCAATCTCCCAATCTTTAGTACCAACCCTCTGCGTTGTTAGTGTGTCGTTTCGTGTCGGAGATTGCGGGTCTGTCGCCCGCAATGACTCCTTTGGGTGGGAGTGTGGCATTAAGGATAGGAACAGGGTGGGGCTAACCTAAGACAGCCTTTAATGATTACATTAAACAATGCACTGTCATTGCGGACTTGATCCGCAATCCCGTGTGCCCTTGGACATCGCTTTTGCAGAATCCCTTTCCTCATAATGCTCTTTAACCGACTGAATATACTCGTCGTCTACGCCAATCGTTTCTGCGAGGTCGTTCCATTCGGGATTAAACTCGTTTATTAAAGCATCCTTCCATTCTCTACGCCATTTCTTCAGTTGCTTCTCACGTTGAATTGCATCGTAAATATGCTCATGGATTTCATAATAAACGAGTTTCTCGGTATTGTATTTGTCGCTAAAACCACTATTGATATGGAGTTTATGCTCGGCGACCCTTCTTTTTAAGTCATTAGTGACGCCTAAGTATAAAGTGGTATTGCGCTTATTTGTTAATAAGTAGACATAACCTTGTTTTGACATGGTATGATGTGTTATTATTGTCGTTTGTGTCGGAGATTGCGGGTCTTCGCCCGCAATGACTCCCTTGCGTGGGGTTTGTTGTATGGTTTTTTTGGACTAAGCATTCCTAATAGAGCGTTATAATGAATACCCTAGACTGCGAACCGTCATTGCGGACTTGATCCGCAAAGCGAAGATTAGCTACGCTGAATCAAAGATTTCGATGTAGTCAATCTCATGAGTTATAGGATCAACTCCTTCGGATAGCAAATGAAGTGCTTCACCACCGGTTGTGAGAGCACTGAAATGTTCAGCTGGTCTGAGGCCTCGCTGATGTCTTTCAGGGTGCCGTCCTTGTAAAGGATGTTGATGGCAGGTTTCTTGGGATGGTAGGCGTGGTTCGATGAAACACCCTGCAACAGCGCGAAGTCAGCCTCTTCTTTGGTCCAGCCGTAATACGCTGCAATCTTGTTTCGTAAGGTCTCAATGTAGTTCGGGTCAAACTCACCTTCGCGCATCTCGATTTTAAATAAATGCCTGTCAGTCAACCGTCTGCAAAGCTCCGAAAGCACGCGGTCTTCATCGTCGCGCCAGGCTTTCACAGCGGTCATCACATCGTAATCGTCGAGTTGGCAGAAACGGTCAAGGACTTCATCGGCGTCGAAGTCATGGACGGCGTCTTGGTTCTTGAGGAAGAACGACAGGGCAGGGGTGGCAAACAAATCGCGTTCCTGGCTGAGCATCTTGGCGCGTTTCAAGATGTTGCGTAGCATGTACTCGGCACTCAACACGGCCTTGTGCATATACACCTGCCAGTACATGATACGCCGCGCCACGATGAAACTCTCCACCGAATAGATGCCCTTGGCTTCGATGGCCAAGTCGTTGTCGACGACTTCCATCATCTCTAACAGGCGCTCTGCGTTCACGCTGCCTTCGGCTACGCCGCTGAAGTAACTGTCACGTTTCAGGTAGTCGATGCGGTCGACATCCAACTGACTGGAAATGAGTTTTGTAAGAAATCCCTTGAAGTATTTGCCAGTAAAGATTTCGATGGCCATGTCCAAGCGTCCCTCATGGATCTCGTTGAACTTCTGCATTACCTTCAACGAGAGCTCCTCATGGGTAATTCCGTGAACGATGCTGTTTTCCAAGGTGTGCGAAAACGGCCCATGGCCGCTGTCATGGAGCAGGATGGCCAGCGAGGCGGCCTCCAGCTCCTCGTCGGTGATTTCATAACCCTTGCCGCGCAACAGCTGGATGGCACGCCGCATCAGGTGCATGGCGCCGAGGCTGTGGGCAAAACGCGTATGGTTGGCGCCTGGATACACCAAGTTGGTCATGCTGACCTGTTTGATGCGTCTAAGACGCTGGAAATAAGGGTGTTCTATGATGTCAAAATGCAGCTCGTCGGGAATGCTGACGAAGCCATAGATGGGGTCGTTGAAGATTTTCTTTTTGTTGGATGCGCTAACCATATGCCGCTATTTTTGCCGCAAAGGTAATGCTTTTTTTCGAAAAGCTGGGATTCCCTTCGGGAATGGAGTATATCGTTTAATCGAACAGCGGCGGTTTGTGGCAACTTATGGTTTGTAAGCTCTACTTGCCGCCGCAACACACACCACTAGCACTCCATTAACTTCGTTGAATCTTCGATTTCCCGAAGGGTATCCCAAAAAAGTTCATCCATGTAAAACAAAACCCCTATTTTCGCGTTTCATATCCATAAACGTATAATCTATGGACAAAACCACAATCCTTTGGGCCGACGATGAGATCGATCTCCTGAAGCCCCATATCATGTTTTTGGAACAGAAAGGCTATGAAGTAGTGACGGCCAACAACGGCTCCGATGCCATCGACCTTGTACGCCAACGCCATTTCGATATTGTTTTTTTGGATGAGCAGATGCCAGGTATCTCGGGCATCGAGGCGCTCGAAGTCATCAAACGCGAATACCCCAACCTCCCCGTGGTGATGATCACCAAGAGCGAGGAGGAACGCATCATGGAGGATGCCATCGGCTCCAACATAGCCGATTACCTTATCAAACCCGTCAACCCGAACCAGATTTTGCTTTCGCTGAAACGCAACCTGGAGAACAAGAAACTCCGCGACGAGAAGTCGACGATGGGCTACCAGCAGGAGTTCCGCAAAATCAGCATGGACCTCAACAACAACCTCAACTTCGACGAGTGGGTCGACCTGTATAAGAACCTTGTACGCTGGGAACTGGAGCTGCAAAAGTCGACCGACGAAGGCATCAAAGGCATCCTCGCCGACCAAAAGCAAGAGGCCAATACGCAGTTTACACGTTATATCGAACGCAATTATGTGGACTGGATCCAAGGCAAGTCGGAGAAACCCGTCATGTCGCATACCGTGGTGCGCGACAAGGTGATCCCACGCCTCGACGACAGCGATAAGCCGTTGTTCCTCATCGTCATCGACAACTTGCGCTACGACCAGTGGAAGGCGATCCAGCCACTCATCGAGACCTATTTCCGTGTGGAGGCCGATGACATCTATTACAGCATCCTGCCTACGACTACGCAATACGCCCGTAACGCGCTTTTCGCCGGATTGATGCCGCTCGAAATCCGTCGTCGTTACCCGAAATGGTGGGTCGACGAGGAGGACGAAGGCACCAAGAACCAATACGAAGGCGAACTTCTGGGCGAGCAGCTGAAGCGCTTCGGCAAGAACATCAAGTACTCATATAATAAGGTGTTGAACCTGCAAGCGGGTAAGAAACTCTACGAACAGATGTCCAACCTGATGCCTAACAAGCTGAATGTCATCGTCTACAACTTCGTTGACATGCTCTCTCACGCCCGCACCGAGATGGAAATCATCCGTGAGCTGGCCGACGACGAGGAAGCCTACCGCTCGCTGATGTACTCGTGGTTCGAGCACTCCAGCCTCTTCGACATGATGCGCTTCATCGCCGAGAAGGGATGCGACATGATCATCACCACCGACCATGGCTCCACCTACGTCGAAAAACCCGTCCGTATCCTGGGCGACCGCGAAGTGAACACCAACCTGCGCTACAAGTACGGCAAGAACCTGAAATACAACCCGAAGGAAGTCTTCGAGGTGAAAGACCCCGAGAAGATTTTCCTGCCCAAGGTCAACTTGAGTACGACGTATGTCTTCGCCGGCGAGAGCGACTTCTTCGCCTACCCGAACAACTACAACTATTACGTCAGCTACTACCGCAACACCTTCCAGCACGGCGGCATCTCCATGAGCGAAATGCTGATTCCTGTGACGCATCTCACTGCGAAGTAAGGAGATTCCCTTCGGGAATGGAGTGTATGTAACATGTATTTAGCGGCGGCTTGTGGCGTTAACTATGCGTAAGCTCCATAGGCCGCCGCAGTTTATGCTTTTATTGGCTTGCCATTCCCGCAGGGAATCTGAACTATCATCCTGAGATTCCCTGCGGGAATGGAGTTTATTATAATGTACAACGCGGCGTTTTACTTGACTCCATTCCCGCAGGGAATCTGTATTTTTACTACTTTTGTCGCAAAATGATTATATTATGAGATTCGCTTACGCTTATATCATGACCAACATTTCCCATACTGTTTTATACACGGGATGCACAAATGACTTGGTACGTAGAGTAAGTGAGCATAAAAGACATCAATATAAAGGATCTTTTACGGATAGGTATAATTGTGAGTATTGTGTTTATTACAAAGAATTCAACAATTATCAATCTGCCATTGATGAAGAAAACAGGATAAAAGGGTTGTCTCGTAAAGCAAAAATTGAGTTGATAGAGAAGAATAATCCTGAATGGAATGAATTAGTGACAGAGAAAGGATTTGTTCGCGATAAAACTCCGTGGAGTGAAAAAGTACAGCAAGTAATTGATGATTTGAAGGAAAACTTGTGAGATTCCCTTCGGGAATGGAGTGTATGTAACTTGTATTTAGCGGCGGCTTGTGGCGTTAACTATGCGTAAGCTCTATAGGCCGCCGCAGTTTACAAAACAAACCGTCTTCCATTCCCGCAGGGAATCTCTAAAAAAGTATTATCTTTGCGGCGAAAATCGTTTGCCATGAAGGATAAACAATTCAAGATAAGCAATGTGGAGGCCTTGAGCGAGGTCTCCGAGTACTTGCTTTCCTTACGTGATGAAGCCGACGTCATCGCCTTTTACGGCGCAATGGGCGCAGGCAAGACCACACTCATCAAGAACCTGTGCCACCGCATGGGCGTCACCGATGAGGTGAACAGCCCGACTTTCGCCATCGTCAATGAGTATGTCACTGAGGAAGGGGAATCGGTCTATCATTTTGACTTCTATCGTATTAAGAAGTTGGAAGAAGCCTACGACATCGGTTTTGAGAACTATTTCGACAGCGGCAACCTCTGTCTTATCGAGTGGCCCGAGATGATCGAGCCATTGCTGCCGGAGAAGTACATCCGCGTGGATATACAACACGGCGAAACGGATGACGAACGGGTGATTCTTTGTCAAGTAATAGAATAATATTGCTGACAATGATGCAAAAACGACAAAACTGTCCCTTAACCGTCATTCCGGACTTGATCCGGAATCTCCTGGGCATTAGGGATTCCCTTCAGCAAAGGAGATGGCGGATCCTTGTCCGCCATGACAGTAAAGAGTAGAATGTGTCTTAAAATGAGTGAAAAACTGAAAACAATAATAACCAATGCCTCCCAAGTCTTCATCCTTACCGATGAAAACGTGGCCCCGTTTTGGTTGCCCGAGGTGGCCCATTGGCTGCATTTCGAATCGGCCATCGACATCGTCATCAAGCCGGGCGAACAGCACAAAAACCTGCAAACTGTCCAGCGCATCTGGAAAACCTTGATGAAGCACCACGCCGACCGTAACGCCTTGCTCGTCAACCTGGGCGGCGGCACCATTACGGACTTGGGCGGCTTCGCAGCCTCCACCTACAAACGTGGCATCCGTTTCGTCAATGTGCCGACTACGCTCCTAGCGATGGTCGATGCGGCGATAGGAGGGAAGACGGGCATCGACTTTGGCGGCGCCAAAAACCAAATCGGCACCTTCGCCGAGGCGGAAGAAGTACTGATCGACCCTGTGTTTTTGTCGACGCTACCTCGAAGAGAAATCCTCTCCGGCTTGGCTGAAATGCTGAAATATGGTTTTATTGCCGACCCGAAATTGTTGGAAATCAACATAAAAAACTACCAGGACTACATCCTTCGTTGTGGCGACATCAAACGTGAGATCGTTTTGAAAGACCCTTATGAAAAAGGCCAGCGCAAGATATTGAACTTTGGACATACTTTGGGCCATGCCATCGAAAGCCATTGTTTGACAACGGAGTGCCCTCTGCTGCATGGTGAAGCGGTGGCCTTG
The DNA here is from genome assembly GCA_902780195.1 of uncultured Bacteroidia bacterium. GTDB lineage: Bacteria > Bacteroidota > Bacteroidia > Bacteroidales > F082 > Limimorpha. The sequence goes on from CACZER010000008.1 coordinate 35,631, forward strand.
GGCATGGCAGGAGCCTTGTGGCTCTCCGTGAAACTATGTGACCTCGATGAAAAGGTCATGCACGATTATGAGAAGCGGTTGCCCATGCTGCTTTCGGAAGCGGAAATCACTCTTTCGGAAAACGATATAGAGCCCATCATGGCTTATCTTGTGCATGACAAGAAAAACTATGGCGAAAAGCCGCAATTTGTGCTGCTTGAAGCCATCGGAAAGCCTATACTGGATGTTGAGGTGGGGCCTGAAGCAATAGAGGCCTCATTGAAATATGTTGTCAATAAGGTGTCGGAAAAATGAAACTGTTTTGCGACATTACCCTTCCCTCCAGCAAGAGCGAAAGCAACCGCGCTCTGATGATTGCTGCGTATGGTGGCTTTGAACCTGATTTTCAAAATCTTTCGGATTCAGGTGACACCATGGTCTTGTCGGAAGCCCTTCTTAAAGCACAATCAGGGGAATTGATAATTGACATTGCCGATTGCGGCACGGCGGCGCGTTTCATGACGACCTACCTGGCCTGCCTTGAAGGCGACTGGCTCCTGACAGGCACGGAACGCATGAAGCAACGCCCTATGGCCCCGCTGGTGGAAGCATTGAGAAGATTAGATGCTGATATTCAATACGTTGAAAAAGAGGGTTGCCTGCCGCTGCGTATTCATGGCCAGGCGCTGTCGGGAGGCAAGACCTCGGTCGATATGAGCCAAAGCAGTCAGTTTGCTTCATCGCTAGTGTTGGCCGCACCGATGTTTCCCCAAGGCTTGGAGCTGGAACTGCGCGGCGAGCTCAATTCCTTGCCTTATCTCGACATGACCCTCGCCCTCATGCGGCATTTTTCGGCGCATGCTGAGCGACACGGCAAGACGGTCGTTGTAAAGCCACAACCTTATCGACAACAGCCTTTTACCATCGAACCGGATTGGTCCGCGGCCTCCTATTGGTACGAGATGGCAGCATTTAGTGAGGAATGTGAGATTAGGTTAAGGTCCCTGAGCTTGTCGAAGGGCCGTCCCAACCTCCAAGGCGACGCCATCATCGCCGAATGGATGACCCAACTGGGTGTAGGCACTTTTATGGATGGCGACGACATCGTCCTGCAAAAAATCCCTTTCGAAATACAGCCCCTACACTTCGATTTCTCCCAACATCCCGACCTCTATCCGACGATGGCCGCCACCTGCGCTGGATTGAAGCTGGACGCCGTTTTCACGGGTCTCGATAACCTCACCCTCAAAGAGTCAGATAGGGTAGCGGCAATGCAAGCCGAGCTGTCGAAACTGGGCCAACAGCCGCTGCGTTTCTGCGCCCACAACGACCACCGCATCGCGATGGCTTTGGTGCCACTTTCCATGCTGTTCGGCCCCGTCGCTTTCGACCATCCCGAGGTGGTGGAAAAATCCTATCCGCATTTCTGGGACGATGTCCGCTTTTTGACGACGCTTTAAGGTGAAAACCATAAAAATATAATAGGATTTGCTTTTGAATGCAAAAATTCCGTATTTTTGCAAGTTCGATTATAAGCGCCAAGATGAAAGTCAATTTATTTGTGCCTTGTGTCATTGACCAGTTTTTCCCACAGGTGGCTGTCAATACGGTCAAAGTTTTGGAGCGCGCCGGTGTGGAGGTGGTCTATAATCCGGAACAGACATGCTGCGGGCGCTTTGCCTATAACGCCGGTTATATCGAGAGCGCCAAGGAACTTGGCGACAAGTTCCTCAACGAGTTCTCCGACGGCAACCCCGTGGTGGCTCCTTCGGCGGCTTGCGTGCATTACATCAAGAAACGTTTTCCCGAGTTGTTTTTCAACACCGCCAACCACCTTGAGTTCAAGCGTCTGGTGCCCAATATCTTCGAGCTTTCCGAGTTTTTGGTCAACAAGCTGGGCAAGGATGACCTGGGCGCCGTGTTTCCCCATAAGGTGACCCTGCACGACAGCTGCAGCGCCTCAATGGGACTCGGCATCGGCATCGAGCCGCGCCAGCTGCTCTCGAAGGTGGAAGGACTCGAACTCATCGAGATGAAGCAGTCCGACCTGTGCTGTGGCGCCGACCTCTCGTTGCAGCTGAACCACGAGCCCGTCTCGGCAGGCATGGCCAGCCACAAGGTGAGAAACGCCATGAACACGGGCGCCGAATACATCGTCTCGACCGACATGACCTGCCTGATGCATCAAAAGGCGTATATCGAAAAGGAAGGCTTGCCCATCCAGGTGATCCACATCGCCGATGTGCTGGCCTCCGGCTGGGAATAAAGCTAAGGTCCATGAGCCCGTCGAAGGGCCGACAATAAAAGAATTATGATGAACGATTACTACATACACGAAAGCAGTTACGTCGATGAAAACGTAAGCATCGGCAAAGGCACCAAGATATGGCATTTCTGCCACATCCAAAAAGGTGCCGTCATCGGCGAGAACTGCTCCTTCGGACAGAACGTCAACGTGGGCAACAACGTGCATATCGGTAACAATGTCCGCGTGCAAAACAACGTCTCCATCTACGAAGGCGTCGAGATCGAGGATAACGTGTTCTGCGGCCCGAGCTGCGTGTTCACCAACGTGACCACGCCGCGTGCCCACTTCCCCGTGCATGGCGTCTACGCCAAGACGAAGATCTGCGAAGGTGCCTCGTTGGGCGCCAACTGCACCGTGGTCTGCGGCCATACCGTGGGCAAGAGCGCCCTCATCGCCGCCGGCGCCGTGGTGACCAAAGACGTGAAGCCCTACGCCCTGATGGCCGGCGTGCCCGCCCGCCAGATTGGCTGGGTCTGCGAATGCGGCAAACGCCTCGGCCCCTCGCTCCACTGCGACTGCGGCCGATCATACGAAGAAAACAACGGCCATCTAACGAAAATCAAATAAAACAAAACAGGGCTGGCCCTGTGCGACTGCCCCTACTAACAACTCTACACCATCAACAACTCTAAACTCTAAACTCTCAACTCCTCACTCCTCACTCCTAACTCCTAACTTCTCACTCCTAACTTCTCACTCCTAACTCCTAACTATTAAAAAAATGCAATTCCGAGATCTAAAAACCCAATACACCGTCCTCAAGGACGAAATGGACAAGGCCATCCTCGACGTGGTAGCCTCATCGGCCTACGTCATGGGCCCTAAAATCAAGGAGATGGAGACTGCCTTCGCCGACTATGTCGGCACGAAGCACTGCATCGCCTGCAACAGCGGCACCGACGCCCTTCTGCTGGCCCTGAAGGCCTGGGACGTGAAGCCCGGCGACGCCGTCTTCGTCCCCAGCTTCACCTTCTTCGCTTCGGCCGAGGTCATCGCCATGCAAGGCGCCACCCCCGTCTTCGTCGACGTCGACAAGGACACCTTCAACATCGATGTGATTGACCTCGAACGTAAGATCGAGCAGACGCTGAAAGCCGGCAAGCTCACGCCCCGCGTGGTTATCGCCGTCGACCTCTTCGGTCTGCCGGCCGACTTCAAGGCCGTTCGTAAGGTGGCCGACAAATACCACCTCTATGTCCTCGAAGACGGTGCCCAAGGCTTCGGCGGTCGCATCGGTGACAAGAAAGCGTGCACCTTCGGCGACATCTCCACGACCTCGTTCTTCCCAGCCAAGCCCGTGGGATGCTATGGCGACGGCGGCGCGGTGTTCACCGACAACGACGACTGGGCTGCGCTGATGGAGTCGTACCACATCCACGGCAAGGGCAGCGACCGCTACGACAACGTGCGTATCGGTATGAACTCACGCCTGGACAGCATACAGGCAGCCATCCTGCTGGTGAAGCTCAAGGCCTTCAAGGACTATGAGCTCGTCGATGTCAACAAGGTGGCGGCACGTTATACCGAGAAATTGAAAGGCGTAGTGAAGACCCCCATTGTGCCGGAGGGCTTCTACTCCTCTTGGGCACAATACACCTTGCAGGTGGAGAACAAGGAAGTGAGAGCGGGACTGCAGGCTGCCCTGAAGGCTCTTGACATCCCGACGGCCATCTATTATCCCATCCCGATGCACAGACAGACCGCGTTCAGCTACCTGAATCTGGATGATAACCGTTGTCCAGTGTCAGACCAATTGGCCGACACGGTGATCTCCCTGCCGATCCATCCTTATCTGAGCGAGGCCGACCAAGACCTGATCTGCCAGGCGGTTTGCGACTTTTGGAAGAAATAAAAATGCGCTGATATGGGGCTTAAGTCATACTTCAACAGTTGGGCATCGCGCGATAACTACGACGAGGTGATGGAATACCTCGCCGTGGCTGAGACGCAGCACGCCCCGAGGTTTGAGTTTGACGATGCCCCCGAGCAACTGCGCGAGCTCATTGCGGTGGCCGAGACGCCCCGTAGCCCCGAGCGCTCGCAATGGCTCAACGACTACGCCAAGAAGTCGTGGAAGGTACCTGACGGCGAAGCAGAGGTGCTGCTGGCCGAGGACCACCTGAATGCCATCCGTTACGTGAACCGTTACCTCCGCAAGGCCAACGCCAAGTTGAAGCAGGACGGCTACATCGTCTGTGCCTTCGACACCTCCCAGAAGCGTCGTGCGCAGATCTTCAGCAAATATCCCAGGTTTATCGCAAGAATTGTCTATTTCTTTGATTTCTTGTGGCATAGGGTCTGTCCCAAACTGGTCTTGACGCGCCGTTTCTATTATTTCTGCAACAAGAAAGAGAGGAAGGTCTTCCCGAGACCTGAGATTTTGGGTAGGCTCTATTATTGCGGTTTTGAGGTGGTGAGTGAACAGTATATCCACGACCGTTGTTGTGTCATTGGGCAGAAGAAGCGTGAGCCTCATAGCGAACCACATAGCTATGGCCCCTTGGTGAAACTGCGTAGGGTAGGCAAGGACGGCAAACTCTTCAATGTGTTCAAGTTCCGCACCATGTATGCCTATTCCGAGTACCTTCAGACCTATGTTTACCAGAACAACGACTTGGACAAGGGCGGCAAGTTCAGCAACGACTACCGCGTAACGGGCTGGGGCCGTTTCTTGCGCAAGACCTGGCTCGACGAGTTGCCCATGTTGCTTAATGTCTTGAAAGGGCAGATGAAGCTCGTAGGGGTACGACCTTTGAGTCGTCAGTATTTCAGTCTGTATCGTCCTGAGATGCAAGAACTTCGTATCAAGACCAAGCCAGGCTTGCTGCCCCCGTTTTATGTCGACATGCCGGAGACATTGGAAGAGATCCAGGAGAGCGAGCGCCGTTATCTGGAGGCCTATCTGGAGCATCCTTTCCGCACCGATTGGAAGTATTTCTGGAAAATCGTCGGCAATATTGTTTTTAAAGGGGAAAGGTCTAAGTAATTAACTGCCCTTTTTTCTTGTTTTATTAAAATTTTATTCCTTATTTTTGCAGCGGATAAAGTGTGCTTTCGCCGAAAGGCGGAAAATGCTTGCCTTTGGCTTACACATCAGTGTGTTAGCTAAACCTTTGAGAATTGGATATTTACGACTTTCTTATGGGAGTCAGAATAGCGAAGCTATAACCTTTTATCATTATCAACATGGCGCAAACAGTATCGGAAAACGAAAACTGGACCACCGTCATCAAGCCGCGCACAGGCTTGTTTGAGGTGAACCTGAAAGAAATTTGGGATTATAGGGACTTGTTGACCTTGTTTGTGAAGCGTACCATCACGGTGCAGTACAAACAGACCATCTTAGGTCCTTTGTGGTGGCTTATCCAGCCCGCTTTGACGGTCATCATGTATATGGTGGTGTTTGGCGGCATCGCTGGCATTCCAACCGACGGTGTGCCACAGCCCTTGTTCTATTTGGGTGGCGTGTGTATGTGGCAGTATTTCTCTTCATGCCTTACTGGTACGTCAAACACATTTGTTACCAATGCGGGTATCTTTGGCAAGGTGTATTTTCCTAGGTTGATCATGCCGCTTTCTACCGTGATTAGTAACCTTGTGCGTTTTGGCATACAACTGGGCTTATTCATCATCGTTTATGTCTATTATGCCATTGTGGGCCAGGCACCAAGTCCCAATTGGTATCTTCTCTTGGCTCCAGTGTTGGTGATAATGATGGCGGGTTTGGCCTTGGGTTTTGGTATCATCATTTCCTCAATGACAACCAAGTACCGTGACCTTCAGGTACTGTTTTCCTTTGTGGTGCAGTTGTGGATGTATGGTACGCCTATTGTTTATCCGTTGAGCCAGGTGGCCGGCAAAACCGTATTGGGTATGGACTTGACCACCATCATGTGTCTCAATCCCGTGACTTCGGTCATTGAGACCTTCAAATATGGCGCGTTGGGGGCGGGCGAGTTCATTGGCTGGGGCTGGCTGGCCTATAGTTTCATCTTTATGATTGTGACGTTAGGTTTAGGCATTTTGATTTTCAATAAGGTGCAGAAAAGTTTTATGGATACAGTTTAAAAGATTTTTTTATGGTTTTGGTTCCTAAAATAGTTAATCTTCCTAAGTTTTTAGACCACCGCGGTAATCTTTCTTTTGTGGAAGAAAAAGCGCATGTTCCGTTTAAGGTTGAACGCGTGTTTTGGATTTATGATGTGCCTGGCGGTGAAGACCGTGGTGGGCATGCATATAAAAACACTGAGGAATTTGTTGTCGCACTTTCTGGTAGCTTTGATGTAGTTTTGGATGACGGAGTAGGAAATGTTAAAACCTTTCACATGAATCGCTCTTATTATGGTTTGTATGTCCCTAAGATGATGTGGAGACAAATGACCAATTTCTCGACAAATTCTGTGGCGATGGTTTTGTCATCTACCCCCTACGATGGAGAAGATTATATCCGTAATTATGAGAACTTCAAATCGTTGAAACAATGAGTGGAAATACGGTTTATGACTGTCGAATCATTGAGCTTGACAAGCATCATTCTGATAGAAAGGGCAATCTTTCAGTGATTGAGAATGGGAAGGATGTCCCGTTTTCCGTTAAGAGGGTGTATTATCTTTATGATGTTCCAGGAGGTGAAAGTCGAGGCGGTCATGCGCATAAGGCCTTGTATCAGTTAATTGTTGCGGCAAGTGGCAGTTTTTCTGTGATATTGGATGATGGGAAGAATAAGAAAATATTTGATTTGAAAAGACCATATCAAGGTTTATTGGTGGTGCCTGGCATTTGGAGAACGCTTGAGGACTTTTCATCTGGTTCGGTCTGTATGGTACTAGCGTCCGAGAGATATGACGAGTCGGATTATATCCGTGATTATGGTTTATTTTTGAATTATAAGAACGCCCAATGATACATCCATTAGCAGATTGTCAGGCCATTATTCCTGAAGACACGAACATTTGGCAGTTTTGCGTGGTTTTGCCCAAGGCAAAGATAGGACACAATTGTAACATTTGTAGTCATTGCTTTGTTGAAAACAATGTTGTTGTTGGTGATAATGTCACAGTAAAGTGTGGTGTCCAGTTGTGGGATGGTGTTACTATTGAGGACAACGTTTTTATAGGTTCAAATGTGACGTTTACCAATGACAAATACCCTCGTTCAAAAAATGAGAAGTGGCAATTGGAAAAGACAATTGTTAGGCGTGGCGCAAGTATTGGCGCTGGCGCAGTTGTTTTGTGTGGCATCGAGATTGGCGAAAACGCTATGATTGGAGCGGGGAGTGTTGTGACAAAGAGCGTCCCTGCAGGGGAGCTGTGGGTCGGAAATCCTGCAAAGTGTGTTAAATCATTATAATTGTAGTTGTTTAGTATGTCTTTCTCTCATTTCGTTCATATTGTTGAAAGCCTTTTCCAAAAAGGTGTTGTTGAAAAGTATCGTAAACTAAAGTGGCAAATTCGTGATAAGAAGCGGCAATCTTGCTATTCAAAGAAGGTAAACGAATTACGGAAAGCGAATCGTCCTATTAACGTTTTGTTTTTTGCTTTAGATTCCAACACTTGGAAATATGATTCAGTATTTCAAGCTATGCAAAAGGATCCTGTTTTTTCTCCTTTGGTTTTGGCTGTGCCCCAAGTGAACAAAGGAAAGGAATTTATGCTATATCAGTTGAAACATGGCTGCGAGTATTATGAATCAAAAGGCTATCCGACAGTATGCTCATACAACGAAGAAACGGATTTATTTGTAGATGCCTTTTCGCTTCATCCTGATATCATTTTTTTTAGCAATCCGTATGATGGCTTGGTGGACGACAGATATAATATAAAGCATTTTGAAAACAAGTGTTTGACTTGTTATGTGAATTACAATTATTGCAACGTTCCCTATCAATGGGATTGTGCTTCGCCATTCCATCAAAGAGTATGGCGATATTTTGTGGAGTGTGAAAGTAATTTTAAACAAATAAAACAGTTTTATTTGGCAAATAATTGTATAGTAACCGGTTATTCTACAGCGGATTTGTTTGAATCTACGAGTGAGACAGGGAAAGACTGGAAACTTAAGAATCCTGATATGAAAAAGGTGATATGGGCGCCTCATCATTCTATTGAAGGATATACGGGCATGATTCAATACTCGACGTTTTTGTTGTATCATGAATTGATGTTGCAAATTGCGGAAGATTATAAATATACAATTCAGTTTGTATTCAAACCTCATCCTTTGTTAAAGCCTGCGTTGTACGAGCATCCTGATTGGGGTAAAGAGAGGACAGACAACTATTATGCCCTATGGGCAGATGGAGAAAACACAACCTATGTGAATGGCGACTATGTTGACCTTTTCAAATCATCAGATGCCATGATACATGATTGCGGATCGTTTATTGTTGAATATTTGTATGTTAAAAAGCCAGTAATGTTCCTTGATAATTATGATAGACGCTCTCAAAGTAATGAAGTAGCGAAAAACGCTTATAATTGTCATTATATTGGGAAGAAGGAAGACGATATTAGATGGTTCATAGAGAAGGTTGTGATTAGCGGATTGGATGATAAAGAAAAAGATAGGGAATCGTTTTATGAGGAGTTCTTACTACCTCCAAATGGGATGTCGGTGGCGGACAATATCATAAACGATCTTAAAATGGTTTTGAGAAAATAAAATATATAAATAGTTACTTATGGTTCCTTTTTTGTCACTAAAAGACGTTACTGCTAAATATGCCAATGAAATTCATGCATGTGTGCAACGTGTGGTGGACAGCGGTTGGTATTTGCAAGGCAAAGAGAATGAGTCTTTTGAACGGCACTATGCTGATTACATTGGTGCAAAATACTGCGTCGGCTGTGCCAATGGGTTGGATGCCCTCATTTGGATTTATAGGGCATACATTGAACTTGGTATCATGAAGCAAGGTGATGAAGTTATTGTGCCTGCTAATACATATATTGCCTCCGTGTTAGCCATTACCGAAAATGGTTTGAAGGCTGTGCTTGTGGAACCTAATCCTAATACTTTGGAACTGGACGAAAACAGGATAGAGGAAGCCATTACACCACGCACGAAGTCTGTTTTATTGGTCCATCTTTATGGTCGCTGTGCCTATACGGAGAAAATTGGCGAGTTGTGTGAAAAACATCATATACATTTAGTTGAGGATAATGCCCAAGCACACGGATGTAGATTTAAGGGACAAAGAACGGGCTCAATCGGTGAAGCAGCAGGCCATAGCTTTTATCCGGGCAAGAACTTGGGCGCATTGGGTGATGGTGGTGCGGTGACCACCAACAATAAGGAGTTGGCAGATTGCATTAGAGCATTGGCTAATTATGGTGGCTCCAAAAAGTATGTGTTTAAGTATTGCGGACGCAATAGTCGTTTGGATGAAATCCAGGCTGCAGTTCTGGATGTCAAATTACGGCATTTGGACGAGGATAATCGCTTGCGACAGCAGGTGGCAGCTTATTACTATGACCGAATCAGCAATCCAATGATTACCTTGCCAACGCGATTACCCGACGAGAACAATGTGTATCATTTGTTCCCAATTCTATGTGAACATAGGGACGAGCTGCAACAGTATTTGACGGAACACGGAGTGCAGACAATAATCCATTATCCTATACCGCCGCATCTCCAGGAGTGCTATTCAGGAATGTGGCCAGATGTGTCTTTACCAATCACTGAAGTGTTGGCAAAGCAAGAATTGAGTCTTCCCATTTCGCCTTGTTTGGCAATGCATCAACTTGATGAAGTGGTATGCGCTCTTAATGGGTTCAATGTTTAGTTTGTTTTGTTGATACATGATTCGTGCTTTAATTCATAATGATTTTACAAAGGCCATTAAATTCAGCTGCCGAAGATTATTAGGAAAAGAGGGCTCATTTGTCAGTTTGAAGGATTATGCGAGAAAACATCCTGAATTGGTAACTTATTTAAGTCAAGATAAAGAAACCACTATTTATGCCGAAAACCAGATTGATATTAATTATGAAAGCGCCATGCGAGTTGGAGAAGCGATTGACACTTCGGTTGTATTGGTTAAAGGTGCTAGTTGTTTTGCATATTCTGATATCATATTATTAAATGATCGGTATTATTATAGTGAGATTAAAGATAATCCAATTATCGGACGGGCTTCAAGCTGTGTGGATGGCTATGTCTTGAAAACGGATAAGAAGTATTATTATGAAGTGGAAATCCCCTCCAAGAAACAAAGGCTAAAAGAGGGCATCTTTCTTAGCGGATTGTTTTCATGGAATTATTATCATTTTACCTATCAGATTGTAGCTAAACTACAATGGGTTGAAACAATTGCTCCTGATGTTCCGTTGCTGGTAGATAAAAAAGCAACGGAAATACCAAGTTTTGCCAGCCTTTTGGGAGTTTGTAACACTCAACACAGGCCTATCGTTGTTTTGGAAGAGAAAGTGCAATATGCTGTTGAGAATTTATATCTTGTTTCAGCAACAACTTTTTTATTACCCAACTACAAAATAGGCGTTGTTCCTCCAACTGTGGAATGCTTATATCGACCTTCTACACTTCGTTATCTGAGAGAAAAGATAGTCCCGTTTGGAAAGTATTCGCCTAGTTATCCAAAGAGAATTTTTCTGGGAAGAAAATGTGTAACAAGTGGGCGAAGGCCCTTTAATGAAGAAGAATGTATAGCTTGTGCCGAGGATTTTGGATTCGAAGTAGTGTATCCTGAATTGATGAGTTTGGAGCAGCAGGTTGGGCTTTTTAATCATGCAGATTGTATCATAGGTGGTTCTGGTGCGGCGTTTACCAATTTGATATATTGTAACAAAAAAGTCAAAGTAGTAGTGCTTTCTAAGTATCACGTGAATTTTGCACTTTGGCAAACTGTTGTTGATTATATTGGTGGAAAGTTATGCTATTTGGAGGAGCGAGAAGGACAGATTCAACCACCACAATTATTACAAGCCCCATTTCATATAGATGTTCAGAAACTAAAAGAAAAGTTATATGAAATCGTTTGATTGTCCTTTGGTGTCTGTTGCAGTCATAACCTATAATTCATCAAAAACGGTTGTTGAGACTTTGGATAGCATCTTCAACCAGACCTATCCGAATTTGGAATTGATCGTTAGTGACGATTGTTCTACTGATAACACTGTTGCTATTTGTCGTGAATGGATTGAAGCACACAAGGATAGGTTTGCGAGGACGGAATTGCTGACGATTGATAAAAACACAGGCGTGTCAGCTAACATGAATCGTGGGGCTGATGCATGTCAAGGGGAGTGGGTTAAAGATATTGCGGGAGATGATGTTTTGCTTCCAGATTGTATTGAGATTTATATGGGCTTTGTAAAGGATCATATAGATGCGGTTTATGTGTTTGCCGGTGCAGAATTGTTTGGAGGTGATGAAGAAAAAAGAAAAGAGTGGGAAGATTATTATTCTTCTACGGGAAAAAGTTTCTTTGAATGGCCTATTGAAAAGCAATATGATTATCTTACATTTGAGAGGAATCCTGCTCCTGCAGCGACAACGTTTTATAATAGGAAAAGAATCTTGGAATATGGTGTAAGGAATGATGAGAGAATCCCCTTTTATGAAGATAAGCCGAAGTGGATTAATTTATTAAAGAAAGGAGTTCGTTTCGATTACATTGATAGAACTACAGTAAGATATCGCTTGAGTGATAGTTCTCTTTGTAGACATACACCTGAAAAATTTCAGAAATCACAAGCAAAGTTCTATTTGTTATATTGCTTTCATAATGATTATAAGAAGGGAAGCAAGAAAAAGGCAATACTTCAATGGCTGCGGTCGCAGAGAGCTCTGCATGACGATTCTATATTTTGGCGAATTATTTGTAAGGTATATAGGATTGTGATGAATGTTAGGTGATCTTATTTGGTTCTTTGTTTTCTAATTAAATAGGTTAAAGAATATGTATAATAGTAAAATAGTCGTTTACACTTCAGGAACATTCGATATGTTCCATTCCAATCATCTGAAGATGATTGAATATGCCCGTGGTTTGGGCGATACGCTGATTGTTGGCGTGAGTACAGATGAGTTGGTGGCAAGTTATAAAAATCCGCCCATTATTCCTTTTGAGGAACGTATTGCTATCATTAAGGCCTTGAAGTATCCTGATATTGTCATTCCCCAGCGTTCATTGGAACATACTGAGGTGGTGAAAAAGCTGAACATCGATGTTTTTGTGGTTGGTGACGACTGGGTGGGGAAATACGACTATCTGAAAGAATTAGGTGTGACAGTTTTCTATTTTCCAAGAGGAGAAGGTGCTTCCACTACGGGTATCAAGAAGACCATTTTGGAGCGTTATGAAGGTACTATTAAGCAAATTGACCACCAACCAAATCCAGATGTTGTGAAATGAAAGCGCTAGTTGTAGGTGGCAGTTCGGGAATAGGTTTGTCCATCGTGCTCAATCTTATGAAAAGAAGCATCGTGGAAGGAGTCTATGTCATTGATAAATCAAATTTCCCGGCTGAGTATAAAAATGAGAGAATTACTTTTGTGCAATGTGATTTAACTAAGTGTGATTTTTTGGTTTTGGAAGGGACGAAAGACATTCAAGCGTTATTTATCACTGCAGGCTTTGGTCATCTGAAATTCTTTCAGGAGTTGTCAGAAGACTATATTCGAGACAGTTTTGAGGTAAATGCATTGGCACCGATTCAGATTATTCGATGTTATTATGATCGACTACTTTCGAACGATTCTTTCTATTGTGCCGTGATGGTAAGTATTGCAGCGCGATTATCTTCGCCTTTGTTTAGTGTGTATAGTGCCACTAAGGCTGCTTTGAGTAAGTTTATTGAGGCCGTGAATGTGGAGTTGGATGTTCAAGGAAGTAAGAACCGTATTTTGGAGGTGTCACCAGGATCTTTGAAAGGTACTGGGTTTACGGGTGGAGTGTCTCACCCTGAGCAAACAGCGGCATTGGCGGAGGATATTATCGAAAAAACCTTTAGACATGAGGAATTGTTTATACCCATGTATGAGGAGGTTTTCAAAGGAGTGATTAAACGTTACGAAACTGATCCTCATCAATTTGGGGTGGATAGCTATTGGTACAAGAAAGACCAAGGAAGACTCTGATATAAAGATGGCTTGGATCCTATAGGACTATCCATGACAATTCTATAGGTTGGCGTATTTTGGCAAAGATTTATTAGGTTATATTTAAAGAACAATAGTTTTTGGGACTGGAAACAAGTTAATATGTATTTCAAGCTATATAGCCTTTTTCGTCAGAGGACTATTTTTTTAATTGTGATTTAAACGATATGGAACAACCATTGGTCTCAGTTGTCGTATGTACTTATAATCAGGAGCAATGGATCAGGCAAACCCTTGATTGTATTTTGGGGCAAAAGACGGATTATACGTTTGAGGTTGTGATTGGTGAGGACTGGGGCTCGGACGGGACTCGTGCTATCTGTGAGGAATACGTTCGAAAATACAAGAATGTACAACTTGTTGCTCAAGATCACAATCTTGGAGTCACTGCTAATTGGGTTAATTGTGTTAGGCATTCGTCAGGTAAATATTTGATGGTGTGCGGAGGAGACGATTTTTGGCATAATCCAAACAAGATACAAATGCAGGTGGATTATATGGAGAAGCATCCACAATGCGTTGCTTGCCATACTGATATTGATTTGTTGAATGTTGTTACTGGGAAAACCATTAAGACATATAAACAGAGCAAAGGAATGGCTGTGCCTCAAGGTCGTATTCAGAGAGAAATCTTGTCTGGTAAAGCTGGTATTTCAGCCGTTACTTTATGTATGAGGAAATCGTGTGTTGAAAAGCATGTTCCCTTAGAAAAGTACGTTGAATTGCAATTTCCTCGTGAGGATTGGCCGACATTGCTGATTTTATCTGCTTATGGAGATGTTATGTACTTGCCTGAATCTACGGCTACATATAGAGTGGGACACGAATCTATTACTCGTACGTCTGACTATGAAAAAATACGAGAAAGGTTGCAGAAAGATAAAATAATGACGGAATATCTATACACATTGTTTCCTGAATGGGGGGCTTTTAAAGATGGCCCTTGGTATGATAATATTGCTAATCATCAGATGATGCTTGCTGCTTATCGTAATGATGATTTCAAATCGGCTCGTAAATTCGCAGTAAAAGATGTTTACCCTTCAATAGCAACCTATATGGCGTACACTCGTCTGTCATATATCCTGTATAGAAAACTATTATTAAAAAAATAGTTATTGTTGCGTTTTATTTATATATTAGATAGAGCTTGGCTCTGGATTTAATATAATATTATTCTGATTTTCATTGATATTATTTGAAAGATTGTTATTATGTCAACGGCAATTGAATTCAGCAACATTAGCAAGCAATACAGTGTGGGTTTGGTTTCCACAAAAACCCTCAGTTATGACTTGAACCGTTGGTGGCAAAGATCGGCTTTGAGTCATGAAGACCCGTATTTTAATGTGGTTCAGTTAATGACCGCCCTGCTGCCGTCGACAGCAATATGTTTGAGCATTGCGTGATATTGACTTTAAGGTAGAATAGGGTGATGCGGTTGGTATTATTGGTAAGAATGGTGTGAGCGCTTTATCGAAGTTGCTTTCGCATGTGACAGGTCCTACTACAGGCCTTATCAAGGGGGTGTTGGCTCATTGCTTGAGGTGTCTCCGGGGTCAGTAACGGGCACAAGTTTACCGGTGGGCCAACTTGGTCGGAAATGACGGCTGTTTCGGCTGACGAGATTGTTGAAAAAGTATATCATCGGGTGGAACTGTTCATTCCACAGTATAATGAGGTTTTTAAAGGAGTGATTGCTTGTTATGAGGTCGATGCTCATCAGTTTGGGGTTGTGAGCTATTGGTACAAGAAAAGGCAAAATAGATTCTAGTTGTTTAATTATGCTTAGTATAGAATCAGAGGAACGTAAAGGATATGTGGTATCTGCTAAAATGAAGAAAGTATGGCAGGTGCAACTGACATTAGTGGAGAAGCTACTTGAAGTTTGTGAAAAGCATCATTTGAAGATTTGGGCTGATGGCGGAACACTATTGGGGACGGTTAGGGAAAGTGGTTTTATTCCTTGGGATGATGATATAGATATGGCTATGCTTCGTCCTGATTATGACAAATTAGTTGAGATTTCTGCCAAAGAGTTTACTAGCCCCTTTTTTTTTCAATGTGGTTATTCCGAAAAGGTGTATCCTTTTGGGCATTCACAGTTAAGAATGGATGGGACGACAGCTATTTTGAATGGAACTAATTTGTTGCCGTTAAAAATTCATCAAGGTATTTTTATTGATATTTTCCCCTATGACGCGGAACCGGATGATGTTTGTGAATATGAAAAACTTGTTGTTTTAAGGGGGAGAACGGCTGCTTTAATGGATCGTGTTGCGGAATTCGATTTTTATCATCCATATAGGAGTATTAATCACTTGCGCTTTAAAAAGGATTTCCCTAAATTGTACAAATCTTACGAAGATTTGTTTAGAAAATACAGTATTGATAATAATAATAGGGTCTCTTGCTTGTCTTTTATTTTGGATAAAGAAAAGTTATCAAGAGATAAACACTGGTATGACGACACGCTATTAATGCCTTTTGAAAATATTGAGATGCCCGTTCCTATTGGATATGATAGTATATTGAGAAAGCAATATGGTGATTATATGACGCCCATAAAAGCTCCATCTTATCATGGTGGATTTTGGGTTTTAGATCCAGACCAGTCTTACCATAGTTATTTGTTCAAGTATAAGTTGCGTATTATCTTTGATAGATTGAATGGTTTGTGGGCTAGGATTAGACAAAAATTGAAATTATAATCGTTAAAAAAGTATTACATGTCAACAGCAATTGAGTTTAAAAACATCAGCAAACAATATCGATTGGGTTTGGTCTCTACCAAAACTTTGAGTCACGATCTTAATCGTTGGTGGCAAACTGCCATTTTGCATAAGGAAGATCCTTACCTAAAAATTGGATCGATGAATGATCGTTCAAAAGCCGCTGATAGTGAGTATGTATGGGCCTTGCGTGATATTGATTTTAAGGTTGAACAAGGCGACGTGGTGGGCATTATTGGGAAGAATGGAGCGGGGAAATCAACATTGCTGAAGCTGCTCTCACGGGTTACTGGCCCAACAACTGGAACTATAAAAGCTAAAGGGCGTATAGGATCCTTGCTTGAAGTGGGTACTGGGTTCCATCCAGAAATGACAGGCCGTGAAAACATATTTATGAATGGTGCAATTTTGGGTATGACCAAGGCGGAAATCACTCGGAAATTGGACGAAATTGTTGATTTTTCAGGGTGCGAGCGCTATATTGACACCCCTGTGAAACGCTATAGTTCTGGTATGATGGTGCGACTTGGATTTGCTGTTGCTGCCCATCTCGATCCCGAAATACTAGTTGTTGATGAGGTGTTGGCTGTTGGTGATGCTGAGTTCCAGAAGAAGGCTGTTGGAAAAATGAAAGATGTGTCGCAAGGTGAGGGGCGAACAGTGCTTTTTGTGAGCCATAACATGGGAAGCGTTAGAAATCTATGTAAGAAAGGCGTTCTGTTAGAAAATGGAATGGTGAGGTATACGAGTGATATTGTATCTACAATAAATGAATACCAAAAAAGTATTGTGTCATACGGTATCGTAGATCAAAAGGATGCTACTCAAGGCAAAGTGAGTATCGTAAAATTTGATATCGTTGATGAAAATGGTGAAGATATTGATGTTGTGTTGCCAAACAGAAAACTGGTTTTTGATATTGTGGTTGTTAATAATACGGGCTGTGAAATTGATGATGTGGACGAGTTTACGGTGAGTATAGAAAGTTTGTTTGGTGAAGGCTATTTAGTGCTTAATAATGTTCAATTGGGTATACATGTATGCTTGAAGTCAGGAGAAAACCATGTAAGATTTTTTGTGGATAGTCTTCCTTTGGCATCGGGACAGTATCGGGTCGGATTATGGGTCTCTAATACGCTTGGACGATTGTGCTCTACCGGTGTGGCTCGTATAATAACAGTAGATGCATCACCTTTCTACAAGTCAGGGAAATTGCATTTTAATGCCCGTTTTCTCGTCAAATACGATATGCAAGTCAATGCTTAGACTACATGCGATGTTAACTAACTGAGTGTTAATACATAACAAGAATAACAAGAACGAATTGTTTTTATAAACATTGGCTAATTGAATAGTATGTTACACTAAGTAGTAAGATATGAAATACGATTACCTTATAGTAGGCTCAGGCCTTTTTGGCGCGACGTTTGCTTATTTTGCCAAACAAACTGGAAAGAAGTGTCTCGTAATTGATAAGCGTTCTCATTTGGGCGGAAATGTGTATTGCGAGAACATAGAAGGTATTAATGTGCATAAATATGGGGCACATATTTTCCATACTTCAAACAAGGAAGTCTGGGATTTTGTGAACTATATTGTTCCTTTCAATAGATATACAAACTCGCCTGTGGCAAACTACAAAGGCAAACTTTACAACTTGCCGTTCAACATGAACACATTCTATCAGATGTGGGGCGTAACTACACCTGATGAAGCCAAGGTAAAGATCGAGGAACAAAAGAAAGAAGCGGTAGCTGCTTTACAAGGTGGAGAACCTACAAACTTGGAGGAACAAGCCTTGTGTTTGGTTGGGCATGATATTTTTGAGACTCTTATAAAAGGTTATACGGAAAAGCAATGGGGTAGAAGCTGTAAAGAACTACCTGCTTTCATTATTAAAAGGCTTCCATTGCGTTTTGTTTTCGACAATAACTATTTCAATGACAGTTATCAGGGTATTCCTATTGGAGGCTATAACAAGCTGATCAATGGCTTGCTTAAAGGTGTTGAGACACGTGTGAATTGTGATTTCTTTGCTCATCGTTCTGAATTGACTGGTTTGGCGGATAAAATAGTCTACACAGGCCAAATTGATGAGTTCTACGAATTCCAGTTCGGCCACTTGGATTATCGTACGGTATCGTTTGAACAAGTAATCATGGATACTCCTAATTGGCAGGGTAATGCTGTGGTAAACTATACTGAGCGCGAAGTGCCATATACTAGAATTATTGAACACAAGCATTTTGAGATGTTTGGGCAAACCGTTTACGATTGTCCAAAAACGGTTATTTCCCGAGAATACAGTACGGAGTGGAAAGCGGGCATGGAACCTTACTACCCTGTGAACGATTCCAAAAACAATGGTCTGTTTATGAAGTATAAAGATTTGGCTGACAATGAAAAAAATGTCATTTTTGGAGGTCGTTTAGCCGAATATAAGTACTACGATATGGCTCCAGTTGTCGAACAGGTAATGAAAATGTGGAATTTGTTTTAATGTTTTGCAATATCGTTAGAAGACCTTGCTGTAAGTGTGTTTACGGTTTAGGTTTTTGGGCTATGAAATAATTAGAATAATAATGTTATAATCTTACATGCTATGTTGAATTTAGATGCTGTTATTGTAACCTTTAATCGTTTGAAAAAATTGAAGCACGCCTTGGAATGTTATGATAAGCAAACTGTACCATTCCGTACTCTGATTGTGGTAGATAATCATAGTACTGACGGAACAATTGAGTTTCTTAGGGATTGGGAGACTCAGAATGCAGATTATAAGAAGATCGTAATCTATTTGCCAAGCAATGTGGGCGGATCTGGTGGATTCTATGAGGGTGAAAAATATGCCATGGAACACGATGCCGATTGGGTGTATATATCAGATGATGATGCCTATCCTGAAGAGAGATTGGTTGAGAAATTCCAATTGTTTTATGATCAGCATTCAAATGAAAAGATGTCAGCAATTTGTGCTGCTGTGACATATATCAATGGAGAAATTATAGACTGGACCCGAGGACATATCGCTATAAAGAACAATCGTTTTTTAGAAACACCTGCGACAAAAGATGAATATTCTTCTCCCTATTTTGAATTTAATGCTATATCTTATGTGGGCGCATTTATTTCAACTAATGCAATGAAACAAGTTGGGTTGGTAAACCCAGATTTCTTTATTTACCAAGATGATATTGAACACAGTATTCGATTATCAAAGTATGCACCTATGTATTGTGTTCCTGATATAAAAGTGGTTCATGATACGGATATAATGACGCAGATGACAGATGAGGATAAGAAGCGTATCCTTTGGAAAGAGTATTATCTGGCTCGAAACTTTATTTATATGATAATCCAACATTATCCAGCCATTAAAAATGCTGAAATAATACATAGATTGGATTCTATCAGGTCTCATCGTGATAGTAGTATGACCATCGCGGAAAAGATGCGATTGGAAGGGGTGTGGGACGCGATTCATGGAAGGTTGGGCATTCACAAAGTATATCATCCAGGGATGGATGTGAATACGGAAGATGATCCATACCCTGCATTAATTTGGCAAATTGTGTATTGGTTACTGAGGATAAGGCGTAAATTTGTCAAAAACCAGGATTAACAGATTCGTGAAAAGAAATCAGGATTTATTTTGAAAGAATGCATACGATTCGGTTGTCAATAATAATTCCTTTCTACAATGTTGAGCAGTATATCGCTCAATGTTTAGCAAGCGTATATGATCAAGATATATCTGAAGAAGAGTATGAAGTGATTTGCGTGGACGATTGTTCTCCTGACGGTTCTCGAGTCATTGTTGAACAATATGCCGATAAACATGCAAATTTAAAGATAGTTACCTATCCGAAAAACCGGAAACTCGGAGGTGCGCGTAATGCGGGATTTGATGTGGCTCAGGGACGGTATGTTTGGTTTGTTGATTCGGATGATTTTGTTGAAAAGAATGTGTTTTCTAGATTATTGAGCGTTTCGGAAAAAAACAATCTGGACATACTTCATTTTGGTTACGCTGTTTACCCTAATAAACAAGAGCAATGTCAAGAAGTAGACACAACGGATGTCATGTCAGGCACTTCATTGTTCTTTGATTCTCGTTTTCAATGGGATAGGGATTTTATTACCGCATGGTGTAAAATTTACAGACGAGATTATTTAATAGAATCCCATATACGTTTTGCTGAAGATGTGATGTATGAGGATAATGACTATGCAATCTGTGTTTTTGCAAGCGCGAACCGTGCGATGCACGTCAATTTGGAACCTTATTATTACCGTCAGAATGATTCTTCGATTACACGTTTGGCGATAACAGAAAAGCATATTAAGTATTGGTTAGACTTGGTGAAACGGTTGCATGCTTTAAAAACTCAGTTTGTCATAGAAAATCAAGATAGGAGATACATTGCTTTTTTGAATCGGTTTATTCGTTTTGAAGTTGAGGCGGTTTTAGATGGGTATAAAAAAATGGGTAGTGATAGTCGTAAGCAAATCAAAAAGGATGTGCTGCATGTGGCGCAAATTAAGTATAAGCCATATATGTCATTAAAAAGGTATATCAAGTTGCGATTGGGAATCATATAGAAAGTTTTTTCTGGAGCCCTATTTCAAAATAAATATTACAGATGGCGATTAAATCACCAATATTGCTAATAACTTTCAATCGTCCAGAACATACTCGGCGTGTATTGGAGGTAATCATGGCTGCCCAACCGAAGGATTTGTATGTATGTCAGGATGGCCCACGTGAGGGGAATGAGAATGACCGAATTAAGTGTCAAGGGGTACGTGATGTAATCAATGAGTTGACTTCTCCGTGTGCTATGACTCAAAAAGATTTCACATTGCACACACTTTATCAGGAGAAAAACCTTGGTTGCGGTCCTGGTCCAGCTGCGGGTATCACTTGGTTCTTTGAAAACGTAGAGCACGGTATTGTGATGGAGGATGACTGTTTCCCGCATCCGGATTTCTTTGGATACTGTGAAGAGTTGTTGGAGCGATACAATGATAATGAGCATGTGCAGTTTATTAACTCAACGCTGTACCATGATCGGTGGAGATGCGATGCATCATACGGCTTTTCGCATTATATGGTCACGGGTGCTTGGGCGGCATGGCGAGAAACATGGCAGGGATTTGATTTTGATTTGTTGAATATGAATGCAAAAGCATTCCGTCGTCAGGTGTATAAATTAACCCAAAGCAGGACGGAAGCGGATTGGTGGTATGCCATGGTAAAGGGTATCCAGCGCGATACAGAGAAGAAAAGTTATTGGGACTTCCAAATGCAGATTCATCTTTTCTTGAATAATGCGCTGACTATCCATCCCAAAGTTAACCTCATTTCGAATATAGGTTTTGATGCAGAAGGGACACATACCTTGGCAAATGATGGGCGGGGAGATAAATCGGTTTTCCCGATTTTACCTTTGGTACATCCGAAAGAGGTTTTGATAGCGGATTATCCGCAAGATGTGGATTGCTTTGGAAAGACTCAACCGCAGACCACATGGCGTTGGTTAAAGCACCACATCTATCTTGAATTTCTCTATTCCAATGGGGTGGTTCATAAATTATTAATGAAATATAAAGCGTTGAAGCATGGCAAATAGAAGTCATATACGAGTTCTATCTGTTTGCACATCTGATACGTCTGGGGGGGCAGCACGTGCAGCATATCGCATCCATCAAGGAGTACGCTCATTGGGTGTTGATAGCCGGATGTTTGTTAAGAATAAAAGTTCGCAAGACCCGTACGTGCATGCGCTTGCAGAATATGCACCGAATAATTCCCTATACAATGCTTTGGACTGGTGCGTCAATAAGGTAAAGAATAAGATCCAACATTATTATTGGAACCAATATCCGAATAAGGATGTTAATTATAAGTCCGACATACGCGGTTCTCGATTGCATGGCGCTTTACAAGCATGGGATTATGATGTACTGCATTTGCATTGGATTAATGGACGCTTTATAGATATAGATGATTTACGTAAGGTAAACAAACCAATAGTTTGGACATTACATGACAGTTGGCCGTTCTGTGGAATATGTCATTATTTCTTGAGTTGCGACGGGTATCAGCATCAATGCGGTAACTGTCCGCAGTTAGGTTCAAGCAATCTGAATGATATATCACACAAAGTATGGCAGCGAAAAGCCGAAATATATAAGGATTTGGATGTGCGTATTGTGTCTCCAAGTAAGTGGTTGGCTGATTGTGCACAGAAGAGTTCGCTCTTTGGAGATAGAGATATCTGTGTTATTCCGAATTGTTTGGATACCGGATTGTTCCGTCCGTTGTCTAAAGATGATATCCGAGTTATCGCCGAGCGTCAGCAAAACGCGGTGGTTAGGTGCATTTTGTGCGAGGCGAACGAGGAGAAAGGGCTTGCAAAGCCTTTGATTCTGTTCGGAGCGATGCAAGCTGCAAAAGACCGGATAAAAGGCTTTATAAACCTTTTATCAGCACTGCAATTGCTTGATGAACAAGGGTTTGAGGCGAGTTTTGTGGTGTTTGGAGCTGAAGCACAAGAGCTGCCGATGCAGTTTAAAAACATAGATCTAACCTTCGTGGGATACATACGTGATGCCGCCGTATTGACAGCCTTATATACAATATCCAATGTGATGGTTGTTCCTTCTTTTAGTGAAGTGTTCGGACAAACTGCTAGTGAAGCAATGGCATGTGCTACGCCGGTGGTGGCTTTCCGTTGCACTGGTATACAAGACGTGGTGGAAGATGGTTGCGGCTATTTAGCTGAACCATACTCATCGGAAGCTCTAGCAAATGGAATACGCTATTGTATAGAGCATAATCCGGATAATGTCTTAGGAAAAGCGGCAAGGCTATCCGTGGAGAAACGATTCGCTATGGATTTTGTGGCCAAGCAATATATGCAACTATATGAGTCATTAGTGTAAGGTCTTAAGTGTAAGGTGTAAAAATAATGAAACTGTCTATAATCACTATCAACCGTAACAATGCCGCAGGTCTTGAAAAAACTATCAAGAGCGTTGTTTCCCAGGCTTGTAAAGAGTTTGAATATGTTGTTGTTGACGGTGCTTCAACTGACGGCAGCGTTGATGTGATTAAGAAATACGAGCCCCAGTTTGCGCACATTAAATGGGTGTCAGAACCTGATAAGGGCATCTATAATGCCATGAACAAAGGTATAAGGATGGCTTCGGGTGAGTATATTATGATCTTGAATTCTGCGGATACATTGTATTCACCTTCGGTTGCTGAAGATATGTTGCAAGCTTTGAGTGGTAGCGAAGGTGTTAGGATTTTACTTGGGAACATTGTCAAGGACGGAGTGAAAAGAAGACATAAGAAAAAGGTAAAAGATGATGCTAAGAAGTTGAAACCGGTTGATTCCAGTATGTTCACTTTTTATTTTAGTACCATCCCTCATGATGCTGCTTTTATTAAAAAAGACATCTTTGATGAGTTCGGTTATTATGATGAGGACATGAAAATCTGCTCCGACTGGAAGCTCTTTCTTGATGTAATTGAACTTGGAGGAATCGTTCCGATGTATGTTGATATAGATGTGGTGCTATTTGACATGAATGGGATCAGTGAATCGGGAGGAATCAATGCCGATGTTATCAGAAAAGAACGCCGTTCGTATTTGAAAGAGGTTATTCCTCCGTCAATTCTTAAGGATTATGATCAGTATTGGTCTGATATTTTAATGATGCAACGCCTACATAGGCATCCCGTTGCATTTAAAATGGTTCGTTTGTTCGAACGTTGTCTGTTCAAGTTCGAACAATGGTTTGGGGTGTGAAAATGATTACACGAAAGGATTTGTATAATATGTTTGGATGGCGTACCGATCGCCATCTTGTTGTTATTGAGTCAGATGATTGGGGTAGCATTCGTATGCCATCCAAAACGGTTTATGATGAGTTTTTGAGACATGGGGTTAGGGTCGATAGAGATCCATATTGCAAATATGATTCATTGGCTACTTCATCTGATTTGGAGCGTTTGTTTGAAGTGCTCTGTTCTGTAAAAGATAAGAATGGAAATCCGGCAATTATTACTGCCAATACGTTGTCTGCAAATCCTGTTTTCGAGAAGATCGAAGCATCTGGCTATAAGGAGTACTATTATGAGCCTTTCACTGTGACTTTAAAGAACTGCCCATTTCATGCCAATGCTTTTAGTTTGTGGCAACAGGGTATCGAAGAAGGTGTCTTCCATCCCCAAAGTCATGGTAGAGAGCATCTGAATGTGAAAAAATGGTTGTCGGCATTAAGGGAAGGACATTCTTCTACATGTTTGGCTTTTCAATTGGGAACTTGGGGGTTGACTTGGGAGGCTGATGCTTCCATTGATACATATTACATGGGTGCTTTTGATTCAGGCCTTAAAGATAATTTGGCGGAATATGAAATGATAATTGCAGAAGGCTTGAGTATGTTTAATGCTATTTTTGGCTATCAATCCAAATCATTTATTGCTACAACATATACTTGGAACCCTGGCATTGAACCTTTCTTGGTAAAGAATGGCGTAAGATATATTCAATGCACCGTTGCTCAAAAGATTCCGATTGATGATAAAAAGATCATAGTGAGAAGGCGATGCTTCCAAGGTTCCAAATCAAAAGCTGGCCTTGTAAGGTTGATGCGCAATTGCTATTTTGAACCGTCCATCAAACCTGAGTTTGATTGGGTTGGCGATTGTATGAAACGTATAGAGAATGCGTTCAAATGGGGGAAAGCTGCAAATATTTGTGCACATCGAGTTAACTTCATTGGTTCCATTGACAGCTCAAATACGGACAGGAATATTCCACTGCTGAAGAAGTTGCTGATGGAAATTGTAAAAAGATGGCCGGATGTAGAGTTTTTGTCGTCTGATCAATTGGGAGATGTCATTGTAAAACAAAGATTAGAAAGACACAAGTGATAGAATTATCAATTATAGTCCCTGTTTATAATGTTGAGAAATATCTCTGCAAATGTATAGACAGTCTCCTGGATCAGGACCTGTCGCCAGAGGAGTATGAAATCATCCTTGTGGATGACGGTTCTCCTGATCGTTGTGGAGAGATTTGTGATGAGTATTCGTCTCGTTATTCCAATATCAATGTTGTTCATCGTGAAAATGGAGGCTTGAGTGCTGCACGAAACAGTGGAATTGAAGTGGCAAGGGGAGAATGTGTCCAGTTTGTCGACTCCGACGATTATTTGGAATCCAATGTGTTGAAAACCTTGGTTGAAAAAATGGAGTCAGACCAATTGGATGTGTTGCGCTTCGAATATAGGAACGTGAACGAGCAATATGAGGAGTTTGAGCCGAACAAAGACCCCAAATGCTGGGTGGATTATTCCAGTGAGGTGTGTGATGGACAAACCTTTCTGAATGAGCGCCTTGGCCCGGCCTGCTATGCCTGCCAATTTATGGTTCGACGCAAACTGCTGATTGATTGCCGATTCAAGGAAGGTATCTATTTTGAAGATACTGAATGGACACCTCGAATGTTCATGCGGGCTCAAAGGGCTGCTTCTACAGATATGATGGTGTACAACTATTTGTTTCGCGAAGGTTCCATCACCCAAAGTGTTGATGAGACAAAGAAAAGGAAAGTGCTTGCTGACAAATTGCTGCTGGTCGATTCCTTGAAAGCTCAAATGCAGCAGGTCGCTGATAAAAGGTGGTTTGAGGGAATGATTGCCCAAATGGTGATTTCCATCATCAGTTATGTCGCAGTTAACTATTACGACAAAAGAAAAGAGTTGATGGAGGCTTTGACGAAGAAGGACGTTTTTCCCTTATCGACTTATCAATCCAACCAAACGGGGAAGAGAAAGATTGTTTGTGCGAATGTTTCTCCTAGGCTGTTATGCTTTATGTTACATCTGAAAAACTAAAAGGATGATTCCGAAAATCATACATTACTGTTGGTTTGGTCGCGCCGAAATGCCAGAGTTGGCCCAGCAGTGCATCGCCTCTTGGCACCAGCACATGCCCGACTGGGAGTATAGATTGTGGAATGAGGATAACTTTGATGTCAATAGTACTGTCTATACCAAGGAAGCCTATATGGCGAATAAATATGCGTTTGTGAGTGATTATGTACGTTTGTGGGCTTTATATCATGAAGGAGGTATATATATGGATGTGGATTTTATGGTATACAAGCCATTTGATGATTTGCTACGTTGGGATGCTTTCGCTGGTTTTGAAGGTAGCAAGCATTCTCCTTTGATGATGGGCGTAATTGCTAGTGTTCCTGACGGAAAATGGATTAAAGAACAATTAGAGGCTTATCAAGACAGGCATTTTATTCGGTTGGATGGTACATTTGATCTTACAACTAATGTGTGTTATGTTTCATCAATCATGCGAAAACATGGCTTTGTACAGAATTGTAAGGAACAGGATTATAAGGATTTACATATTTTTCCTGTGGATTTCTTTTGCCCAAAACAGACCACAGGAGAGTATATTAGGACATCTAACACTTATTGTGAATCGTTTGGGTTGGGCTCATGGGTCGAGAAGAAAAATGGATGGAAAGATGTGGTGCTGCGTATCGTAGGTGAAAAATACAGAACGAGACTAATAAAGCTTAAAAGAAAGTTGTTTAAAGAATAACTTATACCAGTTGTATTTTCCAATGGTTTCATATTTCCCACAGAAGATTGCCAATAAAGGCATCGTATTGTATTTGATCTCGCTTGTGCTAGTCAGTTTGCTGTTTGCACAATATATTATCCCCTGGTATTTTATGGTCATGGGTCTTGCTGAAGTGTCAGTGTTTTTCTTGATGACCAATAAGTTGAGCAAGGGATGGCAAACGATACCACGGACAAAAGCATTCGAAAAGAAACTATTTTTAGGTGCATTGCTGATGCGATTGTTATGGGTTGTTTTTTCCTTCTATTTCTATACGCAACAAACAGGACAACCTTTTGAATATAGTACTGCCGATGCCTTGGGCTATCACGAAGAGGCGAAGTGGTTGGCTGGCACGGATTGGAAATACGTATTTAATTATCTGTTTTATAGCAGGTCGGGTTATTCCGACTCCGGATATCCGCTTTATCTAACGTTGCTGTATAAACTCATTGGTCCCAACATATTCTTGATCCGAGTGATCAAAGCTTTTCTTAGCGCATATATGTGTGTGCTGATATATAGGTTGGCCTGTCGTAATATAGGAGATAAGGTGGCGCGTATGGCAGCCGTGTTTTGTGCGTTTATGCCTAATTTGTATGTTTATTGTGGAATGCATTTGAAGGAAACGGAGATGCTGTTTTTGACTGTTGCATTTTTGGAAAGGGCTGATTTTGTATTGAGAAGTGGCAAGGCTAGATTTGGTAGCGTTGCTGTTCCGTTGTTGCTGTGTTTGAGTTTGTTCCTGTTCCGAACGGCTTTAGGTGCGGTTGCCGCCTTGTCATTTCTTACCGCTTTGCTCTTCAACTCGTCGAATGTGACCACTAAAGCCAGAAAATGGAGGATTGCCATTTGGGCGATTATTGCTGTGGTCGTGTTGGGCGGCTCGACTATTACTAACGAGGTGGAGGAATTGCTCCAGAATAGGGAATCGAACCAGGAACTGCGTCGCTACGAACAGACCTCAAGAGGTAATCTTTGGGCGAAATATGCTACTGGAACGGTCATGGCTCCTATGGTGTTTGTATTGCCTTTTACTACAATGGTGGACACTGGACAATACAGCCAGTTGGTGGTCCATGGTGGCAATTTTGTTCGTAACTTCATGGGCGTTTTTGTGCTGATAGGTCTTTTCTCTGCCATTTTCACCAAAAAGAATTGGCGTGACTTGTCATTAATAGGGTCATTTACCATCGGGTATTTGCTTGTTATTTCAATGAGCGGATTTGCCAATTCTGAAAGGTTTTTGCTGTTAGGCCTGCCTGGCTTGTTGATTATGGCCGCGTATGGCATATCGGAATTAACCCCTAAGAGTTATAAATGGGTAAAAATATGGTATGTGATTGTAGTGCTGATGCAAATAGGATGGGCGTATTTTAAAATAGGTAGTAGAGGTATGTTATGATGAAAAGGATATTGTTGATAGCCAATTACAAGCCTGGCACAGGTGGCATTTCTGGCCAAGTGGAAAAGCTACATTATTATTTGGACAAAGAGGGCGTTGAGAATTTTATTTTTTCTATTAGAGGCTCTTTGTTATCCAGGCTTATAGCACCCGTCAAGTTGGTGAGAGTTGCTAAAGATTATGACGTTTTGCATGTTCATACCTGCTCACATTGGGGGTTCGTTACTACTGTGTTGGGCGTTTGGGCAGGAAAATGGCAGAAGAAGAAAGTCGTGGTTACATATCATGGAGGAGGTGCTGAACAGTTCTTTTCACGTCATCCCCGATTGGTGAAAAAGTATCTTTGCCAAACTGACGCAAACGTTGTGCTTTCAGGTTTTTTAGGTAGTGTTTTTGATAAATATAAGATTCCGCATATTATCATTCCTAATATTATTGAATTGGAAGAAGGCAGATTCCGTATACGTAATAGGGTAGAGCCTAAGTTCGTAAGTGTTCGTACGCTATCTCCTTTATATAACATTGAGTGTATACTAAGGGCATTCAAAATAGTAAAAGAACAATACAATTCTGCAACGTTGACCATTGTGGGTGATGGACCTTCTAAGGAAAAATTGGAGCAGATGGTTAATTCTGAAGATATAAGGGATGTAGTATTTGTTGGTAGGGTGGAGAATTCTAGAATATATGAGTATTTGGATCAATCAGATATAATGCTTACCTCTCCTCGAATAGATAATATGCCAGTTTCTGTGTTGGAAGGTTTTAATGCGGGTTTACTTGTCATATCAAGTAACGTGGGAGGTGTTCCGTATATGATTGAGCACGGCCGTACTGGATTGCTATTTGAATCTGATAAAGATAGTGATCTTGCAGAGAGAATCATTTGGGCTCTAAAGAATCAAAAGGAAAGTATTCAAATGATTTGGAATGCCAAAGAAGAGGTGGGAAAATATTCATGGGGCAAAATACGGAAAGAAATATTGTCTGTGTACGAGTGTGATAAATGAAAGTTGATTGTGGTTTTTTTTCTTTTAAATAGAGGTGTGAACAAAATCAAAGAGTAAAATGTGATGATTGAAACTTTGCTGACTTTGGGGTGGAAAGGCGATTTCCATAAGTTATATAAAGCTTCTCAAAAGGAATCTAATGTTCTAGGACGACTGGCATTTAAACTATTTTGTAAAAAGAGACAATGTTACATAGGGAAGAATAGCATTATTTCAAATGACGTGGTTTTTCCTCATATGACAGGAATCCATATTGCATCGTATGCAATAATAGGTAAAGGATGCACAATTTATCAGAATGTAACAATAGGCGCTAATAGATTAAGGGGTACAAAGCATTGGGGCGTACCAACAATCGGAGATAATGTCCTTATCGGAGCTAATGCTTGTGTCATAGGAGGGGTGAAAATAGCTGATAACGTTCGGATAGGAGCTGGTTGTGTTGTGGTAGACGATATTCCTGAAGGAGCAGTTGTAGTATCAAATAAGCCTCGAATAATTATGAAACATGTCTAAGATTAAAGAAAAAGTTTTGTTGAATTATTTGTTCCCTGTAGCAGATATGATCATGGGAACATGTGCTATGAAATGGTATAAGCAGATTGAGCGGATGAACACTTGGTCGAAGGCTGAAATATTAGATTGGCAGACTGTTCGGATGCATCATCTTATTGAACATGCTTACTATCACACGCGTTACTATCGTGAGGTTCTGGATAGCATAGGTATAAAACCTCAAGATATTAAGACGTTGGATGACTTAAAGCAGCTCCCTGTTCTAACACGAGAAATTATCAAGGAGAGGTTTGATGATTTAGTAGCTGATAATATAAAGAATTATCCACATAGAAAGAGTTCAACAGGAGGTTCCACAGGTGAACCCATGAAGTATATTTGTGATGAAAACACTTGGGGCTTTGTCACCGCAATGAAAATATACTCTTGGAAACAAACAGGTTATAGATATGGTGATTTGTTCGTTTCATTAGGCAGCTCTTCTTTGTTCCCAGTTAATAAGAAAAGCGTGGTTCATGAGATTTATTTTCGGCTCAAAAATACCATTCCTCTCAATGGCATGAATATGGATGATGAAACTTGCAGCAAGTATATGGAAATTATCCGCAGGCATAATGTTCGTTATATTTACGGATATGCTACTGCTATTTATTTGTTGGCAAGGTTTTGTCAGGAGAATCAAATAAAATGGCATTTTAATGTGGCTTTTGCAACGGCAGAAAAACTAACTCCCCATTACCGACAAGTTATTTCAGATACATGGGGCGCACAAGTGATGGATTGTTATGGAAGCAAGGATGGAGGAATCACTGCTTATGAAATAGAGCCGGGAAAATTCCATGTAGGTTACGCCGCATGGCTAGAAGCATCCGATAAACAACCTTCGGAGCTTTATGCAACCAATCTTGTGGATTATGCTTTCCCCACCATTCGATATTCCAATAGGGATGAGGTGATGATGTGGGATGATTCGGTTGATAGCAAATATAATGGCCAATTGTTGAAGGAGGTTGTCGGCAGAACTTCAGATGTTCTTTCTTTTAAAAATGGGCACAAATTGACAACATCTGGTTTTAATAGTTTGTTTAGAGGGTTCAATGTTGAGGCTTTTCGGATTAGGAAAGACGGAGAGCTTTCTGTGTTGGTCCAAATACAACAGCGTGATAACTATGCTCGGGAAGAACATGCATTGCTCTATTCAACAATAAAAAAATATGTGGGAGATGAGGTAAATGTGGAAATGGAATATGTTGAGGGGTTTGAGCCATTGAAAAATGGTAAGAGAAGCTTTTTTATTAATGAATAGAAATTAATTATCAATTTTAGTAATGTCAAACGATATAAGAACACCATGGTCCATTCTAAAGGGTGTTTGGATTAGGAGCCTTTCCATTATAGCGCAGTTCACATTCCCCGCACAAGTGACAACGATGATCCATCGTATGCGTGGCGTGCATGTGGGGAAAGGCTCGAAGATTACCCGTACGGTCATCATTGAGGACTCACGCCCCGATTTGATTACCATCGGCAAGAACGTATGGGTGACGGCTGGCTGTCAGCTGCTTTGCCACCAACGTGATTTGAGCCAGTACAAAGTGGGTACGCCTGTGATGGACCTGCCGCTGAAATATGCACCCATCGTCATCAAAGATGGGGCACATATCGGCATAGGCAGTATCATCATGCCAGGCGTGACGATAGGGGAGGGCGCGGTCATAGGCGCTGGATCGGTGGTTACCCGCGACATCCCGCCTCATTGTGTGGCCGTCGGCGCTCCGGCCAAAGTGATTAAGACATTTGAAAACTAAACCAACATGCGATATATCTTTGAGTTAAACCACCCCAAGCATTACTATCAGTTTAAGTATGTAATGCGAAAACTAAAAGAACGTGGACATGAATGCATCGTGTTGGCACGCGATAAAGACGTGCTGCTGAAGGTTCTTGAAGAGGAAAGAGTAACTTACGAAGTGTTTGGACAACACAAGAAGAAAATGCTGGGCAAGGTGCTCGGCACTTTTTCTATCATTCCCCATTACATGAGGATTGTGAAGCGCTTCCAACCGGATGTCATTGTTTCCAAGGCTTCATTCTACGGCTGTTATTGCGCCAAACGATATGGTTGCAAGTCTGTGATATTTCCGGATTCCGAGGTTGTAAAGCTCACCAACAAACATGTGGTTCCTCTTGCGACCCTTGTCGTTACTCCCGAGACATTTGGATTGGATTACGGAGCCAAACATCGTCGTATAAAAGGATTGTTTGAGGACTGCTATCTTGCGCCATCAGTGTTTACGCCTGATCCACATGTCGTTGAGCGATTTGGCATGGAAAAGCCTTACGCCGTGTTCCGCTTTGTGGGTTGGTATGCCAATCATGATGTTGATAATAATGGGTTTACTTTGGAGGAGAAAAAGCAGTTGGTTGATGCAGTGAAGCCCTATATGCATGTCTATCTGTCTTCCGAGAAGGATTTGCCTTCTGATCTTGAGCAATACAGACTCCCAACGCCTGCATCGATGATACATAGCGTGCTGTCGGAAGCGGATTTGTATCTTGGAGATTCGCAGACGATGGCCAGCGAAGCGGCGCTGTTGGGAACTCCCGCCATTCGATCCAATTCTTTTGTCGGCCCGAACGACATGACCAACTTTAAGGTGTTGGAGAATACCTACGGATTGCTCCGCAACATCAAGGAGTATGACGAGGTGCTGCCCGTTGTGATGGATTTCGCCAAAATTTCCCGAAAAGAGGAATGGAGAGCAAAACGGAATGCCTATTATGAGAGCGTCGGGGACTCGAATGAGGCGATAGTTGGGTTGTTGGAAGAAATGAAATAAGTTCATTTGATTATACAAAACAAAACTACTATGAGAAGAATGTTAATTGTGGCTGTTGTAGCCTGCATGGCCCTGTTTACATCCTGCGGGGCGAATAGAGTCAGTCATACTGGAGATCTCACGGGATCCATCTACGGAGTGTGGGCCCTGGAGTCAAAGAGTGTCATTCCCGCCGGTACGGTCGGACAGGACGCCCAAAATCAAGTCGATTATTCCGGCGTCCATTTCTATCTTTCCTTGAGCGAACCGCGTATCGCGCTTGCAAAGAAAGGTAGTTTCACGCAGCTCGACCTCGATGACGTGGACGTGGACGGCTCGCAGTTTTCCTTCAACGCTTACAAGAAGCGGATAAGTTTCACCAAGACACTCTGGCTCACGGAGGGCCTTCACTATGAAATGCGCCTGTCAGGCACCTATCAAGTCGTGGAGATGTCGCGGTCGAAACTTGTCTTACAGAAAGAAGCATTGGGCGTAAGGACCGTCTATTCCTTCCGCCGCTACAAATAATTCTAACTACTTTCAACTTTCAACTAACTACTCTAAACTCTCAACTACTCTAAACTCTAAACCCTAAACTCTAAACTTCCAAAAAAAATGAAAACCGCATTGATCACCGGCATCACGGGCCAGGATGGCTCCTTCCTTGCCGAGTTCCTTTTGGAAAAAGGCTACGAGGTGCACGGCATCATCCGCCGCTCGTCGTCGTTCAACACAGGTCGCATCGAGCACCTCTACCTCGACGAATGGGTGCGCGACATGAAGAACAAACGCCTGCTTACCTTGCATTACGGCGACATGACCGACTCGTCGTCGCTCGTGCGCATCATCCAAAAGATACAACCCGACGAGATCTATAACCTGGCCGCCCAGAGCCACGTCAAGGTGTCGTTCGACTGCCCCGAGTACACCGCCGAAGCCGACGCAGTAGGTACATTGCGCCTCCTTGAGGCTGTGCGTATCTTAGGTTTGGAGAAGAAATGTAGGATTTATCAAGCCTCCACATCGGAGCTCTTCGGAAAGGTGCAAGAGGTGCCGCAGAAGGAGACGACACCCTTCTATCCGCGTTCGCCATATGGTGTGGCCAAGCAATACGGGTTCTGGATTGTGAAGAACTATCGTGAGAGTTATGGGATGTTCGCCGCCAATGGCATCCTCTTCAACCATGAGAGCGAACGCCGCGGCGAGACCTTCGTCACCCGCAAGATCACCTTGGCGGCGGCACGCATCAAGCAAGGCTATCAGGACAAGCTTTATCTCGGTAACCTCAACGCGCTCCGCGACTGGGGCTATGCCAAGGACTACGTGGAGTGCATGTGGCTCATCTTGCAACAGGAGAAGCCTGAAGACTTCGTCATCGCCACGGGTGAGTACCACACCGTCCGCGAGTTCTGCACCCTGGCTTTCAAGCACGTGGGCATCACCCTGCGCTGGGAAGGCGAAGGCGTCGACGAGAGAGGTATCGACATTGCTACGGGCAAGAGCCTGGTCGAGGTCGACCCACGCTTCTTCCGTCCTGCAGAGGTGGAGCAGCTGCTCGGCGACCCCACCAAGGCCAAGACACTCCTCGGCTGGAACCCCCGCAAGACGTCCTTCGAAGACCTCGTCAGGATCATGGTCGAGCATGATATGAGGTTTGTGAAGAAGCTGTATTTGAAGGCACACATGGAGGAATAGTGGGATATTCCTTCGTAGTAGAAATGCATTGCATCCAACGCTCTTACCCACCTTCCCCATTAACGACACACTCCCACCCCAAACTCCTCATCGCGGGCGTCAGACCCGCGATCTCTGACACAAAACGACAACACTCGCCCCTATGCCTCTCCAAGGAATTGTCTACATCCTCACGAATAAAAACAACACAACCCTTTATACAGGAGTGACCAGAAACCTCATGCGTAGGATGGCCGAGCATAAACTCCATATTAATAATGGCTTTTCTGAACGATACAACACAGAGAAACTGGTGTATTATGAAGTCTATGACCTTCTTGTTGACGGTATCCACAGAGAAAAACAGCTGAAGAAATGGCGTAGGGAATGGAAAGAGAAGCTGATTAGCGAATTCAATCCTACATGGGAAGACTTGTCGGATTCGATAGGATTGAATGAGGAATATATGCAGTCTGTAAAAGATGCGTATGAAAATGGATATTATGATCCAGAGACACCCTAAGCGTGAGAGATGGCGGATCCTTGTCCGCCATGAGGGTTTCCCGTTTGGGTTTTGTCCAATAGTGCAGTATTAGAAGCATATACTATAATCAATGAACAAAAACAGCAAGATATACGTAGCCGGTCACCGCGGGATGGTGGGAAGTGCCATCGTCCGTGAATTGCAACGACAAGGCTATTCCAACATCATCACAAGGACGCATAAAGAACTGGACTTGACGCGTCAGGACCAGGTGGAGGCATTCTTCGAAGCCGAAAAGCCCGAATACGTCTTCCTCGCCGCAGCCAAGGTAGGTGGCATCATCGCCAACCAAAACGCCCTGGCTGACTTCATGTACGACAATATGATCCTCGAGATGAACGTTATCCACGCCGCCTGGAAGAACGGCTGCAAGAAGATGGAGTTTCTCGGCAGCAGCTGCATTTACCCCCGCATGGCGCCACAGCCCATGAAGGAGTCATGCCTGCTTACAGGCGAGCTTGAGAAGACCAATGAGGCCTATGCCTTGGCGAAGATTAGCGGCCTGAAGTATTGCGAATTCCTCAACCGTCAGTACGGCACCGACTACATCAGCGTGATGCCGACAAACCTGTATGGCCCCAACGACAATTACCATCCTGAGCACAGTCACGTGCTGCCCGCGTTGATCCGCCGCTTCCACGAAGCCAAGGTCAACGGGCTGAAGGAGGTGACCTGCTGGGGCGACGGCTCGCCGCTGCGCGAGTTCCTCTATGTCGACGACCTCGCCAACCTTTGCGTCTTCCTGATGAACAACTACAGCGGCAACGAGACCGTCAACGCTGGGACAGGGAAGGAGCTGACCATCAAGGAGCTCACCGAACTGGTCGCCAAGATTATTGGCTACGAAGGCAACATCAAGTGGGACACCACCCGCCCCAACGGCACACCTCGCAAGCTGTTGGATGTGAGCAAAGCCACTGCCCTCGGCTGGACTTACAAGACCGAGTTGGAGGACGGCATCCGCTTGGCGTATGATGACTTTTTGAATAACCCAATGCGTGCGGAGCGCTAATCGCACCTTTGGCCATTGGCCATTGGCTGTTGGCTTTTTTCTGACTGAGAATATGAGAGATTTTAGGAAATATGAGATTTGGCAAAAAGGAGTTGAGATCGCAGATAGGTTGTACGATATCTGTGATAAGTTTCCAAAATATGAGATGTATGCTTTGGCCGACCAACTAAGACGTGCTTCTGTCTCGATAGCCTCAAATATAGCAGAAGGAGCTTCCAGAAAATCTGCTTTAGAGTTCGCTCATTATTTGGAAATAGCCATCGGCTCTTGTTTCGAGGTAGAAACTCAGCTTCAAATAGCTCAAAGGCGCAAGTATATCACAGATGCGGTTTACAACGAAGTAATAGAAGAACTTCAGTCAGAAGAAAGACAGATTAATACGTTCATATCAAAGTTAAGGTAATGGGAAAGACAACAGCCAATGGCCAATGGCCAACAGCCAAAGTCTTTGTAAGCGGTTGTTACGACCTCCTCCACAGCGGTCACGTCGAGTTCTTCCGTCAGGCAGCGCAGTATGGCGACCTCTATGTGGGCATTGGCTCCGACGAGACTATCCTCCACTACAAAAACCATAAGACGCTTTATCCCGAAAAGGAACGCCTCTTCATGGTGAAAGCCATCCGTTACGTGAAAGACGCCTTCATCAACGACGGCGATGGCGTGATGGACTTCATCGGCACTGTTGACCGGCTGAAGCCCGATATCTTTGTAGTCAACGAGGACGGAGCCTCCGAAGCGAAACGTAAGTTTTGCGAGGAGCGTGGCATTGAATACATCGTATTGCAACGCACTCCCTCCGAAGGGCTGGAAGCCCGTTCTTCCACCGCCTTGAAACAAGACCTCTGCCAGATTCCCACCCGCTTGGACCTCGCCGGCACATGGATCGACCAGCCCTACGTCTCCTGCTTCGCCCCAGGATGGGCCATCACCATCTCGCTGGAGCCCACCTTTGAGGTGCGCGAGCGCTGCGGCCTCTCCACCTCGACACGCAATATGATCAAAAGGATATGGCCGATGCGACTGCCCGACATGGACCCTGAGACCCTCGCCAAGCTCGTCTTCTGTTTCGAGAACGACCCCGAGCGTAGCGACGGCATCATCAGCGGGGCACAGGACAGCATTGGCATCTGTATGCCGGGGTTGGTGCGACACTATTACGACAAACTCTATTGGCCCATCAAGATTGAGACTTGCCAAGACGAAGGCATTTTGAGTTGGCTCGAGCATCATCTCGTCATGATTCCCATGGAGCCGCGCCGACCGGGATGTTCCGTGGTGGAAGGCAAGGACATCACCGAGCCGAAAGTAAAGGCTTTGGCCCAGGCTGCCGACGACTGCTGGCAAGCCATCATGCATAAGGACTTGGACGCCTTTGCCAAGGCCTACAAAGCCTCCTTCGAGGCCCAAGTCGCCATGTTTCCTGCCATGGTACGTCCCACGTACCTCATTGCGGGCAAAGACCCGCAATCTCATCCTTCAATAGAGGACTTCATTAAACGATACGCCGCTATCCCCGATGTCCTAGCCTGGAAAATGCCCGGCGCCGGCGGAGGCGGCTACCTCGCTTGCGTCGTCAAAGACGCATCTTCATTCTGCCAAACCCACCCCGAATCCATCCCACTCACTATCCGCCGCCCTTAGATACTCAACAACTCTACACTTTACACTTTCCACAACTCTAAACTCTCAACTCTAAACTCTCAACTATAATATGAAACTCGTAGAGAAAAAATACCTCCTCCCTTTCATTGCCATTACCACACTCTTCGCGCTATGGGGCTTCGCCAACGACATCACCAACCCAATGGTGGCGGCCTTCCAGACCTTGATGGAACTTCCCGCTGCCAAGGCGTCGCTCATTCAGTTCGCCTTCTATGGCGGCTATGCCACCATGGCGGTGCCTGCGGCCTTATTCATCCGGCGTTACAGCTATAAGAAAGGCATTTTGCTAGGACTTGCGCTCTATGCCATTGGAGCCTTCCTCTTCATCCCGGCGGCGGCAAGGCAGAGCTTCACCTTCTTCTGCTTCAGCCTCTATATCCTCACCTTCGGCCTGGCCTTCCTTGAGACGACGGCCAATCCCTTCATCCTCTCGCTTGGCCCGAAGGAGAACGCCACGCGACGTTTGAACCTCTCGCAGGCTTTCAACCCCATGGGTTCGTTGGCAGGCATGGCTGTGGCTAGTATGATCGTGCTGCCCAACTTGCTTTCCGACAAGAGGGATGCCGCAGGCAACATCCTGTTTCCGATGCTGAGCGAGGCAGAGAAGGCTGATATCAGGCTGCATGACTTGGCGGTGATACGCGACCCGTATGTGGCCTTGGGCATTGTGGTGGTTGTGATGTTTGTCATTATCGCGCTCGTTAAAGTGCCAAAAACCGAGGGACAAGCGACAATGGCCACAAGGGGGACGATGAAACGGCTCTGGACCAACAAAGTCTATCGCGAAGGCGTGATCGCTCAAGTGTTTTATGTGGCGGCGCAGATTATGGTATGGACCTTCATTATCCACTATGCCGATAACTTGGGCATCGACAAGGCCACGGCGCAGAACTACAACATCCTAGCCATGTGTTTGTTCTTGGTAGGCCGTTTCCTATCCACTTGGCTGATGAAATACACCGACGGCAGACGTCTGCTGACCATCTTTGGGATTTGTGCAGCATTATGCACTTTGGGAGCCATCTTGATTGTAGGTAAAGCGGGACTTTACTGTCTGATAAGCATCAGCTTCTTCATGAGCCTAATGTTCCCCACCATCTATGGCACGGCCTTGGAGGATGTGAGCCTCGAGGATGCTTCGTTGGGAGCCGCTTTCCTCGTGATGGCCATCGTGGGTGGCGCCCTCATGCCCCCGCTGCAAGGGATGATCATCGACTGCGGCACCATAGCAGGCCATCCCGCGGTTAATGTTAGTTATGCATTCCCCATGCTGTGTTTCATTATCGTCACTATATATGGTATTCGTGCTTCATCCATTCACCGCAAGGTGAATCAAAATCTGTGATATCTGTATGAAAAATTCACCGAAGGTGAATAAAATCTGTGCCATCTGTGTAATCTGTGTGAAACAAAAAAACATATAATCTGGGTGAAATGAAACGTTATTGCCAAACCCTAACCCTCGTTGACGATTCCGAGCTAATAGAAAAATACATTGAGGCTCACGCCCACGTCTGGCCCGAGGTCATCGCTGGCCAGCGCGAGGTAGGCATCCTCGATATGCAGATCTACCGCCACGGCCGCCAGCTCTTCATGATTATGGACACGGTGGACGACTTCGACTTCGACCGCGATATGGCCCGTTTGGCCACGCTGCCAAGACAAGCGGAGTGGGAAGCCTACGTCTCGCAATTTCAGGGCTGCGCTGCCGGAGTGAGTTCCGCCGAGAAGTGGCAAAGGATGGAACGGATATTTTAATCTGATGTAAACAAATGGATTTTACCCTTAAGAAATATACCGAACTGCTTCACCAGTTCAACGACAGCCACTATCGTTTTGTGACCTTTGAGTACTATTGCACCCACAAGGCTGAATTGGAAACGGAGCGTTTCGTTATCCTTCGCCATGACGTAGATTTGAAAGCAGAGAATTCCTTGGCTACCGCGAAGATCGAACATGCCTTGGGTATTCATGCCTCGTATTATTTCCGTGTGGTTCCACAAAGCAACCAACCGGAGATCATCAAGGAGATTGCGGCTTTAGGCCATGAGATCGGCTATCATTATGAAGACATGACGATTTGTGAAGGCGATACCGAAAAAGCCTTTGATCATTTCAAAATGCAATTGGCCCATTTCCGACAGTTCTATCCTGTGAAAACCATCTGTATGCATGGTGCGCCTAGAAGTAAATATGATGGCAAGGATCTGTGGAAGACATACAACTATCACGATTCGGGAATCCTCGGCGAGCCTTATTTCGATGTGGATTTCTCCAAGGTCTTTTATCTGACCGACACAGGCCGTCGTTGGGATGGGTTCCGTGTGAGTGTGAGGGACAAAGTGCCAGTCTATCAGGATCAATGGATAGCAAAAGGGCTGGTGTATCATACCACAAACGACATTATTGTTGCCCTGCAGAATGGAACCTTGCCCGAACGTTTGATGATGACTACTCACCCACAACGGTGGACAAATCGCAAAGGGGAATGGCTCAAGGAATTGTTGCTCCAAAATTCTAAAAATGCTGTTAAGCGGATACTAATATTAGTAAAAACATGAAATAAAAACCAGTTCAAAATTTCCCTAATTGCTGGAGAATGTTTATTTTTGCACATTCTTTCAATAACTAATATGCCATGAGATACCCTAAGGTTTTATTATTCACCGCTTTGACATTATTGGCGGTTTTGTCAACTTCTTGTGTAACCTCCAAGAAAGTCCGTTATCTAAGGGATATGCCTACATATGGTGTCCCCTTGAATGAGAATTATGAGGCTACCATCGTTCCTTATGATGAACTTCGCATCTATGTGATGAGCGATGGGAAGAACGAAGAACTAGTAAAACCTTTTAATGTAATGGGTACTGTAGGCAATACTAATACTACAGGTCGCATGGGGTATTTGGTAGATGTGAAGGGCAATATTGAATTCCCAGTGTTGGGAGAATTGCATGTGGAGGGCCTGACCCGCCTTCAGCTGCAAGACCTGATTACTTCAAAGATCAAGGAAAACGGTTACCTGAGCAATCCCAACGTGATGGTGCGCTTCATGAACTTCAAGGTGTTTGTCTTGGGTACCGAAAGTGGTAAGGTCCTCAACATTGATAACGAACGTTGCACCTTCTTGGAGGCCTTGGCCATGGCAGGCGGCTTGGATCTCTATACGCGTCGCGACCGCATCGGCGTGATGCGTGAAGTGAACGGCAAGATGGTGATCCATTATCTGGATCCCCGATCCGTGGATATCTTTGATGATGACTTCTTCTTGTTGCAGCAGAACGATATCATTTTCACCGAGGCGGCTACACGTCGCTTCCTGAGAGAAAGCTATGCTAATTGGAGCCTTCTGCTTACTGCGATTACTTCTTTAGGTTCTTTGGCCGCTTTATACCTCACGGTGCAGAAACTGGTGAAGCCTACCAATTGATGTTTAAGAATTGAATTGTTTACTCTTTTTTATAGATAGCAATGGATAATAACAAGATTGCCAATAACAACGAAACCTCTTTCCTTGATGATGATGCCAACAGCGGCTTCAAGTTTAAGGACTTCCTGTTTCTGGTGCTTCGCAACCTGCATTGGTTTATTCTTTGCGCTGTGATAGGCGGCGTGATTGCCTATTATCAAGTGCGAAAAGAGGAAAGGATCTATGCCAGCTCGGCTTCCTTGCTGATCAAGACCGCATCGAGTGGGGGCACTGAGTCGTTACGTGGCTCTGCCGTCATGAACGCCTTGTCGGGCGATGGCGTGGTGGTCAGTACGGTCAACAACGAGATGATGATGCTGCGCTCCCAAACCAACATGGAGAACATGGTGCGTAAGTTGAACCTGAACACCACCTATTCCTATAAGACCAAGGTGGCCAGGCGTAACAAGGACTTGTACAAGACCTCTCCAGTGGATATTGACTTTTTGGAGTTGGACGAACAGAAAGGTGTCGCCTTTACGGTGAAGGCTACGGACCAGAACCATGTGGTGATTGAAGACTTGGGTGGTGGCATTCCAGCCATGAAGGTGAAGGTGAACGACACGGTGACAACGCCCTTGGGCAAATTGGTGGTGAAGCCTACTTGGCTATATCAAGATTTCATCAACGTGCCAGTCACAGTGCGCCATCTCCCTTTGACGGCTTGTGCGTCTTCCTATCGTAGCCGCATCGGCGTGGCGCGCGATAGCGACCGCAATACCATCCTACGCCTGTCGCTGAAAGACACGTCCCCCTTGCGGGCTGCCGATGCCTTGAATACTTTGATGGATGTGTATAACCAGGAATCCATCGACGACCAACAGCGTGTGCTCGACTATTCTGAGGCTTTCATCAACGACCGCATCACCTATCTGATGAGCGACATCCAGGACTATGAAAAGGCTTTGGTCGACTTCAAGCGTTCGCACAACCTGATCGACACCAAGACCTATGGACAGACCTATATCGCCTCGAGTGCCGCGTCCACGGAAGAAGCCAAGAAGCTGACGGCCCAGAAAAACATGGTGGAATACCTGATCGATTTCGTGGAGAGCAACCCCAACCAGATGATTCCCGTAGGCGTTGCCAATGTGTCTGCCGATGCCGCTAATGTCATCAACCAGTACAACATGAACATGATGCAGATCGAGAAGTACAGGTCGGATGGTACACTCAACAACCCAGTGGCTCAGAACCTCATCGAACAGCAGGTGCCGTTACGTACGAATATCATCGCCTTATTGGAAGGCAACTTGCAAGGCTTGGAAGATCGCATTGCTGCTGCCAACCGTGAGCGCAGCATGGCCAACGCCCAGATCCAAGCCGTACCTACTGCCCAACTCGAGTTGAACTCGGTGGAACGCATGCAGGGCATCAAGGATAAACTTTATCTGCAACTTCTGACCAAGCGCGAGGAACTGATGATGAACAGCCCCCGCCTGGAGGCAACGGCAAAGGTAATCGACTATGCACAGCCTAACAACAAGCCAGTGGCTCCCGATGAGAAGAAAACAACGATGATGGGCATCTTGATTGGCTTGGCCATCCCGGCCCTCATCATGTTGCTCCGCAAGCTGCTTGATACCGCCATCCATGACAGGGCAGACGTGGAGAAGGCTACCAAGGTGCCATTCTTGGGCGATGTGCCTTATGAGAAGAGTGTGGAAGGCCATGCCATCGTGGTGCGCGAGAATGGTCGCGATTCCATTTCGGAGTCGTTCCGCCTAATTCGCTCCAACCTCGAGTACATGAAAGCCCAGAAGGAAGGCTCGCATGTGGTCATGTTCACCTCCTTCATGGTGTCGTCGGGCAAGACCTTCGTCTCGTCCAACCTGGCTTCGAGCTTCGCTTGGGCTTCGCGTAAGGTGGTCCTCGTCGACTTAGACATCCGCAAGGGTACCATGTTCAAGGTCTTCGGCGTGGGCACCCGCGCCGGCGTGTCGAACTACCTGTCGGGCAAGACCGACCGTATCGACGATATCATCCATGCCGACACCACGGTGCCCAACATGGACATCATCTTCTCGGGTCCCGTGCCGCCCAATCCGGCCGAATTGCTCATGAGCACGCGCCTGGACAACCTGGTCGCTGAGCTGCGCAAGCGTTACGACTATGTCTTCCTCGACAACGTGCCGGTGGGCATGGTGGCCGACTCCGACATCGTGAAGCGCGTGGCCGACACCACCATTTTCGTGCTGAGGGCCGGCAAGACCGACAAGCGCTTGCTCTTCGACGTGGATAAGTTCTACAAGGACGGCAAGTTTCCGAACCTCTGCCTGGTGCTTAACTCGGTCAACAAGAAGAAACGCGGCTATGGCTATTACGGCTATGGTTACGGTTACGGCTATGGTTACGGTTACGGTTATGGCTACGGTTACGGCTATGGCTATGGCAACGACGAGGGGAAGGACGAGAAGAAAGGCCTGTTCAAGAAACGCCATCACCACAAGCACCATAAATCGTCCGAATCCACTGAAGAAGACAAGAACTGATGCCACTATTCTCATTCCGACATAAACTGCCTGAAGGCTTCTTCCAAGGGGCCTGCGACATGCATTGTCACCTGCTCCCTGGCGTCGACGACGGTTTCCGCTCGACGGGCAAGTCGCTCGAAGCTCTGGAGACGCTCGAGGCGAAGGGGGTGACCAAAATGATTCTTACACCGCATTTCATGAAGGAATATCCCGACAATGAGCGGGAACCCATCATGAAGGCTTTTGAAGACTTCAAAGTCGAAGCCGCCAAGGTGAGCAAGATAGAGTTGCGGCTGGCGGCCGAGTACATGCTCGATGCCGAGTTCATGAAGCATTACAAGCAAGGTTTCTTGTGCTTGGACAAGGCAGGCACCCACGTGTTGTGCGAGACGTCTTATCTGATGTATGAGCATGGCATCACCGAGATGTTGTACGACATCATGTGTGAGGGCTATCAGCCTGTCATCGCCCATCCTGAGCGCTACCAATACGCCAACAAGGCCAACTACCTGCGTTGGAAGGACAAGAACTATAAGTTCCAGCTCAACCTGCTTTCGTTGGCGGGCGTCTATGGTGATCCGGCCTATGAGAAGTCGCACGACATGCTGAAGGAAGGCATGTACGA
This sequence comes from uncultured Bacteroidia bacterium, assembly GCA_902780195.1. Classification (GTDB taxonomy): domain Bacteria; phylum Bacteroidota; class Bacteroidia; order Bacteroidales; family F082; genus Limimorpha. Next base: position 79,647 of record CACZER010000008.1, read on the forward strand.
CTATGTGGGCTCCGACATGCATGGTCTGGAGAACTTCCGCAAGTTTGTCCCCGAGATCAAGCTGAAGGACAAGGAGCTGGAACAGCTGCAGCGCCTGTTGGAGAACAACAAGAAGTTGTTTGAATAAGCTTAAAAACAAAAGAGAATAAGAAGGCCATCACATCTGTGGTGGCCTTCTTTATTTTTGCGTCGCTTCGCGCCTGACAGCCGCTTTGCTTCGCTCGCGGCGGTCTCGCTCATACAATGACGCGCGAAGCGTGTGTGTGGGCGATGCCTAGAGTTGAGATTCCCTTCGGGAAATGCTTTGCATTCGACGGAGTCAATGGAGTTATGATCATAATGTAAACCGCGGCGGCAAGTAACGCTTACAGGTCGTAAACGTCACAAGCCGCCGCTTGTTTACTAGCACATTTGCTCCATTCCCGCAGGGAACCTCATCAGATTACTTCAGTCCGCGTGCCTTCAAATAAGGCTCATAGTCCGGGTCCTGGCCACGGAACTTACGGTATTGCACCATGCCTTCGTCGTTGCCGCATTCCTGCAGGCAGTTCTTCCTGAACGAGGCGGCCAACTCAGGGTTGAAGAGGTTGCCTGAACTCTTGAAGTAGTTGAAGGCGTCCTTGTCGAGCACCTCAGCCCAGGTGTAGGCATAGTAGCCAGCACTGTAGCCACCGTTGAAGATGTGGCTGAAGTTGGTGCTGCGGTAACGCGGCAGGATCTCGGGCATCAGTCCGATGGCGTCCATCTGCTCCTTCTCGAAGGCGTCGACGTCGAGGTCCTGCGGCTCGGTCAGCTCGTGGTACTTCATGTCGAGGATGGAGGCGGCGATGAGCTCGGTGGTCATGAAGCCTTGGTTGAACAAGGCGCTGTTCTCGATCTTGTTGATGAGGCTGTCGGGCATGACCTCGCCAGTCTGGTAGTGCTTGGCGTACATGCGGATGACCTCGGGCTCGGCGACCCAGTTCTCCATGATCTGTGAGGGCATCTCCACATAGTCGTGGGGCACGTTGCCACAGGTGCGGTCGTAGAGGCCGTCGCTGAAGAAGGCATGCAGCGAGTGACCGAACTCATGCCACATGGTCTCGGTCTCGTCCCAAGTGAGCAGGGCAGGGGTGTCGCCTGAGGCAGGGGTGAAGTTCATCACCAAGGAGACGACGGGATAGACCTTGTTGCCTTCGATGTCGTGGCCGCTCTCGCGGAAGCTGGTGCACCAGGCACCGCCGCTCTTCGAGTCGCGCGGATAGTAGTCCATGTAGAGGATGCCGAGGAAGTCGCCGTTGGCTTCCTTCACCTCATAGGTCTCCACGCCCGGATAATAGACAGGCAGATTGGTGTTTCGCGTGAAGGTGATGCCATACAGCTTGTTGGCAGCCGTGAACATGCCGTTGCGCACATTGTCAACGGTCAGGTAAGGCTTGATGTAGTTCTCGTCGAAGTCGTATTTGGCCTTGCGGAGTTTCTCGGCGTAGTACCACCAGTCCCAGCCTTCCAGCTTGATGCCAGCGCCTTCGGCGTCGGCGATGGCCTGCATCTCGGCCAGTTCTCTCTTGGCGAGCTGCTGGGCAGGGTTGAAGATGTCGATGAGGAACTTGTCGACGGTCTTGGAGTCTTGCGCCATGTTGACGGCAAGAACGTAATCGGCATAGTTGTCATAGCCGAAGAGCTTGGCTTTCTGCACGCGCAGCTTGCACATCTCGTTGATGAGCTTCTTGTTGTCGTATTCGTTGTTGTTGTCGCCGCGGTTATAGTAGGCCTTGTACATCTTTTCGCGCAGGTCGCGGTTGTCGGCAAACTGCAGGAAGGGGATGAGGCTGGGCTTGCTGAGGGTGAACACCCACTTGCCTTCCATGCCCTCGGCCTTGGCTTGCTCGGCAGCGGCGTCGATGCTGGTCTGCGGCAGACCGGCGAGGTCGGCTTCGTTCTCGATGACGAGTTTATAGCCTGCATTTTCCTTCAGCAGGTTGTTGCCAAATTGCAAGCTTAGCGTTGAGAGTTGCTCGTTGATTTGACTCAGCTCGGCTTGCTGTTCGGCATTCAAGCCGGCGCCGCTGCGAATGAAGTCCTGATGGTACTTCTCCACCACGCGGATCTGCTGGTCGTCGAGACCCATCTCGTTGCGGTGCTGGTAGACATAGTCGATGCGCTCGAAGAGTTTCGGGTTCATCATGATGGCGTCGCTATGTTTCGAGAGCATGGGCAATACCTGCTCTGCGATGGCGATCATCTCGTCGTTGGTGAGGCATTCGTTGAGGTTGAAGAACACGTTGCTGACGCGGTCGAGGGTCTGGCCTGACTTGTCGAAGGGCAGGATGGTGTTCTCGAAGGTCGGCGTCTCGGTGTTGTTGACGATGGCGTCTATCTCGCCTTGTTGTTCTTTGATGCCGGCTTCGAAGGCAGGCATATAGTGTTCATTCTTGATTTGGTCGAACGGTGGCACCTGGAAGGGTGTCGTGTATTCGGTCAGGAAGGGGTTGGCTGCAGGAGCCTCCACTTGTTTTGCCTGCTTGTTGTCGCAAGCGCTTAATGCGATGATACTTAAAGCGATCACGTGTAAGAGTTTTTTTGACATGTTATGTTTGTTTATGGATTGAATTCTTGTTACCAGCCTCCGCCGCCTCCGGCGCTCACCGTGGTGACCATCGAGTTGACGTTGACCGTAGTCTGGCTGCCGCCCGAGTAGGTGACGTTACCCGTATAGTAGCCGTTCCAGTTGGTGCCGCCGCTGATGGTGCCGTTGTATCTTACGGTGTAGCTCTGGCCAGTCTGTAGCTGTGGGTCGGTGAAGAGCATGACCATGCTGCTGCCCCATCCAGGACCTCCACCACCGCCACCAGTGAATTGCGGGCATTGGTAGGTGCAGATGACGGTGCCGTCCGACTTGAGGATTTGTATGGCATAGCCCGGCTGCGTGTTGATTTTCAGCGAGGGCTGGGTGCAGACATTCGTGCTCGGGTTGCTGGTGCCGCCGCCTGTGCCAATGCTGGTGCCGCCAGTGATCTTGAACTGGTTGTTGTCGCAGTCGAAGCCTTCCTCAGGCTGGCGTGCGCCGTTGGAGATGTTAAGGCCTCCGTTCAGGAACATGGTGCCGTTTGAGTCGGTGCCGTCGTTATTGTCGCTGTGGGCATAGTAGATGCCACCGTTGAGGGTGAGGTTCTGTGCCGCATTGACGGCATCGTCTTTCACGGAATAGGCTTCGATGTTGCCGCCGTTGATGGTCAGCGTGGCCTTGCTCTCGATGCACTCGCCGCCTTCGTTTTGGGTCTGTGTGCAATGTACAGTGATGGTGCCGCTGTTGATGGTCAGGTTGCCACGGCTCTTCACGCCTTTTGGATTGGCATAGTCGCCGCCACCCCAAGGACCTCCGCCACCACTGCTGATGGTGATGCGCTCGCCGCTGGTGGTGACGTTGAGGATGAGGCCGTCGTCGTTGCCGCCTGTGGTGCCGAGTGTCAGGGTAGAGGTGGTATGGCTGTCGTCGCCTACGTTGATGCCCTTGCCGCCCCTTCCGGAGCTGCTGAGGGTGAGGTTGCCTGAGAGGATGCTCATGTTGCCATCCGACCGCAGACAAGCCGAGGTGTAGGCGTCTTTGGTGCTTCCACTGACGGTGTAGGTGGCGCCGTCGCCTTGGGTGGTGATGACGAAGGTGCCTCCGTCGATGGTCATGTTGCCGTCGGCGCTGATGCCCTTGCCGCCGTGGTTGGTGGTGGGCAGGGTGATGGTGAAGTCACCGCCCGTGATGTGAATGTCGGTGTCGCATTTGATGGCGGTGCAATAGGCAGGCACGTTTTGGTTGTCGACCGATTCCAAGACGGTGCTGCCCGAAGACGTGATGTCGAGAGTGCCGCCCGTGATGGTGATGTCGGTGTCACATTTGATGCCCTTCGACATGTCGCCCGAGTGCTCGATGGCGAGGTGGCCACCGTTGATGTTGATGAGGCCGTCGCCTTTGATGCCCTTGCCGTCCTGGCCGCTGTTGTGGATGGTCAACGTGCCGTCGTTCATGGTGAAGATGCCCGACACTTTGATGCCCCTTTGGCTTTCGGCAGTCGTATGGATGCTGAGGTCGCCGTTTTGTATGGTGACATCGCCAGAGATGTCAAGACCATCGGAGCCAGGTGAGACGATGTCGAGCGTCCCGTCATTCCAAATGAGGTTGCTGCTGCCGTGGATGCCGTCGCTGTCGGTGGCGGGGATGCTGAGGCTGCCGCCATTCACGGTCAGGGTGCCTTCAACATTGATGCCGTGTTTGGCGTTGCCTGTTATCTCTAGTGTTCCCGAGCCATTGACGGTTAGGTTGCCAGCGGCATATAAGGCGGCGTTGAGGCTGCTGTTGGCACCATCGGCGATGGAAGAGTTGCCTTTAAGTGTCAGGGTGGCGGGGGCGACTGAAGCAAGGTTGAGAGCGGCATTGTCGTTGCTCGTCAGCGACAGGCTGCTCAGTGTCAGATGATAAGGGTTGCTGCTGTAGAGCGTCAGCGAGCCGTTGGCCGTGGTGCCCGACACGACATAGGGGACATTGGATTTCGTGGAGCTCACCGTGACGTTGCCGCCGTTGGTGGTGACGCTCACGCCATCGTTGGCAAAGGGGTTGACGACGCTCACGTTGGATGGGCTATAGATGAGGTATACGGTGTCGCCCGCAGGCGGGAGTTCCTGCACGACGAAGGTGATGCTGTCGAAAGCGGTGATGGCGAAAGAATTGACGCCGTCGCCCGTGTTGATGAGCATGTTGGCAGGTTGGCTGCCTTCAAAGCGGATGTCGCTGATGCCATTCACGTTGTGGTCGTACACCACGGAACCGGATCTGTGTAGGTTGAGGTGATAGTCTTGTGCATACAACCCTATGCAAGCTACCATCAGAGCCGTTATTAATAAGGTCTTTCTCATAGCTTGATCATTTTAAGGGTTTGTTGTTGTGTCTTGACGAGGTATAAGCCAGCGGGAAAGTCGGAGACGTCGATGCCTTGCCCACTGCCGACTTCCATGGAACGCATCAGGCGGCCGTCAACGGCATAAATGCTGACCATTTGGGTGCTTTCGAGGTGACGCAGCACCATGATGTCGTGTACGGGGTTGGGGTAAACGGAAAGGGCGTCCTCTTCGGCATCGGAAAGGCCTTCCACTTCGCTGCAGGTGATTTTTTGGATGTCGGCGAGGGCATATTTGGCGACAAGGATTCCATTGTCCTCGATGACGAGATAGGTGTTGTCCTCGAAAGACAGTCTTGAGGTGCTCGTCATCTCATGGGTTATCTCTTGTCCGTCGTTCATCCTGGCGACGAGCAATACGTCGGTGTTTTGCGCATGGCAATGGAGCGACAGTCCAAAGGCCAAGGCGAAAACCATTAACATGTGTTTCATAAAACGATTCAATTTGATGATGTGAACGGTGTTGGATAAAAAGGCAAAGATACACTTTTTATTTTTATACGAAAACAAAAAAAGCCAGCAAATGCTGGCTTTAGCTTGGTTGCGGAGAGAAAGGGATTCGAACCCTTGGAACGCAAAGCGTTCAACGGTTTTCGAGACCGCCCCGATCGACCACTCCGGCATCTCTCCGAAACAGGAAAAAAAGAAAGCGACAATTGCCGCTTGGCGGAGACAGAGGGATTCGAACCCCCGAAGCCTTTCGGCTTAACGGTTTTCAAGACCGCCGCTATCGACCACTCAGCCATATCTCCGCTGCAAAAGTACAAAAACTTTTTTCCGCCGAAAACCTCTATCTTTGCAAAATTGAAAAAACTGCGGTTAATGAAGGCGATGCGCATCCCATTTCTCCTGCTTTTGCTCTGTGTAGCACTGCTTTGTGCCTGCTCAAGGCAGAAATCGGCATTCCATGAAGCCGATGCGCCGCATCATTTCAAGGAGCTGAAGACGATAGAAATCCTGCTGGAGACCCAACCAGAAGCGGCTTTGGATAGCGTCAATGTGTTGGGAAAAAGGAATGAGCAAAAGCCTTTTTCAGAGCTGGACGACAATGAGCTACGTCTTCGCGAGGTGCAGGCACATTACAAAAACCGTTGCCTGACCCCTAACAGCCCTGACTTGGCTCCAGTGGTTGCCTTCTACGATAGTCTCGCCGTTTTGTTTCCCGATGACGCCGACTTGCAATTTCTTTGCGCCAATGCCTATTATTATAAAGGTGTGGAATGTGCCTTCGCCAACGAGGATGTGGAGGCTTTCACGCATTACCTGAAAGCTCTGGAAGTGATGCGACAGCGTGAGACTTGGGAAGACCACCCCTATGCTAACCGTTTTATCGCTTTGACCTACACGCGTCTGTCGGAAATCCTTTATCGCTACGGCATCCGTGAAGCCGCTATTGAGACCTGTCACAAAGCGGCTTCGTATTATGAATCGGAGGCCGATTTGGCGGCCATGTTGCGTTTCGAAGCGGCCATCTATCAGTCGCAGAAGGATTATGACAAGGCCATGACCTTGTTTGAAAAAGCGGAACAGCAAATGCCTGTGGGTGACGAGCCCATGCAATTGGCCGTTGGTGCAAAACTTTTTGAGCTTCAACAGTATGATTCGGCAGTTCCGCATCTGGCACGGGCTTTTGCGAGTGGCGACCGTTTTGCTCGCGTGGATGCTGCGGCCAAACTGGCTGAGATTTTCCGTGATAAAGGCATGGCCGACCAAGAACTGGCCTATACACGCTATTATGTGGAAAACTCCTTGATGGAGACACGTTTGACCTCCCATAAGATGGAGATAGAATACCTGTTCGATGCGTTCAGCAACCCGAAAACTGAAACTTTTCCAACGAAAAGCAATAATTACGGTTCTTTGTTGATGCTGTCGCTGTTTTTGCTTCTGGTGATTGCTTTCATGGCGTATATCATCTATCGTAACCGTCGGCGTATCAGTCATATAGAGAACAAGATTACGGACATCGAGCAGAAGCATGAGCAGGAGAACGCGGACAAAGATTTGGAACTTGAACAGATGGCGCAACAGTTGAGCGCTCCTCATATTGATTTTGACGAGGCTTGGAAATCGTTTTCCGAGAGTGCCATAGTGAAGAAAATCGTACAATCGGTGGAAGGGAAGGACATCATGATCAAGAGTGTGGGCGTTTATCCCAAGCTGAAGCTGAAGGAGATGGATTATATCGAGCTGGTCAGGGAAGCCAATGGCTGTTTCCCGGATTTCTCGTCGCGGTTCCTGAAGGACTACCCTGACTTGAATGTGGCCGACCTCCGTCATTCCTGCTTGGCACTCTTGGGCTTGAACGATGCAGAGATAGCTGTGCTCGAAGGCATCTCCTATAGCGGTACCAATCGCAGGACAAACAAAATTTTGGCTGTGCTTGGACAAGGGAATAATCTGGAGCAAGCCTTGCTGTATTACTTGAAAAAAGCTTATTAAAATATTAAAAATCAGATAAATAAATTGAAATTGTTGATATTTGTTGAGAAATTATAGACGAAAAAATGAATCAATCGGATATTATGTGTATATTTTTGCCTTGTCAAAAAATCTAACATCATGAATACATCAATTGCAAAAAAAACAATCGCAACCTTGTTGGTTTTTTTGGTCGCATTTTCGGGCCAAGCCCAAGTGAAGTCGAAAAGACTCAAGTCCTACCTTTCCACGACCACATACTGTGCGCCAAGCGTTTCGCCTTTCGTGGAAAACGCCATTGCCTTCGACTGCCGCTCGGCGGTCTACAAGCAGTTTGAACCTGGCAAGTTCAAGTCGACCATTGAGGTGCAGACCATCTTCCGCCAAGGGGAAAAGATATGTAATTATTCCAAGATTGCCTTGGATAGCCCCATCGTGAGTGACACAGCCAATCTTGACGGGGCTTTCATCGACCAGCAGCGTTTCACCCTGCCCAATGGGGAATATGAGATGGAAATCAGTGTCACTGACATGAACAGCGGTGAGACTTTGCCGACGGTTAAAGTCACCGTGGAGGTCAATTATCCTGAAAACACACCTGCCATCTCCGACATCCTGTTGTTTGATTCCTACACCAAGGCGGCAAAGCCCTCGGCCTGCACCAAGAGCGGTTACGATTTCTTGCCCCGCGTGTATCCTTTCTATGGCTCGAAGGAGGACAAACTGAACTTCTATGTCGAGCTTTACAACAGCGACAAATTGTATGACGAAGGCAAGTTCTTGGTGAGCTATTACATTGAGGCAGTCGAGTCGTCGAACCGCCTGCAGGAATTCTCTTTCAACAAGCGCTTTGACGTGAAAAAGGTCGATGTGCTGTTCAATACCATCGACATTAAGGAGTTGCCTTCGGGTAATTACTATCTTGTCGTCGAAATGCGCGATCGTGCCAATACCTTGATTTGCTCCCAAAGTGCCTTCTTCCAACGTAGCAATCCAGGTGTGGGCTACGACATGTCGAACATCGCTGCCGTCAACATCACCAATTCCTTTGTCTCGCAAATCAATAACATAGATACCTTGCGCCAGTATATCCGCTACCTCGACCCGATTTGCTCGGAGGCTGAGCGCGACTATACTGCTGGACTGGTGAAGACCGACGACCTTAAGACCATGCAACAGTTTTTCCTGAACTTCTGGAGCTCGCGTGCCCCATTGAACCCAAGCTTTGCATGGAATGACTATCTGAATGCCGTCAGGCGTGTCAACATGTCGTTCAAGACCACCTCTTATCCAGGCTATCGTACCGACAGGGGCTATGTGTTCCTCAAATACGGACAACCCGACAAGATCGTGGAAAGCCCCAATGAGCCAGGTGCTTATCCATATGAGATTTGGCATTATTATGAAGTGGCTAACCAACGCAACAAGCGTTTCGTCTTCATGTCGAAGGATGACTCAACCAACGATTACCATTTGATCCACTCTGATGTGGTGGGCGAAATCAACAACCCCCGCTGGCAGCTCGAGATCTATTCCCGTATCTATGGCGAGGGCTACGACCAGGGTGTCGACCAAACCGAATACGAGAAGGGCTGGGGCTCGCATGCGGGCGACTTGTACAACAACCCGAGATAATCCATTATGGGCAAGGTCGGTTTCTTTCTGGCAAAGCTGTGGGCTTATGGGGTGGCCTATACGCCATTTCGCCTGCTTTACCTGAGGTCCGACTTTTACGCGTTCATGCTGTATCATGTGGTTCGTTACCGCAGGAAAGTGGTAAGGGGGAACCTGCAACAGTCGTTTCCTGAAAAAAGTCGCAAGGAGCTGAAAGCTATAGAGAAACGTTTCTACAGAAACATGTGTGACGTGGCTTTGGAGACTTGTAAGATGTTGCATGTCAGCCTAGAAGACTTGCGCCAGCGGGTGACGTTCACGAATCCTGAGCTGATCGAGGAACTCTATGAACAGCGGAAAAGTGTTTTCTTTGCCTCGCCCCATTCGGGCAACTGGGAGTGGGTCGGCATGTTGATGCGCACCCTGTCGGATCACAAGAGCACGGGCATCTACAAACGGCTCCACGATCCTTATCTGGATGCTTTCATGCTGAAGATACGCCAGCTCAATCGTACAGACAAGGAATATATGCTGGAGGCTGATGTGGCATTGAGAGGCTTGGCGGAACGCAAAGGTATTCCGACGGCATGCCTGATTGTCGCCGACCAGTCGCCAAGAGGAGTTGAGAGCGATTATTGGACGGAGTTCCTCCACCGCGAGACATGCTGGTTTACGGGACTGGAACGTATGGCCAAGCTCCTGGACTATGCAGTGGTCTTCGTGGAGATGTCGCGACAGGGAAGGGGACGCTATGAGGTGACCTTGCATCCTGTCAGCATCAACCCGAAAGAAACCGCTAAGAATGAAATTGTGGAACAATACGTGAGGCATGTGGAGCGTTTGATTGTCGAACAACCCGACAACTGGCTTTGGTCGCATCGCAGATGGAAGCACGTTAGAAATACGGAAAAGGCATGAAAAAAGTGGCTGTCGTCATATTGAACTATAATGGGAAGACGTTCTTGGAACGTTTCCTTCCTACGGTGATTGCCAACTGCGACCCGGCTTTGGCGGAGGTCGTCGTGGCCGACAATGCCTCTACCGACGATTCGGTTGCTCTCATGCAAGCGCATTTCCCGGAGATCCGTTTGATTGAAAACGGTAGCAACGGTGGCTTTGCCACGGGCTACAACCTGGCTTTGGCACAGGTAGAGGCCGAATACTATGTGCTGCTGAATTCCGATATCGAAGTCGTCCCTCAATGGATCGAGCCCGTCATCGCCTTGATGGACTCCGACCCGATGATTGCGGCCTGCCAGCCGAAGATCTTGTCGTATTACCATAAGGAACAGTTTGAATATGCTGGCGCTTGTGGCGGTTTCATCGACAAGTACGGCTATCCTTTCTGCCGTGGGCGCGTGTTCCAGAACCTTGAGGACGACGAAGGGCAGTATGATGAGCCCATGGAAGTTTTCTGGGCCACAGGCGCTTGCATGTTTGTCAGGGCTGACCTGTACAAGCAGATTGGCGGTCTCGACGACAGCTTCTTCGCCCATATGGAGGAAATCGACTTGTGCTGGCGGCTGAAGAATGCCGGCTACAAGATTTACTGCTGTCCCGCTTCGAAGGTGTATCATATCGGAGGCGGTACGTTGCCGAAGAATTCGCCACGCAAGACTTACCTCAACTTCAGGAACAACCTTTCGCTCTTGGTGAAGAACCTTCCCGATGGGCATGTCTGGCCTGTCATCGCCTACCGTCTGATCCTCGACTGGGTGGCATCATTGAAGTTCTTGCTGGAAGGATGCTTCGGCGACTTCAGGATGGTCTTCAAGGCACATCGTGACTTCTTCAAGCGCATGAAAGCCTTGCGTGCTTATCGTGCCAATGGTACGCATAAGAAGGCGAGCTGCGTCTATCAACGCAACATCGTGTTCGACAGCATGGTGCTGAAGAAGAACAAGTACAGCGAATTGAAAGAAAAGGATTTCTCCTGAGCCTCTTATCCGAGGCTTTCTATGGCTTTATCGTAGCTTTCCATTCCAAATCCCGAGAAACAGGCTTGGCAGGCTTCCGCTGTATAAGAATGGCGGCGGTAAGGCTCCCGCTTGCTGATGTCGGAGATGTGTACTTCGACAACAGGGATGCTGATGGCGCGGATGCAATCGGCCAAGGCAATGGAAGTGTGGGCATAGGCACCTGGATTCATCACAACGGCATCGAAGTGCCCATCCGCATCTTGAAGCAAGTCGATGAGGACACCTTCGTGGTTCGACTGGCGATAGGTCAGTCGGTGCTGCGGGAATCGGCTTTGGAGTGTCGCCAGATACTGCTCGAAGGAGACGTGGCCGTATATCTCCGGTTCACGTTTCCCTAACAGGTTGAGATTGGGCCCGTTTAGGATGAGGATATCCATGGTTTTCTTTTTCTGCAAAGATAGTTTTTTTTTGGTTGCGAGGCCTCTTTTTCAGGCACTTGGGATTTATTTTTTTCTGAAAAACAGGGTTATATAAAAACTTTTATTATTTTTGTACCTTTAAATCAGTTAGGTATGAAGATTATAACGTTAGGGAAGACCAACCTGAAAGTGAACAAGAATGGCTTTGGTGCGTTGCCTATTCAGAGGATCAGCGAAAAAGAGGCCGTTTACTTGTTGCATAAGGCCTTCGATCATGGTATCGATTTTTATGATACTGCCCGTTTCTATACGGATAGTGAAGAGAAGATAGGAGCCGCTTTCGAGGGTCGTCGCAACAAGGTAATCATCGCTTCCAAGACGGCGGCTACGACCGTTGAAGATTTTTGGAAGGACCTTCATACTACTTTGACCAATTTGCGCACGGATTATCTGGATGTGTACCAGTTCCACAATCCAAGCTATTGCCCTCGTCCGGGCGACAAGCAAGGCCTTTATGATGCGATGAAGGTGGCCAAGCGGCAAGGCAAGGTGCGTTTCATTGGCATCAGCAACCACCGCCAGTCGGTGGCCATGGAAGCCATCGAAAGGGATTGCTACGACACGTTGCAATATCCTTTTTCATACCTTTCGTCGCTTGAAGACCAAAAGATCGTGGAGGCTTGCTACAAGCACAACATGGGGTTCATCTGCATGAAGGCGATGGCAGGCGGCCTCATCACCGACTCGGCTTTGGCCTATGCTTTCTTGAACCAGTTTGACCACGCTCTACCCATCTGGGGCATACAGCGCGAGAGCGAGCTGGATGAGTTTGTCTCCTATCAAGAACAGGCTCCCGAATTGTCGCTGACGTCGTGGCGTAAGATCGAGAAAGAACGCGAGGAGTTGGCGGGTGACTTCTGCAGGGGTTGCGGCTATTGCATGCCGTGCCCAGCTGGCATCCAAATCAACGACTGCGCTCGCATGAGCCTGTTCCTGCGCAGGGCGCCCTTAAGTGTGTATCTCACCGAAGAATGGGCAGAGAAGATGAAACAAATCGAGCAATGCAAGCATTGCAACACCTGCCGAGAGAAGTGCCCGTATTCGTTGGATACCCCGAAGCTGCTGCAGAAGAACTACGAAGATTTCAAAACGTTTTGGAACAAAAAGCAAGAAGGATTGCTTTAGAGTTTGTGATGAATAAAAAAAGAGGTGGCCCTTTTGGGGTCACCTCTTTTTGTTTTAGGTGTTCCGTTTCCTATTTCTTGATGAACGTGGTGGTATGTTGCCCGATACGCAGGAGGTACAAGCCCGACGATAGGTCGTCGACGGGGATGAGCGCGTCGCCTTCGGCGTTCATTGACTTGACCAACATGCCCATGGTATTGTAAATCTTGATCTCATTGGAGCCGTCAAGGCCTTCCACGTGGAGCATGTCGTCGGCGGGGTTGGGGTATAGGGTGTAGGCGACTGAGCCATGTTCATCCACGTTGGTGAATCGGAAGAAGGCGGTCAAGGTGATGTCGTGGTCGACAAGAATCTCTTTGGGGTTGTCGGTGGAGTTGTCGCTCCATCTGTCAAACAGGTAGCCGTCATAAGGGATGGCGGCGATAGAGATAATGCTGCCAGCCACAAAGGTGCCGCCGCCAACGACGTAGCCATGATTAGCGTCGTAGTTGACGGTGACATTGTAGGTCACCACAGGATTGGGTGAGAAGGAAGCGGTATAAAGGGCATTTTCGGTGACGGTGATGGTACGCGGGTTATCGACGTTGCCGTCTTGCCATCCCGAGAAGTAATAACCCTGGGCGGGTACGGCGCCGATGGTGATGACCGTGTTGACAGGATAGGTGCCGCCGCCGTAAACGCTGCCGTAGAGCGGGTTCTCAGGCCTGACCTGGATGGTATAGGTTTCAGTGGTGCCAAACATGGCGATGAAGGTCATGTCTTCGGTGACAGTGATGCGACGCGGGTTGTCGGTGTTGCCGTCGTTCCATTGTTTGAAGAAGCAGCCTTCAAAGGGTTCGGCGCTGATTTCGATGTCGGAACCTTCGTTGTAGGTGCCGCCGCCGCTTACCGTTCCCAGCGACGGGTCGTTGGCGAGTACGGTGACCGTGTATTGCGTCGGGGCGTTTGCTAAGAAGCGGGCGGTATAAGTGGCGTTCTGGGTCACGGTGACGTAGCGCGGATTGCTGGTGATGCCATCGCTCCAGCAGAGGAAGGAGTAGCCTTCGTGGGCTACAGCGGTGAGCACTGCCGTGCTGCCGCAGTCGTAGATGCCGCCACCGTCGACGAAGCCGCCTTCGGCAGGAAGGCATGCGGTTGTGATTTCGTATTGCAGGGGCGTGAAGATGGCGATATAGGTAGCGTCGCCTTCGACGAGGATGTCGCGTTGGCTGTCGGTGACGCCGTCATACCATTGGCTGAAGACGTATCCTTCGTTGTTTTGGGCTGTCAGGGTCACAGTCTCACCATAGCCGTAAGTGCCGCCGCCTGTCACGGTGCCTGCCCCTTCAGGGGTGACTCCCGTGGTGATGACACATTGTTGTACGTCGAAGTTGGCGGTGTAGGAGGCATTTTCGGTGACGACGATGGTGCGCGGGTTGTCGGTGATGCCGTCGTCCCAGCCCAAGAAAGCGTAGCCGAGGTTGGGGATGGCTTCGATCTGTATGGTGTCGCCATAAGGATAGGTGCCGCCTCCAGTCACGATGCCATAGGTTTCGGGTGAGGCATAGGTCTCGATGAGGAACTGAAGGGTGCCGAAATAGGCGGTGAAGGTGCTGTCTTGTGTGACGACGATGGTGCGCGGGTTGTCGACGATGCTGTCGTTCCAATGCAAGAACTCATGTCCCACGGTGGGGAATGCCTCGATTTGGATGGTGTCGCCAGGATGGTAGGCGCCGCCACCGGTGACGGTGCCCCAACCGGTGCTGTCGGCTTCGACGACGATGTTGTAGAGGGTCAGAATCTCTTCAACGGCGATGTCGTCGATGTACCAGTCGTGGCCGTGGTGACCGCTGTATTTGAAGGCAAGATAAATGGTGTCGCCTTGGTAATCAGAGAGGTCGACACGGACGGAAGCCCAATCTTCTGTGGGATTGCCTTGTGCCCAAATCTGGGTGAAGTCGGCGAGTTCGGTGCCTGTGGTCGAAACCAGGAGGCTGCTGGTGGTGAAATTCTCCGGGTTGACTTCCATGGTTTTGAAGGTCATCCAAGTGGAGTCTTGGCCGGGTTGCAGGTAGAGGGGCGGGGTGATGAGCCAGCCTTCCTGGATGTTGTCATAAGTTTGGTGGCGGGCACTGTAGTCGCCGGTGGCAGCCTCTTCATCATTGCGTTGCCATCCGATTTCGGCGTTGCCGTCGAAGTCGAGTATGGTCCATTCATCCCAGTAGGTGTCGCCATTTTCGAAGCCGTCGTACCAAGGCAAAGAGTAAACTGCGGTTTCCTCGTTGGGCACCACGACGAGGCCCGAGATGATGTATCCATCGGGCTGATAGAGGACTTCGCCATCTTTATAAACTGTTTGTGCGTCAGTATAATATACGCCATTCGCGTTGACGACCAAATTGTTGATTCCGGAAAGCTCAGGCAAGGCGTAAAGGACCTCGCCGTCTTGCCAAATATAGACAATGGTATCGTTCAGGGAAACCCCTGTCCAATAAAGGCTGCCTTCAAAAGCTGCGATGTGTCCGAAGTTGGCGTTTTCCAATTGGTAGATGATGGAGTCGTTTTGCCAAATGACACCGTAGATGGAGTCGTTTTCAACCATGAATCCCGCTGCAAAGAGGTCCTCCCCGTCGAAGCAGATGCTTTGGACGCTCGAAACGGTATCTTCCATCCATAGGAGCGAGTCGTTTTTCCAGACACAAGCATGAAAGAGGGAGTCGCTATTGAAAGAAATGGCACCGCCTGCATAAAAGTCGTCCATGTTTGTGTCAAAGGCTACACTATGGATATAGCATGCGTCTTCTTCGTGACTGTAGGAATACAGAAGTTCGCCGTTTTGCCAGACGTTGTTGAAGCCAGCCGCCATCCAACCGTCGTTGGTGAGGACCAGGTGGTCGATAATGGTGCTGGTGTCGGCGCTGAAGACGCACGAGTCATTCATCCAAACGCGCCCCTGCACATAGGAGGAGGCAATAGCGCGGCCTGCAGTATAAACGGTTCCGTTTGTGGCAACCTGAAGGTCCTCCACTTGGAGGTTGACGCTGTCAGAAATGCTATAAATCAAAGTGTTGTTTTTCCAAATCTTGCCTGTGCCGTTGCCATTGCCAGAATAATAGACATCTTGGGCATTGGCTAAACCGAGCATAAACAGCATGGTGACAAAAAGAGTAAAAACTTTTTTCATGGCGACTGGATGAATTTGATGTTTGATGCGCAAAAATAGGAACTTTTTTCGAAGATAGTATACCTTATTATAGAAAATGCTGTATCTTTGCACCCGATAAGCGGTGCCTCAGGGCTCAATAGGGAATCGGGTGAAAATCCTGGACAGTTCCCGCTGCTGTAAGCTCTTCGCGCTGGTCACTATGCCACTGAAAACAATGTCTTTCGGGAAGGCGACCCGCCTAAAGGAGTAAGTCAGAAGACCTGCCGCCTGTCGATGAAACGAAGCTTTCGGGACAAGAGCTGGCTTTCCTTATGGCATAAGGTGTATCCGCGTTTTCCCAAAGCATTTTAATGTAATGGATTGAATGTCAAACCTAAAATTATATTATTATGCGTAAAAACTTTACCCTTTTATTCCTTCTTGGAATCTTTGGTCTGTTTACGACCAACCTGTTTGCACAACAAGATGCTACTATCGATCCCGCCGACATCCAATACTGGATTGGCGAAGGCGAAAACGAAGTTGTGGTTGCCATCAGCTGGTGCAGCTACACTGAGACCGCTCTGGCATGGGGCTACCGTTTCGACGGTGAGGCCACCGTTTTCCAGGCTCTTACTGATATTGCCGCTGCCGACAGCCGTTTGACGGTCATCGGTTCTGCTCCCACCAACGTCACTTACGTGGATGATCAATATGACCTGACCATGTGTCCCAACCCGGATGCACAGTGGGGCGACCCCGACTATGATGTGCCTATGCATAGCGTGAATGGCTTGATGGGTCAGAACATGATGTCGGCTGAACCCATTCAAGACGGCGACTTCGTGAAGATTGGCGGTTATGCCTGTGGTATCATGTCCACCGACTGGACCACCATTTCTTGGACTACCGAGATCATCCCTGCTACTGACCCGAATGCGGGTGGAGAGGTCGTTGACGCCACTATTTCAGCTGAAGAGATTCTGTTTTGGGTCGGCGAAGGCGAAAACGAAGTTGTAGTTGCCATCAGCTGGTGTAGCTACACTGAGGCCGCTTTGGCTTGGGGTTACCGTTTCGACGGTGAGGCCACCGTTTTCCAAGCTCTTACTGATATTGCCGCTGCCGACAGCCGTTTGACGGTCATCGGTTCTGCTCCCACCAACGTCACTTACGTCGATGATCAATATGACCTGACCATGTGCCCCAACCCGGATGCACAGTGGGGCGATCCCGACTATGATGTTCCTATGCATAGCGTGAATGGCTTGATGGGTCAGAACATGATGGCAGCCGAACCGATTCATGACGGCGACTTCGTGAAGGTTGGCGGTCTTGCCTGCGGTATCATGTCTTCCGACTGGACCACCATTTCTTGGGAACAACCCATTGAGCCCGCCATCGACAACACTGGTATGAACGAGAACCCATCCAACACCCTGGTTATCTATCCGAATCCCGCTGTTGGCGATGCATTCGTGACCCTTGAGAACGCTGGCCTTAACGAGGTTTCGGTTTACGATTTACAAGGTCGTTTGGTCAGCAAGCAAAGCGTTGATGCACAGGCTGGTGAACAAGTGCGCGTCAGCACTGAAATGCTGAATGCTGGCATGTATTTCATTAGCGTGAGCAACAACAGCAATGTGACCACCGCCAAACTCGTGGTGAAATGATAAAAAGGATCTCTTTCCTGCTGATGGCTATGGTGCCGGTTGCGCTTTGGGCACAGTTTGCGCCTGCGCAAGATAAACCTGGCACCACAGCCATGCATGCCGACTCGTCGGCCTTCGTGGCATGGGCTACAGGTTGCACTGTAGAGCGCGGCCCGATGAGGATCGACAAGCCTGAAAACGGTGTGGCCTCGTTTGGCAGTGAGTCGCTGGCCTTGGGCCGTCCCGGCGGAACGATGGATGTCGTCAGCCTTGGCGATGGCGGAAAGGCCGTCTTGACCTTCGCCGCACCGATATATAATGGCCCTGGCCCCGATTTCGCCGTGTTCGAAAATGGCTTCGCCAACGCGCAAAACCCTGACACGTGGGCGCTCGAGCTTGGCTTCGTGGAGGTTAGTTCCGATGGCGAGAATTTTTTCCGTTTTCCTGCTGTTACCTACGTCCAAACCGAGACCCAATTGGGCAATGCAGGCTCCATTGTTCCTTCACAACTCCATAACTTCGCCAGTAAATATGGTGCATTTTATGGGACGCCTTTTGACTTGGATGAGGTGGAGGACAACGAATTGCTCGACAAGAACAAGGTGACGCACGTCCGTATCGTCGACGTGGTGGGTTGTATTCAACCTGAATATGCCAACATTGACTCGGAAGGTCATGTCATCAACGACCCGTGGCCAACGGGATTTCCTTCCAGTGGCTTCGACTTGGATGCCGTAGGCGTGATTCATGATTTGGATCATTATGACGTTGTTGAAAATGAGGCCCAAACCATCGCCCTGTATCCCAATCCAGTGAGGGACAGACTTACCATCAAGGTCGAGAACCTGGAATCGGTGGAGGTCTATAACCTTATGGGACAGCAGGTGATGATTTCTACATCTTCTGTTGTCGACATGGGTAACTTGAACCAAGGCATTTATTTCGTCTGCATCAAAGCTGATGGGAATACTATTACGAAAAGAGTTGTGAAACAATAAAATACAAACTTCAATGAAAAGAATTAACTTGTTTTTGTTGGCATGCCTTGCCACCTTGCTGTTCGCCTGCAAGCCCACTCCTCCCGTTGATCCGAATGGTTTTACGGTGGGTTCAGGCGTGTTGGTGCTCAACGAGGGCAACTTCCAATTTTCAAATGCGTCTTTGACGTTTTATGATCCCATAGCCGACACGGTTTGCAACAACCTGTTCTATAAGGTGAACGATGCACCGCTCGGCGATGTGGGCGAAAGCATGACGCTTGTTGACGGCAAGCTTTACATTGTGGTCAACAACAGCAACCTTATCTATAAGGTAGATGCCAACTCGATTGTTTGCGACACCACGAAGCCGTTTAAACTGACCGATTTCTATTCGCCGCGTGAGATGTTCTTCGTGACGCCTGAAAAGGCTTATGTCAGCGACATCATCGGTACTGGCCTGTGGATTGTGAATCCCAAAGATATGACCCATTGCGGGTTTATCGAAACGGGTAAGACCACCGAGAAGATGGTGCCTGTAGGCAACGAACTGTATGTCAGCAACTGGTCATACTATTATGTGGATAACACCTCGCATGATAGTTACAACACGGTTCAGGTCATCGACATGAACAACGATGTCAAGGTGGCCGAAATTGAAGTGGGCAAAGAGCCTAACAGCATGGCCGTTGACAGGAATGGCCATGTGTGGGTGCTTTGCGAGGGCCGTTCCTGGGATGAAGACTATGGCGAGCAGCCTTCCTTATGGGAGATTGACCCGATGATGAAGACGGCTTCCAAACGGTATGAATTTGAAGGTACGGTTTCTTCTTTGAGAGCCAATCCTACTGGCAGTATGTTTTATTTGATCTATAATAACGAAGTGCGTCGTTTCGATCTTGGAACGCAGATCCTTTCAGAGACGTTCCGAATTGAGGCTGAGCCCCAGGGTTTGCTTTATAACATGGCCGTCAACCCGAATACGGGTGATGTCTATGTGACCGACGCCAAAAATTATATGATGAACGGTACCGTGTATCGTTATTCTGATGACGGTGTGTTGCTCAATTCATTTGAGGCGGGCGTCATTCCCAGTGCAATGTTGTTTAAATAATTGATATTCTTTTTTTGCGTGAGGCTTTTGGAGACAAAAGTCTCACGCCCTTTTTTGACTATGAAAAAGACTTGTCCCCGTTGCGGAAAAACGTTTGAATGCGTGCATTCCATCGACTGCTGGTGCGTGAAAGTGCAGCTCAATGACAGCACCAAAGCCTATCTGAAGGAACACTACAGCGACTGCCTGTGTAAAGACTGCTTGGAGGAAATCAATGGAAAACGATAAACCAATACTGACGGATTCCGTCATTGCGAGGAACGAAGCAATCCAGAAAGAAAGCATCACATCTGGATGGCCGCGCTATGCTCGCAATGACGCGAAGCGATGCGCATTAGGGTTGTTGCTGATATTAGGATTACTGTTCTCCGCATCATCCTGTAGGTTCAACCACCAAGTCAAGGAAGAGAAGACCGAGGTCGACAACCTGATGCGCTATGCCCATAATGTCGTCGTCAGCGAGAAAGACTACGGCTATCTGATGGAAGTGATCTGCCCGTGGGATACCACCTTGTCGCTGGGTAAGTTCGCCATGGTCAAAGACACGACGAAAGCCGTCGATACGGAAGTTAAAGGGATCATCCACATCCCTGTTAAGTCCGTGGTTTCATTTTCTGCCACGCAATGGGCTGTTTTCCTTCGCCTTGGCGAGATCGACCGCGTGAAAGGCATCCTCGAGGGTCGTTTTGTCACCGACTCCACCATGCGCGCCTTGTTGGCAGAGGAGAAAGTTTACGACATTGGCACAGAGGCCGCTGCCGACATCGAGCGTATGATACAAATCAAGCCCGACGCCTTGTTGTATTCGCCCTATTTCGATGGCAACCAAGGCGGTCTCAATGTCACGGGTGCTGTGTTGTTCCCCTTTGCCGATTATATGGAGAACACGCCCTTGGGCCGTGCCGAATGGATTCGTGTCATTGGCATCATGGCGGGATGCGAGGATAAGGCTGACGCTTGGTTCGACGACATCGAGCGGCGTTACAATGCCCTTTCTGGGCTCTGTGCCGGAGTGGAACACCGTCCCACGGTGTTCTCTGACCTGGCTTTCAACGGGCAGTGGTATGTGGCGGGAGGCCGTAGCTATATCGCCAAGCTTTTTGCCGATGCCGGTGCCGACTACATATGGAAAGACAACCCGTCGACGGCCAGCGTCCCCATGGACGCCGAGAGCATCCTTGCCAAGGCGCAGCATGCCGATTATTGGCGCGTCATCAACTCCAATCCTTTCCCGATGACCTATGAGTCGTTATCGAAAGAGAGTCCCGTCTATCCACTTTTCGACGCCTTCAAGAACCATCAAATCATCGTCTGCGACATCCTATCGACAGGTTATTTCGAGCAGTCGCAGTGCGAGCCCGATTTGTTGTTGGCCGACTTCATCCATTTCTTCCATCCCGAGCTGTTGACAGGGGAGTGGGAGGGGTATGAGCCGAAGTATTACCATTTGATGGAGGAGTAATCACCGTCTAAACGGACAATCCACCGTGCAGCCTTGGCATCCGTTGCAATTCCCATTTGTTTTTCCTTTGCCGCCACAAGAGCATGTGCCCTTGCCGCTACGCATTGCCCTGATGGCAACTACGACGAGGGCCAACACGACCAATAGCACTATGACGGTAGGCCAGTTCATGCGATGATGGCGTTGGCGATGAGGTAGGCAAA
Organism: uncultured Bacteroidia bacterium; assembly: GCA_902780195.1. Lineage (GTDB taxonomy): Bacteria > Bacteroidota > Bacteroidia > Bacteroidales > F082 > Limimorpha. The sequence continues at coordinate 100,662 of CACZER010000008.1, forward strand.
CCAGGCACAGAGCCAGGCGACGACGCATTGGAACAGGATGATGAAAAGCATCCACTTGCTGCCCAACTCACGACGGACGGCGGCCATGGCGGCCACACAAGGCGTATAGAGCAGGCAGAAGACCAACATGGAGATGCTGGTGACGGTGGTGAACAAAGGCATGGCGTTCAAGACCTCGAGGGTGGCCACCACGCTTTCTTTGGCCATGAAGCCGCTCACCAAGGCGGTGACGATTTGCCATTCACCCAATCCGATAGGACGGAACACAGGCGCAATCCAGCCGGCCACGCTGGCCAGCATGCTGCCTTCACCGTTCTCGACCATCTGGAAGTGGAAGTCGAAGGTCTGCAGGAGCCAGATCACCAAGGAGGCGATGAAGATGACGGTGAAGGCGCGCTGCAAGAAGTCTTTGGTCTTGTCCCATAGCAGGTGCGCCACGTTCTTGAGGCTCGGCAGACGGTAGTTAGGCAGCTCCATGACGAAAGGCGCCACGTCACCCTTGTCGCCAAACCACTTGGTGAACAAAGCAGTGACGATGCCAACGATGATGCCCAGGAGGTATAATCCGATTAACACCAGCCCACCATGATGCGGGAAGAAAACGCTGGTAAAGAAGGCGTAGATGGGAATCTTTGCCGAACAGCTCATGAAAGGCGTCAGCAGGATGGTGCGCCAACGGTCGTGGGTGGAGTGTAGGGTGCGTGTCGACATGACCGCAGGTACGGTGCAACCGAATCCGATGAGCATGGGCACGATGCTGTGGCCGGTGAGGCCTAGCTTACGCAAGAAGCTGTCGCTGACAAAAGCCACGCGAGCCATATAGCCGCTGTCCTCCAACAAGCTGAGGAAGAAGAAAAGCAAGATGATGATTGGCACAAAACTCAACACGCTGCCCACGCCGCCGAAGATGCCGTCGACAACGAGTGACTGCACTGCGGGGCTGACGTTCCAGCTGGCCAAGGCCGTACCGCATCGTTCGGCGAGCCACGAGATGCCTTGGTCGAGCCAGTCCTGCAAAGGCGCTCCGAGGGCGTCGATGCTGAGCCATATGATGCCCATCATGACGAGGATGAAGATGGGGATGGCAGTCCACTTGCCCGTCAGGATGCGGTCGATGCGGCGGCTGCGTTGGTATTCTTTGCTTTCTTTGGGCTTTACGACGGTCTTGTCACATAGCTTTTTGATGAAGGCGAAGCGCATCTCTGCCATGGCTGCGGCGCGGTCGAGGCCACGTTCCTCTTCCATCTGCAGGATGAGGTGTTCGAGGGTCTCTTTCTCGTTTTGCGAGAGCTTCAAGGCCTCCATGACGATGTTGTCACCTTCAATGAGTTTGGAGGCGGCAAAACGCACAGGGATGTCGGCTCGCTGCGCATGGTCCTCGATGAGGTGCATGATGCTGTGGAGACAGCGGTGCACGGCACCGCCATGGTCGTCCTTGTCGCAGAAGTCCTGACGTACTGGGGCTTCTTGGTATTTAGCGATGTGGATGGCGTGGTCGACGAGCTCGTTGATGCCTTCGTTCTTGGCAGCGGAGATGGGTACCACGGGCAGACCGAGGATCTGTTCCATCTCGTTCACCAAGATGCTGCCACCGTTGTTGCGCACCTCGTCCATCATGTTGAGGGCCAACACCATAGGCGTTCCTAATTCCATGAGTTGCATGGTCAGATAGAGGTTGCGTTCGATGTTGTTGGCGTCCACAATGTTGATGATGGCTTTTGGCTTCTCCTTCATGATGAATTCGCGCGAGACGATTTCCTCGGAGGTGTATGGCGATAGCGAATAGATGCCTGGCAGGTCGGTGACGGAGGCGTCGGGATGCCCTTTGATGGTGCCGTCTTTGCGGTCGACGGTGACACCAGGGAAGTTGCCCACATGTTGGTTGGCGCCTGTCAGTTGGTTGAAGAGTGTGGTCTTGCCACAGTTCTGCTGTCCGGCAAGGGCGAAGGTGAGTTGGGTGCCTTTGGGCAGCGGCGTCTCATGGGTCTTGTCGTGGTAGATGCCTTCCTCGCCCAAGCCTGGGTGGGCGTTATGGTCGGGAAGGGAGGTGATATATAGCTGGTCAAGGTTGTCGGCTCTTTCTTCGGCTTGTGTGTCGTCGCATGGTTCCACTTCGATGAGGGCGGCATCGGCTTTGCGTAAGGTGAGCGCATAGCCGTGAATCGTTACTTCCATGGGGTCGCCAAGAGGCGCATATTTCACAATCTTGATGAAGGCATCGGGGATGAGGCCCATGTCGAGAAAGTGCTGACGGCGTTGGCCTTCACCTCCTACGGCTTTGATGCGTGCGGATTGTCCTATTTCGAGTTTATCGAGGGTTGTCATTTGGGTCTATTGTTTGATGCTGCAAAAATACAAAGACAATTCATACGCTTTTATCCTTATTAATGATGCTTTTTTAAATAAATGCTCATCATCAATAGGGAAAAGGAAGGCTTCCCCTATGGTGAACGTTGCTATTTTGACCGCATCCGCAACTCCTTGGCATGGCCGTGGGTATAATAACGTACGTTTACTTCAGGTTTTTTCCTTTCTTCCATTTTCACCTCGCAACTGAAAGAGACCTCGGAAATGCCTTCGTCCAAGAAAGATTCGCCTAGAGCGTACACGTTGGCAATTATGTTGTAGTTAAAGTCGGTTATGCAAGCGTTGCCTTCAAAATCATAGATGAGATACTGTCCAGCTTTAATGGTGCAAGGGAATTCTAGAATCCCGTTAAAGGTTCTGATGACGGGATTGCTAATGCTTCCTTTGCCTTCGACGGTGATGCAAAGCGCGAAACGGCTCGTGTAAGGGGAGTTCCATTCCCATTGGTCATTGTATAGACTACAATAATAGCGGCGTGAGTTGTGCTGGGGATAGAGGAGGAAGGTGGAGTCTTTGTCCCTTTTGATGTGCCAATCGCAATATGGGTCTTTAAGCGTTTCCTTGATGTCGTCGCTGAAGGCTTGGGATAAGCGAAGGGTCTCCCATATTTTTATTGTGTTTAACATTATATTGGTGAGCCCGTGTTTACGCATGGTTTCCGCACTGAAATCGAGGCCGAAGCCTGCATCGAAGGCGGCGGCTTTGGAAAGAAACCATTCCAATTCTTCCATCGAGGTCGCTTTACGGTTCTTGTCGGCAAGGTGAATGTTGAAGTTTCCTATCATCCATGGCATCTGGTTGTCGTGGTAGAAAACCTGTTTCTCTGTCAGTGTTTCGATGATCTTGGTTCGCATCGACTCATTCCAATATTGGTTTTCGTTGACGCGGCTTAGATATTGTTTCGATGAGGGGGTGAGCAAGTCGGCTTGTAAGAGTTTGCCTGGGTTGTACTTGTGCATCGTGTCAAGAAAAAGGCCTATGGCTTCGTCGCCTAGCTCATTGAGCGCGTAACTCTTCAGGTCATTGAAAATCAAAAGGGGAGAATTGGTTTTGGCCCATCTCTTGGCTTCGGCTTGTGCCATTTGGTTTTGCACCTCGAGGTCGGGAAGTAGGGCTCGCTCGGGAGTGTCCCAAAGCTTGTATACGACGGCGTTCTTGGCATGGCTGGTGGCCTTGGTGCCAAAGGCACCGCGTTTGCAATGGTGAAGCAGGTGGAAGAAACTGCTGGCTTCTGTGGTGCGGTAGACAATCAGCTCATCGTCGATTTGAATCACGTTGATATTTTGGGGTTGATCAAACAAGGGGGAAAGGTAGACGGCAATCTCAATCTGGTTGTCATCGATGCTGCTTTGGAGCTGCAGCGTCCCTTGTTTCAACAGGTGCGGCGATGGTTTGGGACTAACGAGACGGCTGTTGGTGGGGATGCGGTTGGCTAAAACAGAGATTCCCAAGTCCAAGCCAGCCTGACGGCATTTTTCTTGCAAGAAAGAAGTGTCTTTGGGATTGTATTCAGCTATCAAATATGATTTTGTGCTCCTCGAAACGAAAGGGTCTTGGGCGAAGGACAACACTCCGCACAACAACAGGCAAATGATGGTTACACTCTTTTTCATCAGTCGATTCCTCTTAAGTCTTTATAAAGTTGTACGGCATAAAGGTCTGTCATGTTGGAAATGAAGTCGATGACGGATTGTAACTTGGTGTAGGTGTCGTCGGTCTCGACTTTGAACTGCTCTGGGATAAGGGAAAGTAGCTTCTTGTTGTAGGGTGTGTTGGGGTTAAGAATGGCATCAGTGAATTCTTCCAACAGTGTTCCGATGACATTGAAGCCGGTCAGTTCGATCTTCACTACAGAAGGGTGTCGGTAGATATGTCTCACAGATTCATCGCGGCACAGGTCGAGGGCCCTTTTTTCGAAGTCGGGCAGGTGTGCGATGAGGCTTTTCTCAAAGCATCCTTCTATGATAGCTTCGTAGTTGTTGACGAAAATGTCGCTGGCACAGTTTACCAATTTGTTGATGAGCATGGCACGGATGAAGGCCATGCGTTCGTTGGTGTCGGTCACGTCTCGATAGACCTCGTCCTTGTGCTGGAAAAAGCCTTTGTCGGATTCGTCGGAAGGGTTGAAGAACGAGACGAAGCAGCCCTCGATGGCTTCGGTGCTGACGATGCCGCGTTTATGGGCATCTTCCATGTCGAGGATGAGATAGCAGATGTCGTCGGCGGCTTCCATCATGTAGGAGAGAGGGTGGCGGGCATAAACGAGGCGTTCACTGTCGACACGGGGCATCCCGCACTCTTTGACGACCTCTTCGAAGGCGGGAATCTCGGAGTAGAAAACGTTGTATTTTTTGCGGTTGCCTTTGTTGAAGGAAGGATAAGGGTATTTCAACAGGGTTGCCAATGTGGCAGAGGTCAGTGAGAATCCGCCGGCACGACGTCCCGTGAACTGGTGGGTGAGCTGTCGAAAAGCGTTGGCATTGCCTTCGAAGGCGATGAGGTCGCTCCATTGCTCGGGTAGCATTGCGCTTTGCAAGGTTTTCCCTGGGCCGTCATTGAAGAAGCTACTGATGGTGTCTTCACCCGAATGGCCGAAGGGCGGGTTGCCGAGGTCATGGGCCAAACAAGCTGCGGCGACGATGTTCTCAATGTCGGACAAGTGCTCCTTCAGTTCAGGGTGTTTGACTGCCAGTTTTTCCACTGTACGGCAGGCGATAGAGCGTCCGACGCTGGCCACCTCGAGGCTGTGGGTGAGACGGTTGTGGACCATCTGTGCGCCTGGCAAAGGAAAAACTTGTGTCTTGTTTTGCAAACGGCGGAAAGGGCTTGAAAAAAGGATGCGGTCATAGTCACGTTGGAACGAGCTCCGGATGTCAGGGCTCTTGTGTGGCTGCGCATAGCGTTTGTTGGATAACAGTTCAGACCAGATCATGGGGCGTTGTTTTGGAATAATGATACAGGTTAATAGATGTCGTCTGAGCTTATTCTATTCCACAGGGGATGGTGTATTTGATTACTTTGTTGTTTGGGTGTATGTAATCCTTCAGAGGCTTGATGTTTTGCTTTATTACGGCATGGGAAAACAGTTCTGCCACCTTCAAGGCACCTTTTTCGCGAAGATGGGTGTTGTCAGACTTACCATCAGGGTATTTGCTGTATTCGCCGGGGTTGATCTTATAGACAAAATAAGGCCTTGAGCCTTTTTCGCCAAGCGGTTCAAGCCATCTCATAGTGATGGTGGTCATATCCACCAAGGGGACTTCTTCCTTTTCTGCTACTTCAATGGCGGCAGCGGGATAGTCGCCGTGAACGTGTTGAAGCTCATCACCATTGAAATGGCGGCGTGCGATGGGTGTGCAGAGTATGGGTAAGGCACCGACGGATTTTGCTTGGCGGATCATGAAAGTCAGGTTTTGGGCATAGTGCTGAGGATCGGCAAAAAGAGCGGGGTCTTCGATTTTCGCATCGTTGGTGCCAAATTGGATGATGACGACGTCACCTTTGTCGAGAGTTTCCATCACTTTCTCCCAACGTCCCTCGTCTAGGTATGATTTCGTGCTTCTGCCGTTTTTTGCATGGTTTTTAACGAGGGCTTGCTCGCTCAGAAAAGTGGGGAATACTTGTCCCCAACCGCGTTCTGGCGTTTCGACGGTGTCGTATCGGTCGGCCATGGTGCTGTCGCCAACCATGTAGATCGTGAGAGGTTGTGGCTCGCTACATCCAAACAGGAGGGCGGTCACGATAATGGCAATACTCAGAATCGTTTTTTTCATGATTGTGTTGTTATTGAGTGCAAAGATATGAAAAATCCCGCTCCTAAGAGCGGGATTTATGATAGTTTTGATCGCAAGCAATGTCAATCTTAGAACCGCAATGTTAGGTTGCCCATGACATGGAAACCTGCCATCGGGATGAAACCGATTTGGTAGTAGCGGTTGTCGTTGGGGTGACCGTAGCTGTCGCAGATGGCCGAGTAGACCCAGCCGCTGGCGGCGTAGCGTTTGTTGAAGATGTTGTTGAAGTTCACCTTCACGATGGCTTCTTTGACGACTTTCTTGGGCTTCAGTGTGTAGCCGAGGCTGACGTTGGAGGTGCTGTAGGCAGGCAGCGAACGGTCGAGGTTCTGGGTGTTGTCGAGATACATGCGTGAGACATAGTTCGTGTGCCAGGTGGCCTCGAAGCCCTTGTGGTGGAAGGTGACAAAGCCGTTCAGTATGGCCGAAGGCGAGAAAGCCAGGGTGGAGTTGTCGTAATGGATGGTGGCGGTTCCGGTATCCCAGTTGTCCCAGTCTTCCACGACTTCATCGAAGTCTTTGATCTTGTTTTGGCTCAAGGCGGCGTTGGCCTCGATGGTCAACCATTTGGTGGCGTTCACGCCAGCTTGCAGCTCGATGCCCATACGGTACGAATCCTTGATATTGGTGGTGAGGGCCTCGCCGATGTCGCTGACGGCACCAGTCTGCACGAACTGGTCGGTGTAGTCCATATAATAGAGGTTGGCGCCAGCCTGGAAGATGCGTCCGCTGTAGTTGTAGCCCAATTCATAGTCGAGGAGTTGCTCGGGCTTGGGGAAAGGATAGGATCCGTTGTCGGTGAAGTTGTTACGCTCGGGTTCGCGGTGGCTCATGGCCACGGAGGCGTAAGCGTGGTGGTTACCCTTATCGAAGGAGATGCCGCCCTTGGGGTTGAAGAAGGGGTACTTCTCGTGGATGTCGAGTTCCTGGTTGTAGTAGCCGCTCTCGTCGTCGTAGAACTTGTCGTTGATGCCGTTGGTCTTGTAGTCTACGTAGCGGAACTGCATGTCGCCGAAGACGGTCCAGTAATTGCCGAAGGTGTAGGCCGCCTTGACGAAGACGTTGCCGTCGAGCTTCTGTGCGTCTGAGTCGTAATATTTGTAATCTCCGTTGGCGAGATATTTGTTGGCCACGCCTTCGTTGGCGATATAAGTCACATAGCCGAAATGGTTGCCTTGGAAGTTTTGGGCGGAGATGCCTCCGATGACGTTCCAATGAGCGTCATTGTAGCGGGTGAACCAAACGAGGCCATAGGTGTCCTGACGAAGCCCTTTCTTGCGGACGAAATCGGTCTTTTTCACTTGGTTGCCTTCAGCATCGTAGTAGGTCATGCCGAACTTCGAGAGCTTGTTTTTTGGGCGGAACTCCTCGTAATAGCCGTAGCCGTAGGTGTAGTGCAGCGTGGCTGTAGTAGCCCAGTGCTCGTTGATTTCCCAGGCGGCGGAGAGCAGGTTGTGGTCTTGCCAGAAGTTGTCGGTGGTGCGGTCCCAGAAGGTACCGTCGTTCATCTGGTAGCGTTGGGTCATGTAGTGGCCGTTTTCGTCTTGGACGAAGTTGCCGTCCTCGTCGGTGACGAGGTATTCGTAGAGCGAGTTGAACTGTCCCAAGCCCACCTTATACATATCGGCGTAGGTCTTGATACCCGTGGGGATGCCGTAGGTGCCGTCCATGAGGCTCATGTCGTTGTTGCCAGCCGTCACGCCGTTCCAGGCCTGACCGGTCATCTCGAAGTTACCGATGTTCTTATAGCGGAGGATGAAGTTCTTGCCCATCCAGGTGAGGCCTCCGTAGTAGCTGCCACTGCGACCTTTCGTGCCGTGGATGAAGCCGTCGGTGTGGGTCTCGTGGTAGGCCCCGTCGACGATGAGGTGGTTCCACAGCATGCCTGTGGAGGCCTTTGCACCGAAGTTGAGCGTGTTGAACGAGCCATAGGAGCCCGTGATCTCGGCACTCGGTACGAAGGAAGGCTTGGCCGACGTCAGCGATATCGTGCCGCCGAAAGCTCCATCGCCGTTGGTGGAGCTGCCCACGCCGCGTTGGATCTGCACCGAGCTGAGCAGTGAGCCGTAGCTGTTCATGTTGGCCCAGAACACGCACTGGTCTTCGGGTGAGTTGAGCGACACACCGTCGAGAGTGACGTTGATGCGCGAGTCGCCGGCGCCACGGATGCGCATGTATGAGGTGCCGGAGCCTATGCCGTTCTCACCCCAAGCGATGATGCCGGGCGTCTTGGCGAACAGGAAGGGGAGCTCTTGGCCAGTTTTCGAAAAGTCACTGAGTTCCACTTTCTCGATGTTGGTGACGGAGAAGGGGGCGTTCTTTTGAAGGCGCACGCCGTTGATTATCACCTCATCCAGGTTCTGAACATTAGTGGTGTCTAGGTTTTGTGCATGAAGACTCATCGTCACGAAAATGGCGAAAGCAAGAAAAATGATGTGTTTTTTGAGCATAACTCGTTGATTTAATGATTAATAATTCAATAAATCAATAGAGGAAAGATGAGGAACTCGATTCCCTGTGTCGGCATTATCCGTATCAGGTGCAAAGGGTTTGATCTCAGCCTGTCTTTCAATCCGCAAGCGGATAAGGCACCCCTATTGGTATCAGCGGCAAAAATACAGCTTTTTTCAATATGTCAAGCGAAAAAAGATTCCCGAAGGGAATCTCAATGCTTTTAAAAACCGATAAAATAAAAGAGATAGCCGAATAGTGCGGCCACTAATACATTGACAATCTTTGCCTTGACGAAACTCCTTTTGCTTTCGGCAAGCAAAGGCAATGAGGCGTGGCCGTCCTGTGAGATGGAACTGGCCAACAGCACTGAGAAGGGCACGGTGCCCGTGGCAAACAAGGTGACAAACAGCAAATGCGGTCCCGACTCGGGGATGATGCCCACCAAGACAGCCAAAAGGATCATCCAAGGGATGTTGTTGCTGATGAGGGTTTCAATGTCAAAGTAATGCAGCCCGACCTGGATGACGAATAAGGCGCCAAAGGTCCAAAGGAAGATGCTCAGGAAATGCTTACGGATGATGTGTTCCCAAAGGTGTTCCTTGACGACATGCTCGGGTGCAGTGGCAATGAACCACACCACGAAGAGGCTAAGGAGCGCAAAGATGAGATTCATCCAGTATTCGTCAAAGATATTGAGTTGCGTGTGTGTCACTTCCTCGTGCCCGTGTTCGAATACGCCAAATGCTAAGGCCACGATGAAAAGGATGACGCCAAGCAGCAAGGCGACACGCTCTGCACTGGCGTGGCGCATGTTGTGGAAGGATGCTTTTTCTGGCTTGTGGGTTTCATCGTGGTGGTCTTCCTCATGGATCTGGTAGCCGTCTTCGCAGCCTTCGTGTTGGGCCTTGACATTTGGTTTGGAGAACCTATCCACCAGCCAGCCCATGAGGATGGCGATGACAAACAGGATGCCCATCAGCAACAAAGCCTGTTTCGGTATCATGGCGAGCATGACGAAGGCTTCATCGCCCGATGAAGCAATCATCATAGCGACCAACGCACCGAAAGTCAGCAACTTGTGCGAATACATCGAAACGGCAGCAAAACCACCCATGCAGCCAGGGATGAGACCCAAACCCGTGCCCAAAACAATCTGTCCGAAAGGTCGCTGGCGTAGCCTGTTGAACCACTTCCCATGCGAGTTGAGGTTGACAAACTCAAGCAACAGCATCATGATAATCACCAAGCCGGTGATTAAGACGCTGTTTCTCAGCACATCCAAAAACAAATGCGAAAACTCGTGCATGACATAAAAATGAGCGGCAAAAATAATAATTCTTATCTTTGCAGCATAAAAACCAACTATGAAAAAAGAAGATTGTTTTTACCTGGGTACGGTAGCCAAGACCCATGGCTTGAAAGGGGAGGTGACGCTCAAGGTGGACGCCGATGATCCATCGGCATACTTCGACATGAAGCATTTTTTTCTCGAAATCAACAAGGTGTTGACACCATTTTTTGTGGAGAAAATCACGATGAGCGGCGATAAATTCTTTATCGCTGTTCAAGATGTGAAGACTATAGAAGCGGCGCAACACCTGGTCGGCAAGCAGGCCTACCTGCCTTTGGAGATGCTGCCTAAGCTCAGCGGGAAGCAATTCTATTATCATGAGATCGTAGGCTTTACCGTTGTCGACACGGAGAAAGGTGAGCTTGGACCTGTCAGTCAGGTGTTGGAATACCCCACGCAAGCCATCCTGCAAGTCATGAAGGACAAGAAAGAAATCCTTGTCCCAATTCTTGACCAGGTGATCCAAAGTGTTGACCGCAATAAAAAAATCCTTACCATAACGGCTCCCGAGGGGCTGATAGACATGTATTTACAATGATCGATGCACGCCCCTTCCACTTTAAGCATTTCAGTCTCTACCATCACCGTTCGACAATGAAGGTGGGGACCGATGCCGTTTTGTTAGGACGTTGGGTGGAGGTGAGTGCGACAGATTATGTGCTTGACATCGGTACAGGCTGTGGTATATTGCCTTTAATGTTGGCTCAGAAGGGCGTGGCTCATGTTGATGCCGTTGATATCGATGAAGCTTCTTTCGAGGAGGCCAAGATGAATTTTGAGGCCTCTCAGTGGCGAGATCTTTTGCAAGCTTATTGTACAAATATCGTTGATTTTCAAACGGATAAAAGATACGACCTTATCGTCTCCAATCCTCCTTTTTTCAGCCGTTCCTATAAATGTGAGGCCGACCGAAAGAACCGTGCCCGCCATACAGATGAGTCATTGCCGTATGCTTCATTATGCCAAGAGGTTGGTAGGCTATTGAAACCCGACGGTCGTTTTGCCTTGGTGCTTCCTCTTAACGAATCAGTGAACTTCTTGAAAGTGGCAGAGCATATTGGCTTGTTTCTTCAGAAGCGCATGACCATTGTCCCTTTAGCAGAGAGGGAACCGAATCGGGTGAATTTGGAATTGGGATTTTCGCCTTGCGACGTTGTCAAGGAGGAAATGTTCGTGATTCGGGGTGCCGACAATCACTTCACACAACAATACACGGAATTCCTAAAAGACTATTACTTGGGTTAGGCTTTATTGCCCTCCTTTTTTCATGTCTTCCTTGTTGACTTTACTTCTACGTTCATTGAACATGTAGACGAGCCTGAGGGTGAATGTGTTGTTGTATTGCAAACGGACCTGACTCGGCAGTGTTTCAGTAACGTTGGAATAGTAAAGACGGGTGCGGATGGGTCGGAGAGAGTATTGGTAACGCATCTCGGCATGGAAGCCTTCCCATAAACGGAACCTGATGTTGGCGCAGATGTTGAAATCGTGTGGCCTATAGGTGTTGGAATTGGCGATGACTTGAGGGATGGGGATGGTGTCATGGAACCCAGAGGAATATACAATGTCGGCCAATTGGTCGAGGTTGGTTACGCCGCTGATGTCGGGCATGTTCTCCTCGTTTTCTTTCCAATGAAGGTGTCCGTCGCCAATGCCGATGCCCGTCGAGATGCCGTCGTTCTTTTCATCGATGCCGACGATACGTCCGTAGGAGACGCCGATGCCTGCCGAAACGGAATTTTTGTCGGTGATATAAAGCATCAATGGTACTTCCACGTAATTGAGCTTTAAGTTGTAGGCATGGGGATAAGTGCTGTTGTAAGTGATGCTGTCGCGTTTGAAGGCACCTTTTTGGTTGAAGAGCACTTCGAGGCCTACATCCATCCAGCTGGTGAGAGGCACCAAAGCACCGGCGCCGGCATGAACGCCGAATTTCTTGTAGCCGTAGCACTCGTCTCCATCCACTTGGCAGCCATTGGCACCCAAAAACACTTCACCTTTGATGATTTGTGCATGAAGCAGGGCGGGGGTGGCGACCATGAAGGCCATTATTAAGATCAGTATTCTGGATTTCTTCATCTGATTGCAATTTGTTAGATTAACTCTTTTGAGGCGGTTTTATTGCAGACGCGGGTGCAAAATTACAAAATATCGTCAATTCAGTTGCTGTCCTGTTACGGTGTAACGTTTCCCATCCTTGATGATGATGATTTGTCCGTTTTCAAATACTTTCCGAACAGGTTGCATGTTAGGTTCTTCGTTGTTCTCGTTGATGCCGTGTCCGCTTTTCACGATGGGATCAGACCAAATGATTTCAGACTCGACGCCATTGGCGTACATCTCGCTGATACCGAAACGGTACTCACCTCCACTAAGACTGTCCCATGTAGTGTCGGTAAAAGAGGAGCTTCCCACCCCATCGGCCAGCATGACAGCGTGTCCTTCACTGTCGGCACGATAGATGCGATAATTAACGATTTGCTCAAGCTGACTTTTGATTTCGTAGATGCGAATGGCGTGGTCAACAGGAATATACAAGGCTTCTTTGCCATCGTATCTTCTAACGCAAGCTCCCAGTCCGTAAGTATAATCCCAACCTGGGTCCAGCAAAGGATAGTGGAGAGAGACGTCGTTGTCGATGTCATAATCGTAAATGCCTGATGCTTCTGTTTGAAGTAGGTGGTGACTTCCGTCCTTGGCGGTATAATATCCTGTACCATTGAGGAATTCAGGCTCTGCTGGGCTGGATTTGATCCTTTGGCCTTGGCGATTATAAAGGACGGCGTTGTAATTGCGGCCTAGCCAAAAACCATCGTATTCTGGGTCGTATGTTATCCCTCCGAACCACAATCCCATGTCTACGCTGTCGATAACTGTTTTATTGTAAAGGTCTACACGGTATAATATACTGAGACCTGTATCCCCACTGGTACAATAAAAGTCGTTTCCGTCGTATCCAAGACCTGTAACCGCAGTGATGCCTTCCACATTGAACCTTTCAATCAACTCTCCGTCCATGCTATATTTTCCAAACGAGAAAGAGGGGTTGTCCCAATAGGCGGAAGTGACGTAAATGTGTTGTCCGTCAGTTTCCACACCGCTCCCTTCCTCTTCGGTTTCGAATTGTTTGAGAAGTATCCACTCGGTGTCGGCGCTGTTCCACGACAGGCTTACGTTCGGACTACTCGGGTTGTTCGCATCAGGCGAGTAACTGGCCGTGATTTCGCCAACTCGATAAAGGGAGAAGTTGGCTTCGAGATTAACTATGTCATCTTTGACAATAAAGGTGTAGGTCGGCTCGTTGGATACGACTTTTCCGCCTATTTTCCATACAAAAAACCTGTAGTCCTCTGCCGACGTTGTTGTCAAAGTACAAGAATCACCGATATGATACTCACCGGTGCCTTCGATGGTGCCAGCCGATGATGGATTTGCCATAGCAAAGACAAGGCAAGGCTCATATTGGGGGAAGATGTCAAGAATGGCAGAGTTGGTGTTGTTGAATTCATATCCAAGGGGATTCAGGTTGCCTAATGCGAAATAGCCATTGGCGACGCCCCAACCCCAGTTGAAATGCAGGAGGTCGTTGTCATCGTAGCCGTCGCAAACGAAGGCATGACCGCCTTGAGCGCCATATCCAGTGTAATGCACCGGTTGGTGTAAATCAAGGCAATTCTTCAACATAAGCAGCCATTCTTCATGGCTGTAGTCGGAGCGCTTTTCTTGATGAAGCCTTTTTGAATAACTGAAATAACGAATCAGCGCATCAGGAACGTCTGTGGAATTGGCCATCGAACCGTTGTTGGTGTACTTCATGTCCACTGAGACGCCACAATGGTACAACAGCGTTGCCACGGCCTCGATTTCAGTAGCGCTAGAGTTTTCGGTCAAGGAATCCGGCATATGCTCCCAATCGTAGGTGGTGCTGCCGAAGTCGGCGGAGAATGTTACGCCTGCATTGGTGTAGGAATGAGATCCCCAACCTGTTTCTGGATAGCCCCAGTAGTGCATGATTTGTGCCATGGCTACAGCCACACAACCAGCCTCGGCATGGTTGCAGGGGCCTTGCATTTCGGGACACAGGTTATTGTAGAGGCAACCTTGGTGCCATCTGCTGGTAAGCAAAGGTTCCACGACCTTGGCGCCTTTTCGGTTGGTGGGTCGCCCCGTGGACTTCACTAACTCCCATTGCTTGGCAGTGAGCTCGTCTGCTTCAATGTGGTTTTCGATGCCGTATTGGATTCTGGAAATAAAGTCTTTGAGGTAATACTCCATCTGCACAGGCACGTTGTTCGGGTCGAAGCGCCCTTCATGGGAATAGCCGATGATGGGCGTCTCACAGTCGTCGGCCGCCACGATGACGAAGCCATCGGAGGTGTTGAAGACATAAAAGGCGGCGACGCCATTGTCCATCCGATAGGTGGCTGTAAGCTGCAAATCGTGGGTGCTCATATAGCGGGCAGCTATGGTTGTGGCGGTTTCAAGGTTGACGGGAAGTGCCAAGGTGCACATCGTCAGCCCGAAAACGGCAAGGCAGAGTAAAAGGATGCGTTTCATATGGATCAATAATGCGTTCTTATAGTTTCATGGTTAAACTGATTCTGTTGCGGCTTATATCGACATCGAGCACCTTCACGCGAACCTTTTGGTTCAAATGCACCACTTCATTCGGGTCTTTGATGTAGTGGTCGGCCATCTGGCTGATGTGGACGAGGCCGTCTTGGTGCACGCCGATGTCGACAAAGGCGCCGAAGGCGGTGATGTTAGTCACGATGCCGTTGAGTGTCATGCCAACGCGCAAATCCTTGACTTCGCGGATGTTCTTGTCGAACTCAAAGGCCTCGAAGGTCTTACGCGGGTCGCGGCCGGGCTTGTCCAACTCGGTGAGGAT
>CACZER010000009.1:0-51201 GCA_902780195.1 uncultured Bacteroidia bacterium
TGGATAGTGGGAATCTATAAAGCAAAAGGCTATGACTCCAAAATCCTCGAATATGCAGAGTTTTTGGTGCCTTTTGCCAACCAGGAGGAGAACCAAAGCGCCATCAAGTCGCAATTGACCGAACTGTACAACGCTTTTCGGCAGAAAAAAATGGAGTTTAGGCATCAGGCATTGACCCAAAGAAACAAAAAGCTTGCAATTGCTGTCGTTGGAGGGCTGTTTTTTGCTTTGTTTGTTCTATTGATCATTTATTTGAAACGAAAGCACCACTTCAAGGCACAATTGGAAGCCGAGAGCTATGCCCATAGCGTGAAGCAGAAAGCTTTAGCGAGTCGGCTCAAAAAGAGCAACGACTCTTTGCGCGAACAAGCTAAAACCATTGGCAATCTCCAGAAAGCAGTTCTTGACATACGACAACTCAATGCTAATAAAGGTGATTACGAATCTTTTTTGCAGGAACCCGTTTGCAAAGGAATCAGGGAAAGCCTTGATGGGAAAAGCATAAAAAGGATAACCACTCCTGAAGATTATCCGGATTTGGGTCTTGATTCCCAACAACTTTTGCTTTTGGCCAAGGCAACAGAAAAGCATTTCAAGGGATTTGAACAGCATTTACTGCAATTATTTCCCAAGATTACCCCCTTGGAGCTGGACATATGTCGGCTTTTGTTGCTTGGCGTGAATGAAAAGCAGGTTTCCATACTGCTTCGTCGCGATTATTCCACCATCATGGGACATGTAAGGAAGATGAAAAAGGCCTTTGGCACGGAAAAAAGCCTGGTTTCTTTCATCAGGTCATTCCATTAATGCTTTGTCTATAAAGACGTTAAGCTAAAATCCCCCACTATTCCCCACCGTTTTTTTTGATAAATCCTGGTTTTTTGCCATATTTTTGGAGTGTCTAATCAAAACACAATTGTTTATATTTGCATCGATAAAACTATTCTGATTATGAAGAAGACAGCATTATTACTATCATTTCTTGTATTGGCAGTTCTTTCGGCTACATCACAGACCCTGGACTCCATCCCTGCCCATAGCCTGGGACGCCGCTGGGCCCAAACAACAACAATGTCGCAAATGGCAGATGGAAGTCTGTTGGGAGGGACGTTGTTGGTAGACGGCCCCAATTCATTCTTGGGTTATGTATTGCATAAGGTGTCGGTTCAAGGTATGGTCATCACCGACACTTTAATTGTTACCTATCCTGAACACTTGCCATGGCATCTCACCGCAAAGGACCCCCTGGGAGAAGGCAATATTCTTGCGGAGTTGGGGTCCAATTGGTCTGTTGATAGTTGTTATTTGAAAATCTTTCGTTTTGATGACGAATTACATATTGACAGCGCCAATCAGATTACAGTGCCTTTGGGCGACTTCGTTACGAGTAGTGCCTTGGATGGTTTGCTGCTTGACCCGTTGGGAGACCTTATTGTGAATTATCAGGAACAAGACTTTGCCGGACACTATTTCGCAAGAATAGGGACCGACGGGACGGTCAAGAAACGAATAAGGACTACGGACATTGTAACCACCCATGGTAGGGAAGCCGGCCCAGTCGTTTTCAGCAAGGATCCATTGCTTTACTGCTATTGGGGGTCCTACACCAATGAAGACTATACTGTTGATTTAAACATGTATGTTCTTGACACGGCTTTCAATGTCACTAACAGCTATAATATGCCAATAAATTATAGTGAGCAAACTAGGCGGGGAACAGAATATTATAGTTTGGGCACGGGTGCGCTTGAAAGTTCTTTTCTTGGATGGGACAACGGAGACTTCGTAGTGGCCCATGGATACCATACTTGGACGTATAGCCCCAACCCGGAGTATGGGGTCATCCTGATGAAATACGACAGCGACTTCAACCTTTTGAAGACGAGAAGGATTCCCGTTTTGCCCTTTATCGACAGCTGGAATTTTCCAAGCCTTCCGATCGGGTTGCAGAGAAGCGCGGACGGCAATTTGTTTCTTGCCTATTATTCACATGACTTGGAATACAGAAGGGTTTCGGTAGTAAAGTTGGATCCTGATTTGAACATCATTTGGCAACGTTTTTGTCTAGACCCAGGTTTTAACAGAAATTATGCCAGAATGATTGTTCTCGATAATAATGCCGTCGCCGTCATGGGTATCAACCAAATTATGAATTCGGATTATACCCTTCACCATACGGAAGTGTTCTATGTCATCGTCAATGATGACTATGACGGAATAGAAAAACAGGACATTGTTTTCCGTCCTTACACCTTTTATCCCAACCCCGTAAAAGACCTGCTCCGCATGGAGTTCTCGCCTGATGTGCAGCCCGTGCAAATCGAACTCTACGACCTGCAAGGCCGCCTCGTTGGCACGCAACGCAACGGCTTGGGAAATGTCGACATGAGCCGCCTGCCCTTTGGCACCTACATGATGCGCGTCACCCTCGAAGACGGCAAGACGTTCGTGGATAAGGTGGTGAAAGAATAGGAGAGGCACTTGTTGGTTGCCAAAGCCTTTAACCAATATTGTAAGAACAAGAAAAGCTCCGAGCACGCTCGGAGCTTTTCTTGTTCTTTGCCAGTGAAGGAATCACTTCTTGAGTTCCTTGATCTTGGCTTTCTTACCGCGAAGACCACGGAGGTAGTAAATGCGTGACTTGCGAACTGCACCCTGCTTGTTGAGCTCAATGTTCTCAATCATGGGGGAGGCAATCGGGAAACATCTTTCAACACCAATGTTGTTCGAAATCTTGCGGATGGTGAAAGTGCCGGTCTTGCCTTGGCCGCTACGCTTCAGGACGATGCCCTGGAAACGCTGCAGACGCTCTTTTTGTCCTTCAACAATCTTGTAGGTCACCGTGATGGTGTCACCTGTCTTAAACTTCGGAAAATCTTTTACAACGATTTGATCTTCAACGAATTGAATTAATGCGTTCTTGCTCATTTTATATGATTTTTATATATTTTTCTTCAAAAAGTGGGTGCAAAAATACAAATAATTTCAATACGAAGCGAAGTTTATCAGCTTTTTTTAAAAATTTCATACATCTCAGGCCTGCGCTCCTTGGTGCGCTCAATGGCCTGCTCCAATCTCCAGTCGTTGATGAGCTTGTCGTTGCCCGACAAAAGGATCTCGGGAACCTCCCAACCTTTGTAGTTCCGTGGACGGGTGTAGACAGGAGGGGAGACCAACCCATCTTGGAAGGAATCTGATAGGGCAGAGGTCTCGTCGCCCAAGGCACCAGGAATCAGACGCACCAGGCTATCGACCAAAACGGCCGCACCGAGTTCGCCACCCGACAAGACGTAGTTTCCGATGCTTATCTCCTTGGTAATCAAATGTTCACGTATGCGTTCGTCAATGCCTTTGTAGTGGCCGCAAAGGATGATCATGTTCTCTTTCATGGAGAGCTGGTTGCATAGTGGTTGGTCGAGCATCTCGCCATCGGGACTCATGTAGATGACCTCGTCGTAGTTGCGTTGGCTTTTCAGATGGGTGATGCAGTTGTTGACGGGCTCAATCATCATCACCATGCCGGCGCCGGCGGCAAAGGAATAGTCGTCCACCTTGTGGTGTTTGTCAGTGCTGTAATCGCGGAGGTTGTGTAGCCCGATTTCAACAAGGCCTTTGTTGACGGCACGTTTGATGATGGATTCGGTGAAAGGTCCTTCAAACATTTCAGGAAATACGGCGATGATATCGATACGCATGGCGTGTGTTTATTGAATTTTGGGCAAAAGTAGGCATTTTAGGCGGAATTACGAATGATGTTCGGAAAATGTGTTATTTTTGCACGTTTTATTCACCTATATAATTGTGATAATAATCAAATTCAAATAACTATGAGAAAAGTATCTATTCTATTTTTGTTTCTGATGGTCTCGGTTTTTGCTCATGCGCAAGTCGCGACCAACATCTATTGGATTCAGTTTGCCGACAAGAACAACTCGCCTTATTCCATCGACAATCCTGAAGCCTATCTGAGCCAGAGGGCTTTGCAGCGTCGTGCCAATCTGGGCATCGCCATTGATGAGTACGACATCCCCGTCAATCCTCAGTATTTAGAGGCTGTGGCTGCTTGCGGCGCCGAGCTGCTCAATCCGTCGAAGTGGTTGAATGGCGTCTCGGTGTATGTCACCGACCCCGCTGTGATCGATGCCATTAATGCTTTGGAGTTTGTCTCTACGGTTCGCAATTGCCCCAACAATCCCCAAGCCCAAGAAAGAAAGGAACGCTGGCTGGCCAACGAACTGAAGGAATCATCAAAACCTGTTGTGTATAGAGATTTTTACGGCGGTGCTCATGACCAGGTTTATCAGTTGAAAGTCAACGAGCTGCACGAGATGGGTTTCGACGGAACGGGTGTTGTTGTGGCGGTCCTCGATGGTGGTTTCCAAGGCACTGAAGAGACCTCTTGTTTTAACAACATGCGTGAGGAAGGCCGTCTGCTGGGCACGCGTGATTTCGTTTATGGTTCCAGTACAGTATATTCACAGAGCACGCATGGCACCTCCTGCTTGAGCACGATGGCCGCCTACGACCCCAATGAGATGGTAGGTACGGCCTACAAGGCTTCCTATTACCTCATTCATACCGAAGATGGTAACAGCGAGAATATCATTGAGGAATACAACTGGGCTTCGGGTGCTGAATATGCCGATAGTCTGGGTGTTGACGTGTGCTCCACTTCGTTAGGGTATGTTGGTTTCGATATGTCGCAATGGGACCATCCTTTTGAGCATTACGATGGACACACCGCCCCGATGACGATAGCTTGTGAGATTGCTGCCAGCCGTGGCATGATCTGTATGAATGCCGCCGGCAATGATGGCGGGGGTACCTGCACCTTGGGCATTCCCGGTGATGCAGAGCATATCCTCACCGTAGGCGCTGTTGATGCCAACGGTGAACGTGCTGATTTCAGCTCGGTGGGTCCGACCTACGACGGCCGCATCAAGCCTGATGTAATGGCTATGGGTGAGAGCACTTATGTGGCTTCGGGCTATGGCGACTGGTGGCCATATTACAACGGCAGTGGTACCTCATTTGCCACGCCTGTCCTCGCTGGTGCTGTGGCTTGCTTGCGTCAGGCACGTCCTTATGCCTCGGTGCAAGAGATTTGCGACGCCATTCGTGCTTGTAGCAACCGCGCCGACAACCCCGACAGCTATTATGGCTATGGTATTCCCGATTTCACCCAAGCTTTGGAGCTGCTGCATATCAATGAGGCTCCGGCCAATGCCGATGAGATTCTCAACGTGTTCCCCAATCCTTCCAAAGGCACTGTGCATGTTGCATGGAAAGAAGGTGTGGACGCAGAAGTGGGTGTCTTCGATATCACGGGTCGCCAGCTTTTTGCCTTCAGTTGCAATGGCTTGAATCGTTCGACCTTGGAAAGCTATTTGGGCAGTTTGGACGACGGAGTCTATTTCATCAACGTGAACTCCGAGACGATGGGCCGCCAGGTCGTCAAACTTGTGAAGCTGAAATGATAGATGCGTTTAGCCCACATTTGGATGTAAATTGTTAAACCGACCAATAAATAAAACTATGAAAAAAGTATTGTTGTTTTTGTCAGTTCTGTTTGTTATAGGATTGTCATCTGTGTATGCACAAACGGTTAAGTATCCCATCGAGATTGAAAAAGGGTTCTTGGGTCATACATACAGCCAAAACGGAATCCCTATTAACTCTGTTTGGCAGATGAAAAATATGGTTGGCCGTGATGAACTGGCTCTCAACCAGTTGAAATGGGCTAGTGCTGATGCTATTATCGGATATGTGTTCAGTTATGCTGGAGGGTTCGCTATCGGATGGGAGTTGGGATACCTGATTGCCGGAAAGAAGATGGATACCCCTGTTTTGCTGGCCGGTGCAGGCTCGATAGGAGTTGGCCTTTTGTTCAGTTATTTGGCTGATAGAAGAATGGTAAAAGGAGCAAGCATTTATAACGACAATCTTGGAACGACTTCCTACGGCTATCCCGTCGAACTAGATTTTGGATTGGTGCCAAGTGGTGTTGGGCTGACGTTGAGTTTTTAGCCTGTTGTTAATGTAAGAACAAATAAAAAGCTCCGCTTCTAAGCGGAGCTTTTTTGTTGTCATAGTAATGTAACCTAAGAATTACTTCAGCGGGCTGGGTGTGTGATACTCACGGGCGCCGAGCTCCTTGTCGAGCATGATCATGCCACCGATGTGGTCACCAATCATCTTGGCGTGTTTGACGAGGTCGCGGGCGTTCTCTTCTTCTTCCACCTGTTCGTCGATGAACCAGGCGAGGAAGTTGGCTGCAGCGCGGTCGTGGTCTTCGTCGGCGATGTCGCAGAGGTTGTTGATCATGGCAGTGACTTTCTGCTCATGTTTCAGGGTGTCCTCGAAAGCGGCCAGTACCGATTTCCAGCTGGTCTGCACCTTGGCGATGGGGGCGAGGATGACCTTTTCGTCCTGCGAATGCATGTAGTTGATCATGATGGCAGCGTGGGCTTGCTCCTCAAGGAACTGCACCTTGTACCAATGGGCGATGCCCTTGAAACCTTTGGCATAGATGTCTTGCGACATGCTCAAATAGAGGTAAGCTGACCACATCTCAGCATTGATCTGGTCATTGATGGCTTTTGCTAATTTTTTACTGATCATAGTGTTAGTTGTTTGTTGTAAAGTCCTTTGTTCTTCGATTTGGGAGACGGGAGACTTTCTCCGTCAGGCTTATAATAACGCAAAGATAGGTATTTTTCTTGTTTATCAAGTGAAATTGAGGAAAAAATAGTACCTTTGCAAATTGTTTTATACGATAAGAATTATGTTGAACAGAAGATTTTTGAGAATAAAGGCGTTGCAGGATATTTACGCCTATCAACAGTCGGAAAGCGATGACTTGATGAAGGCGGAGCGTGCCTTGCTTCAAGATGTGGACCGTTTGTATGAGCTTTTCATTATGCAGCTTTCGTTTTGGGTCGAAGTGAAGCTTTTTGCCGAACGCCGAATTGAAGAGAACAAAAACAAGCATTTTCCAACCGAGGAGGACCTGAATCCCAACTTGAAGTTTGTCAACAACAGAATTCTCAATATCCTTCAAAACAACGCCGATCTTCAAAAGTTTGAGGAAAAATACAAGATCAATTGGGCTGATTATCGCGAGGACTTCATACGTGGTTTCTATAATAGGCTTTTGGAGACCGAAGAGTACAAGTCGTATATGAACAATGGGGAGGACAGCTTCGATGACGACAAACGCTTTTTGGTTGCCATAGTTGATGGCTATATGGCTGACGACACCATCCTCTACGATTTCTATTCCGACCGTAGCCTTATGTTCAACAGCGATTATGACGTGGCTATTTACCTGTTGTGGAAGTTCCTCTCCGAAATGCCGAGCGCCTTCAACGAAAACAGCAAATTGCCTACGGCCTATAAGACCGAGAACGACGAGGAGAACGATGACAAGGACTTTTTGGTCAAGCTCTTCAGAAACACCATTTTGCATGCTGACGAGTTTGGAGAAACCATCAAGGCAAACATCTCCAACTGGGATTATGACCGCGTGGCCTTGATGGATAGGATTATCATGCAAATGGCCATGACGGAGTTCTGCTATTTCCCGACCATTCCTGTCAAGGTAACCATCAATGAATACATCGAAGTGTCGAAGTTATATAGTACTCCTGAAAGCCGCCGCTTTGTGAATGGCATGCTCGACAAAATCTCGAACCTGTTGAGAGAAGAGGGCAAGATGAAGAAATATGGTGCAGGCTTGGGGTTGAAATGATTGGCTCAAAGCAATAAAACACAATGTGTTGCGTTACTATAAAAAAGAAATGATGAAACGGTATTTTTCTATTATATGTTTGTTCGTCATGGCGTTTTTTGCCTTGACGTCCCAAGCCCAAGTTTACAATGGTACCTACCGGGCCTTGTCTGACGCCAATTCGGCCCGTGTCGTTGCTCTTGGAGGGCTGCCGCTGCCTATGCACGACGGTGATCTTCAGACGGCATGTTTCAACCCTTCCTCGATCTGCCCGTCCATGAACAACCAGCTGGCGGTTTCCTATGTGGGCGACTTCAATCTAGGCACTAACTACGCTACGGCACAATACAGCCATACGTTCAATAAAGTGGGCAGCTTCGCTGCTTCGGTGCAATATTACAACTATGGCAACATGAACTATGCTTCGGAAGGCGGCAGCGTCGACGGTACTTTCAACGTGTCGGATTATGCCGTCACTCTGGGTTGGGGACGTGAGCTTACAGACAAATGGAGTATCGGTGCTAACTTGAAATATGCCGGACTTCAATATGAAACCTATCGTGCCGGCGCCCTTGCCGTTGATGTGGCCGGTACCTATTGGTCGTATTCCAACTGGGCTTTCACGTTGGCAGCACGTAACATCGGCTACCAGCTTTTCAACAATTTTGAGGCTCGCAATGTAAAACTGCCTTTTTCAGTTGATTTCATCGCCTCCAAGAAGCTCGACCACCTGCCGTTGACGATTGTCATAGGTTATAACGACATCCAACAATGGAATAAGACTTATACGGATACCATCGTTTCGCCCAACCACGACCCACTTACCGGTGAAGTGAAGGAAAAATCGAAAGTGGGACAGTTCATGACCAATTTGGCTTGCCATTTGATTGTGGGCGGCGAATTTGAGATAGGAAAAAATCTGGTGTTAAGGGCTTCCTATAATTTTGGCAACCACTACAATATGGATGTGCCCGAAACCCGTACCTTGGTGGGCTTTTCTGCCGGATTTGGCGTGAAGATCAAGATGTTTCAAATCGACTATGCCCTCTCAAGGAACAATATTGTCGGCTCTCCCCATTTCTTGACGCTCCGTGTCGATTTAAGCAAGTTCTAAAGGAGCTTAGCCATGTTTCTTCGCGAACTAAAACTGACGAATTTCAAGAACTGTGAAGCAGCCGATTTGCTGTTCTCGGAGAAAGTCAATTGTTTCGTGGGGCTGAATGGCGCAGGCAAGACCAACATCCTTGATTCCATCTATTATCTGTCGTTCTGCAAAAGCTATTTTGCTGCCACCGACAAACAAAACATACGTCACGACCAGGATTTCTTTGCCATTCACGGCGTGTATTCCCATCCCGACAAAGAGGATGAGGGCGTGTCGTGTGTGCAGAAGCGTGAGTCCAAAAAGTCGTTCCGTTGGAATAAGAAGGAGTACGACCGTCTCTCGGATCATATTGGCAAGATTCCGCTGGTGATGATCTCACCCTACGACAGGGATCTTATCAACGAAGGTAGCGACTTGCGGCGTAAGCTGATAGATGGCATCATCTCTCAGTTTGATTCCTTGTATCTCAACGCCTTGCTGAAATACAACAGGGCATTGCTACAGCGCAACATGCAGTTGAAACGTTTTGCCGAGACGCATACCTTCGACCGCGAGCTGCTTCGCCTTTGGGAGGACCAGTTGACACTCCATGCCGATGATATCAATCGTAAACGCCATCAGTTTTTGGAGGAGTTTTTACCCATCTTCCAGCATTATTATGAGATTGTGTCAGGCGGTAACGAAAAGGTGAATGTCGTTTATCAATCGAAGCTCGACAAAAAACCACTGGATGCCTTGCTCGACGACAACCTGCAACAGGATCGCTATACGGGCTATACCAACGTAGGCATTCATAAAGATGATTTGGAGTTTACGCTTGACGGCCATGCCTTAAAGAAGTTTGGGTCGCAAGGGCAACAAAAGTCGTTTGTCGTCTCTATACGTCTGGCTCAGTTTGACTTCAACTATCAGAAGATTGGTTACAAGCCCATCCTTTTGCTTGACGATGTGTTTGACAAATTGGATGAAGAGCGTGTCAAGAAATTGGTGCGCTTGGTGGGCGATGACCATTTCGGGCAGGTGTTCATCACCGACACGCAAAGGCAAAGGGTGGAACGTTTATTTGAAGACACGCAAATCCAACATAAGATTTTCGAGGTTGCCAAAGGCCATGTTGAAGAGATAGGAGGTGGACATGGTGTATTATGACGTACAACGATTGGGGGACCTCATCAAGGCCTTTTATGAGACGCATAAAGGTCCAGACTATGTCGATGAGATGAAGGTGATACAGTCATGGAGTAAGGTGGTGGGCCCCTTTATTACTACCCATACCATCGATTTGACGATTCGAAACAAGGTGCTCTTTGTCAGGGTTGACTCTGATGCGTTAAGGATGGAGTTGAGCTATTCTAAAACATTGATGCTTAAGAATTTAAATGCTGTTGTTGGCAAAGACTTGCTGACTGATATAGTGTTTAATTGAAGCCTTTTGCACTTCTCTTGCAAATCTGGATGAAATCGCAGTTTCTACATTTTTTCTCGTCGCTAGTTTGAGCGAAAGGAACCTCTGCATCCATGATTTCGTTGACAACCGATTTGATTAGAGTTTCCATGTCTTGAATAAACGAAACGTCATCCAGAAAGTATGTAGGAGCATCTTGTGTTTTATTGACTGGCTTGGCGAAGCTCAGTTCAAACTCGATGTTGTTTTGGCGTTTCAGGCTGTGAATGGCGGCTTTAACTCGACTTGGGTCTTCGTTTGGATTGGTTTTCAAATACAAGTATTTGTAAAGCAGGAGCTGCAGGGCTTTCTCGGGTATGGACTTTAGGTATTCAAGTGTGTCAATGCCTTCATGATAGATGGGAACAGACAAATCCTTGTTGATCACCGTACCGCTTTTATAATCAATGACGCGGACAGAATCACCCCAGCGGTCGATGCGGTCGGTGGTGCCTTTGATCAGGCAGTCGCCCCATGGCATGGTGATGAGCGTCCTGAGTTCTTCCTCAATTTTTAGGAAAACCAAGGAGCTGTTGTTGAGTTGCTGGGAAGTATACTTCAGGTAATTGTTTAGTTGTTGCTTGATAGTGATGTTGTTGAGGTAGTTGAAACCTACGTCGGAGAAGCCCCATGGCATGTTTTCCTCGATGGCTTGCTGTAGTTTTTGCTCCCATTGTGGGAAAATGACATCGTCGAAAAGCGTTTTGTCGATTAGGATTTCCTTGCCATCTTTGGGCAGATAGTCTTCAAATAGCGATTTCAAGGTGCCGTGGATGATGTTTCCGATGATGTCGGCGCCTATTCTTTCTTCAAGGCTGTTGTCGTTGAGTCCTTCGATGGTTTTAAGATAGAATTTCAGGGGGCAGCTGATGTAAGTCGAAAGCGTAGTGGGTGAGAGGCCTTTTTTTTGTAAATGCAGTTTTAGCCGTTCTTCTAGACCCTTTTTAGGCATACTTAAGGCTTCCACATCGATGGCGGGTGCCTCTACTTCGAATTGTTCTTCATGTATTGTGATATTTTGATTTTTGGCAAGTTCATGCCTGATTTGAAGGATGTAACGGCTCGCTTCGCCACCGAAAACGCCCTGTAGACTGTTGAAATAAAGGTATATATGTCTTCCGTTTTGAAGCAATCGGTAGAAATGATAGGCAAAGACGGCTTGCTTCTCGGCATAACCTGGCAGACCAAATACTGTTTTGATATAATGTGGGATGAAACTGCCTTGTGACTTGTCAGTGGGCAGTATGCCTTCGTTGACGCTGAGCACATGGAGGTCTCTGAAGTCGATGTTACGAGTCTCAAGCAGTCCCATGATTTGCAAACCCTCAGTGCTACTGCAGTTGAGTTTGATGGTTGTGTTGGAGCTGATGAGTTGGTATAAGACCTCAAGACTTTGGATGTCGCTAACGTATCCATGGTGTTGCAGGGTGATCCGTTCGATGCGGTTAATGATCTTTCCAATCTCACTAACTTGGTTGAGTAGGAACAAATAGTGCTCTTTGTCGGAATTAACTTGTAATTTGTTGGATATAAACAGTAATAGCTGGCTGATGTCTTGCAATGCCGAGAAGGCATCTGAGCTTGAATTCGTGTTCAGGAATAGGCTTAAGAACCTTTGTAGGTCGGGTGCTTGAAGCAGATCGTCAATGTCTTTGTTCTCGAAGATGAACTTGCCATGGTTGACGCGATCGTTTTCCCATTGGCTGAACACAGCGAATTCATCTCTTGAGAACAGTATTTTCATCAGCTCGCTGTTCATCACTTTTAGGATGGGCCAAATATACCAACCTTCGACATGTCGTTCTATGCCATTCTCCGTGACATTTCTGGACAATTTTTTATGCTTGTGAAGGTGGAAATACAGCTTGATGAGTTCGTTGACGGGCGTGTTTTTAATGGGATAGCCCATCGACACCTTGAAATCGTGATACGCGTCCGTGACAGGGATGGCGTTCAATACCGGTATCAGCAGGTTTTCATCGGCAAGGACGATGGCGGCATTCTTGTCGTTGTTAACTCCCAAATTGCTTTGTAATGCCTTGGCTTGTAATACGTTGCCGCATGCATTGACAATGTGGATATGCTTTTTCTCGCTTGAAAGCTTGTCGGTGATGCCGTTTGTCAACCAGTTGGGGTGGCTTTTGAGGTATCTTCTGGCGAAAAAGCCGGCTTCGTTGTTGACGTCGTCGACATAATACCGGTCGTAGTCGAATAGGATTTCTGCTTTTCCGATACGTATGAGTTTGTCGATGAGAATGGTCTCAGTGGTAGTCAAAGCATTGAAACCAGCGAAAACGACTTTCCTTTCCCCTAAACAAGACGATAGCTCTTCATCTGTAAGCTGGGACAGATGTCGGGTAATCATGCCATAATAGCCTTGGCCTTTTTCAGAGAGTTTGGCTTTAAGCCGAAGGTAATAATCGTATAGCGAAGTGAAGAAATGGAGGTATTTTTTCTCCTTTTCTTTGCTTTTCGATTCGTCGAAATTCCAGATTTCCATCTTTTTGTTGTCGACGACATAGTTGAAGAGGCTTTTGGCATCAATACCGTATTGGTCAATTTCATCGAAATCCTTAGCCATTTGTGTGGCTTGGCTGCCGAACACGCTGAGCTCGCTGTTTTGCTCTATTTGCATTTGGGCGTCTATTTCAAGAAGCTCAAACAGCATGTCGATGGTGTCGACCAAAGTGATGCCACTCCATTGCATGACAGCTTCCTGGATGGAGAGCATCTGTGGCAGCCATATGGTTTTCTGGTATTTTTCTTTGAACTCGTTGCGTAAATAGAAGGCGGCTCTCTTGTTGGGAAATACAACGACAAGCTCTTCACAGGTAAGGTCATACCTGCTTTGGATGTGGTTCGCCAACTTTGATATGAAGGTCTCATCGCTCATTTTGTCACATTGTTAAGATAAGCTTCGGCGGCTTGAAGTTGCTCAGGCTTGCCCATGTCGAACCAATAATCGGGCAAGATGGGTTTGGAAACGATGCGATTGGACTTCGCCAAAGAGAGGTATAGGTCGATGACGCTAGAACGTTTTACCTCAAACTCTGCAAACAAATCGCTGCGGAAGAAATGCAATCCGCTGAAAGCCATTTCTTGGTACAAGCAGGTCCCTGAGCCTGTCGAAGGGCCGTTTTTCTCGGGATGAACCCACTTGAATTTGTTCTCAGCCTTATTCATCCATCCAACAAGTTGATTCTCATCATCAAACAACAACTTCCTATTCGTTTCCCTGTCTTGCGTCAGCAACCATGCATCATCTCCCGATGCCAGAAACTGTTGGCTCATTTCGGAAAGATCCACATTGCTGATGATATCCACATTATGCACCAACACGGCTTTGGAGCCCTTGAATAGGGGAGTGGCTTTGACGATGCCACCCCCTGTGTCCATCAGCAGGTCGCGTTCGTCTGAAATAACGATGTCGGCATCAAACCTGTTTTGATTCACAAAGTCGATGATCTGTTCGCCAAAATGGTGTACGTTGATGACGATATGGTGGAATCCGTTGGCGATGAGGTTTTCGATGCAATGCTGCAACAAAGGCTTGCCGTTGAGCGGGACCAAAGCTTTGGGCTTGTCTTGGGTCAACTCCTTGAGTCGGGTGCCCAAGCCTGCGGCCAATATCATGGTGGTGATATCGTGTGTCATGCGTTATGCTCCTCCTTGATTTTGCGTTCGATGTGGTTCACGATTACGTGGATGTCGGGATAGGTCGCCTTCAGCCATTCGTAGATGGTCTGGGCGAAGAAGACGGAGCGATGCTGTCCACCCGTACAGCCAAACGAGACCATCAGGTTGCTGAAATGTCGCTCGCGGTAGTTGTCAACACTCTGACCGATGATGCCTTTCACATGGTCGAGGAAGACGTGGACGGGCGGCTTGGCCATGAGGTAGTCGATGACCTCCCAGTCGCGACCCGTCTTGGTCTTGAACTCGGGTTCGCGGCCGGGATTAGGTAAGGCACGGCAGTCGAACACGAAGCCGCCGCCGTTGCCGCTGAAGTCGGTTGGGTAACCCTTCTTGAATGAGAAGCTGTTGATAGTTACGGTCAACTTGCCCGCAGGCGGAGCGATGAGTGCGGCATATTTGGCGTCCAACTTGTTGAGCTGGTTGATGACGTTTTGTAATTCGGGATACTTCGTCAGCGGCACGGCTTTCGACAGCGCTTCAATCTCGCGCAGGGCATAAGGGATGCTCTCTATGAAGTGGGATTTCTTTTGGATGAGGCCTCTGAAGCCATAGGCGCCCAGCACCTGCATCAAGCGCAGGTAGACAAAGTAAGGCTGGTAGGTGTCGAATTTGACGGCTTCTGGATTGATGTATTGTGATAGTTCGGCTTTGTAATAGTCGACCAGTTCATCCCTTGTGGCTTGTGGTATCTGCGCCTTCACCTGATAGAGCAATGAGACCACATCGTAGTTCAACGGCCCCTTTCTCCCTCCTTGGAAGTCGATGAAGTACAACTCTCCGTCATTGACCATGATGTTACGCGACTGGAAGTCGCGGTACATGAAGAAGTCGCAAGGCGCTTGGCTGACGAAGTCGGCAAAGGCCTCGAAGTCCTTGCCCAAGCGCGTCTCGTTGAAGTCGATTTCCTCATGCGGCTTGACAAAATAGTACTTGAAATAGTTGAGGTCGTCGATGATGGCCTGCCGGTCGAAACGCTCGGTGGGGTAGGCTTTGCTGTAATCCAGGCCTTGGTGCCCTAGCACCTGCAACTTCACCAGATGGCTCAGCGCTTTTTTATAAAGTGGAATCAAGGTCCCTGAGCTTGTCGAAGGGCCGACAGCTAGTAATTCTTTCTGCACATGTGCAAACAGATTGTCGTCCCCGAAGTCGCTTTGCAAATAGCACGTCCTTTCTTCGTTTACGGCAAAGACCTCCGGCACATTCAGTCCCATGCCATGGAAATGCTTGCTGAAAGAGAGGAAAGCCTCGTTTTCCTCAATGTTGCTGCTATAGGTGCCAATAAGGCTTTTGTCGCCGGTGATGATACGGAAATACTTCCTCGCCGATCCTGATTCTGCGATGGGCAGAATATCATTGGGTGTTTCACCGATGGAACGTGTTAGTTCGGCTAATATGTTTTGAATATCAGGAGTTTGCATCGAATTCCATTATTTTCTATTGTGGCAAAGTTACAAAGAAAAAATGGAATTATGATGAATGTGGATTATTTCTTTCCTCTCGTCTCGATCCACACCCAAAGCCGCCACATTAGCCATCCCCAGGCGAAGAAGAGGACGTAGAAAATCCACTTGGGTACAGAGGTCTGGTAGGCACCTTCCTTGTCGATTTCAGAGTATTGCTCAGTAGGGATGTCGGCATAATAGTATGACCCGGCGCCGAAGTCGTAGCCGTCGACGAGGCCGAGCTTGTTGGCCATGATCCAGCCAGCTAATAACAAAGTGATTACCACCACAAGGATGGTAATCACTTTGAATATGATGTGGTTTTTGTTCATCACTTGAACATGTCGAGGACAGGAACTTCAAACACCACGCCTGAGAGCAGGAACCACACGGCAAACAGCGTGAGGGCGATGTTAAACACCTGGCCGATGATGTAGAGCCAGAGCACCTTGCCGCCTTGCATCTGCTTGAAGAGGCTCTTGAAGTTGGTGTCGAGGCCGATGCTAGTGAAAGCCAGCACGAAGGCCCAGTTCTTGTATTGGTCGAGGACGCCGTTGATGGCCTTCACGTCGCCGCCCATAGGCTTGACGATGAAGGAGGCAACCAATGAGGCCACGAAGAAACCGATGATGAACTTCGGGAAGCGGTTCCAGATCTCGCCGGCACCGACCTTTTGGTTCGGGTCTTTGTCGACCTTGGTGGCAAAGAAGATGGCCACGAAGAAGGCAATGAAGCCGATGAGGATATTCTGGATGGACTTTACGAGCACGGCAGCTTGCTCGGCTTCCTCGCCGAGGGCGCTACCGGCCAGTACCACGGCGCCCGTCGAGTCGACGGTACCGCCGATGAGCGAGCCACCCATGAGTTGGTTCATGCCGCAGGCACGGATGATCATGGGTTCAAACACCATCATGAGGATGGTGAAGATAATAGAAATGCTGATGGCCAAAGAGAGGTCTTCCTTCTTGGCCTTGGCAGCAGCGCCTGTGGCGATGGCGGCACTGGTACCGCACACCGAAGTGGCTGAAGCCAAAGTGATGACCAACGGCTTGTTGTCGATCTTCAGCACCTTGGTGCCCAACCACCACATGAAGATGATGACGATAGGCGTCACGATCCAAGCGATGCCGAGACCATAGAGGCCGAACTTGGCGATGTTGGAGAACAGCACCGAGAAGCCCATAATGACCAGACCCGTCTTGATGTAGAACTCGGTTTTGATGGCAGGTTTCAGCCATTCAGGCGTACCGATGGTGTTGGAGATGAGCAGGCCGATGAGTAAGGCCCAGAAAGCCCATTCGAGGTACATCTTCAAAGTGTATTCGGCGCTCACCATGCGTACGACGATGGAGATGATGAACAGCACGATGAAGGCAGGGATGAACTTGCCGACTTTCTCACCAATCAGCTTGATGCCGATGGTGAAGAGGATACCCAGTACTAAGAAGGTGCGGAGTAGGTTGCCCCAGAAGGTGCCGTTAAACTGTGAAGCCAAGGATTTCTTTTCTTCGACGTTTTCCCACCAGTGCCAGGTACCGAACTTGGCGGCGGAGAAGTCAAATGAACCGGTCAGCACAGCGACGCAGGCGATGGCGATGACGATGAAGCCGATCCACACGGCCAGCCAGTCTTCCTTTTTCCAGAGATTGGATACTTTATTGTTTGCCATAATGATTCAAGTTTTGAATTAGAACTTATAGCTGACCATTGCTACCACGCGGTGTGAGTTGCCGCCAGCTTCCTTTTGGATCAGTGAGTAGTCGAGCTTGCAATTGACCGACTTCAAAGGCCAGTAGTTGATGCCAGCGGTGTACCAGTTGGTGCCGCCATTTTCGACGCTGGCATCCTTGGTGAGGTGTTCATAACGGAGGACAGGCATGATCTTTTGTTCGCCAGCTTGGAAGTTGTATCCAGCCACGGCATAGTAGCCATTGCTGTTGTACAAGCTCCACTCTTCTTCGGGAATAACAGTCTTAAGACCGGTTTCTCCGCTGACATATTCACCACGCAAAAGGACTTTGCCATCGTTGTATTGCATGCCGGCAGCCCAACGGTTACGAGGACCATTTTCGAGTTCATCTTTATAGTACTTACCATAGTAGTACGAACCACTGAGGGTCAAAGCTTTCACCCAAGGATGGATGTCCAAGCGGCCTACGATATCCTTACGGTTGTTGTTGTCTTTCTCATTGGCGCCGTTGCCGTTGAATACGCCGATGCTGTAGTCGACAAGGCCAAACTTATCGCCATTTCTCGTCTCAACAGGGAAGAGGCTACCAGTGGCCATCAAGCCGAGGTCACGGCCCAGTGAACCTACGCCGCAGACGTCGTTATAGCCACCGAGAGCTTGGATGACTTCACCATAGTCGAAGATCTCGAGATTGACGGGGTTGATGGGGCTTTCGATAGTGAACGGAGTCTTGAACTGACCAAGTTGGATGGCGAAAGCAGGGGAGACCTTGTACTTCAAGAAAGCATCAACAAGCATGGGCTTTCTGGTGAAATCACCTTGGATCTTGTATGACAGGCTAGGGGCGAGTTTGCCGTCGATTGACATACGCACACGGCGCATTTTGAGGGTGTTGTTGAGAAGTTCACCTTCTTCATTCAGGTTGGCTTCGTACATGCCTTGGACGAAACCGGAGATCTTAGGCATTTCAAAGCCGCCTTTGGGCTCTTTTACTTCAGGTTTTACGGTAGTTTCCGTTTTTTCAGTCGTCTGATTTTCAGGTTTTTTGAGTTTTACTTGTGCGTTTGCACACAGCGGAATGGCAAGCAGCAACATTCCAGCAACGATGCGAAAAGTGTGTTTCATTTTGTATAAGATTTAAAACGTTTTCAATTTTTATTGCGCGGCAAAAATAGTAAAAATACTTATAGTAAATATATTTACTATTATTTTTTGCATAAAAACGCTAGGGTAGGAAAGAAGTCATGATTGGAAAATGGCCGCATGTTGCGCCATTTCCTCAAAGGTGATCTTGAACCATTCGGTATAAAGCTCTGGATACGCTTCGATGTCTTTAGAGAGGTCGTAGATGCTCATGTATTTCCATGAAGCCACCTCCTCATAGTTGATGTTGGGAACCAAGTCGCTCTGACCGATGAACACATGGTCGAACTCGTGCTCCGTGAGGCCTTGCCCAACAGGAGCTTTATATATAAAGGAGTATACTTCTTTTATATCACAGCTCATGCCCATTTCTTCCATGAGACGCCGCGTGGCGGCCTCAAGAGTGGTCTCTCCATCGCGTGGATGGCTGCAGCAGGTGTTGGTCCACAGACCAGGGGAATGGTATTTCGTCAACGCACGTTGTTGCATCAGCAACTCCCCTTTGGTGTTAAAGATGAAAACAGAAAAGGCGCGATGCAAATGAGGCCCAATGTGGGCGGCTTGTTTTTCCATCAAGCCGATGGGTTGGTCTTGTTCGTCGACGAGGATGACTTGTTCCATTACACGTTGAATCTGATGTTCAGAATATCGCCGTCCTGCACGACGTAGGTCTTGCCTTCCACGCGGAACTTGCCTGCTTCCTTCACAGCAGCTTCGGAGCCATATTGTAAGAAGTCTTCCGTGCTCATCACCTCGGCGCGGATGAAACCGCGTTGCAGGTCGCTATGGATGGCGCCAGCGGCGATGGGAGCGGTGTCGCCCACATGGATGGTCCAAGCTCTTGTCTCGTCGGGACCGGTGGTAAAGAACGAATGCAAATTAAGTGTATGGTAAGCGGTGCGCACTAGCTTGTTCACGCCAGGTTCGGTCAGGCCGGCATCTTCCATGAAGAGGGCGCGGTCATCGGCATCGAGTTCCGAGATTTCAGCTTCCAGCTTACCAGCGATGATAAGCATATCTTGACCCTCTTTCAACGCAGCCTTCACGGCATCGGAATACTTGTTGCCTGTTGTGGCTGAGGCATCATCGACATTGCAGACGTAAATCATGGGTTTGGCGGTCAACAGTTGGATGTCCTGCACATATTTCTTGTCTTCTTCTGCCACTTTTGCATCGCGGGCATTGCCGAAATTCTCCAGAGTCTCTTTGTAAACCGTGAGCACATCGAAGGCTTTCTTGAAGTCTTTCTCGCCGTTTTTCAGCATTTTCTGAGTACGTTCCAACTTGCGGGTGACCAAATCCAGGTCGCGTACTTGAAGCTCCAAATCGACGAGTTCCATGTCGCGAACAGGGTCGATGCTGCCTTCGCTGTGGGGGATGTTGGGATCCTCGAAGCAACGTAGCACATGGATGAGCGCATCCATGGTCTGCACCTCGGCGAGGAGTTTGTTGCCCACGCCCTGACCGCCTTTGCTCAGGCCGGGTAGGTCGACGATTTCGACCGTGGCGGGCACGATGCGCTTCGAGTGTGAGATGTTATCGATGAGTTTGAGGCGTTCGTCCACCACCTCACACATGCCTATATTGGATTTCGAGGCAAAGCCAATCTCTGCCTTGGTGTTTGATATACAATTGAATATGGTGGTCTTTCCAGTACTTGACAGACCGATGATTCCGCAATTAAGTGCCATAATGATGTGTTTTAATTTGCTGCAAAGATAGGAAATTATTGTCTATTGCCTGCATTCCAGTCGATTTGCTTGTATTCTGGGTCGTAGTTCAGGTTGGGCAATCCGATGTCGGGACCATCGTCGGAATGGTCGTTTTCAGCCTGTAGCCTTGAATTCTCTTGTTGTTGGCGGATGTATTTGATGCCGATTTTCCACAGTTTGATATCGCCCCAGAGGAAGGCGAGGTATATGATGGTGCCGATGCCGGGACCGAGGGCTTCGCTGACCATCAGCAGCCAGTCGAAGAGGCCATGGCCGGCGGCGGCTAACAGCAAGGCAATCAGGAGGTACATCCCACGCTTTTCCTTGTGGAACTTCGCCATCGAAAGGAAATAACCCATCAGCACGCCGAAGAGGAAGTGGCCAGGAACAGAGAGCAAGCCTCTGACGACGCCTGTTGCAACACCGGTTTGTAGCGACTCAGTCGAAGCGCCGAAGACATACATGACGTTTTCAACGCAAGCGAAGCCGAGACCGATGAAGGTGGCGTAAACGATGCCATCCATGTATTCGTCAAAGTTCTTGTCACGCCAGATGAAAATCATGAATATGATGAACTTGGAAAGCTCTTCCGGCAGGCCGGCATTCATGAATGCAGTGTGGAAAACCGTGTTGGAATAAATCACGCTATTGATTAGGTTGACCAAAAGTATGTCCAAAGGAATGGCAATCATGCCGCCGATAAAGGCTTTAGCCAAGGATTTTATGGGTTCTTTCTGGTATTTGTCAGCACGATAGATGAAAATCATCAACAAGATGACGGGTAGAATGGACAGGGCGAGTAAAAGCGTGGTCATTGCTTTGTTTTTTTGTTCTTTTCTGCAAAAATAGGGAATTTGTCCATGAAAAACCTTATTTTTGCCAAAATTTTCGTTTATGCAAGAAATGATTCTCATCCTTGACTTCGGCTCACAGGTGACTCAACTCATAGGTCGCCGTCTTCGTGAGTTGAACGTTTATTGTGAAATACATCCTTATAACAAGATTCCTGCCATTGGCCCCAACGTGAAAGGCGTGATCCTCAGCGGCAGCCCATTCTCGGTGCGCGACGAGCGTGCTCCCATTGCCAATCTCGAAGGCATCAAGGGTAAATTGCCGTTGTTGGGCATTTGCTATGGTGCACAATTCATCTCGCATCACTTTGGCGGCGAGGTCAACGGCTCCATCGCCCGTGAGTATGGCCGTGCCATGCTGACTGTAGTTGACGAGGCATCTCCGCTATTCAAAGGCGTAAGCAAGACAAGTCAGGTGTGGATGAGCCATGGTGATACCATCGCCAAACTGCCTACGGGAGCCCGCGTCATCGCTTCGACCGACGACGTCGAGAACGCTGCCTATAAGATTGAAGGCGAGGAGACCTATGCCGTGCAGTTCCACCCCGAGGTGTTCCACACCAAGGAGGGCCCCCAGATGCTGGCCAATTTCGCGCTTGGCATCTGCGGTTGCAAGGGTGATTGGACGCCCGACTCCTTCATTGACAACACGGTGGCGAGCCTGAAACAGCAATTGGGCGACGACAAGGTCATACTCGGCCTCTCAGGTGGCGTCGACAGCACCGTGGCAGCCGTGTTGCTCAACAAGGCGATAGGGAAGAACTTGACTTGCATCTTCGTCGACAACGGCTTGCTTCGCAAGAACGAATTTGAAGACGTACTTGATTCCTATAAAGAAATGGGCTTGAACGTCATCGGCGTTCATTCCGGACCTTTGTTCCTGAAGAAGCTGGCAGGCGTCACTGACCCTGAAGCCAAACGCAAGGCCATTGGCTCGACATTCATTGATGTGTTTGACGCTGAGGCACAAAAAATCGAGGGCGCGCGTTGGCTGGCACAAGGCACCATCTACCCTGATGTCATCGAGAGCGTGAGCGTCAACGGACCGAGCTGTAAGATCAAGTCGCACCATAATGTGGGCGGCCTTCCAGAGAAGATGAACCTGAAGATTGTGGAGCCGCTTCGTTCGCTGTTTAAGGACGAGGTGCGCCGTGTGGGCCGCGCCTTGGGTATCAAGCGCGAACTCATCGGTCGACATCCTTTCCCGGGGCCGAGCCTTGGCATCCGCATCTTGGGAGAGGTCACCGAAGAAAAGCTCCGTATCCTCCGTGATGCCGACGATATTTTCATCAAAGGCTTGCGCAACTGGCCTTGCGAGTTGCCAAGTGCCTCGTATCCCAACGAGATGGCCGACAACCTTTATGATAGCATCTGGCAAGCAGGTACCATCTTGCTGCCCGTGAAATCGGTGGGCGTGATGGGTGATGAGCGTAGCTACGAATACACCATTGCTCTTCGTGCGGTCATCTCCACCGACGGTATGACGGCCGATTGGGTGCATCTGCCTTATGATTTCATGGCCAAAGTGTCAAATGAAATTATTAATAAGGTGAAAGGCGTCAATCGCGTATGTTACGACATCTCTTCAAAACCGCCTGCGACCATCGAATGGGAGTAAATAACGTGATAACTAAGACAATTATGAAATACATAAAGAGCTTAATAATACTATTCTTGCTCGGACTGTTCTTTGCGGCTCCTATGGCCCAGGCGCAGACGCCGACTCCCGTCGAACGTTCGAAAGAAATCATCACTGTGGGCGGAAAGCAATACTATATGCACTATGTCCGCCAAGGCCAGACGCTTTACGGCATTTCAAATGCATATCAGGTTTCTATTGAAGAAATAGAGCGTCTCAACCCTGAACTGAAAGACGGCCTTAAGGCTGGCAACGTGATAGGTATTCCTGTCGTTAAAACCATGGAGCCTTCAGCACCAGTGGAACCAGCGGTTGAACCGAAGCCAACGGTTGAGAAGCCGGTTACGCCTATTCCCCCACAAATCGTTCAGCCGAAAGAACCGGAAAAAGAACCGGAAAAGGAGCTAGAGAAAGAGCCGGAAGTTGTTACACCTTCAGTTCCCGTTGTTCCGGAGGCCCCGCAACCTCAGCCTCAGCCCCAACCCAAGCCTCAACCCACTTCGGTCGTGCAGGTTGGAGGTAACTATACGGTTCAAGCGGGTGAGGATTTATATGACATTGCCAAGAAGTTTGGCATCGACATCGCCGATTTCAAGGCTGTCAACCCCAACTTGTCCTATACACCAGCTGTTGGCACTGTGATTGCGGTTCCCAACATCGTGAACGAAAACGACTATCTGGTCCATAAGGTGGAGTTCAATGAACGCACTACTTCGATGCTGAAGCGTTGGAAAGTGTCAGAAGACGAGTTTAGGGAGATGAACATCTCTGTTGGCTCTCATGTGTTTGTGAAT
Organism: uncultured Bacteroidia bacterium; assembly: GCA_902780195.1. GTDB lineage: Bacteria > Bacteroidota > Bacteroidia > Bacteroidales > F082 > Limimorpha. Next base: position 23,246 of record CACZER010000009.1, read on the forward strand.
CAGGTTGTCCTGATTCCTATTGACGAGGTGCTTAGGGTTGAAAGCCCCGAACCTGAGATTCCGGAATTGGTGGAGGTGGAGGAGCCTGTCATCATTGAGGAACCTGAAAGCCCCTTCTTTGAAGAGGAGCCCGAAGAGGTCCCCGAATGCATTGCATCGCCTGAGAACGCAAGGAAACGCTATAAAGTCGCGCTGATGGTGCCTCTCTATCTCTATGAGGCGGAAGGCTCTTCGATGACACCGGAACGCAAAAACAAGGCTCGTCCTTTGGCTTTCCTTCAGTTTTATGAAGGCTTTCTGATGGCGGCACGTAAGATTACGGATCAAAAAGGCATGAAACTGGACTTGACTGTCATCGACGTCACAGAAAGTGTTTCTTCGGCTCAGCAGGCCGTGGAACAAATCGAAGGTCAAGACATTGACATGATCGTGGGACCTTTCTTCAGCAAAGCTTTCTCAGTGGTTGAAACCTATGCCAAAGACAAGGATATCATCTTGGTCAATCCGCTCACGCGTCGTGATAGCATCACCACCGGCAATCCCAATGTGATCAAGGTCAAGCCTGGTGGCTATGGCAGAATCCTTGAGATGGCCAGCCTTGTGAAAAACCATTACAACAATGCCAACGTGTTCATCCTCAGCAAGGAAAAAGACGAGGATATCCCATATCTGGATCTTCTTGAGGAACAACTCAACAAGGTGGTGAATAACGAGGTGGTCATTTCCAACGAAGATTTTCTGGAATATGCCAGGAAAGAAAGCCGGCGTATGGAAATGGGTAATAAGACGGTTGCCACCATCGATGTGGAAGGACAGACTTATTCGACCAGCGATTTAGAGAATGGAACCGTTAAGGATGTGGTGCTGGCCAACCCGGTCAAACGCTACTCCAACCGTAACATAGGCGGACTGAGGTCGGAGCTCTCTGGCGTCAGAGACAACGTCATCTTTGCTTATGGTAACGATAACGTGTTTGCCACCCAAATCCTCAACAGCCTGAAAAGTTCAGCCAATCGTTATCCAATCACTTTGGTGGCCATGACCGATTGGTCGAAGCTGGAGAAGCTCCTTGTTGAGAACTTGCTCCAGATGAATGCCATCTATGTCAGCGACTTCTTCGTCGACTACAACGACCCTGATGTGAAGCGCTTTGTGCTTGACTTTAGGAGAAAATATGGCTGCGAACCTCAGAACTATGCTTTCGAAGGCTATGACGTGGGTTGGTATTTCCTCAACGCCTTGATGAATTATGGCACTGACATGGTGGATTGCTTGCCTTATTATGACATTCCGCTGTTCCACACCCATTACTATTTTGCCAAGAAGGGGAGAGGAAACGGTCTGGAAAACCTGTATTGGTCGACTTGCCAGTACGACAAGTCCGATATTGAATTGAAGCCAATCAATCCGTTTAAAAAGCCATGAGAAAGCAGATTGCTTTGATGTTGGCTTGCCTTGTCTTGGCTCTTTGTTCTTGCCAAGACAAAGTGCGCAAATCGTATTGGGATAACGGCAAGCTCAAATCTGAGTTGCGTTATACCGACGATAAACTCGATGGCGAATGCATTTGGTATTATCCCAATGGGAAAATGCAAATGCGTGCGTTTTATAAGCATGACCAGAAAGACGGTCCATCGGTTCGATGGCATGAAAACGGACAGCTGGCAGAAGAATGTTGGTATAAGGAAGATAAGTTGGATAGCGTTCGCCATTCCTATACTGAAAAAGGGATTTTGGCTGCTGAGGAATATTATGTCGACGGGAAGCTCAACGGTCCCTGCAAGAAGTGGTATGAGAATGGGCAAGTGTTCCAGGATGGCCAATATGTTGACGACATGATGGACGGCTCATGGTTGGTTTTTTATCCCGAAGGTCAACTGGCAGTCAAAGCCCAGTATGAAAAGGGCAAAGGGAAACAGGTCGGATTTGATCAATCTGGTTACAAATGTATGGAGGCGACTTATCTTGACAACCAAAAACATGGTAAGGAAATCCGTTACAATCCTGATGGAGTAGTGGTCAAAGTAATTGAATATGAGCATGGTGAGGTGGTTTCTGAATCAGACAATCTCCAAAATGATGTAGAGTGAATTGGGAATGAGAAAATATTTCAAATATTTTGGAAATTGTTCAAATAAAAGTCCTAACTTTGCACCGCTTTAAATAAAGATGTTTATCAAACACGTTAATAAACCTTAATAAAAGTCAAAAAATGAAAGTTAATGAAATTATGACCGCTCTGGAAGCTAAGCATCCGGGCGAAAATGAGTATCTGCAAGCAGTGCGCGAAGTTCTCGAATCCATCGAGGAAGTCTACAACCAGCATCCTGAGTTCGAAAAGGCTAAGATCGTCGAAAGACTTGTTGAGCCTGATCGTATCTTCACGTTCCGCGTGACCTGGGTTGACCGCAATGGCGAAGTTCAGACCAACTTGGGCTACCGTGTCCAATACAACGCCGCTCTTGGCGCTTACAAAGGTGGTCTCCGTTTCCACAAGGCTGTCAACGTCTCCATGCTGAAGTTCTTGGGCTTCGAACAGATCTTCAAGAACAGCCTCACCAACCTGCCTCTTGGCGGTGGTAAGGGTGGTTCCGACTTCGACCCCGTTGGCAAGACCGACGAGGAAATCATGCGTTTCTGCCAAGCTTTCATGTATGAACTTTGGAGAAACATTGGTCCCGACCAAGATTCACCCGCTGGTGACGTCGGCGTCGGTGGCCGTGAGATCGGTTACCTCTATGGTGCCTACAAGAAGCTCGCTCGTGAGCACAGCACTGGTGCTCTGACTGGTAAGAGCTATGGCTGGGGTGGTTCTCTCATCCGTCCTGAAGCCACTGGTTTCGGTGCCATCTACTATGTTGAGCGCATGGTGAAGCAAACTGGCGACAAGATGGAAGGCAAGCGCATTGCCCTCTCAGGCTTCGGTAATGTGGCTTGGGGCGCTGCCACCAAGGCTACCGAACTCGGTGCCAAGGTCGTTGCCCTGTCAGGTCCCGACGGCGTTTGCGAACTGCCTAACGGTATCGACAAGGAAATGATCGACTACATGCTGGAGATGCGTAACTCCAACCGTAACAAAGTTGAAGATATGGCTACCAAGTTCCCTGGCAAGGCTGTCTTCACTCCTGGTAAGAAGGCTTGGATGGTGAAGTGCGACATCGCTTGCCCCTGCGCTTTCCAGAATGAGCTGGCTGAAGCCGATGCTAAGGAACTGATCGCCAATGGCGTGAAGTACGTCGCTGAGGTTTCCAACATGGGTTGCCAACCCGCCGCTATCGCTGCTTTCCAAGCTGCCAAGATCCCGTTCGGTCCTGGTAAGGCTGTCAACGCCGGTGGCGTTGCCACTTCTGGCCTCGAAATCTGCCAGAACGCCGGTCACATCAACTGGACTGCTCCTGAGGTTGACCAGAAACTCCACAAGATCATGAACGACATCTATGACATGTGCGTTGAATACGGTAAACAAGCTGACGGTACCATCAACTATGTGAAGGGTGCCAACATCGCCGGCTTCATGCGCGTTGCCAAGGCTATGCTCGCTCAGGGTATTATCTAATTCCAGAGTTCAAAGGTTTTTGCAAGGCGGCTCCCAAAGGCCGCCTTGCTTTTTATGATGATGAAACAAACCACACAGTGCTATCTTGAACGCGGCAAACAGTACCTCATGCTACATCGCACCAAAAAGGTGAACGATGAGAACCACGACAAATGGATCGGCGTGGGCGGCAAGTTCGAGGAAGGAGAAAGCCCCGAGGACTGTATGAAACGCGAAGTGAGGGAAGAGACCGGCTTTAACGTCACCCAATGGCGCTATTGTGGGATCGTCACCTTCGTGCATAATATTTGGCCAGCGGAACAGATGCACATCTTCGTCTGCACCGACTGGGAAGGACAACAAGTCGAATGCAATGAAGGCGACTTGGAATGGATCGATAAGGATAGGCTTCTTGAACTGCCCCAATGGGAAGGCGACAAGATTTTTTTGCGGCTTATTGCTGAACACAGGCCATTCTTCTCGTTGAAACTCGTCTATGAGGATGAGACACTAATAAAAGTGGAACTGAACGGAATAGAACAATAATACATGCGATTTCTCTATCCCAATATGCTTTGGGGCCTGCTGGCCTTGCTGATACCCATCGTCATCCACCTGTTCAACTTCAGGCGGCATAAGCTGGTGTATTTCAGCAATACAGCGGTGTTGCGCTCCATACAACAGGAGAACGCCAAAACGCGCAAACTGAAATACCTGGTCACATTATTGCTGCGCTGCTTGTTCATTGCTGCCTTGGTGCTTGCTTTTGCTTTTCCGTATCATCCTGAGAAACAACTGAATGTCAACACGTCGGATAACATTATCGGAGTTTATATCGACAACTCGATGAGCATGAAAGGACAGTCGCAACGCACCACCTTGATTGAGGACGCACGTCAGTCAGCACGCGACTTGGTGTACAAATTGAATCCTTCGAATCGTTATCTGTTGATGACCAACAGTTTCGAGATACAGAATGAGTATCCGATGAATAAGGAGGAAATGCTCGATCAACTCGACCGCATGAATCCCGACGGTTCCCCGGTGCCGATGGGCGAGGTGATGGAGCGTTTCGAGATGCTGTCCCATCAGCATGGATTCACAACATCGACTTTGTTTGTCTATTCTGACTTCCAAAAAAACACATTTGACTTATCATCGGCTAAGGTTGACACCACAATGCAAGTGGTGGTGGTGCCGATGACACCCGAGTTTAAGACGAATCTTTACATCGATTCCGTGTGGCTGGCTTCGCCCGTGGTACAGCCTGGCCTGACCAACGACCTCAATGTATGTGTCGTCAATCAAGGCGACAAGGAAGTGAAAGGCTTGCCCGTCACCTTTACTGTGAATGGCGCCATGGCAGCGTCCACGACTGTCGACCTGGAGAAAAACGGACGTCAGGAAATTGTCATGCAGTTTGTGGTGGACGGCACCGGTGACCAATGTTGCAGCGTCTCATTGAACGACCATCCCATCACCTTTGACGACACCTACGACTTTGTTCTAAGCGTGAGGCCGAGCCTCTCTGTGATTGAGATAGGGAGTGAGCCCACAAGTTGCGCTTTGCTCTTTGAAGATGATGAGCAATTCAAATACACGCTGATGGAACCTTCTCGCTTCGATTTGGGACAACTTGCCAAAGCACAATTCATCATCGTGAATGAAAGCGCTGAGCTTAATGAAACCTTACAACAGACATTGTTGAATTGCGTTTCAGAAGGAGCCTCCTTGTTGGTTTTTCCTTCAAAAGACAACTCGAAAAGCAACGCTTTCCTTTTCAACAAATTGGGTCTTTCCGTAATGGAGCTCGACACCAACGCTACCGTGGCGCAAGATCTGGCATTGCGGCATGATTTTTTTAGCGACGTCATTCTCGACATGCCCCAACAAGCCGACCTGCCCAAGGTGAAGAAACATCTGCGCATGAGAAGTAATGGCATCCCCAATGCTTTGCTTATTATGCAGAACGGCGATCCAATGCTGTTTTCAGAGACAGTGGGGAAGGGACAGGCCTTTGTTTTGACCACTGCCCTCGACCCGAAGTGGAGCGACCTTTCCGATCATTCGCTCTTTGTCCCGATGATGGTCAAGATGGCCTTGTTGGGTGGACAAATAGACAGGCTTTCCTATACGATAGGCCAAGACAAGATGCTGGTTTTGAATGATATGAGTCTTGAAGGAGACCAGCATTTCCTTTTCGCCAATTCAGACCGAAGTTTTGAGTTGATGCCTGCTTCGGAATTGCGTAATGGCAAAGTCTATCTCTATCTGAACGACAATTTACCTTCGGCAGGTTTCTATAATATGTTGGTCAACGATAGCGTGAACCGTGTGACGGCATGGAACGAGAGTCGTGTGGAGTCACATATGGACTTTGTTGGTCGCGATGAGGTAAGCAAGGCTTTTACCAAAGCCGGTTTTAATGTGGCTGCTGTTCTCGACACCTCCGATTTTGCCACCTCCGACTTGGTGGAAGCCATGGCGCACCAGTCGTCACAATGGAAGCTTTTTGCGTTGATCGCACTGCTGGCATTGTTGGGAGAAATTTTGGTGCTGCGGTTTTGGAAGTGAGTTTTTTTCTTATCTTTGCAAACAGTAGAAAACGCATATGGATATCGAAGACAATCTGAAAAACGAGCCCTTGGACGAGCAGCCTATAGAAGAGACTTATGATGGTGTAGAAGATGCTCAGGCTCAGGAGGATGAGCATCATGTCATACCGCTGAAAGGAATGTTCGAGAACTGGTTTCTCGACTATGCCTCATATGTCATTTTGGAACGTGCTGTGCCCGCTATCGAGGACGGATTGAAACCCGTTCAGCGTCGCATCCTACATTCTATGGACGAGCTTGACGACGGACGTTTCAACAAGGTGGCCAACATCGTGGGTAACACGATGAAATACCACCCGCACGGCGATGCCTCCATCGGCGATGCTCTTGTGCAGCTGGCTCAAAAAGACCTGTTGATGGATACGCAGGGTAACTTCGGCAACATCCTCACAGGCGACGATGCTGCTGCCCCGCGTTACATCGAAGCGCGTCTTTCCAAGTTTGCCAAAGAAGTCGTCTTCAACCATAAGACCACTGATTGGACCCGTTCCTACGACAACCGTAACGCAGAGCCTATTTCGCTGCCGGTGAAGTTTCCGCTGCTGTTGGCACAAGGTACAGAAGGCATCGCTGTAGGTCTGGCGTCCAAGTTCTTGCCTCATAACTTTAACGAGTTGATAGACGCCTCAATAGCCTACCTTCGCGATGAGCCTTTCACACTCTATCCTGACTTCCCGACGGGCGGCTTGATGGATGTGACCAACTACAACGACGGTCTGCGTGGCGGCAAGGTGCGTATTCGTGCTCGCATCAGCCAGCAGGATAAGAAGACACTTGTCATCAGCGAGATACCCTATGGCACTACCACGGGCAGCGTTATCGACAGCATCGTGAAGTGCAACGACAAGGGCAAGATCAAGATCAAGAAAATCGACGACAACACTGCCGAGCAGTGCGAGATTGTGATATACCTTAATCCCGGCGTGTCGCCCGACCAGACTATCGATGCGCTTTATGCTTTCACCGACTGCGAGGTGTCAATCTCGCCCAATGCCTGCGTCATCGTCAACCAGCATCCGGCCTTCATGGGCGTGAGCGAAATCCTGAAACTCAGCACCGACCGTACCATGGAACTCCTCAGCTGGGAACTCCGCATCCTTATCGAGGAATTGGAGAACAGCTGGCATTGGATTTCCTTGGAGAAGATTTTCTTCGAGAAGGGCATCTATAAGGAACTGGAGAACAAGGACTACGACACTTGGGAGGACCAGCTTACAGGCATCGAGCGCCGTTTCGACAAGTACCGTAAACAGCTGAAACGTGAGATCACTCGTGAAGATGTCGAGAAACTCTGCGAGAAGCCAGTCCGCAAGATCTCAAAGTTCGATATCAAGAAAGCCGATGAACAACTGGCCGATATCGAGAAGCGCATGGAAGAGGCGCATTACAACCTTGACCATATTGTGGATTTTACCATCGATTATTTCCTGCATATCAAGGAAAAATATGGCGAAGGACGCGAGCGCAAGACCGAGATTCGCAACTTCGACAACATCTCCGCCGTTGCTGTGGCAGCCAACAACGAGAAGCTTTATGTCAACAAGGAGGAAGGCTTCGTTTGCACTGGCGAAGGACTGAAGCGTGAAAAGAACAAGGAAGCCTACGAATATGTGTGCGATTGCTCCGATATGGACGACATCATCGTCTTCCATGAGGATGGCAAGTATGCGGTAGTTAAGTTGCAGCCGAAACTCTTTGTGGGACAAAAGATCATCCATGTCGATGTGTTCCATAAGAACGACGACCGCACTACCTATAATGCTGTCTATCGCGACGGTAAGAACGGTGCACCGCATTATGTGAAGCGTTTCGCCGTGATGGGAGTCACTCGCGACAAGGAGTACGATCTCACGCAAGGCAAGCCTGGATCGAAGGTGCGTTACTTCTCGTCGAATCCCAACGGCGAGGCAGAAGTCATTAAGGTGACGCTGGTGCTGTTCAACAAGAAACAGAAGACGGTTGACTACGACTTCGCCGATTTGGCCGTGAAAGGCCGTGGCGTGCGTGGCAACCTGCTGACGAAATACGATGTAAAGGAAATCAAGAAGAGCGGAGAAGGCGTTTCTACCCTCAATGCGCGTGAGATATGGTACGACGACACCGTGCGTCGACTGAATGCCGACAAGCGAGGGAAATGCCTTGGCGCTTTTAAGGGAGAAGACAGGATTTTGCAGATCTTTGCCAACGGCGAGTTCAAGATATCGGGCTTCGACCTCAACACTCACTTCGATGATGACATGGTGGAAATCCGCAAGTTTGACCCCGATGAGGTTTTCTCCGTCATTTATATCGAAGGCGAGACACAGAAGCATTACCTGAAGCGTTTCTGCATCGAGGCGGAGACCAAGCTGAATACCCGTGCCTCCTTCATCGGCGAGCATCCTGAGGCCAAGTATCTTGGCCGCAGCGTCGATGACATGCCACGCCTGAAGTTGAGTTACAAGGTCAGCGATGCAGGCAACAGCTTCCCCGATGACGAGATCAACGTGGAAGAGTTCATAGGCATCAAGAGTTATAAAGCTAAAGGCAAACGCCTTTCGACGCGCGAGATCGACACCTGGGAGTTCCTGGAGCCATTCCAGCCCGAGCCGAGCGAAGAAGAAACTGAAGAGCCTGAGGCCCCAGAGGTCTCCGGAGTGGCCGAAGAGCCGATGACCGAAGGGCCAGATGCTTCTGGTAAACTTGAAGTGCCTGAAAACGAAGAGAGAATTGCCGTCAACCCCAACGATGTCCCTTTGGAGATAGAGGTGCCTAAGGGCGATGGCGTTCAAATGGATTTGTTTGGAGGTGACCTATGAAAAGAATAATAAAGATAGCATTATTAGGCTCGCTGATGGCATTCATGCTCTCAAGTTGTCAGACTGAGCTTAAGTTAGCCAAGAAATACATGGAAGAGCGTCCTACCATAGAGGCCGCCGTCTATTTCCCCGAAAGAGCCGAGGTGAAAACGGAGTTTAACACCCAATATGGCAAACAAACCGAAGTGCTGAATGGTTTCGATCAGGATGCCTTCCTCGATATCATGTATAATGCCTATGCTGAGTCCATGGGATTGTATGGCGTCGAAGTATATGTGCCTGACGATATCAACAACGTGCCCGTCGACTCCACCCATTGGCTGGTAATGCTTTCAAGGATGGAGATCTCAGGCCGCATTACGGAGTATGAAGATTATCTGTTCAGCGACACCGACCAATACAGTTACAAGCATCCCTTGAACACGGTCAATGTGGCTTCGTGGTTCGAGGTCAACGACGGCAGCTGGAAGCCAGTGCTGTTCTGCGAGCACAACCTCATGGACGGTTTTGATTCAAAGACAGATTATTCCTTCTGGACGCAAAAGATAGATTATTCCTATACGATTGATACCTTGGAGCTCAAAGATGTCTATAATTATGCCGTTTATCTTGGCAAGCTCTACGCTGGTTATACCTACGACTATATGCTGAATAGCTATATAGGAAAGGAATTCAAGAAAAAAGGGTATACCTATCAGCTTCTGTTGCGCTACGACCCCTATCTGAAGCAGTTGCGCTATGCCGATGAAGGCGATCAGTTTATTGAAATAAAGGAATAATCAAGCTTTCAGTTCCTTCTCGATTCTTTCTTTCAACTCAGATGGCAGGATGGTGTTGATTTCACCACCTGTAACGATGCTGATATTGCCCGTTTCTTCCGATACTACGATGGCGATGCAATCGTTGTCCTCGGTAACGCCGATGGCGGCACGGTGACGTAATCCGTAGTGCCCCGGGATGTTGCTCTTCTTGGAGACGGGAAGGATGCAGCGGGCGGCGGATATGCGGTTGTGACCGATGATCATGGCGCCATCGTGCAAGGGGCTGTTTTTGAAAAAGATATTCTCTATCAGCGAATGGCTGATGTCGGCATTGATGACCACGCCTGTCGAGGCGATGTCATCCAAGTTGTTGTTGCGGGTGATGAGGATGAGGGCACCTTGTTTGATGTCCGACATGTTTTGGCATGCCTTGACGATAGGGTCGATGTCAAGGTTGACGTTGCTCCTGACCTTAAAGAACTTGAACTTGTGAAGGAACCTGCCTTCTTGTGCTTGCGTTCCGATGGTGAATAAAAAGCGTCTGATTTCAGGTTGGAAGATGATGATGAGGGCGATGAAACCTACGCTGACGAAGGCGCCAAGAATAGAGCTTAACAACTCCATCTGCAGGGCTTTCACAAGACGCGAGATCAAGAAAATAGCGACGATGCCCAAGAATATGCTGATGGCGGAGGTCCCTTTCAGAATGCGATAGAACCCGAAAAACAACAGCGCAACGAGAATGATATCAATGATATCAATGACGCGAACTTGGATGAAGAGGTCGATCATGGTTGTAAATTTTGTGCAAAGTTACAAAAATTGCCTACCAGTTCGATGGCTTCACGTGCTTTTTTCACATCGTGGACACGAAGGATGTCGGCGCCATTGAGCAAGGCGATGGTGTTGAGCACCGTCGTGCCATTCTCGGCCGTGTCAGGCGTTGTATGGAGTACTTTGTTGATCAATGACTTTCTGGAAATGCCGATGAGTATGGGCAGGCCGTTGTAACGATAACGTTCTAGGTCACCCAGCAACTGATAGTTGGCTTCGAGGCTTTTCCCAAATCCTATGCCTGGGTCGAGGATGATTTGCTGTTTGCCGTAGGCTTCGAGAACCTGGCATTGCTGGGCGAAGAAGTCCATCACGGTTTGGTGGATGTCGCCTTCGAGGGCATATTGGTGCATGGTCTCTGGCGTGCCGATGCAATGCATCATCACATAGGGGATGTGGTTTTGACCGATGTAAGGCAGCATTTCGTCGTCGAACAGCCCTCCAGAGATGTCGTTGATGAGGTCGGCGCCTAGGTCCATGCAGGCTTCGGCCACATTCTTGCGGAAGGTGTCAATGGAAACCAAGACTTCTGGAAACGCTTTCCTAATCGCCTCCAAGATGGGGATGACACGTTCCATCTCCTCGCTTTCGGTGGCAATGGCGTTGTTGGGCCTCGTGGAACAGCCGCCGATGTCGATGAAGTCGGCACCGTCGGCAATCATCTGCTCGCAATGTTGCAAGGCCTCGTCCATCTGGTTGTAGCGTCCACCATCTGAAAACGAGTCGGGTGTCACATTGAGGATGCCCATGAGAGCGGGACGGTCGAAAAGGAGGGTTTTATTCCTGGAAATAAGTCTCAGCATTGAAAAAAGTTTTATTTTTGCAAAAATACATTTTTCATGCAAAAGAAAGATACGAAAGCCCAATTTCATAGCGTTTTGACGCAGTGCCGCAAATTGTTTGTCGACAAGATGAAGGACTATGGCCCGGCATGGCGTATTCTTCGTACGCCCTCCATTACGGATCAGATCTTTATCAAGGTAAAGAGAATCAGAACTTTACAGACGGCCGCTGAGCGCATGGTCGATGAAGGCATCGAACCCGAGTTTATCGGCATCGTCAACTACGCGGCAATGGGCATCATACAACTGCAACTTGGCGTGGTCGACCAGCCCGACTTGACGGCTGAAGAGGCTACGGCTTTGTATGACAAGGTCACCAATGAGGCTTATGAGCTGATGACCCGCAAAAACCACGACTACGATGAGGCATGGCGCGACATGCGCGTCAGCTCCATCACTGACCTCATCATGACCAAAGTGCTCCGCACCAAGAGCATCGAGGACCACGATGGGAAGACCCTCGTCTCCGAAGGGCTTGACGCCAACTATTACGATATGATCAACTACGCGGTGTTCGCACTAATCCTTCTGAGCGAATAGGCTGCGTTCAAAAAGGAAAGACCATGAATAAGAAAACGACTTCGCTGCCCTGGATTAGCATTTTAGTGGCATTGGCATCGGCGGTGGGAATCTATTTCTTGCCCGCCTACCATCTTTGGTTTCTCGCCATCCTGCTTCTAAATGTTTTGGTTTCACTGGCGTACAGCAAAAGGTACAATATTGCGGCTTTGACCATCTGTCGCATTCTGGTGGGCGCCTTGTTTATCTTCAGCAGCTTCACCAAGGGCGTCGATCCGCTTGGCACAAAGTATAAGATACTGGATTATCTGGCCGCTTATAACATGACTTGGCTCAATGGCATGGCCATGGTCTTGTCCATGGGATTGATATTGGCCGAGTTTCTGGTCGGCATTTGCTTGCTTATCAAGGTGTATCCCCGTCTTGCCGTGTTGGGCGCCACCTTGTTGATGCTGTTTTTTACCATCACGACGCTTTTCGATGCCTTGTACAACCTCGTGCCGGATTGTGGTTGCTTTGGCACCGCTGTCAAGATGAGCAATTGGCAAACGTTTTACAAGAATCTCGTCATCGACGCATTGCTGATTCCGCTGATCATGAACAATAAGCTGCTTGAGAATAAGCTGAGCGGCCGCTCCAATTTCATCATTGCAAGCATCTTTGCCTTGTTGTTCCTGGGCTTCGAGATCTATAACTACCGTCATCTTCCGGTGATTGATTTTATGAACTGGAAGGTCGGCAAGCAAATGAACGTGCAATCGGATGACCCAGCCCGTATCTATTTGACCTTTAAGAATAGGATAACAGGCGAGAAACAGGAATACCTTTCGTCGGAGTACCCATGGAACGATTCGGTGTGGGCGGCACAATGGGAGTTTGTCGACCAAAGAGTGGATGGCGACGTCAACGTCTTGAGATTCTCTGCCTTGGATGCGGATGGGGATGACGTCACCGACATGCTCTTAAATACGGAGAACCTGTTGATGTTTACGTCAAACGATTTGACCAAGGTTTCCGCCAAAGAATGGGACAAGGTAAAAGAAATCACCAACTATGCTGAGAATCGGGGATACATCGTCGTATGGACCGTAGCCAACGAAGCGGAATATGTGGAATACCTACGCACCAAATATGATTTCTTGAACGAGGTGTTTTATGCCGATGAACTTGAAATTAAAACCATAGTGAGGTCGAATCCCGGTCTGATCTGGCTCGACAACGGCTTGGTGAAAGACAAGTGGAGTTCCGTTGACTTCAAAAAGGTCCTGAAAGCTTTGTGATCCTATGGGAGCCTACATCATCAGGAAGTTGTTATACGGCGTTGCGGTGCTCTGGGGCGTCGCCACGCTGGTGTTTTTCCTCTTCAACATCCTTCCTGGAGATCCGGCTCAGATGATGCTCGGACAACGCGCCGACCAAGAATCTGTGAATGCCATTCGTGAAGAGCTTGGCATGAACCAAAGCCTTGGGAAGCAATATGTCGATTATCTCAACGACCTGGTCCCGATTTCGTTTTACGACGTCTCGAAAGGTGAACAAAAACTGGAGAAGATAGGCCATTATGCAAAACTGGCGACATTGGGGAATACGGCTGTCGTGCTGAAAGGTCCCTATCTGCGCATGTCGTACCAAAGCAAGCGTAAGGTGTCCGACATTTTGGGCGAGGCTTTCCCCAACACTTTGTTACTTGCGGCGGTTTCCATCTCCATAGCCATGCTGTTGGGCTTGGTGATCGGCATTTTGGCTGCTGTCATCAACACGAAGTTCCTTAATAAGCTGACGCTGTTCATCACTACCATCGGCATGTCGCTGCCATCGTTTTTTGCGGCCATCCTCATGGCATGGGTATTTGGTTTCCTGCTTGAGCATTATACGGGTTTAAGCATGACGGGCAGCCTTTATACAGTCGATGAATACGGCAGGGGAGAGTTCTTGAGTTTGCGAAACCTCATCCTGCCTGCTTTGACTTTGGGTATGCGCCCCCTGGCCGTGGTGACCGAACTGACCCGCACCTCATTGTTGGAAGCCATGTCGATGGACTATGTGCGTACCGCGCGTGCCAAAGGCTTGAAACCCTGGCGCGTCATCTGCGTCCACGCCTTGCGCAATGCCTTGAACCCCGTCGTGACTGCCGTATCGGGATGGTTTGCCTCACTATTGGCAGGCGCCGTCTTCGTTGAGTATGTCTTCGACTGGAAGGGTATCGGCGTGGTGGTGGTCGACGCCTTGGATAAATACGACTTCCCAGTCATCATGGGCGCGGTGCTGCTCATCGCCGTCATGCTGATTATCGTCAATATCGTGGTGGATATCATTTATGGGATTATCGACCCCCGTGTTAGAATCAATGGATAATGAATAAGATAGGCAAATACGAATTCATGGCAGAGCCGTTCCACTGCGATTTCTCGGGACGGATGTTTTTGGGCCATCTCGGCAACCAGATGCTTAATGCCGCCGACTTCCATTCCACCGACCGCGGTTTCGGGATGAAGTATTTGATGACCATCAAGCGTTCATGGGTGCTCTCGAGATTGGCCATCGAGATGGAGGAGATGCCAGCCCAATACGAGCGTTTTACGATTGAGACCTGGGTGGAGAGCGCTATGAAGTTCTTCACCAGCCGTAACTTCTGCGTCTCCAACGGACAAGGGAGGGTGTACGGCTATGGTCGCTCCATCTGGGCGATGATCGACACGGAGACGCGTCAACCCAGCGACATCTATTCCATCGACAATGGCGCCATCAACGATTGGATTGTCAACGACAAACCATGTCCGATTGAGAAAGGAGGTCGTGTGAAGATGTCGGATGATGCCGAACTGATAAGAAGCATCGAGGTTAACTACAACGACATCGACATCAACGGGCACGTCAACTCGGTGAAGTATATCGAGCATGTACTTGACCTCTGGGATGTTGCCTGGTATGGCGAACATAGCCTTAAAAGGTTTGAAATCGCCTATGTGGCTGAGACGCATCAAGGCGACAGGATGAACTTTTATCGCGAACAAGTCGCTGATAACGAGTTCTGTGTGCGCTTGACCAAGACGGATGTCTTGACCCAAAAGGAGACAGAGGTCTGCCGTTGCAGACTGGTGTTTTAGTTTTTTTTATGTAACTTTGTACTTTAGAATAACGAATCAAAAAATATACATCATGAGAAGCAAAATCGTAGCAGGAAACTGGAAAATGAACCTCACTTTCGATGAGGCTGAAACTTTGGTCGATGATATCCTTGACCGCCTTGATGAACAGGATGAAATGAATTGCGAAGTCATCATTTGTCCACCGTTCCCATATCTCGAAATGCTGACGGACTATGAGTTTGACGAGCAGCGTTTCAACGTAGGAGCACAAAACTGCAGTGCCTACGACAAGGGAGCCTACACGGGTGAGGTGTCGGCCAAGATGCTGAAGTCCATCGACGTGGACTACTGCATCATAGGTCACAGTGAAAGGAGGAAATATTTTGGCGAGACCAATGAAGTGTTGGCCGAGAAGATCAACCGTCTGATCGAAAACAACATGTCGCCCATCTACTGTGTCGGCGAGGTGCTGGAGGAACGCGAGGCGGGCCGTCATTTCGAGGTCGTCAAGGAACAACTTGAAAAAGGCTTGTTCCACCTCGACGGCGACGCCATTTACGATGCCATCATTGCCTACGAACCCGTATGGGCTATTGGTACAGGCAAGACCGCCACTCCGGAGCAGGCACAAGAGATGCATGCCTATATCCGCTCGTTGATCAAGGAGCACTACGACGAGGCTACGGCCGATGAGATCCGTATCCTTTACGGCGGCAGCTGCAACGCTAAGAATGCCACCGAGCTGTTCTCGCAACCCGACGTCGACGGCGGCCTCATCGGCGGCGCTTCGCTGAAGGCAGAAGACTTCGTCTCCATCTGCAACCAAGCCTCACACATCGGGGAAGAGTGATGAAGACCCTGGAATATACTTTCACTGCGCCTGGTTCCGACATCCAGCATGACATGCTGACAACGATGCTGGCCGAAATGGGTTTTGACTCTTTTATGGACGAGGGCCAGACCTTAAAAGCCTATTGCTCGGAAACCAGCCGTGACGATGTTGCGGTTGAAAACTTGTTGTCGGAGCCTGCCTTTTTTGACATCCGTCTGCTGAAGGTGGAGGAGATGCCCGACAAGGATTGGAATGAGCTGTGGGAGGCTTCCTATCAGCCTGTGGTGGTCAACGAACGCTGCCGTGTGAGAGCGCCTTTCCATGAGCCTGACCCGAGTTTCGAGTTCGACCTCGTCATCGAGCCCAAGATGTCGTTTGGCACGGCCAACCACGAGACGACGGCACAAATCATCCAGCTGATGCTGGAGACCGATTTTCAGGGGAAGGAAGTCCTCGACATGGGTAGCGGTACGGCGGTGCTGGCTATTTTGGCCAAAAAGCTTGGGGCCGCCGACACGGTGGCCATCGACAACGACGAATGGGCCTACCGCAACGCCTTCACCAACGTTGAGCTGAACGGCATGTCCGACATCGAAATCATTCTAGGCGATGCCTTGGCCATCAAAGGACACTACGATGTGGTTTTAGCCAACATCAACCGCAACATCCTGCTTCGCGATATGCATTACTATGTGGCTGCCATGCGTGCCGATGCCCATATTTTCTTTAGCGGCTTCTACACCGAGGATCTGGATGGCATCAGAGCTGAAGCTGAACGTCTTGGCTTGCGCTATTGCCGCCATCTGAGTCGCAACAACTGGGTGGCTGCCGAGTTTTGTAAAGATAGGATTGTAGTCTAATAAGTTCAAAAGATGAAGAAGAGCCTGTTTGTCATATTGTTGTTGTTTTGTGTCGGCATGACGACACTTCGGTCGCAGTCGTTTTTTTCGACCGACAAGGACACGTTCTATAACCAACTGAACGCATTCCTTAACTCTTCTTCATCGAAGGAGGACAGGGAAGAGGCGGCCGCCATCATGAAAGGCTTTGAAGGCGTATGGAAAAGCTACTATAGCCAGTCGGAAGCCGATATGGTGATACGTTTGTGCGAACAGTTTCATGCACGCAGCGGCGCCAGAGTCTATGCGAACATCTTCAATTTTGTGGAGGTGCTTCAAAAGATTCCCACGGCAGGCCTCTCGCACCAAGATGTGGGCAATTGGCTGGGCTATACCGATGCCAAGGCCCAAAAGTCGATGGTGGGCATGGACAAGTATCTGGCTTCCTGCCAACGTATCTTCGTCGATAAGGTCTTGTCGGCCAAAGGCAACTCCAAATGGATGCTACGCGATGCTTTGATAGGCTTTCCTTCGAGGGAGTCTTTCGAGCTGACCGTCGACGGCACATTGGTGTTGGCTTCTTCAAAAGATGAATCCGTCATCAACGGCGCGTTGGGCGTCTATCATCTGGAAGACAACCTTTGGGAGGGCAGAGGAGGACGTGCCGATTGGTCGCGATTTGGCATTTCCCCTTCCGAGATGTCGGTGCAATTGCCAGATTACTATACCTTGGACCTGAACCGCTCTGAATACAGCATCGACTCGGCCATTTATCGTGACAACCATTATTTCAAGGATCCCATACTATGCCGTTACGAAGATAAGGTGTTGGTCAACAATCCCGACGAGCGGACGCAGTATCCCCGTGTGAGGTCGTACCGCTCCGATTATGTCATCCCCAATATCTTCAAGGATATTGACTTTAGGGGCGGCTTCGGCGTGATGGGCAATCAGATTGAAGTGTTTGGCGAAGGACGAAGGAAAGCGGTTTTCAACTTTAGGAAAGGCAACAAAAGGGTCTTGAAGGTGGAAGCCCCGCGTTTCATGATAACGAAAGAGGATGTGTTGGTCTCCGACCACGCTGCCTTCCGCTTGTATCTTACCGACTCCGTCACCCATGTGACCGACTCCATCTATCACAACAACCTTGGCTTCAGGTACGACAACCAGAAACGGAAGATGATGATCTACCGTTCGCTGAAAGACTATGGCGATGCTCCTTTCCATGACCTTTACCATGGCGTGGATATCTATCTTGAGGCGATGTATTGGGACTTCGACGGTCATAACATCGACTTCAAGCGCATGGAAGGCGTCAACCCGAAGAGCGAGGGCGATATCGTCTCGGTCAACTACTTCCGCGACGATGACTTCAAGATGCTGCAAGGCATGGACGACATCCATCCGATGATCCGCATCGAAAAGTTTGTCAGAGGTTTTGACAACATCGAACGACAAGACCACTTCTCGGTGGCCGACCTGGCCAACAGCATCCATTACCCCATCGAACAGGTGCTCTCGCTGCTGCTGAGGCTGCAAGCCGACGGTTATGTCGAATACGATGCTCAAGCCAAATGGGTGACCGTTTTGCCACGCTATTACGATGTCTTGGATTCGTATCGCGAGAAAATCGACTTCGACGTTATCAAGCTCCATACCGCTACGACGAACCGTCAACCCAACTTGCGCCTCGATTTGACCAACAACGAGATGCTTGTGTTTGGCATCACCAGCCAAATCGACGGGGTCGATGGCGCCGCCATTTCGTTGAGCGACAGAAAACGCGTCGTTATCGTTCCCGACAACAACCGTATCGTCTTGGGGCGTAACCGCGACTTCCGCTTCTCGGGGGGCATCATCGCCGGCATGTTCGAGTTCTTCACCAAGGACTGCCTGTTCTCGTATGAGGACTTCTCCATCGACATGGCAAAGGTCGACTCCTTGCGTTTCTATGCCCGCGACAACCGTCATATTATTCCCGTCAACGGCACCCTCGAACGCCTGCAAGGCCACCTGATGATTGACAGGGGCGACAACAAGTCGAGCCGCATCGAGACGCCCGAATATCCTTACTTCCAAAGCGAAGCCCCCGCCTATAAGTTCTATAGGAAAATCAACGGCGGCGTCTTCCATCCCGGCGACGTCGACTCCATACAGTCCGAAAAAGACCTGGCAGGCAAGTTCTATTACAAGCTGTATCCTTTCACCGTCGACAGCCTCAACGACCTTTCCATGCGCAAGGTGCGATTCGACGGCGAACTGGTGTCGGGAGGCATCTTCCCGAACATCAAGCAGCCTTTGGTGGTGATGGATGACTATTCCTTGGGCTTCGAACATCAGATCGGGCAGAATGAAACGGATTCCTATCCCATGTTCGACGGTTCGGGCCGTTTCCACCAGAAGGTGTATTTGTCCGAAAATGGATTCTATGGCGACGGCCGTCTCGACTATCAGACTTCAGTGTTCGATGCAGACCATTTTGTGTTTTATCTCGATTCAGTCACTGCCGTTACCCATCGGTTCAATATGGTGCCTAAAGAGGATGGGACCTTGTTCCCCCTGGCCAATGCCGACGCTCTTCGCATGAAATGGGACGTGAAAACGCCTGTACTGACGACGGAAACCATCGACAAGCCCATCTGCATGTACGGCAATACTTATTTTACGGGTAAGACCAGCCTGTCGCCCGAAGGCTATGCCGCCGACGGTAAGCTGAGGTTTGGCCTCACAGAGTTCGACTCCGACTACTTCGCCTTCGATGCCAATACCTTTGTGGCCGATTCGGCCGACTTCCTGTTGTACACGGCGGATACGAGCACCGTGGCCTTCTCTGCGACGAATTATCGGGCGAATGTCGATTTTGACAGCCAAAAGGTGCAATACGACTACCTGGACGAAAACAGTAGCCTCGACTTCCCGATGAACCATTTCGTCTGCTCACTGAAAGAGGCGGAATGGGATATGGCATCCAACAGCTTGCATGTCTTCAACCCGGTGGAGAGCTTTGGCGACTATGCCACTGCTACCACTCACGAGGAACTGCTTGCCGTCCACAACGACGCCTCCAAGTTCATCTCCTTGGTGCCCGAACAGGATTCGCTGCAGTTCTATAGCATGAGCGCCGAATACGATATGACCAACTATATCATCCACGCCCACGACGTTAAGATCATTCGTGTCGCCGATGCTGCCGTGTTCCCCTATGAGCACGACATCGACATCAACGCGGATTCGAAACTGGAACCTGTGATGGGCGAGCTGCTGGCCGATACGCTGAACAGCTATCATTTGTATAAGGATGCTGTCGTAAACATCCACAGCAGGAACTACTATGAGGCTTCTGGCGTTTGGGATTACGCCAACAAAGAGGGCGTCAACATCCCGATACAAGTGGATACCATTGTGCCTGTCAATGGGGTGACCCATGGCTATGCCCATATCAACGATGAAGAGGGACTGAGACTGAATACGCAATATGCCTTCAAGGGTCGCGTCACATTGGATGCCACCCAAAGATATGGCTATTACGATGGCGTTTATAAGCTGGTGGCATTCAAGGAGGAGTTGCCTGTAGTGATGGATTCCTTGGCGGTTGCCGATACGTTGTTGGTGGGCGAGGAGCTTGTGGAGGAAGGACAGCTGGAGACGCCCGGGTTGGAGTCTTTGGTTCCTACCGATACCATAGCCGCGCTCAACCATTGGTTTGCATCCGCCACCCATATCAACCCCAATGAGATCCGCATCCCGGTGAGCATGGAGAGAATCCAGAAACAAGATCCCAGGATGTGTAACGGCTTGTTCTATGAGCTGGCCATCGATGGCGGCTATTTTGCCTCTTTCCTCACGCCGCGCGACGGGAGGAATGGATTGGATGAGACCACCTCGGCCGACGGCGTGTTGTGGTTCGATGCCGACAGCACGTGTTTCATGATCACCAATACGGATCGTTACGACACTTATTTCGATTTGAATGAACGGGGCGTGATCGGTGGCCACGGCAATATCGGATTGGGATTCGATACCGCCTTGACACAGTTCGTCATGCATGGCGGCTATACGCAGTATCCTAACGACAGCCTCGTCTTGTGCGGCACGCATGTCTTCAATGTGCCGCTGTTCGACGAGCAAGCCCTTGAAGCGATGGCGGAGGTATATGCGAATGCGGAAGGCGAGTCCATTGACCTGTTCAAGACCCAGTTCCTGCAGTACTATCGCTCTGAGAACTCCGATAAGGAAACCGAAGCGATGTTCAAGGCCATCGACTTGGAAGGCTATCCGCAGATGAAGGACAACGATTTCTATTGCAAGACCATCGTTATCCCCGATCTGAAGATGGTGTGGAACGACAAGATGCACGCCTTTGTGTCGGTGGGGAAGATCGGATTGGGCAGCTTCGGGAAAAATGTCGTCAACAAATATGTGGATGGCTTCGTGGTGTTTGACAGACGCCTGGGCAACATCACCTATTACTTCCAGAACGACATGTTCATGACGTATATCAATTATAACTGCGGCGACGGACAGCTCCAAGTGCATGCCACCTATGGTGATATCGTCCAGAAGCTGTTCGACACGAAAGAGAAGAGCCGCACCGTGGAGGAGGGTGGCAACCGCTTCCAATACGTGGCAGTGCCCTATGAGTCGATGCTTGACTTCTTGAACCGTCTGAGATATGCCGGCCTGAATTGATGATGACAAAATGAAGTTTTTTTCATCAAAAATGTCGTCATATTGCAATTATTTGTAATTTTACAACTTCAAAAGAAGAAGAGAATAAAACCTATAATACGATGAAGTTTATTGTATCAAGCTTAAAACTATTGAAGAGTCTCCAGGCTTTAAGCGGCGTGATAGGCTCGAAAAACACATTGCCTATTTTGGATGATTTTCTGTTCCAGTTGGGAGAGAACGAGTTGAAGATCACCACCTCCGACTTGGATGTGACCATGACCGTCACCATGCAGCCTGATATGGTGGATGGTACGGGTGAGGTGACCATCCCTGCACGCCTGCTGCTTGAGATCATGAAGAATTTCCCCGATGTCCCGATTACGGTTTCGGTCGACAACAACACCTTGGCTGTTGAACTGATTGCCGGTGAAGGCCGTTACAAACTCGCTGGCCACAAGAGCGACGAGTTCCCGCAGCTGCCCGTGATGGCCGACACTTCGGTGTGGGAGATTCCTGCTGATGTTTTGGCGAAGGGTTTCGACAAGACCGTGTTTGCCACGGGCGTCGATGAGATCCGTCCCATCATGTCGGGCGTGCTGATGGAGATGAACGAGAACTATCTGACTTTCGTTGCCACCGATGCACATAAGCTGGTGCGCTACAGAAGGATGGATGTCAAGTCGGACACGGTAGCTTCCTTCATTATGCCTAAAAAGCCCATCAACCAGCTGAAGAACATCCTTGTCACGCTGGCCGATGAGCCCGTTCGCATTGAGTTTAACAAGACCAACGCTTCGTTCGTGTTTGGCGACTTTGTGCTGATCTGCCGTCTCATCGAAGGACGTTATCCCAACTACGAGGCTGTCATCCCAAAGAACAATCCCAACCAGCTGACCATCGACCGTCAGTCGTTCCTATCGGCCATCCGCCGTGTGGCCGTGTTCTCGAGCAAGGCGACCCATCAGGTGCGTTTCCGCATCACGGGTCAGGAAATCATGCTGACCGCCGAAGACGTCGACTTCTACAACGAAGCCAAGGAACGCCTCTCTTGCAGCTATACGGGTGACGACATGGAGATTGGCTTCAACTCAAGGTTCTTCCAGGAGATGCTCGTCAATTTCGACACCGAAGAGGTGAAACTCGAAATGTCGGCTCCTAACCGCGCCGGTATCCTTACCCCCGTGGGTAACGAGAACGAGGCTGAAGACCTGCTCATGCTGCTCATGCCCGTCATGTTGAACTAATCAGTAGGTATAGGCATACAATGAAAAAACCAGCGGAGTTTCCGCTGGTTTTTCTTTTTAATTCTTTTTAACTGTCTTTAATCTTATTTGACAGGTGAGAGGCGTACCATCAAGACACCATGCGAAGGGATGGTTGAAACTACGTTTTTTGCCGTCGACTTGGCTATGGTCTTGTGTTGCCATAGGTCGTAGACGCTGTAATTGCCGCCTGCCTTGCGCAGTTCTGGGATGTCGCTCCAGTTGTAATTGAGGCTCCATGCATTGTCGCCGCGGTTGAAGAAGCAAACAGCCCATTCGTCATTAACCAGTTGCTTTACCCAGATCTGTCGGTCGCCCATAGCGACGGAGAGATGCGCTTGGAGGCCGAGTGGGTCTTGGTCGATGGCGATGACGTCCTTGTTAGTGAGGATGCGCCTGGTGTCGTCGCTCATGTGGTTGAGGTCGTTGCCTGCCATCAGCGGTGCGGCCAGCATGCACCACATGGAGAAGTGGCTTTGGTCTTCGATGGCAGTCATGCCGCCGTTGCCGACTTCCAGCATGTCGGGGTCGTTCCAGTGGCCGGGGCCGTTGTAGGGGTAGAGGTCTTGCACCAAGTCGATGATGTTGACCATGCCATGTCCGCCCCAGTCTTCCTTGCCGTCCCAGGTGTTGATAATGTCGCCCGTGGCTCTCCAGAGATGGCCGATGCCTTTCGCCCATTCCCATGGCTTCGTGCTGCCCCATTCGCAGATGCTGAACACGATGGGTCGGCCAGCTTCTTTCAAGGCTTCGCGCATGACGGTATAAGCGGTCTTAGAGTTGGTCTCCCTGTTGTTGCAGAAGTCGTATTTTAAGTAGTCGACGCCATTGCGGGCGTAGTAGAGGGCATCCTGGTACTCGTGACCCATGCTGCCGGGACGACCGGCGCAGGTATGCGTGCCCACACAGGAGTAGAGCCCGAACTTCAAGCCTTTGGAGTGGATGTAGTCGGCCACGTATTTCATGCCGTGCGGGAAACGCTCAGGGTCGCAGACGATGTTGCCGTCGGCGTCGCGGTCGATTTGCCAGCAGTCGTCGACGACGATATACTCATAGCCGGCATCCTTCATGCCCGAGGCCACCATGGCGTCGGCGGCTTCCATCAGCAGCTGCTCGCTGACGTTGCAGCCGAACTTGTTCCAGCTGTTCCAGCCCATGGGCGGGGTGGGACACAAGGCTTCGAATTCTTCTTGTGTGAGGGGTTGTGGCTTAGGGTTTTGTGCCATTGCTGAAAATGCCAATAGCACCAAAGTAACTAAGGTAAAGATTCGTTTCATAATGATATGGGATTAAATGTTGCCACAAAGGTAGAAAATAATCCGAGGTCAGTTTGATTTCACGAAAAAAAGTAGGACCGACAATTGTCAGTCCTACTAATAGTAATTCTATGTCTTCTTTTTTACTTCACTTCAACCGTGGTGTTGCCGATAACGGTCATCGGGATGCTCATGCCTTGTTCGTTGATGGTCATAGATATGTTCTGTTTCTGTGTGTTATGGGTTACAATGCCAGTCTGTGGGTCGATGGTGGCCGTGCCTTCATAGGTGCCGTTGATGTCAGCCATGCTGCCGTTCACTTTGCCGGTATAAGTCAAGTCGATGCTCTTTTTCGAAATGGCTTTGACGGTGTAGGTGATATCGGCACTGAACTCCATGCCGCCGGTTTCCTGCGAAGTGGTGTTGGTCCATGAGCTGCCAACGACGACCTCGTTTTCGGGTAATTCGATGATAACACCCAGCTGGTTCATGGAAGCATCAATGCTGTCGCCAACGAGTTTTCCCATAACGTCATAGGTGATGTCGGTGGGTTTGTGCAGCTTTGCTTCAATGTCTTTGGTCTGTCCGGCCAACATGGGACTTGCCTTTTCAGGATGCTCTGAGTCATATTCGAGCTTCATACCCATCTGTGAGATGGTCATTTTCATGGCCTCGATTTGGGTCTCGAGGATGGATTGGGCATCGGTAACTTCCTTTGCCGAGAAGATTTGTCGGGTTTCCACGCTTTGTGACATGTTCATGGATTGGCCTTGCACCTCCATCATAGTCATCATGTTTGCCTTGGTGGTGACGGTGTAGGTCTTGCCTTGTTGCGGTTTCAGCCTAAGGGTGACGCCGTCTTTGGCCATGAATGAAAGGGTGGCCAATGCCACGAGAACGAGAGCCACAGGGGCCAGTCTTCTAAGAATTTTCTTCATTTTTTATAGGTTTGGTTATTGTAATTATAGTAACGTTGTTTTGCTTTACAATTTATATGCCATTATTAATTAGATGCTATAATCTGGAAATAATAACTCTTTTTTGAAAAATGTAGAGACGTAGCGCGCTACGTCTCTACAATGGTTTACGATTTGTTTTTGTTTTACAGCTTCGGTCCGGCAGCCACGAGAGTCTTGCCAGCATCGTTCGTCGTGAACTTCTCGAAGTTCTTGATGAAGCGCGAGGAGAGGTCTTTGGCCTTGTCATCCCACGACTTCTTTTCGGTGTAGGTGTCGCGCGGGTCGAGGATGTTCGGGTCGACGCCCGGCAACGCGGTCGGCACTTCGAAGTTGAAGTACGGGATCATCTTGGTCGGGGCCTTCTCGATGCTGCCATCCAGGATGGCGTCGATGATGCCACGTGTGTCGCGGATGCTGATGCGCTTGCCCGTGCCGTTCCAGCCGGTGTTCACCAGGTAAGCCTTGGCGCCGCTTTGTTCCATGCGTTTCACCAGCTCCTCGGCATATTTGGTCGGGTGCAGCTCAAGGAAGGCTTGGCCGAAGCAGGCGCTGAAGGTAGGCGTAGGCTCGGTGATGCCGCGCTCGGTGCCGGCCAGCTTGGCGGTGAAGCCGCTCAAGAAGTAGTACTTGCACTGTTCGGGTGTCAGGATGCTGACAGGAGGCAGCACGCCGAAGGCGTCGGCGCTGAGGAAGATAACGTTCTTGGCGGCGGGACCAGCCGAGATGGGACGCACGTTCTTCACGATCTTCTCGATGTGTTCGATGGGGTAGGAGACACGGGTGTTCTCGGTCACGCTCTTGTCCTTGAAGTCGATCTTGCCGTCCTTGTCGACGGTGACGTTCTCCAACAAGGCATTACGCTTGATGGCGTTGTAGATGTCGGGCTCGCTTTCCTTGTCGAGGTTGATGACCTTGGCATAGCAGCCGCCTTCGAAGTTGAACACGCCTTCATCGTCCCAGCCGTGCTCGTCGTCGCCGATGAGCAGACGCTTCGGGTCGGTGCTGAGGGTGGTCTTGCCCGTGCCAGAGAGGCCGAAGAAGATGGCGGTGTTCTCGCCCTTCATGTCGGTGTTGGCGGAGCAGTGCATGGCGGCGATGCCTTGCAACGGCAGGTAGTAGTTCATCATCGAGAACATGCCTTTCTTCATCTCGCCACCGTACCAGGTGTTGAGGATGACCTGTTCGCGGCTGCTGACGTTGAAGGCCACGCAGGTGTCGCTGTTGAGGCCGAGTTCCTTGTAGTTGTCGACCTTGGCTTTCGAGGCGGTGTAGACGGTGAAGTTGGGCTTGAAGTCGGCCAGCTCCTCAGCCGTGGGCTTGATGAACATGTTGAGCACGAAATGGGCCTGCCATGCCACTTCCATGATGAAGCGGACGGCCATGCGGGTGTCCTTGTTGGCGCCGCAGAAGGCGTCGACGACATAGAGGCTCTTGCCGCTGAGCTGTTTCTTGGCGAGGTCTCTCACCTGCGCCCATACTTCTTCGCTCATCGGGTGGTTGTCGTTCTTGTAGCCTTCGGTGGTCCACCACACGGTGTCCTTCGACTTGGCGTCCATGACGATGTATTTGTCCTTAGGCGAGCGGCCGGTGTAGATGCCGGTCATCACGTTGACGGCGTCAAGCTCGGTCAACACGCCCTTGTCGTAGCCTGTCAGGGCGGGGTTCATCTCGTCCTTGAAGAGCTGCTCATAGCTCGGGTTATAATAAATGTCCTTCACGCCGGTGATGCCGTAGGCGGTCAACGCGGCTTTGATTTCTTCGATGTTTTTAGCCATGGTTAATATTGTTAAAGATATATGATGTGCAAAGTTATGAAATAAATCCATTCATCGAGATGGAAAAACATGTTTTTTAGAATATCTTCCTCCGGACGTGGCATTCCGGCGTTTCCTGCCGTTGGTCGAGGTAATCCTGGTGGTAGTCCTCGGCAGGGTAGAAGACCATGGCTTGGCGTATTTGTGTGGCAGGATGATATCCCATCTGCATCAGCTCGCCAAAGACCTTAATGGCGGTGTCGCGCTCCTCAGCGTCGTTGAACCAGATGGCGGAGAGGTATTGCGTGCCGATGTCGATGCCTTGTCCGTCGACCTGCTCGAAGTCGTGGATTTCGAAGAAATAACGCACCAAGGTCTCGTATGTAACCTGTTCAGGATCATACGCCACTTCGATGGTCTCCAAATGGCCTGTGGTGCCCGTTTTCACTTGTTTGTAGCTCGGATTTTCCATGTCGCCGCCCATGAAGCCGACGGTGGTTTTCGTTACGCCCTTGAGGCGCTTGAAGTAATACTCCACGCCCCAAAAGCAGCCCGCGGAGAAATAAGCCTTTTTCATCGCTGATGTCTTTATGTATTTGTCGCAAAAGTAACGCTTTTTTCGTTCCTCGAGAACAAAAAAAAAGAGCCTCCGTTTCCGAAGGCTCTCTGATGTTTGAGGTCGGTTTACTTATTGCGTTCTTCCTCAATAGCGGCCTGGGCGGCAGCCAGACGTGCGACAGGCACGCGGAACGGCGAGCAGCTCACGTAGTTCAAGCCGGCCTTGTAGAAGAAGTGGACCGAAGCGGGGTCGCCGCCGTGTTCGCCGCACACGCCGCACTTCAGGTTGGCGCGCTGGCTACGGCCACGCTCCACACCCAACTTGACGAGTTGGCCAACGCCTTCTTGGTCGAGGGTGTTGAACGGGTCGGCAGGGATGATCTTCTCACTGATGTAGTCCTTCACGATGGCGTTGACGTCGTCGCGGCTGAAGCCGAAGGTCATCTGGGTGAGGTCGTTGGTGCCGAAGCTGAAGAACTCGGCTACACTGGCGATCTTGTCGGCCACCAAAGTAGCGCGAGGGATCTCGATCATCGTACCGTACATGTAGCTGATCTTGACGCCGAACTTGGCTTCCACTTCAGCCTTCACGCGGTTGGCGATGGCTTTCTGGTGTTCAAGCTCCTTGACGTTGATGGTCAGCGGGACCATGATCTCCAGATGCGGGTCGAAGCCTTCCGTCATCAGTTCAGCGGTGGCCTGGAACAGGGCGCGGAACTGGGTCTCGGTGATTTCGGGATAGACGATGCCGAGGCGGACGCCACGCAGACCCATCATCGGGTTCACTTCGTTGAGGGCGTCGATGCGCTTCTTGATCTCCTCGAAGCTGATG
>CACZER010000010.1:0-63187 GCA_902780195.1 uncultured Bacteroidia bacterium
CTCCACGTCTCCGTCATTCGAGTGACTGTTGGCGAACACCGTGAATCCTCCGTTAGGGTTGTGGAAGACGGTATTGCATCCGTCAAAATATGAACCGCCATAACAGCGCGACCACTGCACATCGCCCTCCTTGTCGGTACGAACCAGCCACACGTCCCCACCGCCATGCTGCTGTCCCTCCATTTCAGAAGTGACGCGACCGCTCAACAGGAAACCGTCCTCAAGTTCCACCATGTTGTCTAATATGTCAAAACTGCTTTCACCGTAGTTCCGTCTCCATTCTATTTGACCGTTACGGCCAATCCTTATAAGAGAGGTCCCTGTCTCAATCGGGCCTAAAACATAATAGCATCCGTCTTTCGCCTGGTAAATTGACACATGGCGGCTAAAGCTTGGGAGACCCAAGCAAAGTCCCCATTCCGCATTCCCTTCCCCGTCAAGCTTGAGTAGACTGTCCATTTCCAGATATTTATCCCAATAGCCATAGGATCCTCCAACAAGCACGCCTCCATCGTCAGTAGGGAACATGCTAGTGCCGAAATATCCCACCCTCCTGCTCCAGATTTCGTTAAGGCCGTCGTCTATCTTGCGCACCGTTACTTCGCCAAATTCATGCATGTTCACGTAATACTCGTCATTCCCCGTTTTTGCTTCCTTGATGGAAATAGACTCGCCAGGAAGAAGAGACGGCCAGCATCGTTGGTCTACTAGCTCGCCCTGGCCGTTGATTCGAAGCAGCCACGGAATACTCCAGTTGTTCTCCGTCTCACACGACACCATGCCGGGATTATTAGGATGATAGACAGTACCAAGTACCAAGTATCCTTCTTCCGTCGGGAGTATGCTCGTCGCCCAGTCCATGCTACTCGCGTTTCCGTAGCATTGCTGCCAGTCGATGCGGACTTGCGAGAAAGAGAAAAATGGGATCAGAATGGCTGCAATAGCCAATGCTATTTTGTTGCCAAGTTTATGTTCGGTATTTTTTTCCATCTCTTATAACATTTTAGTTTTAGTTTTTTTGCGGCGCGGCGAATGCCGCACCGCAAATATAACAAATTATTCTTATTTCACAATGACCAACTTGCCGGTTTGGGACAGTTTACCGCAATACACGGTGTAGGCGTACACCCCATCGGCGAGGTCGCGAAGGTCGAGCACCCTTTGCGAGGCGTTGCCCGAGAGGCCGCCTGCAGTTCTGGTCGTAGAGGCGCACCACGACACGCAACCACGAGGCAGCGCGGCCGTCATGTAAGGCTGTTGCCTTGCGGCTGTCGCAAGGCAACACATGCGGCTGCCATGGTGTGACCGCCCTACAGCGCAAGCGGCGCTGTCTGTTGCCGTTTGGTGTTTCGGTGGGTCGTATGTGATGCGTACATTCATATTTTGCTGTCTTTTCCGACGTCTAAATTAGCGGTTTTTCGTTTATGAAGCAAGAAAACTCTTGGGCGGGATTGACGGAAGCCTGCCCGAAGTTTGGACTATTGTTGTCTTAATTTCAAATAGAGTTCAGCGTCAGCACTTGGCTTGTCATAAGGTATTCTTGTTCGTTTGATATCAAGAAGTTCAATGTAACTGAATCCAATTTGATGGGTTCTTTCTCCTGTTTCATCCACTTTCAAAATTTCGACAATAAGCTCATTATATCTCCTCGTGTTGCATCCAGACACTATTCTTTCAGCTATAGGCTTCAACTCTTCTTCAAGACTATCCCTTAGGTGTATCTCATCATCGAGCTTATCAAGTTCCTTCATAGTCTTGTCCAGTGTCTTGAAATCCAGCGACTTCATTCGTGGGTTGAAAATCTCAACCACAGGGGCTTTTATCAAGGGCCAACTTGGTTCTAATCTGAACCTTCGATAGGTTATGCTTACTGAATCGGCATCATATTCCTGCATGATTTCCGAAACAAGCTGTTCAGGCTCAAAGGAGCAGCCTTGCAATTCCGTAATCCTACCTTTATTGGTACAATTCGAGAAAACAACAACACTGATGACCATCATGAAATACGTTACTATGTTTTTCATCACATGTCAGTTTTAATGTATAAGTGGCCTATAATATCTTCTATAGTTGAGATAGTCGGAGGAGTTTCTGCCATGCATGTCGTAAATGCGGTTGTCCTTGCCGGACTGAAATCACACTTGACCATCTTCAATCCTTCGGCTTCTTATTATTCAAACGTTCATCATAATGAATAATCTTGTGTGAATAATAATGTCCAAAATAATCATCATAATACTTGTATTCAACTAAAAAGTCATTACAATTTTTCAAAGAGCAACTCCCAATGATTTCGTCCACAATAGCACTTGTATAGCTATACAAGTCGTCCTCGTCAAAATAAAAAATCGTTTCTTTCGAAAGGGGAGTTCCGTCCGGTAATTGCTTCGGAGTGAAAATACAGATTTGTGGTGCTATCAAAGTAGGGAAATACACCTCTTCCTTTAAATATAGAATTGATATTTGAACAGAATCGGCTTGAAACAACTCCTTGATTTCGGCTTCCGTGTCTTTAACACTTATCCCTGCACAATGCAGTTCTTTGTGCCTACAATATGTGCATGAAGAAAAAAGCATTCCTAATAACAACGCCATCTGCATTATTAGTGTTTTCCTTAAAGTTTGTCCATTCACTTCCATAGTTGCGCAGGATATAGTTTTCTTAATCTCAAATACTGGTCCGCATTGGAACCATGCATGTCATATATGACATTGTCTTTGCCCGTCCAGTTACGAACTCCCCCATCGATTACTTCCATAGTGGCCTCATAATAGTGGTAGATTCCAGTTCTGACAACGCCAATGCTATGTGATCTTTTGGGATAGTATTTCAATGCAAAAGAATCTTTTGTTTTGAAGCCAAATCTATTAGTGTAATGTATGGCTCTTTCTTTCGTGATGTAGGCAGAGAAATCCTTGTTTCTGGAATCAAATGATTCTGTAAAACTAGTTTTATAATGATTTTCAAAGGCTGTTTCATCCATTTTTGCGTAATAATTTCCCCATGATCCTTCTCTTTGAACCGTTATATCCTGATTCACTTGATCCTCATCATACCCCATATCAACCAAGAAAGCCCTTGCCGCTTCGACATATTTGTTGGCAAGATGCTTGCTGACCCGAACATCCGCCGCCAAATGCATCGCATGGTTCAACCCAGCGCAAATGAGGCCGTTGCAAACGCCGTCCCAGAAGTCGCCACCCGCCATCGAGGCGCTCACACCACCCGAAAGAGAACCCGTGGCCACCAAGGCCGCTTTTGTCCATGATTCAGAAAAGTGGAGTTTTTGGCATCCAATTTCTGTCACCGAGCTCACAAACGACGACACCGCACCCGAGGCGAAGCCGCTCCAGAAGCTGCCGCCGCGCGCCCAGGTGGAAACACCGCCCAAGGTGCCGTGGGCATTATAAGCAAAAGCTATGCTCATCGTCTGACAATATGGTTGGCAGTTTTGCATCCCTATGCATCCGAAACGTTTCATAACTGCAAAATTAATAAAAATCCCATTCAAGATATCCCTATTCTTTGTATTTTTACCCCTCAAAACCTGACTTATGGAGAAACAAGAGAAAAAACTCTTCCTGTTGGATGCCTATGCCTTGATATATAGGGCTTTCTTTGCACTCAACAAAAACCCGCGCATCAACTCGAAAGGCGTCAACACCTCGGCCGTCATGGGCTTCCTCAACTCACTCTACGAGATATTGCAGAAAGAAAAACCCACCCACATCGGCGTGGCCTTCGACGTGGCCGGCACTGCACAACGACAAGCCGAATACAGCGAATACAAAGCCAACCGCGAGAAGATGCCCGATGACTTGAGGGAAGCCATACCTTATATTATTAGACTTATCGAAGCCTTCAACATCGCCATCTACGGCGTGGAAGGTTACGAGGCCGACGACGTCATCGGCACGATGTCGAAGAAAGCCGAGCAACAAGGTTTCCTCACCTATATGATGACCCCCGACAAGGATTTCGGACAACTCGTCACCGACCGTGTGCTGCTCTACAAGCCCGCCAAATTCGGCGAGCCGGCACAGGTGTGGGGACCCAAGGAGGTGTGCGAACGCTACGGCATACAAGAACCCAAACAACTCATCGACATCTTAGGCCTTTGGGGCGATGCCGCCGACAACATACCAGGCATCCCCGGCATCGGTGAGAAAACCGCTGCAGCCTTGGTCGGCAAATACGGCAGCGTGGAAAACCTCATCGCCCACGCCGACGAGCTGAAAGGCAAGCAAAAGGAAAATGTGATCAACTTCGCCGAGCAGGGACTGATGTCGAAAGCCTTGGCCACCATCAACCTGGAGGTGCCCGTCGAGTTCGATGAAGAAGAACTGAAAGCCAAGGAGCCTGATGTGCCCGCACTGATGGCCTTGTTTGAGGAGCTGGAGTTTAAGACCTTCGCCAAACGATTCTTGGAGGATTATAAGACGAAACAATCCGCTTTGGACGGCCCTTCGACAGGCTCAGGGACCTCACAGTCATTGCGAGGAACGAAGCAATCCATGGAGATGACCGAAGGAAGTCAACAATCGAACTTGTTCTCCTCTAACGAGACCTTTGACCTCTTTCACCAAGGTGACAATAGTGGTATCTTGGAGTTTTCCGACAAGGATTCAGCCAAGACGATGCCGCACGATTACAAACTTGTGGAGACAGAAGCAGACATCCAAGCTTTGGCGGAACTATTATCGAAGGAAAACCAGTTCGTCTTCGACACCGAGACCACCAACATCGACGTGTATTCCGCCGAGTTGGTAGGTCTCTCTTTTGCCATCAAAGCTCATGAGGCTTGGTATCTTCCCATGCCTGCCGACCGTGATGAATGCCAGAAGAGACTGGAACTGTTGCGACCCTTGTTTGAGGACGAAAACATCATGAAGATTGGGCAAAACCTGAAATACGACATCTCCATGCTGGCGCAATACGGCATCAAGGTGAAAGGCCGACTGTTCGACACCATGCTGGCGCATTACCTCCTCGAGCCCGAGCAGCGACATAACATGGACTACCTTGCTGAGGCCTACCTCGACTATATCACCATCCCCATCGAGGAATTGATTGGCAAGGGCCGGCAACAACGTTCTATGCGGGAGGTTCCCGTAGAACAGGTGAAGGAATATGCCGCCGAAGATGCTGACATCACTTTGCAGCTTTATGAAAAGCTGTCGCCCATGTTGAAGGAAAACGGTGTGGAGAAACTGTTCAACGACATCGAGATGCCGCTTGTGCCCGTGCTGAGTCGCATGGAAGCCAACGGCGTACGCATCGACACGGAGAACCTGAAGCAGATTAGCGATGAATTCGGTCGACAAATCCAGCAGGTGGAGGAAAAGATCTACGAAGCTGCCGGCATGCCTTTCAACATTGCCTCGCCGAAGCAGTTGGGCGAAGTCCTCTTCGAAAAGCTAAGGATTGACGAGAAAGCCAAGAAAACCAAGACGGGGCAATATGCCACGGGCGAAGATGTCTTGCAGAAACTGTCGCACAAGCATCCTATCATTCAAATGATTCTGGACTACCGGTCGTTCACCAAGCTGAAGTCGACCTATCTGGATGCGCTACCGGCTTTGGTCAACCCGAAAGACGGGCTGATCCACACTTCCTATAACCAGGCGGTGACGGCTACGGGGCGCTTGAGCTCCAACAACCCCAACTTGCAGAACATTCCAGTGCGCACGGCACAGGGACGTGAGATTCGCAAGGCCTTTGTGCCTCGCAGCGAGCACTACACGCTTCTTGCCGCCGACTACAGCCAGATCGAGTTGCGCATCATCGCCCATCTGAGCCAAGACCCCGCCATGGTCGCTGACTTCAACCTTGGCCACGACATCCATGCCGCCACGGCAGCCAAGGTGTTCCATGTGCCGATGGACCAAGTCACCAAGGAACAACGCAGCCGCGCCAAGGCGGTCAACTTCGGCATCATCTACGGCATGTCGGCTTTCGGCCTGGCCGAACGCATGGAGCTTTCGCGCAGCGAGGCCGCCGACATCATCAAGAAATACTTTGAAGAGTATGCCGGCATCAAGGAATACATGAACCGCAGCATTGCTTTGGCTCGAGAACGCGGCTATGCCGAGACCATCTTGGGACGCCGCCGTTACCTGCGCGACATCAACGGCTCAAACAGCGTGGTGCGCGGCTTTGCCGAACGTAACGCCATCAACGCACCCATCCAAGGCAGTTCCGCCGACATGATCAAGATTGCCATGATTGGCATCCATAAGGAAATGGAACGGCTTCAAATGCAGTCGAAGATGATTCTTCAGGTGCACGATGAATTGGTCTTCGACGCACATCTCGATGAACTAGATACATTGAAAGCCATTGTCAACGATAAGATGGTGAACGCCCTGCCGCTCTCGGTGCCGGTCATCGTTGAGATGAATACGGGGGCAAATTGGCTTGAAGCGCATTAATAGTGAGGAGTGAGGAGTGAGGAGTGAGAAGTTAATAGTTGAAATTTGTTTATTTTTGCGGCATAAATTAGTCTATGGCCATACCAAGGGAAACGGTTGAACAGATCCTGCAAGCCGCTCGCATCGAAGAGGTGGTGGGCGAGTTCGTCACGCTGAAGAAGCGTGGGTCGAACATGTGGGGGACGTGCCCTTTCCACAACGAGAAAACGCCCTCATTCAGTGTCAACCCGGCCCGCAACATTTTCAAGTGTTTCGGCTGTGGCAAGGCGGGCGATTCGGCCAAGTTCCTCATGGAACACGAGCATTTCTCCTATCCCGAGGCCTTGCGTTATCTCGCCAAGAAGTACAACATCAAAATAGAGGAGAAGGAGCAGACGCCCGAGGAGATCATGCAACAGAGCCTGCGCGAGAAGATGTTCAACATCAACGAGTTTGCCGACAAGTATTTCGTCGACACGTTGTGGAACACCGAGGAAGGCCGCGCCATCGGCCTCGAGTACTTCCGCGAGCGCGGCTATTTCGATCCTATCATCGAGAAGTTCCATCTCGGTTACAATCCCGACGCTACCCATTGGGATGCTTTCACCGAACATGCCAAGAAAAACGGCTATTCCGAGGAGCTTTTGGAGCAGATAGGCTTGTCCATCAAGGGCCAAAAAGGACTATATGACCGTTACCATGGACGTGTGATGTTTCCCATCCACAACCTGACGGGTCGCGTCATCGGCTTCGGAGGCCGTATTCTCGTCAACGACAAGAAAAGCCCGAAATACCAAAACTCGCCCGAGTCGGAGATTTACGACAAGAAGCAGACACTCTACGGCATCTACTTCGCCAAGAATGCCATCGCCCGACAGGATGAATGCATCCTTGTGGAAGGCTATTTCGACGTGTTGCGCATGCATCAGATCGGCATCGAGAATGTGGTGGCCAGCAGCGGCACCTCGTTGACGATGGAGCAGATACGCCTCGTGAAGCGCTACACGAAAAACATCACCATGCTTTACGACGGCGATGCGGCTGGCATTCATGCGGCCTTGCGTGGCACTGACATGATCCTTTCGGAGGGCATGAATGTCCGCGTGGTGGTGCTGCCTCCCGAGCATGACCCCGACACCTTCGGCAAGGAGTATTCGGTGGAGTATGTCACCAACTACCTCAAAGAAAACGCCAAGGACTTTATCCGTTTCAAGACGGAATTGCTATTGAAAGATGCCGAAAGCGACCCCATCAAGCGCGGCCAGGTGATTCGCGACATTGTGGAAACCATCTCCGTCATCCCCGACAACATTTTCCGTATCACCTATGTCAAGGAATGCAGCCGCTTGTTGGACATGCCCGAGCAGGCTCTTACCAACGAGCTGAATAAAATATTGAGGGTCAAGCTCAAAAAAACACTGGGCGTTGAAGGCGAAGCCTTGCCCGAACCCGATACCACCACACCCAAACAGGAAGAACCAGCCGAAGACCAGCTGCCAGCCGGCTATTACCAAGAGCGAGAGTTGGTGAAGCTGCTCCTGATGTACGGACAAGAAACCATCTACGATGAACGTGAGGAGGAAAATGGAGAGAAGATTTTCGAACAAGTCACTGTGGCACAGTTTATTATAGATGACTTGAAAATGGATGGCATCTTGTTTGTGGATCCTGTGAACCGAAAGGTTTTCGACATCTATGACCAAGCCCTCGATGAAGGTCGGATTCCCGATGACCAGTTTTTTGTCTCACACGAGGATGAAGGCGTCTCGCAGTTGGCCGCCGACTTGCTATCCACGCCTTATAAATTAGACCAATGGGAGAAGTACGGCATTTTCGTCAAGCGGGAGGAAGACGTCTTGAAAGCTACGGTGATGTCATCTATATACCGCTATAAGGACCTCATCATTGAGAGCCGTCGCAAGGCTGTGGAAGAAGAATTGAAATCAGCCGAAGACTTGGGCGACCAGCTTATCCTATTGAAGCGCAAGAAGGATCTAGATGAGATCCGGAGGCATATCAACAAAAAGTTAGGTATTGTAATAGCAAAATAAAGCAAGGTCCCTGAACTTGTCGAAGGGCCGTATCCAAAATTTCTCTATTTTTGCAGCCAAATTAGGAATAATATGTTTACTAGGCGTAAGAGATGGCGTGTTCCCGCCGGAGTGGAACCAACAGAATTAGACAAAAAGGTGATGGCGATGGAAAACAAGGGTGCTTTGGTGCCGAAACGCACGCTGATCCGTACCCCTGAAGAGATTGAAGGCATCAGGCGGAGTGGCGTCATCAACACGGCCATCCTCGACTTGGTCGGCGAGAAAATCCACGCGGGTATGAGCACATTGGAAATCGACGAGATAGTCCATAATTATACCATAGAACACGGTGCCATTCCCGCCACCTTGGGTTATGAAGGCTATCCGAAAAGCGTCTGCACTTCCATCAACGAAGTGGTGTGCCACGGCATTCCTTCAGCCAAGGAAATCCTGAAGGAAGGCGATATCATCAACGTGGACTGCACCACCATCTTGGACGGTTTTTATGCCGATGCTTCACGTATGTATGTCATCGGTGAGACGACGCCACGTAAGCAGAAGCTGGTGGATGTCGCCAAGGAATGCCTTGAAATCGGCATGGAGGCAGCCAAGCCATTCGGTTTTGTCGGCGACATCGGCAACGCCATAGAGCAGCACGCCCATAAGAACGGTTTCAGCGTGGTGCGCGACCTGTGTGGCCATGGTGTGGGCCTCAAGTTCCACGACGATCCGGAAGTGTTGCATTATGGTAGAAAAGGCACAGGCATGCTTCTTGTACCTGGCATGGTGTTCACCATCGAGCCCATGATTAACATGGGTACTTGGAGGGTCTTCATCGATAGTGCCGATGGATGGACTGTCATCACCGAGGATGAATTGCCATCAGCCCAATGGGAGCACACCTTCCTGATGACGGAGACGGGTCTTGAGATTTTGACCCATTGATTTATTTAACCACTAACTTTAGGGTTTGACTGCCGCCTTTTGCATGCGAGAGACGCAGAAGGTAAAAGCCCGCTTTTACTTCTGCTAGCGGCAGTGAATACTGTTGTGATCCGCATGCAAAGTACTCCGATTCCTTAGTCATTAGCTGTCCTTGCAGCGAATACAACTCAAATTGGACTTCGCCTTCGGTCGGGTTGAAGAAATGTATCCAAGTGGCATCCGATGCAGGATTAGGTGCCACGGTTGCTTGCAGGTCGTGTGCCTCGTTGTCGTTGATGCCGAGATGGGCGTTAACGGCAATTTTCATTGTCACAGGGAGGTGGTCCGAGCAGTTGTACAAAGCTTGGGCAATAGTGGCGGGAACATCCATGTTGTCACCTTGGTTGATGCTTTGATTGAAATGGTATCCGTCGTTGCCGATAGCTTTGTAAGAGTTAGACGCATAGCGCATGCGTTTAAAGCCAAAAGCGATTTCATCGGCCATGAGGATAAAGTCGAAGCGGTCGTCCAACCCTCCACTGCTGAAGCATTGTGATGAGCTGCTTCTTGTCGATTGTGTATGGTATCTGGCAAATTGGAATTGGGAATGCCATTCCCCTACGCCATTCAAGTTGGCTAATGGGTCGATAAAGAGCGCATTGGGGTTGCTGTATGTGCTGGTGAGAATCTTATAGCCGTTCTCGCTGGCACGATACATATTGAAATCACCCATGATGAGCACATTGTCGGTAGCATAGTATCTGTCGATATAATTCATCACGGTAGACATCAGTGTATAGCGGGAACTTTCATGTTCTTCCCCGGCCTTGGGATGAGCAACAATGCAAATCAACTTGATGGTGTCGCCCACCGCCAAGCTTGGAGTTTTCATATAAAGTTCATACACATCGGTGTCTCTGGGGTTGGTGTGTAGGGCTACGTGTTTCTTCAAACCCATCTTGCGCGAGTCATAAAAAATATGGTTGATGATGTTACTACTGGCATAATTGATGATATTGTCGGATCGCCAGTAGTTGGCGTCATCGATGTTGAGGTTGTGCCTGAGGAAGTCGCTCTGTAGGGTAGAGGAGGCCCCGAATTCGCAGACGGTGAAGATGTCGGGCTTTACATGGTCTAGGATGGTGCGGATACACTCGTCTTTTTGCTGAGTGTTGTTGACGGTTTCATCACAATACCCAGTTCCGTAATTGCCATAATACAACAAGTTGTATTGCATCACGGTAAGCGTGTCTTGGGCATTTGCCGACAAAACGACAAAAAACAGACATGTAAGTGCCAGGTATAATCTGAGTTTCATTTCAAAAGAATTTGTGCAGCAAAAATAGAAAAATTAGCATGATATTTGAATTAATCCTATTTTTGCAACGTTTTTATCAAGTAAAACCAAAAAAGAAATGAAAAAGATTGCATTAAGCTTGATTTGTATAGTAGCTGTTTTCATGTTCAGCTCATGTGGGAAAGAAGAATACCAGAGATTTGTCGGCACTTGGGGTGTCGAGAAAATCGTCTACGAAAGCTACAATACCGATTATGCCGGCGAACCCATCGAAGGCTCTATCGAAACAGAGACTTATGAATTTGATCCTAATATAGAAAAGGACGGCATACAAATGGTTTTCAGGGCTGATAAAACCGGCGAGTTGCGTGATAATGCCATTGACACGCTTTATTTCGTGTATGACGAAACAACCCAATCATATGTTCCCTATACCATTGCGCCAGAGGGCTTTGACATGGAAAACGACTCCATTCACCCTTGTGCCGACTCAACGTTTGTGACGAGATTTACTTATTCTTTTGATGAGACAGAATCCGTCCTTTATTTGACGATGAGTAACGCCAATACTTTCAGGATGGTTATCTCCGGTTTTGAAAAAGACGCTTTCACCTATGAAAACGTCTATGCCGTGGATGAGGAGGATAATGATAAGGTTTACAAAGAGACGGCAGATTTAAAGCGCATCTCCAAATCGACTCCAAAGCCGATGAACCGACAAACGACGAAGCATCCGAACAAACGCGGCTCCTTCTTGGGCGGTTTCTAAGTCAATCAATAGGATATAACTATTGCCGTGCATGTTACTCCTTTGGGAGTCTATGCACGGCAATTTTTTTATTCCACCAATAGCAACAAACCTTTCAGGTAGGCACCTTCTGGGTGGAAGATGTTGATAGGATGGTCGGCAGGCTGCGATAGCTGGTCGATGATGCGTACGTTGCGTTTGGCTTCTATGGCAGCCGCGGTGACGATGCCTTGGAAGGTGGCTTTGTCGACGGCCTGCGAGCAACTGAAGGTAAACAGCAAACCACCTTTGGCGATGCGTTTGATGGCCTCCGCGTTGATGAAACGGTAGCCGCCCAAGCCGCGGTGACGGTCGTTATGCCGCTTGGCGAACGCAGGTGGGTCGAGGATGATGAGGTCGAAGGCACCTTCGCGCATCTCGGTCACATATTCTTTCATGTCGGCCACATAGCAAGGGTTTTCTTCCTTTGAATAGCCGTTTAATTCGATGTTGGCTTCGGCGGCCGCGATGGCTTTCTTGGAGGCGTCGACGGTGATGGCGCGGCGCGCTCCGCCTTTCAGGGCGGTGACGGAGAAACCACCTGTATAGCCAAAGGCATTGAGCACAGTCTTGCCTGCTGCAAACCGCCTTACCAATTCACGGTTCTCGCGTTGGTCGAGGAAGAAACCGGTCTTCTGGCCTTCTTCCCAGTTGGGAAGGAAGCGGCTGTCGTTTTCCAGGATCACTTCATCAAGCCGGTCGCCGAGGAGGTAGCCATCTTCTATGATGGAGTCTTCCTTGCCCATGCGTTGCATGGCGTCGGCACTTTTGTTGTAGATGGCTTGAACGCCCAATTCGGGTATCAGTTTGAGGGCGCGGACAATTTCTTTCAAGTGGAGAGCCATGCCTTCGGTTTGGGCTTGCACTACAGCAGTGTGGCCATAGATGTCGACGATGAGGCCTGCCAGCCCGTCGCCTTCGGAGTGAACGAGGCGGAAGCAGTTGGTGTGGGGGTTGTTGGTCAGCCCCATGATACGGCGTACCTCATAAGCTTGTTTGAGCCGTTCGAGAAAGAACCATTCGTCAATCTTTCGGTTGTCGAAGCTGAGCATTTTTACGGCGATGCTGTCCGACTCGCAGAAGCCCGTGCCGAGGATGTTGCCGTCGTAGTCGGTGACGGTGACGGTGTCGCCGGCTTGCAGGCCTTGGGCGGCGTCGTGGATGGCGCCCGAAAACACCCATGGGTGGAAACGCTTGATAGCTTCCTCCTTGCCAGGATTGAGCCGTATGACAGGGTAAAGTGGGGTTTGTTCCATATAGGTCTGGATTTTGATGCAAAGATAGTTTTTTTCTTTTTCCAATATGAAATCGATTCCGTAACTTTGCGCCAAAATTGAACTGTCTTTCATGAACAACAGCTTTACTATCGGTGGTCAGATCGTCGACCTCGTCAACTCTAGGATTTTCTCTGGCGTTGTCATTGTTGAGGACGGCAAAATCAAAAAAATCGAAGAGCAGCCTGTAGGCAACACGCGTTATATCATGCCAGGCTTCGTCGATGCACATGTTCACATCGAGAGTTCCATGCTGGTGCCGTCGGAGTTCGCCAGGCTGGCGACCTCGCACGGCACGGTGGCAACGGTCAGCGACCCTCACGAGATTGCCAATGTGCTGGGTAAAGGTGGCGTAAGGTTTATGATAGAAAATGGCAAGAAAGTGCCATTCAAGTTCTTCTTCGGTGCCCCAAGTTGCGTGCCATCCACAGCTTTCGAGACATCGGGATTTACCCTCGATTCGAATGATATTGAAGAGCTGATGGCATCGCCCGACATATACTATCTTTCGGAGGTGATGAACTACCCTGGTGTCATCAACGAAGACCCTGAATTGATGCGCAAGATCGATGCGGCTAAGAAATACCACAAGCCCATCGATGGTCACGCACCAGCAGTGACAGGCGTTGACCTACAGAAATATATCGGCGCCGGTATCACCACCGACCACGAATGCTTTACCTTGGCTGGCGCCCTTGAGAAAATCAGTCTGGGCATGAAAATTCTCATCCGCGAAGGGAGCGCCGCCAAGAATTTCGAAGCCCTCATCCCACTCATGGCCACTCATCCTGACAAGCTGATGTTCTGTTCCGATGACAAACACCCCGACGAACTGGATGACGGCCATATCGACGTACTGGTGCGCAAGGCTATCGCGTTGGGCTACGATGTGATGGACGTGTTGAAAGCTGCTTCGCTCAACGCCGTGAGGCATTACAACCTTCATGTGGGTTTGTTGCAACAGGGCGATGATGCCGACTTTATCGTGGTCGACGACCTACGCAACCCCATCGCACGCCAAACCTATATCAAAGGAGAGTTGGTGGCCGAGAACGGCGTGCCGAACTTCAAATATGTGGAGACGGAAACGCCCAACATCTTTGAGCGTCCCTTCCTTTATAGTCA
This sequence comes from uncultured Bacteroidia bacterium, assembly GCA_902780195.1. Taxonomy (GTDB): domain Bacteria; phylum Bacteroidota; class Bacteroidia; order Bacteroidales; family F082; genus Limimorpha. The sequence goes on from CACZER010000010.1 coordinate 13,852, forward strand.
AGACCTTTTTGTTCCTGACAAGGGAAAGAAAATCAAAGTGATCGAGTGTTTTGACGGACAGATTATCACCAAGAGTATCTTGGCTGATCCCAAGGTGGTCGACGGCGGCATCGTCAGCGATGTGGAGAACGATATCTTGAAGATGGTGGTGGTTAACCGATACCAGCCCTACACACCCGCCGTGGCCTTCATCAAGGGCTTTGGGTTGAAACGGGGAGCGTTGGCATCGAGTGTGGCGCACGACAGCCATAACATTGTGGCCGTTGGTGTCACCGATAATGACATCCTCCATGCGGTGAACCTACTCATCGAGCATAAGGGCGGTGTGACAGCCTATTGCGGAACGGAGATGGTGGCTGTACCTTTGCCCGTGGCCGGACTGATGAGCAATGAGGATGGCTTTGAGGTGGCACAAGCCTACAAAAATGCCGATGCTTTGGCGAAGCGTCTAGGGTCAACATTATTTGCGCCTTTTATGACTTTGGCTTTCATGGCGCTGTTGGTCATCCCAGAGCTGAAGCTCAGCGACCGAGGGTTGTTCGACGTCACCAAGTTTGAGCTTACTTCTGTCTACGAAGACTCACAATACGTTTAATCGATTGGCATCCTGCTTGACGAAAATGGCCAGCATGATGGTGAATGCCAACATGCTCGATCCTCCATAGCTTAAAAATGGCAAGGGGATTCCAATGACGGGTACCAATCCTATAGTCATGCCGATATTGATGGCAAAATGAACGAAGAAAATGCCGGCAATACAATAACCATATACCCTACTAAAGGTAGATCGTTGTCGCTCGGCCAAATAGATGATGCGTACCAATAAAGCCACATAAAGCAGTACGACAACCAGTGTGCCGAGGAAGCCTCCTTCTTCGCCGACCGTGCAGAAGATAAAGTCGGTATGTTGTTCGGGCACGAAGTCGTATTTGGTTTGTGTGCCTTGCAAGAAACCTTTACCGGCAAAGCCACCCGAGCCGATGGCAATTTTCGATTGGTGCACGTTGTAGCCTACGCCTTTGGGGTCGTCAAGTTGGCCGAGTAATACCAGAATGCGGTTGCGTTGGTGTTCTTGCAGTACCTTGTTGAAAGCATAGTCTACAGAAAACACGAAAACGAACATAAAGGCGAAGACAGCAAGCATTTTGGTGATGCCTTTCTTTTTGGTTACCAAGTAATAGATAACTGCAAGGAGTGTCAGGCTGCCCAAGATGATATACATCGTTTTTTGCGACCAAACCAAGGTGAATACGAAGAGTAGTATCGCAGTCACGCCTGCTACCATTACCCATCCTGCACCAGGCAAACCTTCACGATAGAGAACGAGGATAAACGAAACAAAAACGATGGCTGAACCTGTGTCGTTTTGGAGCAACACTAGTGCCATGGGAATAAGGATAAGGGTGATGGCAACAATTTGATTCTTACGTTTTTGCAAGTCGGTATCGAGACGTCCGAGATAGCCTGCCAATGCCAATGCCGTAGCCATTTTGGCAAATTCTGAGGGCTGGAATTTGATGCCTCCTCCCAAGTCAATCCATGAGGTGGCGCCTTTGGTGGCTTTACCATACACCAATACCATGAACAAGCTGACTAAAACGATGATATAAATCCACAAAGAGAAGGCGTTGAAAAACTTGGCGTCGATCAATAGGATGACGAAGCCCACCAGCAGCGCTGCTCCTATCCAAATCAGCTGTTTACCATACACTTGTGAGAGGTCGAAGATGCTGGGGTGCATCTCGTCATATTTGGCAGAGAAGATGCTGAACCAGCCTATCAGCACGAGGGCGAAATAAATGGCAACGAGCACCCAGTCGATTTTTCCTATGATACTATTTCTTTCGTTCATCGTTCGTTCTTATAAGAGATTCTGCCTTCCATCATTCGTTTTTCCAAATCTTCGCGTTCGCTGTAACCCCGGATGTATTTTTCGATCATAAGGCTGGCTATGGGAGCTGCCCAAGTGGCACCGTATCCGCCGTTTTCGATAATCACGGCAAGGGCGATTTTAGGGTGATCGGCAGGTGCAAAGGCGATGAAGTTGGAGTGATAGTTGCCGTGTGGGTTTTGGGCGGTGCCAGTCTTGCCGCATTGTGGGATGTCGCTCATCTCGTAACGTCGGGCCGTGCCGGCAGGCCCGCTGAATACGGTGCGCAAACCGGCTTTCATCACCCTGACATGTCTCGCATCGATGCCTGGGTCAACGCGTGTGGTCATCACCTCGGGGATAGCTGTCGTGTCGCCAAAACACTTGATTAGATGGGGAGGATAGTAGTAGCCTTCATTGGCAATCATGGCAGCAATGTTGCAGAGCTGCAAGGGGGTCACGAGCACCTCGCCTTGGCCGATGCCCAAAGAACGTATGGTCACAGAGTTCCATTGTCCGTTGTACATGCGGTCGTAATATTCTCTAGAGGGGATGTTGCCGGATCGTTCATAAGGGATGTCGGTTTCGAACTTGTGCCCCAGCCCCATTTTATAGGTCATGTCCTTCCAATATTGGTAGCCGTTCTTGATGTTACCGAATTTGGGATTGTTGATGGTGGCCTTGAACGACTCGTAGAAATAGGGGTTACATGAGTTCATGATGGCATTGGCGAAATTGGGGCTGCTGCCATGATGGTGGGTGCATTTGATGGGCAATGAGCCGGGGCCGGCGCAATGGAAGCAGGTGGCCGGGGTGATGCTGCCACTCTGCATGGCAATCATACCTACGACGGTCTTGAAAGTGGATCCCGGGGGATAGGTACCGCTGATGGCTCTGTTGATTAATGGCTTCATCGGGTCTTCCTGCAACTCTTGGTAATGCTTGCCTCGCTCACGGCCTACGAGTAGGTTAGGGTCGTAGGTGGGGCTTGTGACAAAGGCGAGGATCTGTCCTGTCGAAGGCTCAACGGCGACAATAGAGCCTATTTTGCCCACCATCAGCTTTTCGCCATAGGCTTGGAGCTCTGCGTCGAGTCCGAGGTAGATGTCTTTTCCGGCAACAGGGTCTTTGTCGAGCTGTCCGTCCATATAGCTTCCCATCTCCCGGTTGTGCACATCCACCATCATCACCTTAAGGCCTTTCACACCACGTAGTTCTTTTTCATACGACTTTTCGATGCCGGATTTCCCGACATAATCGCCTTGGCGGTAGTAGTTTTCTTTTTCTTTGTCCTTGTCAAGCTCTGCCTGGCTGATCTCGCCAATGTCGCCCAATGTGTGTGCGGCAATGGCTTCTGGATAATGCCTTACAGTACGGGTTTGGAAATAAAAGCCTGGATATCGGTACAAGACTTCGGCAATATGAGCATAGTTCTCTTTGGAGACTTGGGTCATAAAAGTGGAAGGTTTCAAATAAGACTCCTTTTTGGCCTTGTCCATGCGTTCGATGAAAGACGCCTTGTCAATATCAAGTAACATGCAGAAACCAAGTGTGTCGAAGGGGTAAAACGGGTCAAGCGTGTCTTTAATGATGGTTTGTTTGGGAATTACCATTAAATCATAGACCGCCTCGTTGAAAACCAATAGTTTACCGTTGCGATCATACATCTTTCCTCTTGCAGGATATTGGGTGACGAAACGCAAGGCATTGTTGTCGGCCATGGCCACATACGACCTGTCGAGCACTTGAAGTGTAAACAATCGGATAATATAAACCAAACCAATGGCAATGAAAACTCCCATGATAAGGAATTTTCTGGATGTCAGGTTGTTATTGTTCGTTCTCATACTTGTGTCGTGATTTACAAAAATAATGGTTTTTTTGATTGCCGAAACGCATTGGGACTTTTTTCAACCAATTTTTCCAATTTTCTGGAAAACTAGCGGTATATGGCAGCAAAGTCCAAAGAAAATAGTATATTTGCACGATTTTTAAGTACTATGGGAAAAAGAGTGTTATTTGTATTAGCATGTTGCTTATGCATGATGGGATGCGATCTGCGTAAAGACAATGCCTGTCTTTTGCATCGCGATTTCTTTAACAATTCTTGGGAGCGCTTCGATTATGTGTATAACGACATCGAAATCCAAGAAGGTTGCACCTATGACTTGACAGCCAAGCTCAGTTTTACCGATGACTATCCGTTTGACTATATCTCGATGGTGTTCAACGTTTTTGACGAAGAAGGAACGCCTTACCGTAGCAAAGGGTACAAGTTTAAGTTGAAAGATGCTGAAGGCCAATGGAATTCTGAGTTGAAGGACGGGTGTTACACCTTCGAATTACCCATCAACAAGGAACTGCAGCTCACCGAAAAAGGTAAGTACCGTTTCCAGATGGAAAACAGGATGCCGATTACTCCGTTGATGGGTGTGAAGGAGCTTTCTTTGGTCAACAACAAGAATTAGTGAAATAAAGATATGAAGAATAATTGTTCAAATAATTGGATAGGTTTGGCAGTTGTCGCGCTGCTTTTGTCTTTTGCTTCATGCGTCCCCCAAAAGAAGATGCTTTATCTGAAAGATGTGCAGATGGCCACCGAAAGCCAATCTGTCAATTATGTCAACGAACGCACTGTTGACTATAAATTGCAGCCGGGTGACAACCTCTTCATCCGCATCATCAACAACATTGATGAAAAGAGCGTAGCATCACTGACGGGCGACAACAACCTGAGAGCTAATATGTCAACGGATGCTAGCATCTATCTGCAGTCCTATACTTTGGATGAACAGGGTTGCATCGAGTTGCCCTTGACGGGAAAGATTGAATTAAAAGGTTTGACAGTGGACGGCGCAAAGGACAAGATGCAAGAGATGCTCAACAAATACTTCAATCAGACCACGCTTATCGTAAAGCTTTCCAATTTTAACCTTACAGTCTTGGGTGAAGTGGTGAAGCCTGGCATGTATAAGGTCTATCAATCGCAGATCAATTTGTTTGAGGCCGTGGCGATGGCCGGAAACATGACCAATTTTGCGAAAAATGACGCGGTGAAAATCATCCGTCAGACCGATAATGGCTCTGAGGTCATCACAGTCGACATGGGTTCGGCCGACATCCTTACTTCTCCTTACTATTACTTGAAGCCCAACGACATCATCTATGTGGAACCGCTTAAGATCAAGCAGTGGGGCTTTACCACATTCCCTTATTCCACAGCCATCTCCATCGTCACTTTGGGCGTGACGTTGTATAGCATCTTTAGAAAAACCAATCCTAGATAATCATGTCGAACGAAAAACAAACCTCGTTTTCTCAGCGAACAAATGAGGAGCAAAGCATAGATATCAAGCAATTGATATATACCTTCTTGGATCATTGGTATCTTTTTGCCATTTGTGTTCTTGTCGCATTAGTGGCGGGTTTCCTTATCAATCGTTATTCTGCAAATGTGTATCAAACCACAGGCACGGTACTCATCAAAGAAGACAGGTCTACTTTTGATGCGACATCTATCATGACGAATATGAGCTATGGCAATTACCAAAATGTAGACAATGAAATTGCCATACTTAAGTCATATTCCCTTACTGACCGAGTCATCCGTAAGATGAACTTGGAGGTTACCTATATGGAGAAGGGGCGCATTGCTGCATCAGAGCTTTACAAGGTTTCGCCTTTTACCGTTGAGATTGACCGTAGCGTACCTCAAGCCGTTGACCTTGTGTATAACATCTCGTTGGAAGAAGACAAGATCACTTTACATGCCTCTGCCGAGCATTTGTGCAAATACGATTTTCTTCTTTCGAAGACTATTGAAAGTCATCCTGAAATCATAGACGTGACCAACGTTTGCAAGCAAGGAGAGTGGGTAGACAATGGTTACAACAGATTTTGTATCGTATTGAACGACAACCATAATCCTAAAGTTGACAAAAACCGTAAGCTGTCGTTTTGGCTGAACAGCTATTCAAGCTTAAACAAACAAATGAGCTCTTTCTCGGTGAGCCCTACTAGCAAGCAGTCTTCGGTGCTGTCGATTACCAAGAATGGTGAGAACAAGCAGAAGATAGTCGACTTTGTCAACACTTTGATGGTAGAATATGTCAGCCGTGGACTGGAGAAAAAGAACATGGTTTCAGAGAATACGATCGAGTTTATCGATAGTGAGCTGACGGGCATCCAGGCTTCATTAAGCGAGTCGGAAAGAGAATTGAAGGATTTCCGTACGCGAAACGACCTTATGAACCTTGATTTGCAGGCGAACCAAGTCTATACCAATCTGCGTGCGTTAGACAAGGAAAGGTCGGAGATGGCTGTTAACGTAAAGATTTATAAGAAGCTGCAGGATTACATCAGAGTGCAAATTGATGATCCTGAAAACCTTGCCGCCCCAAGCACCATGGGTATCAACGATCCCTTGCTTAATCAGTTGGCCAGAGACCTGGTAAGCCTTTCTCAAACCAAGGCTACCCAATCGCTCACCCTGACAGAACAGAACCCTCAGATCGTGAAGCTTAACGAACAGATTGTCACCACAAAGAAGGCGCTTCTCGAGAATGTTAACAATCTGGTGGAGAATGCGGAGATGAGTCTTAAAGAAATAGACAGGCGTATTAATTCTCTTGAATCCGAGTCCCGATTGCTTCCTGGGAAACAACAGCAACTCATCAATTATCAACGTGACTTCGATTTCAACGATGATACATACAAATACTTGATGCAGCGTCGTGCTGAAGCACAAATTCTGAAAGCTTCTAATACCCCTGACAATGAAATCATCGACGAGGCGCGTTTGGAAAGAACGTATAAGGTATCGCCACGTACCTCGATGAACTATCTGATCGCTTTTATTTTAGGTTTGTTGATCCCTGCTTTGTATCTGTTCCTGAAGGATTTCTTTAATGTGAGCATCAACGATCGGAAGGATGTTGAAAAACTGACGCATTATCCAATCATTGGACAGGTGGCTCAAGCCAGCGACAAGAATCCACTTGTGGTCATCAACAGCCCCAAATCACCTATTGCCGAATCTTTCCGCTCTATACGTACAAATATCGAGTTCTTGACACAGGGCAAGGCAAAGAGCACCATTTTGGTTACCGGCGATATGCAGAGCATCGGTAAGACCTTCAACAGTATCAACATTGCTTCCATCTATGCCTTGTATGGAAAGAAGACAGTGTTGCTTGGCTTCGACATGCGCAAACCTAGATTGTTCCAAGAGTTTGGCTTAACGAACAACGTGGGTTTGAGTTCTTACCTTTCCAATAAGGAATCTTTGGAAAACATCATCCAATGCACGTCCCAGATCCCCAATCTTGATATCATCACGAGCGGCCCGTTACCCCCTAACCCTGCTGAGCTTATCGCATCGGAGAAAACCAACGAACTTTTCACTTTGCTGAAGGAAAGTTATGACTATATCATCATCGACACGCCTCCTATTGGTTTGGTGACCGATTCTTTATTGTTGATGCGCCACACGGATGTCAACCTTTTCGTCGTGCGTCAAGGTGTTACCAATAAGAATATTTTTGGCAATATCATCAAAGACCTTGAGGAGCGTGAATTGCCGATTTCGATCATCATCAATGGCGTTGAAACAGGCAAGAGCTATGGTTATGGTAAGTATAGTTACGGTTATGGCTATGGTAACTATGGGAAATATGGTGACAGCGGCAGCTATTATGGAATCAGCGAAGAGACAAGGAAGCGGAGAGGTTTCTTGAAGAAAAAGAAGTAATCTGAAATGGATAACACGGAGAGACACTGGCATGCCTTGTATGTCAGATCGCGGTCTGAGAAGAAAGTCCTGACCCAACTTGAGGATTTGGGGATGGAGGCTTACCTTCCGTTGGTTATACGTGTTAAACAGTGGAGCGACAGACGTAAGAAAGTCGAAGAGCCATTGTTTAAATCCTATGTTTTCGTCCGGTCGAGTGAAAAGGAGCACCTTACGATATTGGGGCTTTATGGCGTGGTTCGATTTGTCAGTTTTGAGCGAAAGGCAGTGGTCGTACCTGAAAACGAAATCGTCGCCATCAAACGCTATGTGGAGGATCAGGAAGGAATGAGCGAAGCGAACGTACTTCAAACCGAATTGAAGAAAGGCCAGTTGGTGAGAATCACTAGCGGACCTATGCACGGACTGGTTGGAAGGCTTGAGTCGGTGAGGGACAAGCGACGTTTGGTCGTTTATATCGAGGTGGTTGGACAGTACATTTCTGTCAGCATCCCTAGGGCTAAAGTTGAACCCGTGATTGAAGCAGAAAAATAATTTCTGTTTTTGTTTTGATGAGTTTTATTATTTTTGCGGTGTGATTTTGAAGTATTAACATAAAAAATAGAGTAATATGGATCAAGAAAACAAAGCTAAAACCAAAACTCCCATTTGGCTGTATGTCATCCTTGGCTTGTTGGCAGCAGGTATTATTGGGCTCTTCTTGAAGTTGGGTTCTGTCAAGGGAGATTTGAAAGAACTTGAAGCCGAGAAGGAAATGCAACGGCAGGATTTCCAAGCCGAGGTCGACAGCTTGTTGAAAGTTCACAATGAGCTGAAAGACAGTTATGGTGAATTGAGCCAAGAGTTGGCCGAAAAGGATAGTATCATCCAAGCCGACGCCGTTGAGATCAAGAAACTTCTTGATTCCCAATGGGACTATAACCGCATCAAGCAGAAAGTTACGGCTCTTCAGGCTATTTCACAAAAGTATGTCCGCCAGATGGACTCGCTGTACACCGTTAACAGGGAACTTGTGGCTGAGAACGAACGTATTCGTGAGGAGTTCCAGGCCGAACGTCGGCAGAACACCAACTTGACCCGTCAGAAAGAAGAGTTGGCTAATAAGGTCAACCAGGCTTCAACGTTGAAGATCGTTAATTTAAGTGCTGATGCAGTGCGCTTTAAAGGTGGCAACAAGGAAACTGAAACCGACAAGGCCAATCGCGCTGAGAGAATTAGAATGAACTTCACGTTAGCGCAAAACGATTTGGTACAGCCTGGCACCAAGTTGTTCTACATCCGTATTGCCGACCCATCCAAGTCGATTATTTGCAAAGGATCCGGCGATGAGTATTCGTTCCAGTCGAATGGCGAAACCCTGCAGTTTACGGAAAAGGTGCGTGTCAATTATGACAACAAGAGTACTGATGTTCGTGCTTATTACGTCAAGCCTTCGGCCTATGAACTGATGCCGGGTTTCTACTTCATCGATGTGTATGACCAAAACGGTAAGTTGGTAGGCCAAACCTCTTTGGAGTTGCGTTAAGCGATTATGACCTTAAACTTAAAAAGCCAACTTTCGGGTTGGCTTTTTTTATTGTAGCACGGCCTTTAGCACTTCGTGTGATTGGAAGTTTTTCATGACCGGGGCGTGCAGGCGCATGAAGGTGATGATGCCTTCCAGCAAGTCGCGCCGTTGCGTTACTTGAAGCGGTAGGAGGCAAGCCGTGTCGATGCCTGTGTCAAGAAAACGAGCCAATAAAGAGGCGTCGTCAGCATCAAAGTAATAGGGATGAGGTGGAGCGTCGTGGACAAACAAACCTTCCAACATGTCGAAATGGTATTCTGGCTGATAATTGGTATGCGGGTAGAATCCCAGATGACGTGTCAGTTCTATGGTGAAATACAAAGGGAAGTTGGCGTAATCGCAATCCACCAGGTCAAGCCATTCCATGGAACGGATGATGAAATCATACAATGGCTCGTTTTTCTCTTGTCCGGTCAGTGTTTTTGAGAGCAGTTCGGCGACATACATCAGTATGGCGCTTTTTTTGATTTCGAACGGAATGCTTTGATACACATATGCAAGCTGCACGTCTTTCAGATACCCCAAGGCTCCTCCATTGGGCTTGCTGTGCGACACGAAATGGATGATGTTTAAGTTTTGGAAAAGAGCCGCTCGGCTTTTGGAGCTATGGTTGAAAGCCCCTTTTACCATGTAGGATTGTATGCCCTGGCTGCGAGTAAACACCTTAACGATTAGGCTGGAGTCGCCATAACGCAAGGATTGTACTACGACGCCTTGTGTCTTGTCGTCCATCAGTTCATCACGAGAATCTTGGTGGCAAAGCGGTGGTCGCCACTTTTGGTGCTAACAAAGATAAAATAAACGCCGGGGGTGACTTTGTTACCTTTAATATCAGTACAATCCCAGATGGCCTGACCGCCTTCCGACATCATCTCGGTGACGAAGGCCCCATCGACTGTGGTGATTCTGACCAATGTGTTTTCAACCAATCCTTTAATGCCGACATATCCATTATATCCAGGTCTTACGGGGTTGGGATATGCTACCACATTGCTAATCTCTGGCTCTGGGGTTGATGCTTCACTACGATAGGAAACAATGCCTTCGTTGGTGCCAAAGAAGACCTCGCCACTATTATCGATAGCCATGGAGGTTACTGAGTTGTCGAGCAGAGGGCTGTTGTCAGTGTTGAAATAGTGCACTTCGGAAACGCCGTCTTTGAACGACATCAGATAGACACCAGATTCGAGACCAAACCAGATGTTGTTGGCTCCATCGGCGGCCATGGAAAGCACGTTGGAGTTGTCGAATAGCCAATCGAATTGGTCAGTGCCGTCGTTACGAGGTACTCTTATCTGTGTGGCGTCGTAGTTGGAACCGTTAAAGATTTTCTTGGTATCTGAAAACAGGCAGGGGCCGTTGTCGGTGCCCACCCACACTTGTCCGCTGTTGTCTACCGTCATGCAGTTGACGGCGCCCGGTAGGTTGCCTACTCCTGTGGCGTTGTTGAGCGTGACAACTCGGTCATCGCTTGGGTTGTCGAGGGTTCCATTGTCGTTAAACACGATGATTTTGTTTTCGGCCCCACTACGTCTGATGATCCATTTATAGTTGTTGGCATCCACCATCAAGTTGGCGATGTCGATGCCGCTGAGGCTACTTCCTAAGTTGAAGGAACGCCAATTTCCAGAAGGATCCATGACGGAAAGCAGGTTGTTGGCACCCGTGTTGGCCACCCAAAGATTGCCTTTGCTGTCAAAGGCCAAGCCACTGATATTAATCAGATTGGGGTCTTTGATCCAATACTCCAAAGTGCTGTTGTCAGCATTGTACACTTCTACGACTTCATCGTCTTTGATTTTCAATACACCATAGCCCCAAGTGCCGACATAAGTCACAGAGGGGTCTTTAGGGTTCGTGGCAGTGCAGGTATAATCCGAAAAGTTGGCCATCTCTGGTGTGTTGGCATTATGGAAAGAGGTCCACATCCCGTTGAAACGAGCTACGCCTTGTTTCATATAACGCTTGCTCCAATCGGGTGCATGACCTCCGGTAGCCATCCAAACCTGATCGCCACAAGCTTGAAGCTCAAAGACATTTTTCGAGTATGGTCCATTCGGCAAAACGTCCGTATGATTCCATCCGTCTGTGGTTTTTATCAACCCACGTTTGGTGTCGCCAATCCAATACGCACCATCGGTTGTACGGAAAGTTGATAAGGGTTCAATGGCGCCACCTGGAGAATGGATTTTCAAGACTTCATTCAAGTTTTTGTCGTAGATGGTGGTATGATATCGATGTGTAATGATAAACCAATCGTTATAAGCACGAAGCTCATACCTTTGGTCGGGTGTTCCGGTAAGGCAATAATCCCAGCTTGCGCCATTGTAGACGAAAAGTGTGTCTTGTTTGAAGCCGCCATCGAAGTTCAGATACAGTTTTCCATTAAACACTTCCATTTCGGTATATGCGAAGTGTGGGTGGATAGGGCTGGAGTCGAAATGCCATGAGGCATAGTTGGTCAGCTGAGGGTCATTGGCAGCAGCATAATAAACGCCTTGGTCTGTGGAGGCGTAAATCTTTCCGTTGAAGAAGGCGACGTCGCTGACATTGACGGGGTCGCCTTGGTCGCCGATATAATAGGTCTCTTTCACCTCTTCTTTCTTCATGTCGAAGACCACGATGCCGAAACCACAAGCCACATAGGCCAAATCACCATTCATATGAACGTTGTTGATGGTTTTGTTGCCGAGTATGGTCTTGTCCTTGATGTCGCTCATATTGGTCACGTTGCCCTCGGTGTCAATAATGTCGACGTTGGCATTGGTGTATGCCACGAACAGCTTGCGTTGACTGTCATTGTAGGCAATGGTGCTGATGCCAATGTCAGACAAGCCATTGATTTTGTTAAGTATGTTGATGGAATTGTCTTCAGCATCATAGAAAAACAATTCGTATTCGGTGGCGGCATAGATGTTGCCGTCAAATTGTTCGACTTTAATGACTTTTTGATAGGGCAGATGGGTGCGCCAGTTGCCGATGGAGATGTCGCTTTGGGCAAAAGCGGACGAGGAGAGGAGCCATGAGGCTATGAGGAGTGTAAAATACTTAAGTCTGTTCATGACAATGATGAGGTTTAAGGCCGTAAAATTACGAATTTACTGAATATAGAACGGCTTTTTTGTGTTTTTATTGTTTGTTTGGAGAGAAAACAATAAAAGCAAATAACTGACGATCAATTATTTGCTTTGGTATGGTAGCCCAACTAGGACTCGAACCTAGATTTAAAGTTTAGGAAACTTCCGTTCTATCCCTTGAACTATTAGGCCATCGGAAAGAAATCCGCTGCAAAAGTACAGTTTTTCTCGAAACTGGAGCAAGACTTTTTCAAAATCATTCCAAATCCAGTACGACGGGGCAGTGGTCGGAATGCATTACCTCGGGCAGAATGTCGACACCGGCGATGTGGTTTTCGAGGTTGTCGGTCACCATGTGGTAGTCGATGCGCCAACCGAGGTTTTTCTGACGAGCGCCAGCACGGAAGCTCCACCAGCTGTAATGGTTGGGTTCTTTCACCAGGTGACGGAACGAGTCAATGTAGCCGTCGCTGAGAAAGTCGGTCATCCACTGACGTTCTTCGGGCAGGAAGCCTGACGAGTTGGCGTTCGACTTGGGGTTGTGGATGTCGATGGCCTCGTGGCAGATGTTGTAGTCGCCAGAGAGCACAAGGTTGGGGCGTTCTTTTCTTAGCTCATTAACGTATTTGCGGAAGAAGTCGAGCCATTCCATTTTGAAGGCTTGACGCTCGTCTCCCGTAGTGCCTGATGGATGGTAGACGCTGACCACTGACAAGTCGCCGAAGTCGGCGCGAAGGAAGCGGCCCTCGTTGTCATACAAGGGTTCGTTCATGCCATAGACCACCTTGTCGGGTTCTTGTTTGGTGATGAGACCTACGCCGCTGTAGCCTTTCTTTTGAGCTGGAAACCAATAATGGTGATAGCCCATCATCTCGAAGTCCATTAATGGGATTTGGTCGGGCGTAGCTTTGAGCTCTTGGAAGCAAAGCACATCGGGTTGGTAGTCTTGGATCCATTGCAGCAGGCCCTTGTTGATGGCTGCACGGATGCCATTCACGTTGTAGCTGACGATTTTCATGCTGATTTGTTTATGCTGCGAAAATAGGGAAAAAGTCATTTCTTTTTTCTTTGTGCGTTACTTTTTCCTATTTTAGCAGCCGTAAAACGACAGAAACCGTGTTAAAAGACAAACTTAACGGATGGATTGACCAGTTCAACGATTGGCGTGCAACACACATGACGGATCGCCGTTTCATGATTTTGCTCAGCATCCCTACAGGTTTTTTGGCCGGAGCAGCCGCTGTCATCATTAAGAAGTTGGCACACGGCATCCGTGATGTTGTCATCAATGCACAGTTCAACTATTCCCACATCCTTTATTTCATTTGCCCCGCCATAGGTATCCTGCTGACAATCTTGTTCTGCAAGTACATCCTGAAGAAAGATGTCGGTCACGGTATTCCTGGCATCCTTTATGCTATCTCGAAGAACAAAGGCAATGTGGACCGCAGCAGCACTTGGTCGAGCATCGTTACCAGCGCCCTCACTGTCGGCTTTGGTGGCTCGGTGGGATTGGAAGGTCCCTCTGTGTCGACAGGTGGCAGCATAGGATCCAATATCGCACAGTTGCTGAAACTCGACTACAAACATACCATACTGCTCATCGGCATGGGTGGCGCGGCGGCCCTAGCTGCCATCTTCCAGGCTCCCATCACAGGCATCGTCTTCGCTCTTGAGGTGTTCATGATTGACCTGTCGCTCACTGCTTTGGTGCCTATCATCTGTTCCTCGTTTGTCGCCATCTTGACTGCCTATTGGTTTTTGGGCCAGACGGTGGAATACCCCGCTGCCATCACCGAGGGCTTCATCCCATCCAATGCCTTGTATTATGTGCTGCTGGGCCTCTTCGCGGGTCTGGTGTCGGCCTATTTTTTGAAGGTGACCTTCACTGTGGAGAAGCGTTTCAAGAAAGTGGAGTCGCCTTGGATGCGTTTCCTCATTGGTGGATCGTTATTGGGTATCCTGATATTCCTTTTCCCTGCCCTTTACGGAGAGGGTTACGAGGCCATCAACTCGGCCCTGCGAGGCGACTACAGCCCTGTGTTCGGCAACCCCTGGTTTGCGCAATTCAAGAACATGGACTTGGTGGTCATCATCCTCTTTGCAGGGATGTTATTGCTGAAAGCCTTCGCCACGGCTTTCACTTTTGGTGCAGGCGGTGTGGGTGGCACCTTTGCTCCTGCACTATTCATAGGAGCTTTCACTGGGTTGTTTTTTGCCACTTTTGTTAACTATCTGGGTATCGCTGAGTTGGACCCCGCCAAGTTTGCCCTTGTGGGCATGAGTGGCTTGGTGGCGGGCATGCTTCATGCACCGCTAACAGGTATCTTCCTCATCGCTGAAATCACCAATGGCTATGCTCTCATTGTGCCTTTGATGATTGTCTCGGCCTTGGCCTACGCCATCAACAGGTTGTTCTTCAACCATTCCATCTATACCAATGCCGTGGCTGAAAAGGGTGTTGAGGTGACACATAACAAGGACAAAAGCATCCTCAACATGATGGCCATCAATCAGTTGATTGAGACTAACTTCAGCCCAATTGACCCCAATTGCTCTTTTGGTGACCTGTTGCCATTGGTGTCGTCGTCGAAGCGCAATATCTTTCCCGTGGTCGACAAGGAAGGCTTTTTCTGTGGCCATGTGCTGTTCGACGACGTACGTGCCATACTCTTCGATTCGAGTCATTATGACCAATCGATACAAAACTACGCGGTGCTACCCGATTATGTCATCCACCCTGATGAGCCAATGGAAGAGATTGTACATAAATTCCAGAAGTCGGGCAAATACAACATCCCCGTCATCCAAGAAGGAAAGTACTTGGGCTACCTATCGCGTGCCAATGTGTTCTCTGCCTACCGCGCCATGATGAGTGAAATATCTGAAGACTAAGACTTCTAATGCTAAAACCAAATACTATGAGCTCAAGCCATCTTATAAAACAAATCGCCATAGCCTTTCTTTTGAGTATGGCTATAGTCGGTTGTTCGCCAAAACCGTCCGAACAAGAACAAGAAGTAGTTGGATGCACAAGTGAGGAAACGCCTGCCCTTGTAGATGATGAAAATCCTTATGAGCCGACCGCTGTCCATGAAGATACCCCGTCTGATAGGGGGCCTCTGTGTTATGCTCCGGCTCCCGGTGGTGTAAAAGGAGACAATTCGACCATTAACAAGAATAAATACGAAGTTCGTTTGGGAGCCTCTCAACTTATAGATAAAGATAGCGAGGGCCAGATGACGGTTCGGATAGGGTTGCCCGAAACCCTTCCGGAGAAAGACACAACAGAGGTTTACAACTCTCTCTTTGTTGCGCCTGCCGATGTTCGCGCTTACGCTCGTGTTACCCCTCGTGCATCTGATTTCATCATCGATCCTGATACGCCACAAATTGTCCCTGTGTCCTCCTCAAGTAGCACAGCGGCTTCGTTTTCCTTGAAACCTAAAAAAATAGGAGTGTTTAAGGTTAGCGCAAAAGTTGAGTTTTCTTCAACCAAAGACTTTTCAGAAATTGAAGACACCCAATGGACAAATACATTGTCAGTGACTGTAGAAGTGAATTCTGTAGACAGGAAAAAGAACCGTATCGAAGAACTATGTAGTGTGGTCTGGAAATATTTTACGGAATTCTGGGAAGCATTTGTGGCGCTGTTTTTTGCAGCACTCTTGTTCGTGATCCGTAAATATACCAAGAAAAAAACAGGCTACTATGAAAACCCTGGTGAAACGCCGAGACAAAAGATACCTTCAACCATAAAGGAAATAGAAGAAGATGAAGTGGATGATGAGGTTTCAGAGCCAGAAGCCTCTTCTACCGATATAGAGGAATTGCCTGAGTCCGACGAAGAGGAGGATGAATAACGACTGAGATGCCCGCTTAGCGGGTACCTCCTTTTCATCGTTTCCGTTTAAAGAAGTCCGTCAGCAAGGTGAGGCATTCGTCATGCATCACGCCAGTTTCTGTCTTTGTCTTGGGATGCAGCATCTTGCCGAAACGTGAGAAGCCATTTTTGGGGTCATCGGCAGCCCAAACCACCTTGCCTATATGGGCGTGGCACAAGGCGCCAGCGCACATGGGACAGGGTTCCAAGGTGACATATAACGTACACTCATCCAAATATTTTGCGCCCAAGGCGTTGGCAGCAGCAGTGATGGCCAGCATCTCGGCATGAGCCGTCACGTCGTTGAGGGTCTCTGTCTGGTTATGCGCTCGTGCGATGACTTTATTATTGCATACCACCACAGCTCCAATAGGAATCTCATCGGCCTCAAGGGCTTGCTGAGCCTCCTGATAGGCCTGTTTCATGTAGTATTCGTCGGAGAAAACAGACAGGGTCATGGCATCATATTTTTATGGTGAAAGAATCCCAGTCGGGACCAAGCGGGAACTTCTGTCTGAAACGCTGCAGCTTCTCGTGATCCAAGGTGCAGTGTAGCACGGCTTCTTGGTAAGGCTCGGCCTTGGAGATGACTTCTCCTCTAGAGTTGATGACCTGCGACTCGCCGCTATAATGTAATCCGTTGGCGTCCTCGCCGACTCGGTTCACGCCGATCCAATAGGCTTGGTTTTCGATGGCACGGGCCACCAAAAGCGTGTTCCAAACAATCATCCTTGAATCGGGGAAATTGGCGAGATAGAACGCCAAATCATATTCATACGCTCCGTTTTCAAAACGATTGCGTGCCCAAACGGGGAAGCGGATGTCGTAGCATACCATGGGCCTAATACGCCAGCCGTTAAGTTCTACAATCAGTTGTTTTTCGCCACGTTCAACCAACTTGTCCTCGCCGCCCATGGTGAAGGTGTGCCGCTTGAAATAGAGCTCATAACTGCCATCAGGACGCGTCCAAACCAGGCTGTTGTAATAATGTCCCTCAATATCAAGAGGGAAGGTGGTGCAGATGACCGCCTTTTTGGTCTTGGCCTGTTGATGCAGCCATTGCATCGTGGGGCCGTCTTCTTTTTCAGCAAACTGCTTTGGGTCGACAGGGAAGGCCGTGGTGAAGGTCTCGGGCATGAGAATCAGGTCGGTGCCAGGATGCACTTGCTCCAACAACTGGCCGAAATGCTCCAAATTAGCGGCCTTATCCTCCCAGATGAGGTTGGCTTGTATGTATGCGATGTTGAGGTTGTCCATGACGCAAAGATAGCAATTAGAATTGGAAATAGATGAAAGACTGCAAGTCGGCTGTGATAAACTGGTAGATGATGAACACAATGATAGCACAAACAATGGCCATGACCAACAGGGGCATCTTGGCAAACCAGATACGGTAACGTCGTTTGAAATTCTCAGGCAGCCAATGGATGATTAAACCTATGAGAATCAGGATGAATACGTTACGGTAATGGTAGGCAATCTCTGGAATCTGTTCTAAACGCCAGTGGCTTCCCATCTGATTGACCATGCTTTTTGCAGTGTTCCATGCGGTTTCATTGGCTTCGGCAGGGTTGAGGTTGGAACCGCTACGGAAGAACAAACGGGTGAACGTGATGAAGGTAAAGGTCTGGAAGATGGCCCATGCATCCTGTAACCATTGCCAAGCCTTTTTACCGCCACACAGGTTGTAGATCATACGAATGATGTTGCCGACCAAAATGATGGCGCACCAAACGAAGAGTACATTGAACACGGGTTGAGGGACAAAGAGGCACAGCATACGAAGAGCAATGGTGGCGATTAGGATGAACAGGGTGCGTCCATATACACTCCAGTCGCGCCAGAATTTATAGAAGATTATGCCAATGCCGTTGAGACCGCCCCAAATCATGAAATTCCATGAAGCACCATGCCAAAGACCCCCAAGCAACATGGTATCCATGGCGTTGATATTGGTGGTGATCTTCTTCCGTTTTTCGGGTTTGAAGATGGCCACCAATGCAAGGATTACTGCCGTAATGCCAATGCCTAAGCCGACCCACCAGCTGCCTGAAAGGAAAGTGGCAATGGCTGCAATGACGATGATGATGCAGAACGTGCCGAAGGTGGCGTTACGGTTGCCGCCCAACGGGATGTAGAGGTAATCCTGCAACCAGCGTGAAAGAGAGATATGCCAGCGTTTCCAAAACTCTCCTGGGTTTTTGGCTTTGTATGGAGAGTTGAAGTTCTTGGGCAAGTAAAATCCCATGAGCATGGCCACGCCGATGGCGATGTCGGTATAACCCGAGAAGTCAGCATATACCTGCAGCGAATAGCCGAACAAAGCCATGAGGTTCTCAAAACCGGTGTAAAGCAAGGGCTGCTCGAAAACTCGGTCGATGAAGTTGATGGCGATGAAGTCGCTCAGCACGATTTTCTTCACCAAACCATTCATGATCCAAAAAATGGCGATGCCGAATTGTTTGCGGCTTAGGAAGTATTTCTTGTGGAGCTGGGGAATAAACTCGTTGGCACGCACAATGGGGCCAGCCACTAGCTGAGGGAAGAAGCTGACATAAAACCCAAAATCGAAGATGTTTCTGACGGGCTCGATACGTTCTCGATACACATCCATGATGTAGCTGATGGCCTGGAAGGTATAGAACGAGATTCCTACTGGCAAAAGAATGTCGTCGACGCTGAAGCGGTTGGTTCCGGTAATTTCATTGCCGACCCATGAAAACACGTCGAACACATGGAAATCAAGGCCTGTGAGGTTGTTCACCACATCGGTGAGGAAATAGGCATATTTGAAATAACACAGGATCGAAAGGTTGACGATGACACTAAGGGCCAATACGAAGTTGCGGCTTCCGTTTTTCTTTCGGGTGTGCATCCATTTCCCCGCGAAGAAATTGTATAAAGTAATGAAAATCAGTATTAAAATAAAAAGTCCGCTGGTCTTGTAATAGAAAAACAAGCTGACGAAAAACAAAAAGGTGTTTCGCAACAGACACTTGTTTTTTACCAAGCAGAATACTGCAAACACAATGGCGAAAAAGGCCCAAAAATAAAATTGGGTGAAAAGTAGAGGGTGGGCTTTGTCGAACGAGAAAAGCTTTTGCAAGAAGTCCAGTGCTATTTCGGAGAAGGTCAACATGTCAGGATTTGCTCGCTTTGTTTTTCAAGTGGTTTCTATAGTCTTTAATCAAGGCGTTGTACAGCAAATCGCCAAGCAACTGGTAGCCTTCGTTGGTGAAGTGCACCTTGTCTTTTTTGGCCAGCCCAGCCTTTTCCCAATCGCGCATGGAGTGAAGACCTCCCATGACATCGAACTGGTCCCATACGGCGGCATCGTATTTTTTTGCTAGCTCTATAAAAGCTTGCTCGACGACTTTACCATTGGTGTTGACTTCATAAACGGTTTTCCTTTTCACTCTTTTACGTTTGAAACTATCGTTGTTGGTCACAAAGAGCAGGGCACAGTCGGGGTTGACGTTGCGGATGATCTGGATTAGCTCCTCATAGTTTTCTTTAAAGCCTTCTTTAGTGAAATCGGGCTCAGAAGCATCGTTGATGCCAATGCCGAAGATGACGAGGTCGGGCTTAATGAGCTCGAGATCGCGTTCGAAGTCGTCGCAACGCAGGTAGGAAGGCACGCTAGCACCGTTGACACCGATGCCATGAACGTTAACGCCCTGCAAACCATTTTCGAGCAGAATGCCGGTGAGTGTGAACTCACCTGGTACCGAGTCGAAGCAGATGCATATGGAATCGGTGCGTTCGGGGAGTTGGAAAGTGTAGGTCGATTTCCATTCATCATATTCGCCATGTAGGGTGGAGTCGTTGTAGCTGATGACAGGAACTACGTCTTCGGTTTCCGAGAAGCCGATTACCGTGACTTTGTCGAATTCAAAAACTGGAGTGAGTTCGGTGGGGCGTTTCGAATGGGTAATAATGCTGACAGAAGCATCGTCGTCACTGGTGGTGATGGCGGCACCTGCAAGGCCCATGCGCTTGTCAGTTTCTTTCTGCACGGCATTACGACAGTAACTCCATTCCCCTGTCGATCTAACCATGAAATGGGACGGATTGTTGGTTCTGCCTGCCGTGAAGGGGAAGACAAAGCTCTGTGTGCATTGTGCGTTGAGGCTGATGCTCAGTAAGTCATCGCGAAACTGTTGGGTAAACACTCCTGCTTGAACGTGTGAGCCTCCGATATGCATGATGTTAACGACGCCTTCACCTAGATCTACCACAGAATCCAGTTTTTGGTAAAAACGCTCCATGGCATCATGCTGTCCTGGGAACAACAGTTTGTTCCGCTCGAAATGGGCAAAGTGATGGCTAGGTATGGTGCGTAGCTTTGGGAGCGTTTGCCCGCAAAGCAGCTGGCAATAGAATAGGATTCCGATGACAGTCAACAATCTTCTCATTTTGAGTCGTTCTTGAAGGGTTGGTAGCTGGGCATCAGTTTTTTGTACGACACCAATATAGAGTCTTCGCTTTTGTTTTTATGCATAAATTCCAGGACCTTTTGGCTTGGCACATGTTGGCGAAGCTTAAAGAAATCATAGTAAGTGGTGAACGATTTAGCCAAGTCGCTACCGATTTCTTGGGCGCCTGAGAGGGTGAAGTGTATGTAGTCGGGACCAGCCAGGGCGGGCTTGTGTTTCACCCATTGTGACATAGAGCCTTCGCCGCCCATCACGTGGAACATGTCCCAGTAAGCGACGTGGTTGCGTAGGGCCATGTCTCTCAAGGAATCGTTGAGCTCGGGAAGGCCTTTCCAAGTGCCTATCTTGCCGTTGTAGCTTTTGCCCATGTCGGCAGGGCCAATGAAGAGCAAGGTGGCTTTTGGGGCAACAGATTTGATGTATTCTATCTGCTGCTCAAGCTCCTTCATATAAGGGGCGATATATTTCAAAGAGGTGATGCCGGGCATGCGATTGCCTCCAAATTGCATGATGATCAGCCGAGTGTCAAGCAAGTCGAACGACTGACGCATGGTGGCTGAGTCGATGCGGGTGAAGATGTTACCCGCACAACCACGTAGCGCTACATTGTCGATAGCTACGCCCGGTTCGCCGTCAAGCATAACTGCATAGATTTGCGCGTTGCCATTAAAGGTGATGGTGCCTTTGGCTATGTTGACGGGAAGGTCCCAAGTGATGAGCGAAACGCCGTCGTTGGCGGGCAAAATCTTAGGCTCTATGACGAGGGTGTCGCATTTCAAAGTCGCTCTGAAACCTTCGCTGTTGGCACCTAGTAGCACCGACACGGTGGAAATCTGTTTAGCATTCTCAAAGGCTTTGGAGTGGTTGGTCTTTGAAAAAGAGATAGTGCTACTACCCAACACTTGGGCAAACTGAGCCATCACGCCATAGCGGTTGTGCGGTGCACGGCGGGTGGTGGCATCGCCATAAACGATGTAACGTCCAAGGTTGCTGTAATGTTGCGACACGGAGATGGTTGACACTAGTTGGATGGGAGGGATCATGTTAGGACCCGAACCACCGAAAAACTCCTGCAGTTTTTGACGCAACACCGATGAGATGCGGTCCATCTCGATTTGGGAGTCGCCATAATACATTACACGGTAGGTCTTCTCCAATGGACGTGCCTGCTGGAGTTGTGAAAACAGTGTGTCGAAATAGGTGTAGTCGTCGTCGGGCAGGTAGATACGATTGGGGTTTTCTGTCAGGTAGTCGCGGAAAAAGCGTATGCTGTCGAGCACGTTCTCCGAACAGCTCATCTCGAAGCTTTTATTAACCTTGTCCAAAACGGCATCGACGTTGACATCGTTGTCCTGCCCTTGTGAGCGGCTTTCGGCATAGGAAGGAAAACGCAGATTGAAGTTGCCGATGCTGAGACCCTCGGCGGGGAAGAGATACCACCCTATACCCAGTAGAATTAGGACAAAAAATATGAATATCAGAGTCTTAAATGCCTTCATTACAAATTATCGCTTGTTTCCGCTGGCGAAACGAGCTGCAAAAATACGGATTTGTTTGGATTTGGCATGCGCTTTTTTGCTACTTTTGCGCCTTCAATTTCTCTGAAAATGGAACAACTTGACAGGACGCGAGAGTTAGAGACGAAGAGTATCCCTCATTTGTTGTGGGTTTATGCCTTGCCTTCCATTGTAAGCCAGATTATTGCATCAGTATATAATATTGTTGACCGAGTGTTTTTGGGGCAATGTGTGGGAGCTTTGGCCATCGCTGGCTTGGCTATCACTATGCCCATCATGAATATCATCCATGCTTTTGGATCGCTCGTGGGAGTAGGCTCCTCAGCTAGAATGTCCATCGTGTTGGGGAAAAAAGACTACAAGTGGGCCGAAGACATTCTTGGCAACAGCATGCTTCTGACTTTCATTTTCGGTTTCCTTTTCGTCACAGGCGGTTATCTATTCATGGACAAGATCTTGACTCTTTTTGGAGCTTCGGCCGACACCATAGCCTATGCCCGCGAGTATATGGATATTGTATTGCCTGGCATGTTCATGACTACCGTGACCTTCAATTTGACAGGTTTAATTCGTGCCACTGGCTACCCCACCAAATCGATGTGGATTTTGGCAGGCGGTGCCATCCTCAATATCTTCCTTGACGCTTTGTTTATCTATGTCTTGGACTGGGGTATCGGCGGTGCAGCCTGGGCCACCACTATCTCTATGACGGTATCTGGAATCGTGGCGGTGTGGCATTTTCTGCAGCGTAGCTCTTTCATCCGATTCCGTCGTCATGCTTGGAAGCCTAAGCTTTACATCTTCCGTAACATTCTGCTCATCGGCATGAGTCCTTTCTTGATGAACGTGGCAGCCTCTGGTGTGGTGGCTTTACTCAATAGGCAACTCATCCATTACGGCGGCGATTTGGCCGTAGGCGCCTATGGCATCGTCAATACATTCGGTAGCCTCAGCGTGATGCTCATCCTCGGCGTATGTCAAGGCATGCAGCCTATTGCAGGTTATAATTATGGCGCTGGGCATCCGCTTCGCTTGAAGTCGGTTTATATGTTGACGCTGAAAGTGAATGTTTTGATAGGCCTTGCAGGAGCTTTGTTGGCTTTGACAATTCCTCAAATCTTGCTTCGTGCCTTCACTACCGATGTCGAACTTATCGACATTGCCGTGCCTGCTATGCGTTTCATGTTGGTGATGTTCCCGTTGGTGGGCTTTACCATCACCAATTCCAATTTCTTCCAAAGCATCGATAAGCCTTGGATTGCCATCGTTACTAGCCTTTCACGGCAAGTGCTCTTCCTTGCCCCTATGATTTATCTTATCCCGCCGCTTTTTGTCAATGCTAATGGAAGTGGACTCACAGGTGTATGGGCTTCTATGACCATCTCCGACTTCTTGGGCGCGGCTTTGGCATTCTTCCTCATGCTTAGCCAAAGACATGTCTTTAAAACCCTAGAGTGATGGAAAGCAACAACGTCATCATCAGTCCAACCAATACCCATATTCTGAATTCCTATCTGGTTAGGAGTAAGGAAGCGATGCGGGCATATCTGCAGAACTTGCGCGACACGGTTTCTCCCGAGATGGCTGTCAACCAGCGCGACATCGAATCACAGGTGCGTGAATGGCGTTCACACAATCTGTTTTATTTCCTTCATGTGTTCCGCAGCCGTACTAAGGATGTGGATTTAGAATTGACTCAGACATGGTACCGTGAGTTGTTTTGCCGTGTGGTGAGTTTCTTCTATTTCTGGTAGGGCGTTAGCTTATGGTGTAGACGGCTTTTTTCGCCATCAGTGTCATGCTGATGCCTCGTGCTACCATGAAAAGTAAGAAGGCAATCCAAAGACCGTGATTGCCGAAATGCGGCATCAACAGGAGTGTGGCTGGCAAGAACACCCCTAAAGCCGAAATCAACATGGTATTGCGTATGGCTCGTGAGGCGGTGGCGCCGATGTATACACCGTCCCAAAGGAAGGCGGCAAAGGTGATAAACGGGATGGCAGCCAGATAGACATGATAGGGCTTGGCATGCTCGACGATGCCTGGTTGGTCGGAGACGAGCCCGATGAACCAGTCGGGGAAAAGCGCATAGAGCACCGTGAATGGCAAGGCGATGAGGAAACCCCAAAGGAAGAGCAGCTTGACGGTCTGACGGAGCTGCTTGCCGTCGTGGGCTCCTGTGAAACGTCCGACTAATGCCTCGCCCGCATAGGCAAAGCCGTCGGTAAAATAGGAGAAGATGTAGAAGAACTGCATCAGAATCATGTTGACTGCCAGCATGTCGTCGCCGAGTTTGGCCGATTGGTTGTTGAAGAAGGCGATGCTGAGCACTAGGAGGATGCTGCGGATCATGAAATCAGCATTGACTTGGAAGAAACGCTTCAGTTTGTCGCTTTCCAACAGCAGTACACGCCGAATAGGGATGAGATGATGGCGGAACTTGACAAACAAGAAGATGATGGCGGTCAACAAGCCGCAATATTGTGCAATGACAGTACCCAATGCTACCCCCGAGACCCCCATGCCCATAAAGTTGACGAAAATCACGCTTAAAATGATATTGACCACGTTGGTCAGGATGGCGATGATCATAGGGATGGTGGTGTTTTGCATGCCGATGTACCAGCCGTTGAAGGCGTAGAGGCA
Source organism: uncultured Bacteroidia bacterium (assembly GCA_902780195.1). GTDB lineage: Bacteria > Bacteroidota > Bacteroidia > Bacteroidales > F082 > Limimorpha. Next base: position 38,597 of record CACZER010000010.1, read on the forward strand.
TAGGACCGCAGGTGCTGCCCAGATGCGGACATGGAAATAGGTGGCAGTAAGCGCCAACACTGCTTCACTGCCATTGAGCAACTTCATGCTGATCCATTCTACGACGTCTTGTAACGAAAGCACCAAAATCGTGGCAATCAGTGCAATGCAAAGTGAACGATAGAGCGAATAGGCAATTTCGGCGCGGTCGTTGGCGCCGTAAGCTTGTGCTGTGAAGCCCGTCGTGCCCGCCCGCATGAAACTGAAAATGGAATACATCACACTAAAGATGGTGCCACCCAAGCCGATGGCCCCGATGTAAGCGACACTGTCCTGATGGCCCATCAGCATCATGTCAACGAAACCCAACAGCGGCACGGTGATGTTGCTGATGATGTTGGGAACGGCTAGCTTTAGTATGGATTGGTTGAGCGAGGCTTTGGCCATGATGCGTTGGTGTTTCGGCTTGCAAAAGTACGATATTCTGTTTATCTTTGCAGCATCAAACACAATAACTTATGATATTCTACTTCTCTGGCTGTGGCAACAGCAAACACGTGGCGGAAACTATCGCCGCAGGTCTCAATGATTCTTTAATCTACATTCCTGAAGCGGCTCGTGAAGGTCGTTACGAATACACTTTGGCCGAAGGCGAAAAGATGGGCTTCGTGTTTCCCATCTATTCTTGGGCACCACCGAAACTAGTGCTTGACTTTGTTAAGAAAATGACGGTTAAGGTCCCTGAGCCTGTCGAAGGGCCGACCTTGAAGCCTTACATTTATTTTGCCTGCACTTGTGGCGACAATTGTGGCCTCACGGAGAAGGTCTTCCGAAAGGCTTTGGAAGAAAAAGGCTGGTCACTTTCAGCGTGTTTCAGCGTGCAAATGCCCGAAACTTATATCGGTATGGCAGGCTTCAAACTCGACACAGAAAAGAACGCTCAACTGAAAATTGACAGGGCAGATGACCTTTTGATGCGAAATATCCCGCGGCTGATTGATAAGGAATGTTTTTCTGAAATGGTCAAAGGCAGTCTGCCTTGGCTGAAAACCTATTTGGTGAATCCTGGCTTTAACCGCTCTGCCACCGATGACAGCAAATATCACGTTACTGAAAACTGTATCCAATGCGGCGAGTGCGCAGAAGTGTGCCCTTTGAAGAACATTGCTATGGAAGACGGCCGTCCGAAATGGAACGGCAACTGCACAATGTGCATGAGCTGTTACCATCATTGTCCAGTGAACGCAATCCAATATGGCAAGGCCACAGTAGGGAAGGGACAGTATTATTTCGGGAAAAAATAATTGGCTATTAATAGTTTGCCATGATCCATTTCAGCAAAAACTATTATTTTTGTTCTGTAAAACATTCATTATCAAAAATAAAAACGCTATGATCAACAAACACCACTTCTCAAAAGCACTATTTGCCACTATAATGGCTCTCTTCTTTAGTGCCGCTACTGCGGTTGCACAATGCACCATTCCCATCGCTCCCGGCCAATCTTACATTGAAGACTTTCAATCAGGGGAGATGGAATGTTGGACGGTGGAGACGACGAGTTCTGCCACATGGGAGGTGATGCAAGGGACAGGTTCCAATGTGGTGGCCTTCCAAAATGCCAGTGCAGGGCAAGAGGCCCGATTGGTGTCGCCCACCTTCGATTTGACGGGCAGCAATAGTGCCACTTTCAGCTTCGCATATGCGATGATGGCCCTGTATGACAATGACGAACTCATAGTGAGTTACCGCACCTCGCCCTCAGATAGCTGGCATCAACTTGCCACTTATAGCATCAACGACTGGGCTAATACTTACGATGCCTCGTTTGCTTTGGAGGATTTGAGCTCCACCTTCCAGGTCTCTTTTTTGGGACATTGCAACGGAGGCTATTACATCTTCATCGACGATGTTGAGATTGCTTCTGCTGGAGGCTGTGCTCGTCCTGTCAACTTGAATGCTTCAGAGATCACGACGACTTCAGCCCTTCTCGAATGGTCGACGGTAGGTAATGAAGAGAGTTGGACGATAGATTTGAACGGCCATATTAGGACGGTTGACGTTCAGCCTTATAGGGAGGATGGGTTGGACCCTCAAACCGACTACAGTTTCCGCGTCAAAGCTAATTGTGGCGGAGGCATGGAGTCGGAGTGGTCGCAGCCTATGACATTCAAAACGTTGTGTGAAGTTATTGTTGTGACAGACGATGTTCCCTATTTTGATGATTTCGAATCGTCGGAGGAATTTGTATGCTGGCAAAATGAAATCGGGTCAGGTACGGATGGCTGGGTGGTGGATCCAGGATATCTCATTCTTAATAATACCGCTTTCTTCTACTGGGACGGCGGCGACGCCTTGCTTTATTCCGCGCCTCTGGATATCACCGCTGTCACTTCTCCTGCCCTTACCTTTAAGCATAAACAACAAGAGTGGGATTACAATGTGGATGAGCTGTCCGTTTGGTACCGCACGGCAGAAACCGAACCGTGGTTAGAGCTTGGGCACCTTTATGAGCCCACCAATGGATGGGATTCCGTTACCTATTTTTTGCCTGATCCTTCTGCAACTTATCAAATAGGTTTCTTGGGCATTGGCCACAATGCAGAAGGCATTTATGTCGATGATGTTTGGGTGGGCAACCTCCAGGGTGTTGGCGTCAACGAAAACACGACCCCCGTTGTGATGGCACACCCCAATCCGACCCAAGGTAATATTACGGTTATGGCCAATATCACCGAAGGGGAGGTGATGGTATACGATCTCTTTGGCAGGTTGGTGACAACAGGGTTGATCCGTGAGGGACGCGCCGAACTCGACCTCAGCGGCATTGCCAAGGGCGTTTACATGGCACGTATCACCAGCGTCATGAGTACGGTTACCATTAAACTGACAAAAGAATAGAAGGGCTAGGAATATAAGAACCTTCGGATACTACGCTTGGGTGTCTTCTCGAACTCCTTGTCTACGAGGACGATAGAAGACACCTTTGAATATGCTGGTAACATGGCATTTAGCTTGACGAGGTTATCGTTCATTAACTCGTCCATGCTCTTGTCTTGCAGATCGTATTTCTCATCGGGATAGACTAGGGCAACAATCTTACCTTGGCGTCCTACCACAAGCGACTCGACGACGCCGGGAAGGTTGTTCACTTTGTCCTCGATTTCCTCTGGATAGATATTCTGACCGTTGGAACTCAAAATCATGGCTTTGGAACGGCCTTTGATGAACAGCAAGCCTTTCTTGTTCATGGTGCCGAGGTCGCCCGTATGCAGCCAGCCTTCTTCGTCGATGGCGGCGCGGGTGGCCTCTTCGTTCTTGTAGTAGCCCATCATCACATGCTCGCCGCGGAACAGGATCTCGCCTACCACATTCTCCGGGTCGGGCGAGTCAATCTTCAGTTCGTTGCGGGTGACGCAAGAGCCGCAGCAACCGAGCATCTCGTTATACCAATGTTCGTAGCAGATAAGTGGCCCGGCTTCGGTCATGCCATAGCCTACCACGAAGGGGAATTTGATGCGGCGGAAGACCTTCTCTACCTCGGCATTGATGGCGGCGCCACCCGTGATGAGCCAGATGAGGTTGCCACCGAAGGCTTCCATCAGCTGCTTGTAGATGGTCTTCTCGACGATTTTGCAGAGCAGTGGGGCGTGCCACAGGAACTTCACCATGGGTTTGTTCAAGGCGGGGAAAATCTTCGCCTTGAATATTTTCTCGAGCACCAACGGCACGGTGAGGATCATATAGGGTTTTGTTTCTTTGTATGCCTTCAACAGGACGGTCGGCGAGGGAGTCTTGCTCAGGAAGTAGACATGGCAGCCGCCTGCAATTTGGTAAAGGAACTCGATGGTCATGCCGAACATATGGGAAAGGGGAAGCATGCACACCTCGGTCCAGCCAGCGTGGTTGGGGATGGTCTCTTGGCTGTATTGCACGTTGGCCGAAATGGCCCGATACGACAGCATGACGCCTTTAGGCGCACTGGTGGTACCTGAAGTGTAGTTGATGATCATCAGCTCGTCGAGGTTGTCGGTGGGCAGGTTGACATCCGCTTTGGTGAAACCGTTGGGGTATCTTTCGTTGAAGAGCTTTTCAGCATCTTCTTTTACTGTGCTCAGTTGCTCATCTTTGGTATATAGAACACGGAACTGCTCCGTGCCGATGGCGATTTGTATGTTGGGCATCTTCTCAGGGTGGAGCCGTTTCCAGACGGCGGGACCGACGAAGATGGCTTTGGCGTCAGAGTGGGTGACAAGGTTCTCGATGTCGCTCTCGACGAAGGCGTCCATGATGGACACCACCACGCCACGGTTGGCTGCGATGGCCAGGAAGGCGATGGCCCAATTGGCGCAGTTCTTCGAGCAGATGGCGATCTTGTCGCCAGCTTTCAAGCCTGCCACTTCGAGCATGGCCTGTACCTGCATCATCTTGGTGCCCATTTCACCGTAGGTATAGCTTGTGACGTCGTCGTAGTCGGTCAAAGCGGGTTCGTTCCAGTTCTTGGGAAGGTTCTCATTAAAGTATTCAAAGAAATGTTTGGTGGGTGCTAAAGGTTTCGTTGTAGTCATAGTATAAAAATTGAAGTTTTAAAAGTGCAAAGATAGGAAATGTTTTGTTTTGTTGAAAAAAGAGTCGAAATTTGCAGTATGAAACACTACTTTTGTCCTTAAATACAAAGATAATGAGACGTACACTTCTTTTTGCAGCCCTCTTCTTGCTGCCCTTTATCCTAGGCGCTCAAAGCGCAAACGATTACACGCAATACGTGAATCCCTTCATCGGCACCCAGACCGATGAGACGGGCGCTTTGAGTGGAAGCACTTTCCCTGGCGCCACAATGCCGCAGGGCATGGTGCAGTTAAGTCCTGAGACAGAACAAATGGTGACTTGGGACCCTTGTTCGGGCTACGACTATAATAAGGACATCATCTATGGTTTCACCCATACCCACCTCAGTGGTACGGGTTGCACCGACCTCATTGACGTGAGCCTGATGCCTTTGTGTGCTTCAGTGACGCCTGAGCAGTTGAAGGCCGCCGACTTTGGCCAGCATTATAGTCATGATAAGGAGTCCGCACGTCCTGGGTATTATCAAGTGTTGTTGCAGGAGAGTGGCGTGAATGTGGAGCTCTCGGCCACCACGCGCACAGGTATTCATCGTTATACTTTCCCTCAGGGGAAAACACAAACTGTGGTGCTCGACCTCGACCGTGGCACCTTCCGTGGCGATGCCTACTACTCGAAACGCCGCACTTATGATGTGATTCAGGCGCAGATTCGCCTTGTCGATGACCATACCATCGAAGGCTACCGCGTCATCACGGGATGGGCTAAGATGCGCAAGGTGTATTTCCGCGCCGAGTTCTCACGGCCGTTCAACCAGCATCTGCTGATGAACGGTGGGCTGAATGTTGGGAATAGTGATGTCGTCAACGGTCGTACCCTCCGCGCTGCCTTGAGTTTTGACCCCAAAGAAGGCAATGAATTGATGGTGAAAGTTGCCATCTCGCCTGTGGATAACGAAGGCGCACGGAAAAACATGCTGGCGGAAGCCCAGAGTTGGGATTTTGACGGCTATGTCAAAGCCGCCCACGATGCTTGGCAGCGCGAACTCAGCCGCATCGACATAGAAGGCAACGACGAGCAGAAGACCATTTTTTACACGGGTCTCTACCACGTGCTGATGCAGCCCAACACGATGAGCGATGTGGACGGCCGTTACATGACCACCAACTTTGAAATCAAGCAGATGCCTAAGGGACAGACTTATCACAGCACCTTCAGCCTTTGGGACACTTTCCGTGCCGCTCATCCACTATACACACTCATCGCGCCAGATATTGCTGCGCAGTTTGTGAGCGATATGGTGCTGCATCACCAGACCTACGGTTATCTGCCCATTTGGGACCTTTGGGGACAAGACAACTACTGCATGATTGGCAACCACGCTATTCCCGTCTTGGCCGATGCTATCATGGCTGAGATTCCAGGCATCGATGTGGAAGCGGCGTATCAAGCCATGGTTGAGAGCAGCACCCGGAGCCACTTCAACTCACCGTTTGAGATTTGGGAGCAATATGGTTACCTGCCGCAGACCTTGCAAGACGAGAGCGTGAGCATCACCATGGAACAGGCTTTCGACGATGCTTGCGTGGCTTTGGTGGCTAAGAAATTGGGCAAGACAGAAGACTACGAGCGTTTCTATCGCCGCAGCATGTTCTACAAGAACCTTTTCGACCCAGAAACAGGTTTCTTCCGTCCCAAAGACGAAAAGGGCAACTGGATGGAAGGCTTCGATCCGCTGTCGTATGAGCAACCTTGTTTTGTGGAGGGTAACGCCTGGCAATATATGTGGTTCGTCCCGCAAGACCCACAAGGACTTATCGACCTCTTTGGTGGCAAGAAAGGCTTCTTGAAGAAACTCGACGAGAATTTCAGCCTTAATGCTACCAGTGGCGAAGTCAATGGTAACGCCAGTGGCTTCATCGGTCAGTATGCCCACGGCAACGAGCCGAGCCACCACACTGTTTATCTCTACAATTTTGCAGGCAAGCCTGAGCGCACGCAGGAGTTAGTGGAACAAGTGCGTAGCGAGTTCTACCGTGCCACGCCTTGCGGTTATGCCGGCAACGATGACTGTGGCCAGATGTCGGCTTGGTACATCTTCTCAAGCCTCGGTTTCTATCCTTTCCATGCCGGTTCGGCAGAATACGTCATCGGTACACCTTTGTTTACCAAAGCGACGTTGCATCTTGAAAACGGCAAAGACTTTATGATCTCAGCACCCAACAAGACCGCAAAACGTATCCATGTCAAGAGCGTGAAGCTGAATGGCAAAACCGTTAAAGACTATACCATCACCCATCAACAAATCATGAATGGTGGGACGTTGGAGTTTAAGATGAAGTAACGTCGTTTATTTCTTCACGAACTCCACACGGCGGTTCTTGGCGCGACCTTCTGCTGTGTCGTTAGGAGCAATGGGGGAGTGAGAACCCTTGCCCACGGGCGTGAGGCGTGACTGGGCGATGCCTTGCTTAACGAGGGCGTTCACGATGGCCTCAGCCCTTTGTTGACTCAGCGGATCGTTTACGGCATCAGTGCCAGTGTTGTCGCAATGGCCTTGCACCTCAAACTCAAGCTCGGGATGCTCTTGCATCAGTTTAGCCACACGGTTGATTTCAATGACGGATTCAGGCTTCAAGTCGGCCTTGCCAGTCTCGAAAGTGATGGCGTAGGAAACGATTTTGCCGTCAGTGGTGAGGCGGTCGTAGAGCGGCACGGCACCTTGTGCGATGCGCACATTGCTCAATCCAGTGTAGCGATAGAACGCGCCACTGGCAAAGAATAAATAGCCAGGAGCCTTCATAACCGGCACGTTAATCATACGTACGCCGTTCACGTAGCCCTTGAAAGCTCGCTTGTTGAACGAGAAAGCGAAGTGGTTCCACTCTCCAGCAACCACAGGGTTGTCTTTTTCCAGGTAGTCGCTATTGCCTGAGTTCAGTCCCAGCATCTTCTCTCCACTCGATTGGTTGTCCCCGTCCGGTTTCAGCAGGCTCCACGTTAGGTTGCACGAACCGTCTTCCCTATACCAGAATTTTACGTAACTTGATGCATTGTAGTAGCTGTCATCGCCGCGGTCGCCGAAATAAATGCTCATATCGAGCGTTGTCTCCTCCTCGTCCCCCGTATTCATCGGAGCCACGTAGAGGTCGAACTCAACCGTGAATACCTCTGGCAGCCAATCCCATTTCTTTTTCATCAGCGGCATCACCTGTCCCAGACCGTTGTCGGTGAAGGCAATCACGTTGCGTCCCTGCTGCTGTGCCGTTTCCGCATATCCATCCAGCAAATCCCAGCTCATTGGGAACTCGCCGATTCTTTCCCCTTCAAAGTTGTCGTCGAAGATAATTTCATCGCCAGGGACGAAGTCTGTTTTATTATAAGAGGTTTCTTGAGCCTTTGCAGCCATTCCGGCAAACAAAAGCATCGCTATTGCAGTAATAAACTTCTTCATTTTTAATGCGTTTTAATGGGTTTAAGACTGCAAAGATAGAAAGATATTTTAATTATCACCTCTTTTCGTAATACTCTTCTTCCGCCGCCATAGCTGCTGGAGCCTCCTGAACATCGTAGGGTACTACTTTCGGTTGGTGCAAGGCCAAGAAATGCTCGTTGAGCAGCAGTTCCACGCGGAGCATCGTCTCCTCGATGCGTTTTGGGGTCAGTTGGCATTCCCATACCACGATGACCTGCCAACCGTTGTCGTGCAGTATCTGGTAGTTCTGCTGGTCGCGTTCCTGGTTTCTTTTGATTTTGTTCACCCAAAACTCCCGATTCGTCTGCGGAATCTTGCAGCATTGGGAACTCTCTTCTCTAAACTCTAAACTCTCAACACTAAACTCCACGAAGTGACCATGCCAAAAACACCCATTCACAAAAATAGCCGTGCGATACCTCCGCATGACGATGTCGGGCTTGCCTGGCACACTCTTCACGTTGAGGCGATAGCGGTAGCCGTGCCGCCACAGCCATTGCCGCACCTTCAGCTCGGGCTTGGTGCCTTTACCATGGATGCGTGACATCACGCGGTGGCGTTGTTCGGGTGTGAGTCGGTCAGTCATAGCGTTACCAGATGAAAGGTAGGACCTTGTATTTCACCCGTTGTTTGTACTCGCTGTAACCTTCCAGCCCTTGCTCAAGCACGGCTTCTTCGTTTCGGATGCGTTTGGCTATCAAAGGGATATACAACAGCATGATTCCGAAGGAAATCGGTGAGGCCAGTACCAAAGGCATCATCAGGAAGAGGAGCGTGGTGGCCATGTACATCGGGTGACGGACGATGCCATAAAGCCCTGTATCGATCACTTTCTGATGTTCTTGTACTTCGATAGTCCGTGAGAGGTAGGTGTTCTCGCGCAAGACTTCCGCATAAAGCAGGTAGCACACCAAGAAAAGGCCAGCGGCCACCCACACGACCCAATTCTGCAGCACACACCATTGGAAACGCCAGTTAAGGCCTGCCACAACGAAGGCGGCAATGAATAACAAACCACTCAGCGCCACGACGGTTTTTTGTTCCTTTTCCTGTTCCTTGGCATTTAAACGTTTACGCAATAATTCGGGATTTTTGACCATCATAACCAGTCCTGCGATGAACATGGGGACGAACAAAATGCCCATCAGCAGCCAGCCTTGCCAATAGTGCAGCGAGCCTGCGGGCAAAAAGACGAGCAAACCCAAAATGATGACGCCGAGGATAAATTTCGTTATCGCTTGAAAAAACAAGTTTGATTTCATCAGAATAGTATTGTTTCAGCGTATCATTTGCTGAGTTGCTTCACTGGGAAGGTGAAATAGGTGTCGGGGAAAGGTTCGTTTTTCAAGGTGAAGTGCCACCATTCCTCGTCGATAGCCTTGAAGCCGTGACGTAGCATGGCCTCACGCAAGATCATGCGGTTGTGGAACTGTTCGGCGGTGATGCGGCCGTTGCCTAAGTATTGTCCTGTCTCAGGGTTGCCTCCGAAATCGGGATGGCTTTCCAGACCAAACCAATCGAAGGTGCCGCCCATGTCGACTTCATTTTCCGTAGCCATGTCGAAGAGGGTCAGGTCGACGGTGGAGCCACGGGTGTGGCCACTTCTCCTGGCGATATAGCCCAACTCGAAGAGGCTGTCGCGAGGCACTTCGGGATAGAAATAGGACTTCATGAGTGTATCGCTGACGTCGGCGCCCCAACGCATGAAGTGGTCGACGGCGCATTGTGGACGGTAGGCATCGAAGATCTTCAGGCGGTAGCCTTGTTGCTTCAGGTCGTCGCTAACGGCACGGAGGCTGTCGGCGGCCTGTCGGGTGAGCAGTGCGACGGGCTCCAGATAGCCGTCCACACGTGTCCCAACGAAGTTATAGGTGCTATGGTAGCGGATCTCCAAGATGGCGTCGGGGACGACATCGGTGATGTTCACAAATTGGCTTGCGTCGTCGGTGGGTGCCAGTTTTCCTGTCAGCCACTGAAACTCGTTGCGTGCTTTCTCAAGATGGGCAAGGAAAGCTGGGCTGGTGTGCAGTCGGCTCACGCCGATAGCGGCGCAGAGACGGCTTGCGTCGACGTCGCTCTGCCAGTGGGCGCCTGCGATGACACGGCTTTCGCCGTACATGTAACCACGCGCCATGATGGTGTCGGCGTTGTCGGGGTTGATCTCGGAGAGCAGCAGGGCGGTGGCATAGCCACGCTGGCTGTGCCCGGAAGGGTAGGAGCCTTCACCCGACAGTTCCGCTTCCTCGTATCTCGTGAGCATGTGTTCATGGAAACGCTCGAACGGACGCTTGCGGTGATAGAACGCCTTCGGTTTGACGCGTGTCGCATCGATGGTGGAGAGGCTGTTGACTAAGAGTTTATAGATCTCGGGAGTGCCTTCCTTGGTGATTTCGAGGCCGAAAGGCACTTTGAACACGGCGAAGAGCGAGTCGTAGTTCCACACGGCATCTTGAAAAACGAGGGCGGCGCGTTCGGGGTCGTTGCGTTGCTGCTTGCCCCACATGTAGTGCATGATGTCGTTGGCGAAGTCGTTCCCGAGGGTATCGGGCGGCGGGGGCAGGCATTTGATGAGGCAAGGTTGCCGCAGAACAGGATGGCGGCGATGAGGAATAGGTTGAGTCGTTTCATATTTTGGTGATTTTTATTTATTCTTGTTGAGGATGATTAGTGCTGCGATGACGCCTGGCACCCAGCCGCAGAGCGTGAGCAGAAACACGATGAGCATCGACCCGCAGCCGCGGTCGATCACCGCCAGCGGCGGGAAGATAATGGCTAGTATGGCTTGGAGGCAGGACACAATCTATGGTTTTTTATAAGAGCACATTACTTTCTAAAAGAAACCGGCCAAAACCGCCCCGTGCGGCGGCAATACACCTCATACTCCTCACCGAAATCCTTGCGAAGCCGTTTCTCCTCGCTGCGGACTTGTAAGAGCATTATAATTATGAACGCGACAAATACCAACAACGCTTGCCAGGTCCAAAGCCAGACGCAGACGCCTGCGTAATAGACGAAACTTCCCGTCAGCATGGGGTTGCGGCTCAGGCGGTAGGGCCCTTCCGTCATCAGGTGCTTCGTGCGGGGCGCCACCTCGTGCCCGAAAGCATCCATGGGGTTGCCGTCGCCCTTGTGCCGCATGTAGACGATGCTCCACACGCTCAGTGACAGACCGATCACGGCCAACACAATGGCTATCACCATCCTCCAGACAGGGACGGCACAAAGGTCAGGCCGCCCCGAAGCCAGCCACATCAGCGTCGGGATGAGCAGGACGAACATCAAGCCACCGAGGGCATAGCCGGCTGTTTCTCTGAGTTTGTGCATATCACTAGTGCTCTTCTATCGTCCTAATCTGGTCCTTCAGGCATTGGTAGTCGGATAGTAGATCGTAGATGCCGTCCTCGCTGAGCACACCACGCTTCAAGTCCTTGGGCAACTTACCCGCCTCGTCGGCTTCGAAGTCCTTGCGCCAGTCTTTGTCGTAATAGGCCTCCAGTTTGGCGATGTCGTTTTCTATTTTGGCGAAGTCTTCAAGGGCGGTTTCCAGCCGCTTAATCACCTCTCCGCTTTTGTCGAAGAGGGCTTCCATCTTGGTAATGCGTTCGATGCGTGTCATGAATGTCAATTAATGGTTAATACTCTACTTTGTCTTGCTTCTCTTGCCAGGCACGGAAGGTCTTTAATGCTTCGCTGCGTAGCATGGGGATGAATGGCACTGCCCGTTGCTCTTCATGTTGTTCCAATTCTTTATAAATGAAGTCGTCGGCAAAGTTGATAGCGGCGGCATCTTTTTTCGTGTTGGCGTAAAAGACGCGACGGATGCGTGACCAATAAATGGCGCCGAGACACATCGGACAGGGTTCGCAGGAGGTGTAAATGACGCAATCTGAGAGGTCGAAAGTGCCCAGCTTGCGGCAGGCCTGACGGATGGTGTTCACCTCGGCATGAGCGGTGGGATCGTTGTCGAGGGTTACGCTGTTGGCGCTGCCTGCGACAATCTCACCATCTCTCACGATGACGGCACCAAAAGGACCTCCGCCATTTTTCACGCTTTCATCGGCCAACCGAATGGCCTCGCGCATAAAAGCTTTATCTTGTTCAGTGATTTTCATGATTTCGTGTTTTAACAATGCAAAAATACCATGTTTTTGGCATTATTCCAATTTTTGTATTTTTGTTGCGTATTATTCAAAACAAACAGACATGAAAAAAGCTTTATTGTTTTTGTGTGCATTAGCCATTTGTTTTTGCTCTTGCTCACCAAAGATTCACAAGCAAATCACAAAGCCATTGCCTCCTTTGGATGCAACTTCTGAAGTGACTGTGTATGATTTGTCTCAAGTGGTGCCTGAAAATGCCGAAGTGATCGGAAATGTGAGTGTTGTTGACGGTGGCTTTACATCCCGTTGCGACTGGGAGACCGTCATCGAGGCCGCCAAACAAGAAGCTAGGTCGGCGGGAGGAAACGGCATAGAGATTCTTCAGCATAGTTTTCCTGGACAGAACGGAAGCAACTGCCATCAAATTGTGGGTTATATCCTCAACATAAACGATGACATTGAACCGGCTGAGTTGTCGGAATATGCCCAACAACAATTTCATGATTATGTAGTTGTAAAAGAAGGCGACACCATACCGTGCTCCATTCAGGACGAAGGTAAGAACTACATAAACTTCATTTACGAACGTAATGGTGTAAAACGTTTCAGCCGTTTGCCAAAAACTGATGTTTTGGCTTACTATGTAGCAGATCCCGTGGCCCTAGCCGAGAAGAAAGCGGAACGTGAGAAGAAAGACTTCAACGTTCGCATCGGCATTCAAGGCGGCTATGCCTTCAGGACGGCTAGTTTACCCAAAGACGTTTCCAATGACTACAAGGATTATCTTCGGAAGCTTACGAGAGGTCCTGTGTTAGGAGCAAGTGTGCACTTCAGCCTTCGCAACGGCTTTACGTTAGGGGTCAAATATGACCGGTTCTCCGGTGGAGCAAAGGCCTGGGGGTATACTTATGATGAAGAAGGCAATTACTACGAAGGCGACATCAGCAATCTGCATACCATCAATTTTGTGGGTGGATCGTTTGGTACGATGTCGCTCTCGAACAACAAGAAGCACTGCTTGTATTATGACCTACTATTTGGCTATATGGATTATAAAAACGTAGCCGAAGAATTTGGCAACAAATACACCTTGTCTGGAAATACTATCGGGATCGGCGTAGGCATCGGCTATGACTACATGGTTACTAAGCATATAGGCATTGGCGCCGAGTTTTCATACGTTATGGGTGCTTTGTCAAAATTCAATTATGACAATGGGACCACGATAGAGGTCATCGACCTTGGTACCTCTCGTGAAGGTTTGCAAAGGGTGAATCTGAAAGCAGGGGTCGGCTATTATTTTTAAGTAGCTTAGTTATTTTCTGTATCTCTCTTCCAGCTCCGCGCGGTATTTGTCGGCAATCTGTTTTGCCAGAGCGATGCCGTCGCCTTGCGGCTCGGCGCTGAAGGTGCCGAGGCGCTCGCGCCACCATTGGCCTTCATACTTGCAGATGCTGTCGTGATAGGTTTTTTCGTCGAAAGGCTGTCCCGCCTCGATGGCAGCGTCAACCTCTTTGAAGAACTCTTTCCAGCGATAGGCGTAGTAGGTAGCGGTGAGTCCCGCCCAGGCGCGGCTGGCATACTCGTTGAGCAAGGCATCTTCCTCACCCCAGGTGGTGATGATGTTGCGGGCGTTACTCTCATAATAGTCCTTGTCTTCTTCCGTGGTGCCGATGGCTCTTGCATCACGAATCCATCGTCCTACAAGGAAGGCGCTCTCCGTGGCCAAAATATCATCTGTGTCGTCGAGGAGGTTGGTCATGGTCTGCTCGATTCGATGCAGATTCTCATAGTCGCCCTCACGATAGGCCTTCACGTAGTCGGCATACAGGTCGCTGAAGTAGTTGCCTAACAGCTGCCTTGTGATGTTGACCACGTCGAAATGCCGGGTGCGTGTGGTGCAATAGGCAACCAGCAGTTCATCCAAGGCATCGAGCAAAGTGATATTGTTGTACTTATAGGTTGGCGCGATGTAATACTGACGGTATTCGTCGATGTTGCCCATGGTGGGTCTTTGGTTGATGCGGACGGTTTGTCCAGGAGACGACACTTTGTTGTACACACTATCGGCGAGCAGCGTCCAAGCAGATCTCATGTTGGGGTCTATCTTGCCGCCTCGTTGGTCGGCGAGGCGTAGCACCCATTCGTTGACATTTTTGGTGAGCGGATTGTCCCATGCCTTCTCGAAGACATATTCATACATAAAGGGGTTGCAGTCGAAGCCTTCCAAAGTGGAGCCGATGCCAATGAAGTTGTCGCCACCTTTCTCGAAGGCACGTTCTATTCTGACGTTGACGGTGTCGAGGTTGCCGGCCAACATGGAGTTGCCGCCGAAGTTACCCAGGTAACACCAGATGTAAGGCACGCCATAATAGGCGTTAGTGCGTTCCCATACAGGTTGTCTTTCGCAGTAGTAGTCGAGCATGATGTGCCTGTCTTTCGGCATGGAAGTGATATAGGCCTCAATGCGGTTGTCGACTTCCCAGTATTGGCGCTCGTTCCAGAACAGCCACGCCATCTCAAGCCACTTTGCTTCGGGATCGGCGGCTTCCAACGATTCATACACCTGACGGCTCACGCGAGCGAGGTATTCGGGCTCCCAACTGGGCGGGATGAGTTCGTTGAAGATGTCGATGCCATAGATGTGGTCGGTGCCGAAGAGCTCGGTCTCTTTTTCGATGAATCGCTTTTGGATATCGGTGTAAAGTGGGTCGAGTGGGTCAAGGAACTTGCACCAACATGTGCTGTCGAAGCCTGCCCAGTCGCCCAATGAAGCGAGGGGTGCCTCAGGGTAAATCCTCGTGATACAAGGTGGCACATGGCCAGCAAAGCCAGGCAAAACGGGTTTCATGTTGAGTTCACGCTCACGGGCCACAATTTGTTTTTGTAGTTCTTTTTGGTTTTCGAGCCACGACATGGGCAGGGGGCCTCCCCAGCGGTCAATGTTCTGCATGCGGTGCCAAGGCAGGTGTGCCGGACCGGTGAAATAACTGCGGATCTCTTCATCGGTGAGGCCCAAGTCACTCCATACCTCATACCACACTGCTTCTTGTCCTGTGATGGCTAATGGCAGGTTGATGCCGTTGAGCGCCATCCAGTCGATGAAGTGTTCCCATTGCGACCAGTCCCACCAAGGCATGGTGTAGCCATAGGTGCAGTAGTTGAGGAAGAAACGCTCGGGAACACGGGCACTCAGGCTGACCTTTTCGGGAACTGCGGGCATGGTGGAGGGAATCTGCAAAATTTCCTCCTTGAACCAAGAGTATTGTGCCATGCAATAGTATTTCAGGTAATGGTTGAGACCTACAGCCATGCTGTTGGCGTTGTTACCTCGGATGATGAGGTTTTTGCCCTTCGTCTCGATTTCGAAACGGTCGGTGGTGTCGTTTTGAAGGCGTTCAAGAATGATGCTTTTCGAATACTCGGGCACTACGCGGTTCACCAATCCGCGCATGGCGATGACTTCCGGGTCGGTTTCCTTTTTGGCACAGGAGACGCAAAGCACGAGGCTTAAGAAGGTGAGGAGGCATAGTTTTTTCATACGATATGTGTTTATTTGGGGCAAATATAGGGAATCTTTTCGCTTCTCATCCCTTTCAAACGTTTTTTCCTATCTTTGCCACAAACTTGTTTTCGATGAAAAAGGCACTTTTCATTCTATTCGTTCTTGGTGTGGCTTTGGCTTCATGCAAGAAATACGAGTCAAACCATAGTGATAATCCCCATGTGCCGGTGCAACCTACCTATGATGTCGGGGATTATTACCATAATGACACGTTGGAAGGTGTCGTCTTTTACACCTATGGGGCACACAGTGGCCTGATGGTCGGTCTCGAGGAAGTGTGCCTTCCTTGGTGCCAAGCCAATTACATCAACCAAGAGACAGGTGCTACCAATCCTTATAGCGGTTGGAACAACACCAACATCGTGATGTCGAATTACGACCTTTGTCGCTTTCCCGTCATCCAATGGAGCTATCTGAAAAACACGTGGGACCTGGTCCATCACGATCACATCTTGATCAACGAACGGCAATGGTATGTGCCTTCGAGCGAAGAATTGGAGTTTTTGCTCAAAAACAAGGAGGCGGTGAATGCCACTTTGGAGGCAAAGGGATGCCCCACCCTGGAGGGGAAGACCTATTGGACCAGTACAGAGACTGGTACGCGAGGCGCTGCTGCCGCCCATGTGGAGGACGGACAGGTCGTCTTCGACCATGCCTTGAAGACGGAGACGTATTACGTCAGGGCCATTCGGCGTTATTGAGTGTGTTACCTCTTCCCTAAGTACCTCATAATATTAAATTAATTACGTGACATTTTGGCAGAATTTTGTATTTTTGCCGATTTGTAGAACACTACTTTTTGTAATCCGCGCGATGCGGTTTACTTCAATGTTTTGATAATTAAATAAATACAAATAAGATGAAGATTTCTTATAACTGGTTGAAACAATATGTCAACTGTGATTATACAGCAGAGAAGGTTAGTGAGTTGCTGACCTCCACGGGCCTTGAGGTGGAAGACCTCGAGCGTTTCGAGTCGGTGAAAGGCGCTTTGAAGGGTGTTGTCGTGGGTAAAGTGCTCACATGCATCGATCACCCCAACTCAGACCACCTGCACATCACCACTGTCGATGTGGGTGGTGAAGAGCCTCTGCACATCGTGTGCGGCGCACCCAATGTGGCGGCTGGCCAAAAGGTGCTTGTGGCTACCATCAACACTGAGCTCTGGATGGGTGACGAGCACATCACCATCAAGAAGGGCAAGATCCGTGGTGAAGTCAGCGAAGGCATGATATGCGCTGAAGACGAGTTGCAACTTGGCACTTCACACGAGGGCATCATGGTATTGCCCGACGACTATGAAGTGGGCAAGCCAGCCTCTTTCTATTTCCCCGTGGAAGAAGATTATACGATTGAAATCGGCCTCACTGCCAATCGCAGCGATGCCACTTCACATATCGGTTCGGCCCGCGACCTTGTGGCCGCCCTCAACCAGCGCGAGAACACCACGAAATACCACCTCATCCGCCCCTCGGTGGACGATTTCAAGGTGGAAAACCATAATAACGACATCGACGTAGTGGTGGAAGACACACAAGCTTGTCCGCGCTACTCGGGTGTGACTGTTAGCGGCGTGAAAGTCGGCGAGTCGCCAGCCTGGCTCAAGAATCGTCTTGCTGCCGTCGGCATCCGCAGCATCAACAACATCGTTGACATCACCAACTTCGTGTTGATGGAAGTCGGACAACCTATGCACGCCTTTGATGCCGACAAGATCACGGGCAAGAAGGTCGTGGTGAAATGCCTTCCTGAAGGCACGCCATTTGTTACCCTCGATGGTGTGGAGCGTAAGTTGAACAGCCGTAACCTGATGATTTGCAACGCCGAAGAGCCCATGTGTATCGCTGGTGTGTTTGGCGGACAGAAGTCGGGCGTGACGATGGAGACCACCAATGTCTTCCTCGAGAGTGCCTACTTCAACCCCACAAGCATCCGTAAGACGTCAAAGTTCCATGGTCTGCAGACCGATGCTTCGTTCCGCTATGAGCGTGGCGCCGACCCCAACATCACCCTCTTCGCCCTGAAACGCGCTGCCTTGCTCATCAAAGAATTGGCTGGTGGCACCATCTCATCGGAGATCAAAGACGTGAAGAATGGTGATTTCACTCCTGCCCGTGTGGACCTGAAGTTCGACTACCTGAACAGAATGGCTGGCAAGGTCATCGACCCGAACCAAGCCGTCAACATACTGAAGAGCCTTGAATGCCAAGTCGTCGAGCAAGACGACAAACATGTGGTCGTCGACGTGCACACCAGCAAAGTCGACGTGACGCGCCCTGCCGATGTGGTGGAAGAAATCCTTCGTATCTATGGTTACGACAACATTGAGATACCGAGCCGCATCCATGCCTCCATCAGCCGTGCAGCGAAACCTGATGCCGACAAGATGCAGCAGAAGATCAGCGACATGCTCGTTGCCAACGGCTTCTACGAGATCATGAACAACTCGCTCACCAAGGCCGCTTACAGTGAAGCATTCCCCGCCTTTGATCCTGAAAAGAACGTTAAGATCCTCAACCCGTTGAGCAGCGACCTCAACGTGATGCGCCAGACCCTGATGTGGGGTGGCTTGGAGAGTATCGCCTTCAACCAAAACCGTAAGGTCAGCGACATGAAATTCTTCGAGTTCGGTAACGTTTATTTCTTCGACGCCAGCAAAGTCGGCGATGAGGCCAAGCCGCTCAAGCCCTATAGCGAACACACTTGCCTCGACCTCTTCCTCACCGGCAACAAGCAAGCCGAGCTGTGGAATGCCCCGACAAAGGCACTCGACTATTTCGACCTGAAGGAATACGTCATGGGCGTGCTCAACCACTTCAAGTTCGACTTCAAGACTTTAGAAGCCAAGGAAGCCAACTTACCGCATTTCGACTATGCTACCACCTATTGCATCGATGGTAAGGAGATAGTCACTTTGGGCAAGCTCAGCAAGAAGACGCTGAAACATTTCGACTTGAAGAAAGACGTGTTCTATGCCACCTTCAATTGGACCATGATGATGCAATGCCTTGCCAAGGCCAAGGAAGTGCACTTCGAGCCGCTGTCGAAGTTCCCCGCTGTGCGCCGTGACCTCGCCATGATTTTCGACAAGAACGTCACCTTCGACGAAGTGAAGAAAGTAGCCATGGCTGCCGAGAACAAGATCCTGCAGTCCATGAGCCTCTTCGACGTGTATGAAGGCGAGAAGATTCCGGAAGGGAAAAAACAATATGCCATGAGTTTCGTGCTGATGTCACCCACCACCACGCTTACCGACAAGGTGATTGAAAAGACCATGGGTAAGATTCAGAGCGCAATGGAACAACAACTTAATGCAGTGCTGAGATAATGGATGTACAGGCAATCAAACGAACCTTCGGCATCATAGGCAACGACCCCGAGCTGGACCGTGCCATCGGCATCGCAGCGCAGGTGGCCGCTACGGATCTCACCGTGCTCATCACAGGTGAGAGCGGCACAGGTAAGGATGTGTTTCCGAAGATTATCCATCAAAACAGCGCGCGCAAACATGGACAATATTTTGCCGTGAACTGTGGCGCCATCCCAGAGGGCACTATCGACTCGGAATTGTTCGGCCATGAAAAAGGCTCGTTCACAGGGGCCGTCAACGAACGCAAAGGTTATTTCGAGATTGCCGACAAAGGCACTCTTTTTTTGGATGAGGTTGGTGAGTTGCCTCTTTCCACCCAGGCCCGACTGCTGCGTGTGCTTGAAAATGGCGAATTCATTCGTGTGGGAGGCTCCAAGGTGATGAAAACGGATGTCAGAATCGTAGCTGCCACTAACTTGGACTTGCCTTTGGCCATCGAAAAAGGACGCTTCCGTGAGGATTTATACTACCGTTTGAACACGATCCCGATCCATGTCCCTGCCTTACGTGAGCGGAAAAGCGACATACCATTGCTGTTCCGTAAGTTTGCTGCCGACTTCGCCGAGCGCAACCATATGCCTACTATCACTTTGACGCCTGAAGCCGTGAAGATGCTGGAGGACTATCGTTGGGATGGCAACGTGCGCCAGTTGAAGAATGTTACCGAACAAATCTCCATCATGGAGACAGACCGTACCATCACGGCGGAGACCTTGGCTAAATACCTGCCCAATCCAGTGCAGAGTTCCTTGCCTATGTTGTTGCCTCACGACGACACCATAGACAGCGTCAGCGAGCGCGACCTGCTGTACCGCGTGCTTTTCGACATGAAGAAAGACATCGCCGAATTGCGCGCCCAGGTCAACAATATGAGTAACGGCCATCCCATGGAGACGAATTATGTACAAGCTACACCTGTGACCCAAATCGGTGATACGGTTGTGACACGTGTCAACCCCGACGAGCATGAGGTGACGGAGCAGGAATTTACTGAGATTCTTCCGGCCGAGGACCATTACAAAGCCGAGAGCCTTTCGCTTGAACAGCATGAGAAGGAGATGATTTGCAAAGCATTGGAAACGCATAAAGGCAAACGCAAAGATGCGGCGAAAGCCTTGGGCATCAGCGAGCGAACCTTATACAGAAAGATAAACGAATACAATATCAACTTATGAAGATAAGGCTGAAGATAGTGCTACTCTGCGTAACTGTGGCTTTTTTGTTTCACGGTTGTGGCATCTATTCCTTCTCAGGTGCGTCAATACCTGCAGAGGCAAAGACCGTGTCGGTGCACTATTTTCCCAACCACGCACAGATGGTTAACCCGACTCTCAGCAACGATTTCAGTTCGGCATTGCGCGATGCCGTGATGAATCAGACTCCGTTAGAGATGGTCGATGAGGACGGCGACTTGTCGTTTGAAGGTGAAATTGTCGATTATAGGACGACTCCTGTTGCCATTACTGCTTCGCAGACGGCAGCCATGAACCGTCTTACGATAACCATCAACGTAAGATTCAGCAATCGTTTCGATGAGACCAAGGACTTCGAGACCCGTTTCAGCCACTATGAAGACTATCCCAGCGACCAAGATCTGAATGCAGTTCAAGAAACGTTGACGATGACCATCGTAGAAGCTTTGGTGGAGGATATTTTTAATAAAGCATTGGTTAATTGGTAAAAGAATGGAAGCTACAGCATTGATAGATTATATGAATCGACCTGAGACTATGAAAGGTCCCAAGGTGCGTGAGCTTGAAAGCCTGGTAGCCAAATATCCTTATTTCGGCATCGGTCAGGCCCTATTGGCTGTCGCTTACCAGCATGAAGACAATCCGGGCTATGAGCAGCAGTTGCGCCTTGCAGCAAGCATGGTGCCTAACCGCGATAAACTGAGGCTTTTCTCAGTCATTGCAAAGCATCGTTACGAGATACAACCCGAGACGCCAGCCCTGCCTGATGAGTTTGTTCCTATGGACAACGTGTTTTCGCGCATCGAATCGGTGGAAAGTCCGACAGAGGCTAACGACAGTATCATCCGCGAAAAGGTCTTCATTATCCCTGAAATCAACCTGAGTGGTAGCCATGAGGAACTCTCAGCCGAAATGGCGTTGTTAGAAGAGAAAAAGAAATCGCTCGACGAGTTGAAAGCCATTATCGCCAAACGCCTGAAAGAAATCGAAGAAGAAAAGCAACGTAAGGAAACTGAAAAGCCTGCCCCGAAGAAGCTTTCTCGCAAAGAATTAATCGATAAGTTTATTCTTGAGAATCCCAGCATTTCTAGGCCCAAGGCGGAATTCTACAATCCCATCTCGGTGGCGCAAAATAGTATCATCGACCAAGAGAACATTGTAAGCGAGACTTTGGCGAAAATCTATGAGAAACAAGGCTATCTCGACAAGGCAATTTCAATTTATGAAAAATTAGGCTTGAAATATCCAAAAAAAAGTAGTTATTTTGCAGCCCAAATTGAACGGTTACAAGAAAGTCAAACATTAAATCAATAAACATGTACACATTAGTAGTAGTTTTAATTCTGATTGTCAGTGTGTTATTAGGATTAGTCGTTCTGGTTCAGAACTCAAAAGGTGGTGGTTTGGTCTCCAATTTTGGTGGTGCCAACCAGATGATGGGTGTTCGTCAGACGACCGATTTCCTTGAAAAAGCCACTTGGACAATGGCTGCCATCTTGGTGGTGTTGTGCTTGATTTCGAGCATTACCATCCCCAAGAATGTGAAGTCGGGCAATGCTTATGATACCGAGATGCGTGAGCAGATTGAAAATACAATGCCTGCTGCACCTGCTGTGGAAACTCCCGCTGCTGAAATGCCTGCCGAGGAGGCTCCTGCAGAGACGCCAGCCGAATAAAGAAACGTATTTACAAATCAACAAAAAAGCCGAAGGTAACTTCGGCTTTTTTTTTGTTTTTAAAGGCCTTTGGAAGTTTCTTTGATGAAACTCATGAATAAGGGATGCGGATGTAATACGGTGCTGGAATATTCGGGATGGAACTGGGTTCCGATGAACCAACGGTGGCTGGGGATCTCGACAATCTCCACTAAGTCACTCTCGGGATTCACGCCAACGCACTTCATGCCGTTTTTCTCGTATTCGTCTTTATAAAGGTTATTGAACTCATATCTGTGGCGATGGCGTTCGCTGATTTGTGGTGTGCCGTAGATCTCGGCCACACGGCTACCTTCACGTAGATTGCAGCTGTAGGCGCCCAAACGCATGGTGCCACCTAGGTTGGTAATGGTCTTCTGCTCCTCCATCATGTCGATGACATTATGCGGGGTGTTGGCGTCCATCTCGCTCGAGTTGGCGTCTTTATAGCCCAACACATTACGGGCAAACTCGATGACCATCATCTGCATGCCGAGGCATACGCCGAAGGCAGGAAGGTTATTGACACGCGCATACTCCACGGCGATGATCTTCCCTTCGATGCCGCGTTGCCCGAAGCCCGGGCACACCAAGATGCCTGCCACGCCCGAGAGTTGCTCTGCGACATTCTCCTTGGTGATGTTCTCGCTGTTGATGAAGTCGATCTTCACCTTCACATGGTTGTAGATACCTGCCAAAATCAGGCTCTCACGGATGCTCTTGTAGGCGTCTTGCAGGTCGTATTTGCCTACCAGCCCCACATGCACCTCTTTGGTGGCAGTGCGTTGCAGCTCCAAGAAACGGTGCCAGCCTTCCATCTTGGGTGTCTCGCCCACAGGAACGCCGAACTTGCGCAGAAGGGCTGCGTCAAGTCCCTGGTTCTGCATGTTGACGGGTACGTCATAGATGCTCGGCAGGTCTTCACTCTGCACCACGCATTCGAGGTCGACATTGCAGAAGGAAGCCACCTTTTGGCGGATGCCGTCGGAGAGGTGTTTCTCGGTGCGGAGCACGAGCACGTCGGGTTGGATACCAGCGGCTTGCAACTCTTTCACCGAATGTTGGGTGGGCTTGGTCTTCAATTCATCAGCGGCCTTAAGGTAAGGGATATAGGTAAGGTGTACGCTGGCGGCGCGGTTGCCGAGTTCCCATTTCAGCTGACGGATGGCTTCGAGGAAGGGTGCCGCTTCGATGTCACCGATGGTGCCGCCGATTTCTTGGATGACGAAGTCGACTTTGCCTTCATTTTGCATGATTCGGTGTTTGATCTCGTCGGTGATATGAGGGACTACTTGGATGGTTTTGCCAAGGTAGTCGCCGTGGCGCTCCTTGTCGATGACGGTCTTGTAGATCTTTCCAGTAGTGACCGAGTTGGCTTGTGTGGTACGGATGCCCGTGAAGCGTTCGTAGTGGCCAAGGTCAAGGTCGGTCTCGGTGCCGTCCACGGTCACATAGCACTCACCGTGTTCGTAGGGGTTGAGCGTCCCCGGGTCGATATTGATGTAGGGGTCGATTTTCTGAATGGTGATAGTGAAGCCACGGGCTTGTAGTAGTTTGCCGATGCTGGCCGAGATAATGCCTTTACCAAGAGAGGAAACCACACCTCCCGTCACAAAAATATAGCGTGTCATAGTGATAAAAGAGATTTGTTTATGAATAAGTGGCAAAACTAGAAAAAAAGTAAATACAAACAAAAAAGCCTGCCGAAGCAGGCTTTAATTTTTTAATAAGATGATTGTCAATTACTTGACCTCCTCAAAGTCCGCGTCCGTGACAGTGTCATCACCGCCGTTGTTCTGCGGGCCTTGGTTCGGGTTGCCGCCCATGTTGTTCGGGTCGAAGCCGCCTTGCGGGCCACCTTGGGCACCGGCGTTCTTGTACATCTCCTCGCTGGCTTTCTGCCACATGGCGTTCATCTCGGCCATGGCAGCGTCGATGCCGGCGATGTCTTGAGCCTGGTGAGCGGTCTTCAGCTTGCCGAGGGCAGCCTCGATTTCAGCCTTCTTGTCGGCCGGCAACTTGTCGCCATACTCCTTCAGCTGTTTCTCGGTCTGGAAGATGATGCTGTCGGCTTGGTTCAGCTTGTCGATACGCTCGCGTTCCTTCTTGTCGGCTTCGGCGTTGGCCTGGGCTTCGTTCTTCATGCGCTCGATTTCAGCGTCAGTCAAGCCTGAGGAAGCTTCGATACGAATGCTCTGGGTCTTGCCCGTGGCCTTGTCCTTAGCACTCACGTTCAGGATGCCGTTGGAGTCGATGTCGAAGGTGACTTCGATCTGCGGGATGCCACGCGGCGCTGGCGGGATGCTGTCGAGGATGAAACGACCGATGGTCTTGTTCTGTGCTGCCATAGGACGCTCGCCTTGCAGCACGTGGATCTCAACTGAAGGCTGGTTATCAGCAGCGGTCGAGAAGACCTCCGACTTGCGGGTCGGGATGGTGGTGTTGCTCTCAATCAGCTTAGTCATCACGCCGCCGAGGGTCTCGATACCGAGGCTCAACGGGGTCACGTCAAGCAACAGCACGTCCTTCACTTCGCCGGTCAAAACGCCACCCTGGATGGAGGCGCCGATGGCCACCACTTCGTCGGGGTTGACGCCCTTCGAAGGCTCCTTCTTGAAGAAGTCGCGGACGATGTTCTGGATGGCAGGG
>CACZER010000011.1:0-46790 GCA_902780195.1 uncultured Bacteroidia bacterium
CAAATCGCGGGCGGCGACAGTCACACGGACGGGGAAGGTCGCGCCGAGCGACACCACCTTATTATAATGCACATTGCGGATGGCGAGGTCGGGATAGGAAACCGTGTCGCCCAAAACTATAGTATGAATGGGGAACGGGAAGTCCTCCGCCACCAACTCCGGCTCGAAGCCACGGTTATAGATGCCATCGGAAAAGAGCAGCACCGCGCCCACATTACGCTTGTAATACCTTCTATCCAATGTCTTTATGAGCGACGACAAGTCCGTCAGTTGATCGGAGAAATCGAGTTGCTCAAAATCGCGGACATCCTCACCGAAGAGGTATTCATCCACTTGGAAATCAGCGTTCAAGTCTTTCCTAAATTGTTCAAACTGGGCCTGATACTCATTTTTGTAGAAAGCGGAATCTTTACAAAGGACGACGGACGAAGAATTGTCGTGCGCAAGGATGATCGTTGGCGTCTCCACCGAACTGAATTTCTGCCGGATGAGCGGGTTGAAGAGCAGCAAGACTACCAATCCCACCATCAAGGTCCGGAGTACGAACAAGATGACATTCAATGCTTTGCCATAGTGTTGTTTCTTGTTTCGGACATACAACAATGTGGCCGCTGCCAGACCAGCCAGCAGCGACAAAGCTAACATCCAAATAGGGATTCCGATATTCATCTTTTCGAAAAGTCTGCAAAAATAAGAAAAAAAGCCTAATTTTGCGGAAAAATTGCGTCCATGAACAGCATTTCGGTCGTCATCATCACCTTCAACGAGGAGCGTAACATCAAACGCTGCCTCGATTCGGTAGTGCCCATTGCCGACGAAATCATTGTCGTGGACTCACATTCCACCGATGCGACCGAAGCCATCTGCGACCGTTATGGTGTGAAGTTCTTCACCCAAGATTGGCTTGGCTATATTGACCAAAAAAACCTCGCAAACGACCTTGCCACCTGCGATTATATCCTCTCTATCGATGCCGACGAAGCTCTATCCGAAGAGCTGACAAATTCCATCCAGAAGATTAAGAACCAAGATGTTGGAAACAAGGCTTTTTCCATGAACCGACTGATGAACTATTGTGGGAAATGGATTCGCCACTGTGGTTGGTACCCTGATACGAAAGTCAGGATTTTCAGGCGGGGACAAGCCGAATGGACTGGAAAAAAGGTTCACGAAACACTTTTGTTGGCACAAAGCACTGAAATCGAGCACCTTGATGGAGACTTGCTCCACTATTCGTTTTACACCGTGGAAGAACACCGCCGCCAAAACGAGAAATTTGCACGTCTTTCCGCCGAGGAAATCGTGGAAGCAGGCAAAAAAACGACCCTGTTTAAGGCCTATTCACACACCGCGTGGCGCTTCATCCGTGACTTCATCTTCAACGCCGGATTCATGGATGGTAGCACCGGCTTGACCATTTGCAAAATCAATGCAAAAGGCGTTTGGCTTAAATACAAAACAGCTATCAAACTCGCTCAAAATCAGATAAAATGAGGATAGGATACGATGCAAAACGAGCTTTCAACAACCACCGCGGTTTGGGTAACTACAGCCGCGAGACCCTTCGTATTTTGGCCTCACATTTCCCTGATTTACAATTGAATTTGTTCACTCCAAAAATCGATTCAAGCATTGGTTTTGATTGCCCACAAAACGCTAACATCATCCAGCCGAGGCTCCATTTCATGACTTCTCTTTGGCGCACTTTCGGCATCACAAAAGAAGCGGAAAGGCGCCACCTCGACCTCTATCACGGCCTCAGCCACGAACTGCCCGTCGGCATTGAAAAGACATGCATACCAACGGTGGTGACCATGCATGACCTCATCTTTATTCGGCATCCCGAGCTCTACCCTTTCATTGATAGAACATTTTACAAAACCAAATATCTGCGTAGTTGTCGTGTTGCTGATCGTATCATCGCAGTCAGCCAGCAGACCAAAAATGACCTAATAGAACTGGCCAATATCAGAGAAGAGAAAATCTATGTCGTTTACCAAGGTTGTCATCCTTTGTTTTGCAATCATTTGTCAGAAAGCCAAAAGGAGATTGTCAAAAACAAATACCACTTGCCTGACACTTTCCTGCTCAACGTAGGTGCCATCGAGCCACGCAAAAACCAATTATTGATTCTGAAAGCCCTTAAAGCCAAAGCCCTCGACATTCCATTGGTCATTGCGGGAAGAAAAACAGAATATATCACCGAGCTTCAACAATTTATTACCCGAAACCAACTTGAAAAACAGGTCTTCATTTTGCCTAATGTTGATTTTGACGATTTGCCAGCGCTCTATCAAAGTGCTTTTCTGTTTATCTATCCATCACAATATGAAGGTTTTGGCATACCAGTTGTTGAAGCCCTTCAAAGTTGTGTGCCCGTCATCGCCGCCAAAGGAAGCTGTCTCGAGGAGAGCGGGGGACCTGGTAGCTGTTATGTCTCACCCGATGATGCGGACGAACTTGCCGAGCAAATTACAACTATCCTACAAAACAATGAGTTGAGAAACAGAATGATTGTGCAGGGCAAGACCTATGCTAGCCAGTTTTCGGACAAGTCCATAGCCAATCATCTCATGCAGATTTATACCGAACTCACAGGATTAAAATAAAACAATATGAACCAAACAATAACAGACAACACTTTTGAAGAAGAAGTACAGCGCACCGTTGCCGTACTGAAAGCCGGAAAGACCATCCTCTACCCCACCGACACCATCTGGGGTGTGGGTTGCGACGCCACCAACAACAAAGCCTGCCTGCGGGTTTACGCTGTCAAGCAGCGCCCGCTCAACAAAAGCCTCATCATCCTTGTCGATTCAGTGGAAAGGCTTCAGGATTATGTGGTCAACGTTCCAGCCATCGCCTACGACCTCATCAAGGGCGCCAAGAATCCTCTGAGCATCATCTATCCCGAAAGCAAGAATTTGGCCAAGGCCGTTTCCGATGACAAGAGCATCTGCATACGTGTGGTTGACAACGAGTTTTGCAAGGAAGTCATACGCCGTTTAGGAAAGCCCATCACTTCCACATCGGCCAACCTAACCGGACAACCTTCATCGATGATTTACAACGACATCTGCAATGAAATCAAAAACTCTGTTGATTATGTGGTACAACTCTATCACGACAGTTTCTGCAAGCCCAAAAGCTCAACCATCATCAAGCTGAATGAAGACAATACTTTTGAGATTTTGAGACAGTAATCATTTGCTTTTTTTACCTTTGCGCCCCTAAAACATCATTTTTTCCATGAAATCATTGAAAATGTTTTTCTTGGCCATTGTCTGCCTTTTTGCGATGGCAGCAACCGCCCAGCAACCCAAACCCCAACAGCCTCAAACCAAGGCTCAGATGAACGCCCAAAAACTGGCTACGACACTCTATCTCATCGAAAACTTTTATGTCGACACAGCCAATACTGACAAGTTGACCGAAGACGCCATTATTGCCACGCTGAAAGAACTCGATCCCCACTCGGCATACATTTCAAAGAAAGATGTAGAGAAGGCCAACGAGCCCCTTGTGGGTAGTTTCGAGGGCATCGGCGTGACCTTCCAGCTGATTCGCGACACCATTACCGTCATCAGTCCAACGGCTGGTGGTCCCTCCGAAAAGGTGGGTATCATGGCTGGCGACCAGTTCATCAAGATCGATGGAGAGGACTCCTTCGGAAAGAAGGTCGACAACGAATATGTACAGAAACACCTACGAGGCAAGAAAGGCACCAAGGTCACAGTGAGTGTGAAGCGCGGCAACGACCCTGAACTCATTGACTTCGAAATCATCCGCGACAAAATCCCGTTGAACAGTATCAACGCTGCCTATATGCTCAACAACCATGTCGGCTACATCAAACTTGACCGCTTTGCGCAAGAGTCGACGCAAGAGTTCATGGAAGCCCTCGCCAAACTTCAAGCTCAAGGTATGGAGTCGCTCATCTTCGACCTTCGCGGCAATACAGGCGGCTATCTAAATACCGCTATCGACATGGTAGATCAGTTCATCACCGAGAACAAGCTTATCGTCTTCACCGAAGGTACACACTCACCCCGCCAGGAATGGAGAAGCAAAGCTTCTGGACTGTACACTACGGGCAAGCTGGTGGTCCTCATCGACGAAGGTTCAGCCTCGGCTAGCGAGATTCTTTCAGGTGCCATCCAAGACCACGATCGTGGTGTGGTAATTGGTCGACGCTCGTTCGGAAAGGGCTTGGTACAAAGGCCATTTAATCTGCCTGACGGCGCAGTCATCCGCCTCACCACCTCACGCTACCATACACCTTCAGGGAGATGCATACAGCGTCCCTATGAAAAAGGTGTCGAAGACTATGCCAAGGAGATGGTCAAACGCCTCGAACATGGCGAATATTACCACGCTGACAGCATCCACTTCCCCGACTCGTTGAAATACAAGACTGATGGCGGCCGTACCGTCTATGGTGGTGGCGGCATCATGCCCGACATTTTCATTCCCGTTGACACGGCCTACAACAGCAAACTTTACACCAACCTCGTCCGCAAAGGCGCCTTGAACCGCTTCACCACCGACTACGGCCTTAAGCACCGTGATGCCATCAAGACACAATATGGCGATTTCGACCATTTCAACGAGAACTTCACCGTTGGCCAAGACATTATTGACGGCCTAAAAGCCGCAGCCAAAGAATCAAAGGTGGAATGGAACGAGGAACAGTTCAAACGCTCCGAAAAGTTCCTGCTCCTCCAGACGAAAGCCTTGATTGCCCGCAACGTCTGGGAGACGCAGCAATACTACCAAGTAATGTCTTCTGCCGACCCAGGCATCCAAAAGGCATTGGAAGTCCTTGGCCATGAAAAAGAGTACACACGCATCCTAAAAGGCAAGTAAGTATTTTTAGTTTTTTCGTTTCATCAGTAACTTTTTTCCGTTTTTATCGTACTATTATTCGGAAATATTTCTAATTTTGCCGTTTCGGAAATCTTTCCTCTTAAGTAACAATTAACAAATTCAATATCAACTAATTAAATTTAAAAAATGAAGAAATTCCGTTTACTCAGTGCAGCATTCCTAATGATGGGTCTGCTGTTTGGCACCCAAGTAATGGCTCAGCACATCGAACTTGGCGCTGCCAAGTCGGCACAAAGTTGTGCCAACGTGACTGACGAAGGCTTCACTGCCTCCTTCTCTTTCAGCAGCATCGACGCCACTGAAGTCGCTACTGAAAAAGGCGTGTTCTCCACCCTCACGATGGACAACACCTATCCCGCCGGCAATGTGGGCGAGCCCTCACTGCCTGCAGCCAACAAGCTTATCGCCATCCCTTACGGTGTCAGCAACGTCACCGTCGAGGTGAAGAGCTTCAGCACGAAAGTCTACAATCTCGCCGACTTCGGCATCAAGACGATCTATCCCCAACAAGCTCCGCTCTTCAAGAATCAGAAGCCTGAGGACGTGCCTTTTGCCTACAATGCGAAGGCCTATGCCGCCAAAGGCTTTGCCGAGCGTCCCCTCGCCCAGGTGAAGATCCAAGGCACGATGCGTGGCATCCAAGTTGGCGCCCTGACGGTGAACCCCGTACAATACGATCCTGCTACCAACAGCATCCGCGTATACAACGACATCGAAGTTGAAGTTCGTTACAGCCAATATGACAAATCCACTTCTTACAACGAGTTTGCCAGAACCTTCAGCCCCTATTTCGCTGGTGTCTACGGCCAAATGTTCAACTGGCGCGACGACGTGTACGACGAGCACCCCGACCTGTGGCAGTCGCCCGTGAAGATGCTGGTCATTGCCGACCGTATGTTTGAAAGCACTTTGCAGGAGTGGCTCGCTTGGAAGACCACCAAGGGTATCTACCTGAACGTACACTACACCGATGAAACCGGCAACAACGCTTCGGCCATCCGTGCCTTCATCCAAGACGAGTATTCGAAAGACGCTCCCACCTTCCTGATGATCGTGGGCGACAAGAACCAAGTAGCCGCCAGCGCTACGGGCAGCCAGACGAACTGCGTCACCGACCTGCAATACTCCAGCGTCGACGGCGACCAGTTCCCCGACATGTACCACAGCCGTCTGTCGGCCGAGACCACGGCACAGCTAGCCAACATGCTGAACAAGGCTCTGGAATATGAGCAATACACCATGCCCGACCCGAGCTATCTGAACAACGTGCTGCTCATCGCCGGTGAAGACAGCGGTTATGGCGTCACTGTGGGTCGTCCCACGATTTGGTACGCCACCAACTACTACTACAACCCCGAGCACGGCTACGATGAAGTCCATGAGTTCAGCCACGGCACCTACACCAACTGCTACAGCTATCTGAACACCGGCGTCGGTTTCGCCAACTACACCGCCCACGGCAGCCAGACCAGCTGGGCCGGTCCTGAATTCAACGTCAACAACGTCAGCAGCCTGACCAACGAGCACAAGTACTTCCTCGCTATCGGCAACTGCTGCCAGTCGGGCGACTGGGGCTACGGCACCTGCTTCGGTGAGGCCATGGTGCGCGCCGAGAACAAGGGCGCCTACGCCTACATCGGCTCCTGCCCCAACACCACTTGGTACAACGACTATTACTTCGGCGTGGGTGCCACGGCCCGTCACGACGGCACGATGCCCACTTACGAAGAGACAACGATGGGTCTATATGACGCCATCTGGGACGACGATGCCTACAACACCGTCACCTCTTACCTGTTCATCGGTAACCTCGCCGGCAACGCTGCCCAGGCCCTCGGTTATGAGATGCACTCGCAAACGCTTTACTACTGGCAAGCCTACCACGTGTTGGGCGACGGTTCCATCATGCCCTTCCGCGTGCAACCCACCGAGAACAACGTGAGCCACATGCCCACCGTTCCGATTGGCATGGACTTCTTCACTGTGAGCGCTGATCCCGGTTCCTACGTTGGCATCACCAAAGACGGCGTCCTTTATGGCGCTGGTATGATTGGTGAAACCGGCACTGCCGACATTCAAATCAATCCCATCACTAGCGGCGGCGACGTCACCATTTGCGTGACACATCCTCAACGCATTCCTTACATCAGCACGATTCCTGCCGCTGCTATGGAAGGCGCTTACATTTCCGTCAACAGCTACACTCCTGCCAATGTCCATGTAGGCGATGAGACTACGATGAGCGTAACCTTCAAGAACGTGGGCACACAAGCCACTAATGGCACCACCAACATCTCTCTGTCATGCGATAACGACGACCTGACCATCAACCAAGGCACCGGTTCCTTCGACAGTTTGGATCCTGACGCCACGATTCAGGTGGACGGTTTCAGCTACAGCATCGCCGAGGGCGTAGCCGATGGCACCAGATTCACCATCAACATCACCGCTACTTGCGGCAGCGATA
The DNA here is from genome assembly GCA_902780195.1 of uncultured Bacteroidia bacterium. GTDB lineage: Bacteria > Bacteroidota > Bacteroidia > Bacteroidales > F082 > Limimorpha. The sequence goes on from CACZER010000011.1 coordinate 7,355, forward strand.
CTTGGGAAGGCAAAGCCGTCATCACAGCTGGCGAAGCCGTCCTGCAATATGAAGCCATGTCAGCTGGCGGATTCGTTCCTGGCGAAACCATCACCATCACTGCTTCGTTCAAGAATACCGGACACTATATGGCCACCAACGCCATCGCCAGCATCGCATCAGCAAGCGAATATGTCACTCTCGTGAACGAAACCTATGAAGTTGGCACCATCGACCCGAGCGGTATCGCCACCTGCATCTTCAACGTTACTGTGGCTGCCAACTGCCCTGAAACCGAACAACTGCCCTTCACCTTCACCTTGAACGCCGATGGCGGCCTGGTTGTTGAAGGTAACGGCGTCATCAAGAACGCCTGCAATGTTGTCTTTGAACTTCACGACTCATATTCAGGCAACGATGGCTGGAACGGTGCCAGCTTGACCGTCAGTTTCAGCGATGGAACCCCATCACAAAACATGACTATCGAGAACGGTAGCAACGCTGCCACCTACATTATCGAAATCGGTAACGGTGTTCATGTCACCCTCAACTGGAACAGTGGCAGTTGGGACCAAGAGTGCTCGTTCATCGTCCGCTACGAAGACGGTGATGAGATTTACAACTGCACTTCCGTCCACAGTGGTCTGCTCTATGAATTTGACTGCAACTGCGCTGGTGGCGCTCCTGTTAGCACCTACAGCCCAGTCGAGAACCTGGCTGCCGACGTGGTGGAAGGCACTGTGACCTTAACATGGGACGCTCCCGAAGGCGCCATCAACTTCATCATCAACCGTAATGGCATCCAAGTCGCTCAGACTGCAGAGCCCAGCTATATCGACGTAGTGACAACCGAAGATCCTTACACTTACTGCGTCATCGCTGAATATGCCGACGGCACCAGCATCCCCGAATGCATCGTGGTCAAAGCAGAACTTAGTATTGATGAAACCGAGGCCGAATTTGCTATTTATCCTAACCCCGTCAACAACACCTTATATATCAACGGCAGCAATGCCAAGTTCAACTATGAGATGTACAATGGCATGGGTCAGAGAGTCGCCAGCGGCAATGCCACAGGCAACACGCAAATTAGCGTCAACGATATGATGAAGGGCGTTTACTTCCTCCGCATCACCACTGGCACTCAGGTGCGCGTGGAAAAGGTTGTGGTGGAATAACAACCTCAACTATATGAAAAGAAAAAGCCGCTCAATCGAGCGGCTTTTTTCTTTATTACCATACTCCATTTATATGCCTCGTTGCTTCCGGATGGTTTCGTAAGCCGCATTGATTTCCTGAAACTTCTTCTCAGCCGCTTGACGCACCTCATCACCGAGATTGCTCACCAAATCCGGATGGTTCTTTTTGGCCATCTCTCGGTAAGCACGCTTCACTTCCTCATCCGAAGCTGACGGATCAATACCAAGAATCTTGTAGGAGCTGTCGGTCTCCTTGATAAACATGGCCTTCACCGACTGGAAATCGCTATTGGTGACGCCCATATAGTCAGAGATGGTATTGATGACTCCCAACTCCTCTTGCGAAATCGCACCATCGGCATTGGCAATGCCAAACAAATAATGCAACAACTGCAATCGCGAGGAATAATCCATATAATGGCCAACCTGTTGGCTGACTTCGTAAAGATTGTATTCTTTCTCCAAAATCTCACGAAGCATCTTGATATAGCTCTCGGCTCGCTCCTGGCCGAAGTTCTGAAGGAAAAAACGCTTCACATAATCAAGCTCCGAACGCTTAATATTGCCATCAGCTTTCATCACGGCAGCAGAAAGCACCAAAAGAGTCACGTTGAAATCACGTTTTTCCTCCGTATTACCGAAGGTTTCATTCACCTCCGAGCGAATGATTCTAGGACGATTACTCGAAAACAAACCTCCTATGGCATAACCGATAATAGCTCCAAGAGGGCCTCCAAACGACCATCCTAGTCCAGTCAATATCAATCTTAAAAAAAATCCCATTCTTCTTTTTGTATTTATTGGGCGGCAAAATTAATCAAAATCCGCCACTTGACAGGAATATTTTTTCCTTTTGCCATATGAACTACACAAAAAGATTTGTATATTTGCGCCCCTAAATACAACCATCTAATTTATCTAAAACAAATGAAAAAAGTATTTTTATCACTTATGCTTGTCGCATTGTCAACAATGGCAATTGCACAACAATGGACTGGCATCAGCAAGAGCTCTCCTGCAGAGCCAGTGGTTAAACTGGTCTCAAGCAGTGAGCAACAAGTCGTCATAGACTTCAGCCTTGCTGGTTTCTACATGACCAGAGTGAGCACTCCTAATGGCATCCAGCAGGTCGTTTCCGTCCCAAAGATGGCATCCATGCTTGAAGCCGGCGCTCCCGACCTTCCACAATTCCCTGTTCCCGCGATCATTGGCGACATGGCTGAAATGGAAGTCAACATCATCAAAAGTGATTTCAAGGACTATCAAAACGTTGAAGTAGCTCCTTCAAAAGGCAACTTCAGCCGTCAGATTGACCCTGAAACCATGCCCTACACCTATGGCTCCATGTATAGTCAAAATGCATTCTATCCGTCTGCAGCCGCCTACCTTGAAACGCCATACATCATCCGTGACTTCCGTGGTCAGGACATCATGGTACGCCCCTTCGCTTACAATCCTGTCACGAAGACCTTGCGTGTATACTATAATATGACCATCGAGATGCGCAAAGTGAGCAACAACGGTGAGAATCAGAAAGCCAGCCGCAAAGCTGCTCAGAAAGTCTCTCCCGAAATGATGGAAGCATACAGCCATCGTTTCATCAACTTTAAAGACGGTGCGAAAGACTACAACTTCATCACCGACCGCGGCGAGATGCTGGTTATCTGCCCCGACGTCTACATGGAGGCTATGCAGCCTTTTGTAGACTGGAAAAACCAGTCAGGTCGCCCCACCACCATCGTTAGCCTCTCTGAAGTAGGCGGTAACAACGACACTCAAATCAAGAACTACATTCAGAACATCTACAACGATCCTGAACACAATCTTGTTTACATCCTCTTGGTGGGCGACTACAGCGACCTCACTCCTCACTCGTTGGGCGGCGGCCGTTCCGACAACTGGTTTGGTCAGCTGGAAGGCTCCGATTATTACCTCGAGGCTCTCACAGGCCGTTTTTCGGTGCAGAGTGTTGCTGACGTGGAAACCCATGTTGAGAAAGTGTTGTATTACGAACGTGACATGCCAGAAGGCCTCACTTGGGTCAATCAAGGCATAGGCATCGGCGCCAACGAAGGTGCCGGCAGCGGCCACAATGGTGGCGAAGCCGACTACGTGCACGTGAACTACATCCGTGACACCCTGATGCACTACACCTATGAAAATGTCACGCAACAATATAGCGGCGTGGGCAGCGGCACCAGCGCTTCTGCCATCAGTGCCGACTTCAACGAAGGTAAGAGCATCTGCAACTATTGCAACCACGGCTCGCAAACCAGCTGGGCTGTGGCCGGCTACAGCAATAGCCACGTGAATGCCCTCGTCAACGACGACAAATGGCCTTACATTTGGTCGGTGGCCTGCAACAACGGTCAGTTTGACGGCACCTGCTTCGGCGAGGCCTGGCTGAGAGCCACCAACAATACCACGGGACGTCCTACCGGCGCCGTTGGCGGTATGTTCAGCTGGATCTCTCAACCTTGGGTTCCTCCAATGACTGGTCAAGACGAGATGGTTGACATCCTCACGGAATGGAAACACAACGACAAATTCTGCCACACTTTCGGTGGTGCTTCCCTCAATGGTAGCATGTATATGCTTGACATGCACCCGAGCGACAACGGTAACACCCATAACACGTGGATCCTCTTCGGCGACCCGAGTCTGATGGTTCGTACCGACAACCCCGTCAGCATGAACATCAGCTGCAATCCCTCCGTGTTGATGCTGGGAATGAGCGAACTTGAAATCACCGCTGAGAATACTGCTTTCGGCATCGCCACTTTGATGATGGACGGTGAAGTGATCAGCACAGGCTACATCCATGACGGCACATGCAGCCTCTCTTTCGCCCCGATGAACAACGTCGGAACAGCTACGTTGACAGTATTAGGTTACAATAAAGTTACCGAAGTCATGCCTATCGACGTCCTTCCTGCTGAAGGCCCCTTCGTCACAGTAACCAACTACACGCCTAACTTTGCCCCTGTCAACCAAGAAACCTTCTTGACCATGAGCTTCAAGAATGTGGGCGTTGATCCTACCAATGGCAACACTTCAGTTACTATTTCATGCGAAGACGAACGTCTGAACGTTATCGAAAACGCTGCACAATTTGAGGTGCTCCTTGCCGAAGAAACCGTGACTTTACAGGATGCTTTCAGCTTTATCATTTCCGAAGGTGTTGAAGACGGCACAAGATTCCAAATCGACGTTACCATGAACGACGGCAGACAGACCTGGAACGGCAAAGCCATCATCACTGCAGGACAAGCCATCCTTGAATATGGTAGCACCACATGGGCCGGCAGCTTCGTCCCTGGAGAGACTGTGGCTCTTGTTACAACTTTCAAGAATGTCGGTCACTACATGGCCACAAACGCCATCGCCAGCATCGCATGCGAAAGCGAGTTCATCACCCTCCTCAATCCCACGATTGAGATGGGCACCATCGATCCTGAAGGCATTGCCACCTGCGTATTCGAAGTCCTCGTTGACGCTGCATGCCCTGAATCCGAACAGATTCCCGTGACCTTCACGATGGTCGCTGACGGCGACTTGACCGCAGAAGGCGGCATTACCTTGAAGAACACATGTAACGTTGTCTTCAACCTCACCGACTCCTATGGCGATGGTTGGAATGGAGCTAGTCTGAACGTCAGCTTCGATGATGGCACTCCAACACAAAGCATGACCATCAGCAGTGGCAGCTCTGCCACCTATACCGTTGAAATCAGCAATGGCGTTCATGTCACCCTTAACTGGACCAGCGGTAACTGGGACAGCGAATGCTCATTCACCGTGAAATATGAAGACGGTGACGATATCTACAATTGCACTTCCGTCCACAGCGGTCTCCTCTATGAGTTCGACTGCAACTGCGGTGGAGGTACGGCTGGAACATTCAACCCTGTAGAGAACTTGACCGCCGAAGTGGAAATCGGCTCTATCACCCTGACATGGGAAGCTCCCGAAGGCGCCATCAACTACATTATCAACCGCAATGGCATCGAGATTGCCCAAACCACAGAGGTCACCTTCCTCGATGAAGTCTTCACCGAGGCTTTATACACCTACTGCGTTACAGCTGAATATGCTGATGGCACAAGTTTGCCAGAGTGCATCGTTGTTAAGAGTGAACTCGGTGTCGATGAGAACGGAACCGAATTTGCAATCTATCCCAATCCTGTGAACAACATGCTGTACATTAACAGTAACAATGCTGAATTCAGCTATGAGATGTTCAACGGCATGGGTCAAAAGGTTGCCAGTGGTAATGCCACGGGCAATGCGCAAATCAGTGTCGACAACATGACCAAGGGCGTCTATTTCCTCCGCCTTACCTCGGGCACTCAAGTCCGCATGGAAAAGGTCGTTGTGGAATAACAACCTCCCTTTTTAAAAGAAAAAAGCCGCTCAAAAAATGAGCGGCTTTTTTCTTTTTACAATAATAGCAAATCTCTCTAACGATCCTCAAACACCGTAGACTTGGAGGCAACAGAGGCCGTCAAGAACCAACCAACCGCTCGATCGGAAGGTTGAATATTGGTATATACATTAGTTGGAGCACCCATCATAGGATTACTTCCCGACGACATGATCATACTGTAAACATACATCAAATAGTCGGCAGGGATGCTATAAAGGTCAACATGGATGCGGTCTCCATCTCTTAGAGTTGACTTACGGAACATATGAATCGGGATCTCCTTGTTGGCAGCCTGCATCTCAGGACCGTTGATGTAATATCCAGCATACCCGCCCACAGGGATGACCATCCGTTGTGTCAGCGTGTCGGTTAGTAAAGTGTCGTTTTTCGTCACCATCGGCATATATACAATGCTTTGATCGGGGAGGCTCATGAAATATGGATACAGCCACTCAATGGTATCACCGAAAATGACATTAGGGACCGTGTCTGCACCCCCATTGAAAGGCTTCACTACAACACTGTCTATGCTCTCAACATTATTAGGCATGAAACTCTCCGCTTTTAAATGCAAAAGCTCTCCTTCCGACTCAACATCGATAAACAAACGATAAAGAGTGTTTTTCCTTCCTGCCACAAGGTCTGTTAAATAATGACCCTCTCGTGATGCATCCTCATGATAATAAAAAGTATCAATACCGTCAGTGACATATACTGAGGCTCCTTTTATCATCTTAACCTCTTGATCATAAAAACCAGCCGTATAACTCAAAATGGTTTCATGGTGCTTCATTTCATCAGTGAAAGACGCATCCACACCTATCATTGGAGTACCGTCCTCCAGATCAATCACAATATCTTCCGTGCAAGAGGCAACGAAAAACAACAATGCTGATAGCCCGAATAATATCTTTCTTTTTTTCATGACTTCAAAAACTAAAGTTATAAGAGATAGAAGGTACTGCGGAAAACAGATACATATTCTTAGTAGCTATACCTCCACTTCCATCTTGTTCAAAAGTAATGGCCCAAGTGTTGTGGTGAGCGTAGGCGTTATAAACTGACACATTGATTTCATGCTGCCATTTCTTATTCTTCAACTGTCCCAACTTACAGGTGAACGAGAGATCCAATCGGTGATAATCCGGATAACGGCTTTCATTACGTTTACCATTATACACTGCATAAGTCACCCCACCAATGGTATATTGCCCATATGGGAATGTCACAGGCTGTCCTGTGTTATAGATCCAATTGGCCGCGATGTTGATGCGAGGTGAGACCTCGTAATCGGCTACAACCACGAAATTATGGGGACGATCGTATGGTGAGCGATATTCCTTCCCATAATTGATACCTTCTATGGTACGGAAAGACCTTGAATAAGTGTATGAGACCCAGCCCGTAAACTTACCCACGTTCTTACGAACCAAAAACTCGGCGCCATACGAACGACCCTTACCCGTCCGCAGTTCACCATCAATCAGTAGGTATCCATAAGTGATGGCATTATCCTTGAAGTCTATTACGTTTTTCATATCCTTATAATACACTTCAACTGAGGTCTCAACCGCATCGTTATGGAAGTTCCGGAAATAACCTATCGCCCATTGGTCACATTTTTGCGGCTTTACATTCGGACTCGTCGGGAACCAAACATCGAAAGGAAGACCTCCGGTGGCCGCCGACGCCACCTGAGCATATTGAACCGTACGTGAATAAGAAGCTTTGACAGACGACCGCTCATCAATTCGATACATAGCTGCCAACCGAGGTTCAGGGGCTATTACGGTGTGGAAAACCTCTCCTTTCCCATAATGCAAAGTGTCGCAAACCAAATGATTGTCATCAAAAACATACAAATCCTCTGCACCTATGTTTTGGAATCCCGACATGCGCATCCCAAAACGAAACGAAAAACTGGGGGTTGGAGTAAAGTCGTGGCTAAAATAAAGTCCGTGTTCCAAAGCCTTGCGAGACACAGACTCTGTTTGGTCGATTTGAAGATATTGTGCCAGAGCACCTCCCCTGTCATCAATCTCACCTTGTTTATATGACTGCAGTGCTGAAACGAAACCAAATTTAGTCATATGTTTCTCGTTCCAAATCATAGCGAAGTCATAAGACAAACTAACCGCATCGGTGCCAGCTTTGATGGTAAAGTCATATGGGTCAAAGTCGATATCAATGCCGTAACGATAATGGGACCCTATAAGCGACAGGTTAGACGTCAAACGATCCGAGAAGACATGGTTCCATCGCAAAGTACCACTGGAGTTGCCGTATCCCAAACCAAACATTTTTTGCATTAGGAATTCATCATGTCCGTGATAGACAGAGGCAAACAGGCGGTTGTTTTTGTTCACAACCTGGGTCACTTTGGCATTCAAGTCGTAGAAATATATCTTGGATTGGTTCAAATCATCACCCAAAAAAGGCAGGACCAAACCTGCATAAGTAGTACGACCGGCTACCATGACAGAGGTCTTTTGATCAAACAAGGGTGATTCAAGCATCAAACGACTGGTTACCAACCCCACACCTCCTTGACCCGACAACTTTTTCGGCATCTCGTCTTTGACCTGGACATCCAAGACAGAAGAAAGACGTCCTCCATAATTGGCTGGAATATCTCCTTTATATAAGGTGGCGTCCTTCACCACGTCATTGTTAAACACAGAGAAAAAGCCCAAGAAATGCGAAGCGTTATAAATAGGCGCCTGATCCAAAAGTATAAGGTTATGATCTGTTGCACCGCCACGCACGCTAAAACCCGAGGAGCCCTCCGACGCCGCTTGAACACCTGGCAACAACTGTATCGATTTAATAACATCCACTTCGCCCATCAAAGCAGGGATTTTTTTGATGGTAATCATATCAAGTGACTGTACGCTCATTGCCATCTCGCTGACATTACGGTCTTTCCTCTGACTGGTAACTTCCACTTCCGAGAGTTGCTCTGATTCAGGTTTCAACTTCATGTTAATGGTTTGGGGCTTATTACCGACACTCACCTTTTTGTTAAGGGTGCTGTACCCAATGTAGGAAACGCGCAACACATGTTCTCCTATAGGCAAATCCAAAGAATAGCGGCCTCTCTCATCAGTGGTAGTACCCACATGAAGCCCCTCTTCATATATGGAAACGCCTATCAAGGTCTCACCCGTATCGGCATCCTTGATGACACCTGCTATCCGACCTTTTTGTTGCGCAAACGAGCTGACAGTCAGCACAAAAAGAAATATAAATGATATTACCAGTCTACGATGCATCTTTATCTCCGAATAATTGTGCAAAAATACGAAACATCAGGCATTCGCCGCTTGCTTTTTCGCCGAAACATTGGAAACATTCTTCAATCGCCTGCTCCCGGATTAGGCACATAACCCAACCGTGCCATTTTCTCAACTTCCAAAGAGGGTTGTCCAAATTCCTCCGTAATCTTACCCAATAGCAAATACACACCATCCCCTTGGAAAGGATATGCCTTCAACACGGTTGGAAAATGCACCGTGTCGAAAGCCTCTCCATTGCAATCAACAAAAGTTCCAAGAGCCATCCTCTCCCCTTTGCAGGTACGGACATATTTCACTGTGACCAACTTACCCAACATTCTATAGCGACTTCCCACAAAATGCAACATCTGCGAGGCCATCAGCTCACCCCGAAAATGGGTCTGTAGCAAGTCAAACCAAGTCGATGAGACAGGGAACCCGTACAACTCTATTTCATCGTAGGCGTTCTGCAAGAAATTGGTCGTAAAATCGGGAAATTCGAAATGCTGGTTTTCAAGTTGAAATAATGTTTCCGACTGTTGTTTTTTGCCCTGTCTTTTGTTGAGATGGGCCTGCCACAGCAATTCAGCCTTGGGCTTTTTCGTAAAGTTGAAAGCACCCCCGCGGATTAGCAGGACAAGTTGTTCCAACTCAAACGGCACCCGTGCCATAAAGTCTTCCAAGTTGGCGTAAGACCCTCGTGCTTCGCGTTCCGCAAGAAAACGCTCCACAAAATGTTGCTCAAGACCTTGCAAATGTACAAAGCCCATAAAAACGGTACGTCCGTTTAACAGGGTGAGATAGCTACTTCTGTTGACACAAGGTAAGTGCACCTTCGCCCCCATGCGCCGCGCTTCGTTGAAGTAGAACCAAGTCTGGTAGAAGCCGCCAAAGTTGTTGATGACAGCCACCTGAAACTCGAGTGGATAATGGCTCTTTAGATAGAGGCTCTGATAACTCTCGACGGCATACGAGGCAGAATGTGCCTTTGAGAAAGAATAGCCCGAAAACGATTCAATCTGTCGCCACAACTCTCTCACCAAATCATCGGGATAGCCTTTGGCCTTGCAGTTGTCGAAGAAACGCTTGCTGACTTCCTCAAATTCCGACTTGTCCCGCATCTTATGTCCCATCATGCGACGCAGCACATCGGCCTCAGCCAAGTCAAGACCCGCGAAACAATGCCCCACCTTGAGTACATCCTCCTGATAAATCATCACGCCATAGGTCTCGGCGAGAAGTTTCTTTAGCAATGGATGTTTATAATCCACTTCCTCAGGATGATGGAAACGTTTGACATACTCACGCATCATGCCTGAACGGGCCACACCTGGCCGTATGATTGAGCTAGCAGCCACCAAGGTCTTATAGTCGGAGCAGTGTAACTTGCGCAGCAGACCACGCATGGCAGGACTCTCGATATAGAAACAGCCGCAGGTCTCAGCCTTGAATAGTTGGCGGCGTATCAATTCGTCTTCTTTCAACGCATTGATTTGGTGGATGTCGATGTGGACTCCATGACTACGCTCCACCATCTCCACCGCATCGCGGATGTGGGCAATGCCACGCTGGCTGAGAATATCCATCTTGTCCAAGCCAAGTTTTTCTGCCGAATACATGTCGTATTGTGTCGTCGGAAATCCTTTGGGCGGCATGTCGATGGCAGTATAATCAGTGATAGGATTTTCGGTAATCAGCACACCGCCTGCATGGATGGAACGCTGACGCGGGAAGTCGCGGAGGCGTTCGGCAAACGACAGAATCTGTTGACCGATGAAATACTGCTGGGCAAACTCTTTCGGGTTGTGCTCCATTTGATCGATTTCCCCTTTTGGCAAGCCAAACACCTTGCCTAGCTCACGGCAAAGAGAATTGTCTTGAAAGGTTACCGTTGCACCCAGCAAAGCCACATGCTCCTGACCATATTTCTCGAAGATATGTGCAATGATTTTGTCACGGTCTCGCCATGAGAAGTCGAGGTCGAAGTCGGGTGGGCTGCTCCGCATGGGATTAAGGAAACGCTCGAAGTACAAATCCAACTCAATAGGATCCACATCTGTGATTTTCAGGCAATAAGCCACCACGCTATTGGCGCCACTGCCACGCCCCACATGATAAAAACCTTGTTTCATAGCAAACTGGACAATCTCCCAAGCGATGAGAAAATAGGCGCAGAAGCCCATCCGCTCGATGATGTCCAACTCCTTCTCGACGCGACGGTAAGCGGTCTTGTTAGCCTTCCCATAACGATAGAGCATCCCATCGAATGCCAGCTTATGCAACAGCTCACGATCGTCATAGACATTACCAGTGAAGCAACGCTTGCTTTTCACACTTTGATCCAAACTGATTTCACATTGCTCAAGAATACGCTCTGCATTCTCGATGAGTTGAGGATAAAGTGCAAAAGAAGCCTTCAAACGCTCAGCAGGTAGCAGAATCTCATCAGGGGCGGCACAAGTCTTAGGATCCAAACGTGAAATCAGCACATTTTCGTCAATGGCCCGCATACACTGATGTAACTCGAAATCGGCTTCTTCCGCAAAGGAGACGGGCTGCATGGCGACGAGTTTGTCAAACGACTCGCAAGCAAACATTTTTGTCAACTGGGAGAAACGTACACCGAGGAATTCATTCGCTCTCAGCTGATTTTGCCGCCGTTTGCCGAAAGGATAAACCACAAAAACCTGTTCCCATTCAGGTGCCAATTCGGGATAAAGCTGTTTTGTGAAGTTGTATTGGGTCAAGAAACGGTTTAGCTCGGCGAATCCCGCGTTGTTTTTGGCCAAAGCCACATAAAGCAACTCATTGCCATTGCGAAATTCCACACCGACGACGGGACGAACGCCTTTCTTATGGCATTCGAACACGAAATCGGCGACCCCCATTGTTGTGTTGATGTCGGTCAAAGGCAAAACGGCATAACCCATCGCGGCGGCCTTGCTGACCAGGTCCGCAATCGGCATCGTTCCGTAACACAGACTGTTATATGAATGTACGTTTAATAACATTACCCTGCCGCCCGATGTATGATTTGTTCTCCAAAACGCAATTTAATCTTATCCATGGCAGCATACAATTGCGTCAGTTCCATATTGTCGTCAAACAAAGCCAGTTGCGGTGCCCCGCTGACCAGCTCGCTGAAACGCACACCCACCAGTCGTATCATCATCCGTCGGTTATACAGCTTGTCGAAGATGCCATTCACCGTTTCGCGTAGCACGTGGTCGAAAGCGGTGTAAGGGATACGTTGCTGCATGTCGTGCGTGTCGAAATTGGAATAGCGAATTTTCACCGTCACGCAACCCGTCAGCTTATGCTGCGAGCGCAGGTCAAAACCCAGGCTCTCCACCATATGTGCCAGACATTGCCGGATAGCCATGACATCAATGGTGTCCTGCTCGAAAGTGCGTTCCTTGCTGATAGACTTCCGTTCCTGATAAGGGCACACCGGCGTGCTGTCGTGCCCATTAGCCTTCATCCAGATGTCTAGGCCATGTTTTCCCATCGCTTGTTCTACCGCAATCGGTGGCAGACGGCGCAACGTACCAATCCTCTCTACGCCCATCGAACGGAGCAGATAGCAGGTCTTCTCACCCACCATAGGAATCTTCCGTACCGATAGCGGGTCGAGGAAGCTATTAATATTAGGCGTGGCAACCTGCAACTCGCCGTTAGGTTTGGCCTGCCCCGTGGCAATCTTCGACACCGTTTTATTTTCAGACAAACCAAACGAAATCGGCAAGCCCGTCTCTCTGATAATGCGCTGCCGCAGCTCGTGCGACCATAACTGACAATCGTGGAAACGGTCCATGCCCGTCAAGTCAAGATAATGCTCATCGATCGACATCTTCTCATAGACAGGTGCGCTGTCGGCAATGATGTCGGTCACCAAACGAGAATAACGGCTATAGAGTTCCATGTCGCCACGAATGAACACAGCCTGAGCGCACAACTGCCGCGCCATCCGCATCGGCATGGCCGAATGCACTCCGAACTTTCGCGCCTCATAACTGCATGTCGACACTACACCTCTATCCGACATGCCTCCCACTATGACGGGTTTGCCTTCCAAAGAAGGATTCACCAGACGTTCCACCGACACGAAAAAAGTGTCCAAATCCAAATGCAAAATCGTCCTTTCCATCATTTTTCTCCTTTTTTCGTCTAAAATGCTTACATTTTCCAAAAAAGTTGTACTTTTGACGAGTTTTTAATCAAAATGTTCGCCGTAAAACTAATCATTATATTTGATATGGAACATAAAAAACGAAGAAAATTTCTTAAATTTTAAATCTTGAATCTTAAATCACACAATATCATGTACATCAATTCGAACATAAAATTTTTGCGCAAGCACCGCAACCGCACCCAAGACGATGTGGCTTTCGCGCTGAATATGAAACGCTCCACGCTGAGCGGCTATGAAAACGGCGTTTCCGAGCCCAACCTCGAAGCCTTGATCGCCTTCTCCAAGTATTTCGGCATCGCCATCGACACCTTGGTAAAGGTCGATTTGAGCAGTATCAGTCCTCTGCAACTTTCTCAACTAGAACGCGGCTACGACGTGCATCTGAAAGGCAGCAACCTACGTGTGCTAGCCACCACCGTCAATGCCGACAACGATGAGAACATCGAACTCGTCACCGAGAAGGCCAAGGCTGGCTACGCCACGGGATTTGCCGATCCCGAATACATCAAGGTGCTACCCACCTTCACCATGCCCTTCCTCTCGCATGACCGCAAGTACCGCACTTTCCAGATCAGCGGCGACTCGATGCTACCCATCCCCGACGGATCCTATGTCACCGGAGAGTATGTTGTCGACTGGACCTACATCCGCAGCGGCCAGCCCTACATCGTCCTCACCCAAGATGACGGCATCGTCTTCAAAATCGTCGACAACAAAATCGAGCATGAAGGCAAACTCACGCTCAGCTCTCTCAACCCGCTCTACCATCCCTACGACCTGTCCACCGCCGACATCAAGGAAGTGTGGAAATTTGTGCATTACATCAGCGCGGAAATGCCACAGCAACGCGAAAACCGCTTCCGTGAGGAACAGCTGATGCAAACCGTTCAGGAACTGAAAAAACAAGTGGAAGAGATACAGTTACGGTTGAACATTTAAAGGCCCTAAATCTGCCAAACGACAGTTATCTTTAACATCGGCACAATTTTTGCAATATTTATTTGTTATGTAACAAAGACAACAACCCAAAAATCGTTTTATCATGAAGAAAGTTTTTTTAAGTTTGATGCTCTTCTGCGGCTTGGCCCTGATCGGCACCAGTTGCAAAGACAACAACAATGGAAACAATGGCAACGTCACCCCTGAAGTGCAAACAGGAGCACTGACCGTCGGCAGCAACACCGCCGACATCGTCACCGCCAAAGCTGTCAAGTATGGACAAAAGAATGCTATCGTACTAGCTTCCAAAGAGATGACAGCCGCCGACAACGAAGGCATCGCCATCATCTTCAACGGCAACATCGTCCCTGGCACCTATACGATGGGCAACAACACGAAAGACCCCGTCCCCACTGTGGTCGGCTTCCACGAATTCAACCTCGGTGAACTGCCCTTCATCATGGGCGCCGACACCTTGTTCTATGGCGACACCTATTATTGGATAAACGGCTTGCTCTCCGTCACCGAAAACAACGGCGTGTACACCGTCATTCTGTCACAAAGCATGGGCACCAATGCCAATGGCCAAAACATCAATCTGGCCCTTAACTTCAATGGCACGCTACCGTCCTATACTTTTGACGCCGACAACAAATTTGTTATCGGAGCTAACGAATATCCCATCGGCTTGGCTGCCACTGCTGGCATTGGCTCAATAACACATTTATTAGACTCTATCAATCCTAATCTCTCTGGAAGAATCCAATCACTTACTTTCTTATCAGCCGACCACAAAAACAGTTTCATCATCAACTACTTATCCACTGACGATGACCTTATTGGGACGCATTCATTAACCAACCTCCTTCCGACATTCCCTTATCTCGGTTTTGCCGTATTCCCCCATGTAATGGCCACCACATCATTCGACCTCTTTGCACTACAACCCAGCACCGCCTATATCCTTACCGATGGTACTCTTACTATCAACAAAGAAGCTGACGGACAATGGCTTATCACTATCGAGAATGCACGTCTTACTAATCTAGAACATCCAACCTGGGCATTATTGAACAAAACCGGTTCGTTGCAATACCACGGCTATATGTTTGAATTGAGTTTGTAAAAACAAACACATCTATAAATCAAGCCCGGATGCACTGCATTCGGGCTTTTTCATTATTTTTGCAGAAACTGTTCTACCATGAGAAACAAGCTCCTCTTTTTCCTCTGCCTCTTCGCGATAAACGCCATCGCACAAAACACCCATATCCTTCCCACCCCACAACAAGTCGTGATGCAGGAAGGCCATTTCGTTTGGAATGAAGACATCGTGCTCACTTACGATGCCTCCGATGCCGAAATTAGCCAAATCGTAACAATGTTGCGCCAGGATTTAAGTCAAATCAACGGCAAAACCATACAGTTTTCACGCGGGGTCATTAAGGGCAAACGCTTCATCGAGCTCATCAAAACCGACCACCTCGGCGTGAACGAGAACGAAGACCAAGCCTATAAGATGACCGTCAACCTTAACTTCATCCGCCTTGAAGCCACTACCAACACAGGGCTTTTCTACGCAACCCAAAGTCTGAAGCAACTCTACCGCTACTCCTATTTAAGCAACAAAGGCGAAATCATCATCCCTTGCATGACCATCACCGACTGGCCCAACTTCAAGATTCGCGCGTGGCAAGATGACATCAGTCGCGGTCCCATCGTCAGCATGGAATATTTGAAAAGACTCATTCCGCAAATGGCTGAATGCAAACTCAATGCGTTCTCACTCTACACCGAGCACACCTTCAAGACCAAGTGCCACCTCGACATTGCTCCCACCGATGCCTTCACCGCCGAGGAAATCAAGGAATTAGAGGACTTTTGCAGACCATATCACATCCAAATCATTGGAAATCAGCAATGCTTCGGGCATTTTGAGGAGATCCTGTGCAATCCGTTTTACAGCGACCTTGCCGACACAAAATGGAACCTCAACCCTGCCAAAGAGGAGACCTATAAGTTCCTTGAAGACCACCTAAAAGAAGTGGCAAATGCCTATAAGTCACCTTATTTTAACATCAATTGCGATGAGACAGAAAGCCTTGGACAAGGCTACGCCAAAGCATACGTCGATTCCATTGGAGCGGAAAAGGTTTATTACCAGCATATTAACCGCGTCAATCGGATGCTTCGCCCATATCGCAAGCGTGTGATGATGTGGGGCGACATTGCCGACCAGCACCCCGAAATCCTTGACAATTTGGATGACGACATTTTCCTCATCGCGTGGAGTTATGTGGGCATCGACAGCTTCGACGACTTCCTGAAACCCTATGTCAAATCAGGACGTAATTTCTTCGTCGCCCCAGGTGTAAGCCTCTCCGAAAGGGTATGGCCGAAGCATTATGAATTCAAGAAAAACATCGTCAATTTGTGCCGGGATGGTTACAAAAACGGAGCAATCGGCGTCATCAACACCTGTTGGGACGACTTCGGCGAGTCGCTGACCAACTGCGCCTTATACGGACTTGCCCTAGGCGCTGAGTCAAGCTGGAATTCCGCCACTACCCAAGACCGTGACCTTGAAACCGACTTTGCAGTCCATTTCTTAGGCAGCCTTTCCAACAAGCTTTGCCAGCATCTTGACGAAATCTCAGAATGGACAAAAATCGACGGCATCGGCAAATTTAGCGCCATGACCGAACCTATGACACCTTTTTACCCCACCCTTGTCAACGATTCCATCAAAGCATTGAACCAGAGAGCTTCCATATCGCTTTCTGTTTTGGAGAAAACTTTGCTAAGCGACAAAAAACAAATTAAGAAAAATGCTGATCTTTTCGACAACGCCCTTTATGCCGTACACCGCATGAGATGGTGCGCCGAAAGAAACGTTGCCCGATGCCAACTCTACCGCACCTACAATGACCCTTCCGATGCCAACATTGCCAAAAGCAAAAAAATGCTTCGTGAATTGACGGCTTCGTTACACAATCTGAAAAAAGAATACGTGAACGTGTGGAATATCGAAAGTCGCCCCTATTGGCTCGACGTCAATTTGAAAAAATACGATGACATTGCCAGAGAATTACAACAACTTGAATATCTGCCTTTTATTGAGCCAACAACCGATAAAAACGGAAATGCATCCATCAAGCTGAAGACTGTTTTTGGCAACAAGGAAATTCGCTATACCATTGACGGAAAAGAAGTTACATCGAACGACTCCATCTATAATAAACCCATCGTTTTGGAGCGTCCCTGCCTTGTGAAAGCCGCCTGCTTCGACGCCTTAGGCGAACCCGTTTGCGCTGAGCGTTATTTTTGTTACCACATGGGCATGGGCAGGCTGAAACAACTCAATAGCCCAGCAGGCAATTATCGTCCCGAATACTCGGGCGGTGGCGATGGCGCTCTTCTTGACGGCAGTCTTGGCAGCGACGACTACACTGACGGCCACTGGCAAGGTTTCTACGGCATCGACGCCGACCTTGAGATTGATTTCGGCAAAGTCCAAAGAGTCAATGCTTTGAATATTGGTTTCTTGGTGAATGCCCACGATTGGATTTTACGCCCTGATGTAGTCGAAGTCTACACTTCTAATGATGGTAAGAACTACAAAGCCTCTAAAACCTTCTCTATAAAAACCGAGATACCGCTGACGGGCAACCATACCTTCCGCGAACGCTTCGAACTACCCACTCTTTCGGCACGTTACTTGCGTATTATAGTGAAGAACCCCGGAAAACTGCCCGAGGGCTTGCCTGGCAGCGGGTACGATTCTTGGATTTTTATGGATGAGATCAGCGTGGACTGACCATTAGTATCTCCGTGTCTTTCTATAATTCAAGCCCAGTTCATAATACTGAGTTACGATCTCAGCACCCGTTAGTTCCACTTCCAAAACGCTGTTTTCCTTAATCAGGCTTTTCGGTGATAACAATTCGGTCCGTAACTCTCCTTCCTGCAAATCTCGAAGCAAATAGGTTTCTTCTGTCAACACACGTTGCTTCTTTCCTTTTTCAATCAACCGCACATGCAGTTTGATCTGCGTTACTTTCCCAGGGCCTAAATTGTGCATGTCAATTTGAAGCCGGCAATTTGCCTTTTCAAAAGCATGTGCCGACTGCGATTCAAATTGCACACCTTTGATGAGAATCTTTGGAGTATCGTCAACAGGAACCGCCTCCATCGCAGAAGATTTATAGTCTTCGGGAATCTGACCGATCTTCCAATTTGGCATGGTCGTTTCAAGATAATAGTACTTTTTTCCTTGGAAAAGCAAATAACGGTCGGCCTCTACCCCATCGCAGTGCAGACCAACAGCCATATGATCTGGCAGCACCAATAAAATGAAATCCACATCCATTTCATATAATATGGCCGCCAGCAACGCCACTTTGTCCTCGCAGTCACCACAACCATCCACAAGCGTTTCGACAGGATAACGCACATACTCCTCAACACCCTTTGATTCGGAATCAAAAGCATAAGGGAGCGACTGGACAAAAGCAAGCGCCATTTTGCTTTTTTCAATATCCGATATGGCGCCCTTTGTGAATTCATTGGCGATGGAACGCATTAACAACCTATCATGCTCCGAAACCATGAATCCAAAGAAATGAGGTGGCACATTACCATCTTCAAACTGATAATGGTAAACCAAATGTTCACGCTCATTTCTATAATAGTCATACAGACTTTTGCTGATATTCAACGTTATAGAGCACTGCTTCCCATTACATTTCCATGAATGCTCCACTTCATAGTAATCATCCCATTCCACCACAGAATGTGCGGATAGCATGAGACAAATGAACACCAATAGAAGAATAAGATACAAGCGTACTCGCATGGGAAGTCTTTTCCCAATGGAACGCAAAAACTGTGCAAAAATTGCAGGTTATTTTCCCCAATAATGGAAATCCTTCACCTCTTTCAGCAATTCCTTAACAGCTGCCTCCAGTTGCTCATCAACGCCATCAGCCATCTTTTCGGGTGTGTTGCGCACTTTCACATCGGGCTCCAGCTGCGTATTCTCAAGCCAGTTGCCCTGTTCGGTGCGGTAACCCACCACGGGCAAGCCGAAATACAACGACGGGTCTTGCAAAGTTTCCCAAGTCACACTCGACATGGTGCCAGGCACGGGCATACCCACAAGGCTACCCATCTTCTTATGCTTATAGACCCAAGGCGTGCCGTGCGCATTGCTGTAGTTGGCCTCGCCGATGATCATAATCGAAGGCTTGTTGTAGCGTCGCGAAGGCATCACACAAGCCACGCTATCGTTGATGACTTGCTCCAGGTATTTCTCGCCGCTGAAGAGGATCTCGATGTCCTCGTGCAGACGTCCGCCGCCGTTGAAACGCGTGTCGATGACAATGCCGTCGCAGAGGTTGTATTTGCCAAGGATTTGTGAATATACGTCACGATAGCTGGCGTCGCCCATGCTCTTGATGTGGACATAGCCCAATCGGCCATTGGACAGCTTCTTCACCGTCTCCTCGTTGTGTTTCACCCAACGGTTGTAAAGCAACTCGTTCATCGCACCATGGCTGATAGGCTTCACCGTCTCATCCCAAGTCTTGCCACCCTCTTTAAGGGTCACCAAAACGGTCTTGCCACGTTTGCCATTGAGCAGCGGATAGTAGTCCATACTCTTGGTAATCTCCACACCATCAATCTTTTCGATGATGCAACCCGCCTTCACTTTCGACTTCTGTTTGTCAAAAGGACCGCCTTCAACAACCTCCGCAATCTTCAAGCCGTCGCCCTTGTAATCAAGGTCGAGAAGCACACCAAACTCAGCCGTGGCATCGCCTTTGCTCCCTGGACGGTATCCCGAACCCGTGTGTGACACATTCAGTTCGCCGAGGATTTCGCTCAGCATTTCGCTGAAGTCGTAGTTGTTGTTGATATGTGCCAAAAAAGGCTGATAGGCCTCTTTCATCAACGCCAGGTCCACACCATGATGGTCTTTCATGAAGAAACGTTTCTCAATTTGAAGGAAGACATGTTCAAACATGTATTCACGTTCCTCGGTAAGGTTGAGTTCCATAGTGGCATCATATTTAATGGGTGTCGACTTGCCGCTCTTATCGAGTTTCTGCAAGTTATTACCAGAGAGCACAAAGAGATTATCACCATTCATTCTCAACTGTGCCCCACCTTGTCCTAGCTTCTTCGTGATCTTCATCGACTTTTCGCGCACATCCATCTCCCAAAGGTCGTAGCCCTTCTCAAACGAGGTCATGAAATAGAACTTCTCGCCGTCCTTTGACAGTACCATTCCGCTCAAACTCGACGACATGGGCGTCAGACGAATGACACGGTCTTGCAGATGCTCCAAGTCCACCTCTACCTTCTTGGCTTCCTTGGGTTTCTCGTCTTTCTTTTCATCTTTTTTGTCCTTTTTCTTGTCCTTGCCTTCGTCTTTGGGCTCGTCTTTCTTATTGTCTTTATCTTTTCCACCTTTTTCTGTTTCCTTCAGCAAGGTATACTCCTCTTTGTTTAAGCGGAACTTGTCGTAGGCATCCTGGTTCATGAAAGCAATGAACGCATCGTTTTGGCTGCCCCATGAGGCATGTGAGCGCATACCATAACGGTTGGAACGATAGATAATGGCATTGCCATCGAGCACCCACTGTGGGCTACCGTCGATATAGGCGCTCTCAGTGATATTGTAAATGGTCTTTGAACCATCAGCCTTCACGATGCCGATGTCGGAATAGGGATCACGCATGTGGGAAATCAGGGTCAGGGCGAACCACTGACCGTCGGGCGACCACTCGTAGGAGAAGCCGTAATCGTCGGTTTCATAATGCTGGCATCCATCGGTGATCTGGCGCACTGTTTTCGAAGCCACATTATAGACTTTCAACACACTACGGTTCTCAATAAAGGCGATTTCCTTGCCATCGGGCGAATAGGTTGGAGCGATGCGCTCAATACCATCGTTGTCGAATAGAGGTTTCTCCTCAACCAGCGTGGCATAGGCAAAGTTGTAGTCGTCTTTCCGTTCAATGGTAGCTTGGTAAAGGTTCCAGTAACCGTCACGCTCCGAGGCATAGACGATGGTGCGGCCATCCTTCGAAAAGGAAGGGTTACGTTCGGCTTGCGCCGTATGTGTAATCTGCTTGGTGGTAGCATATTCGTCCACACCGGTTACGAAGAGTTCGCCGCGTGAGATGAAGGCGATCAACTTGCCGTCATCGCTCAACGCGAAGTCACCTATGCCCTTGAAATCCTGTTTTACCAATTGATCGGATTCCTGGTCGTTGACGATTTCGATATTCACCTTTTGTGGCTCACTGCCAATACGTTGGGTATAGATTTCACCCAAATAGCCATAGCACAACAGACCGTTATTGGCCACACTCAAGAAACGCACAGGATGCGTCTTGAAGTGGGTCACCGCCTCCACCTGTTCAAGGTTGTCAGCGGGAGCCTTATAGACATTGAAACTGCCATTGTTGCGCTCACTCAAGAACACAACATCCTTATAGCCAGGCAAATATCGAGGATCACGGTCTTCACCAACATTGGTTGTCAAAATGGTATGCGTCTTTTTCTTGGCGTTGTAGTACACCACATCGCGAGCCACAGAAGACACATGATGTTTACGCCACACATTCTCACTGCCTTTGCGGTCATAGTAAAGGAACGACTTGCCGTCCTTGTCGAAAGACATGCTGCTTACGGGCACGGCCACCACCTGTTCGGGACGACCTCCTTCGATGCTTACCTTATATAATTCAGTAATCCAACCAGAGGCAAACTGCACATTCTCAGCAGCCTTCTGGATTTGGGCAGAGTAATAGATCTCCCTACCGTCAGGAGAGAAAGCCAATGGCATCTCCGTAGCCGAGTTTGTCGTAATGCGTTTTGCAACACCGCCTTCAGCCGAAACAAGATACACGTCAAAGTTACCATTTCGGTCGGTGGAAAAGGCAATCTGTTTGCCGTCAGGTGACCAAATCGGATCGCCATCATAAGCGGCATTAGTAGTGATTTGCAGGGCTTTGCCACCTTGGGCGTTCACCACATACACATCGCCTTTGTAACAAAAGGCAATCTTGTCACCTTGAGGCGAAATCAAATTGTGACGCATCCACAAGGGTTGGGCTGAGAGTTGGAATGCCACTGCTAACAGGGCGATTAGAAACAGCTTTTTCATAGTTTTATTTATTGATATTCATTTATTTAACTCTAAACCAAAACACAGACTCATCCTCCAAGAACAATTCCAGTTTGTCGCCGACATGCACTTCGCCAACACCCTGAGGAGTTCCTGTAAAGATATAATCGCCTTCTTTTAACGTAACGAAACGCGACACATATGATACAATCTTATCGAAACTGAAAATCATGTCGCAGCTATGCCCTTTTTGCACCCATTCATCGTTGAGTTTCATCCCAAAAGCAATATCCTCAGAATGTTTCAACTCGCTGATCTTCTTAAACGCTCCAATAGGTGCTGAGCCATCAAAGGATTTGGCTATTTCCCACGGAAAGCCTTTGGCCTTACACTCCCGCTGAAGGTCACGGGCAGTAAAGTCGATGCCTACGGTAATGGCATCATAATAGTTGGAGGCAAAACGCTCTTCTATGGAACGACCCGACTTACAAATACGAAGCACCAACTCCGTTTCATAATGAATCTCCTTCGAAAAATCAGGATAAAAGAACGGATTGTGGGGTAAAAGCAAAGCCGTTGCGGGCTTCATGAAAAACAATGGAGTCTTGGGCAAATCATTGTCAAGCTCCTTGATATGAGCCAGATAATTACGTCCTATACAGATGATTTTCATTGCATTAATGTTTTACAGTTTTGCCACCCATTCGCAACTTGATGGCTGTTACTACCTTCTTCGTATACCGAGGAAAATCATTCTTCATAATCCAATCGTAATAAGGAGGCTCCATACGGAAGACGTCTTCCACACGCTTGCCTTTGTGTTTACCAAACATAAAGACCTCCTTCCCTTCTTCGTCAAAGATAATTTGCCCCGAGAGGTCGGCATTTTTATGATGGGCAGAAAACGCAGAAAGCTGCTTCATGTCGTTGGTAGGCCCCTGCGACCTATTCCCCTTTCCATCCTCATAATCAACGCCTTGATACTTATCAAGCATGGCTTGAAGCACATCATAGGTTGCTTTGGTATCGGTCATAGCACCGTGGGCGCCCTCCAACTCGGCATGGCAAAAATAGCGGTATGCGCTTTTCAGGTTTCGTGGCTCCATTTTCATATATATATTCATCACATCAATGAAATCACGGCCTTCCAAATCGAAGTCATAATCCACACGAAGAAATTCCTCCACCAACATTGGAAGGTCAAATTTCAGAATGTTATAACCCGCCATGTCGGCATTTCCAATAAACAGTGCTATCTCTTTTGCTTTCTCACGAAAAGTAGGTTTTCCAGCTACCATCTCATCAGTGTAGCCATGCACCGACGTGGATTCGGGGGAAATCGGCATCTCAGGGTTCAAAAGCCATACTCGCTGTTCTTCCTCACCATTCACATTCACCTTCAACACGCTGATTTCTACGATGCGGTCGTGGGACGTGTTCAACCCAGTGGTCTCCAGATCAAAAAAAGCGATCGGCCGTTTCAGATTCAGTTTCATCTTTTATAGTAGTTTTATTTGATTGCAAAAATAGCACATAAAAAGCAATGCTATTCATTTTTTTCCTACTTTTGCCAGCGATTATCAAAGCAAAATCACAAATACAAAACAACAAATTATTGAAAGACAAGATGGAAGAAATGGAAATGTACGGTAAGGAAGATTTATTCTCCAAAGCTGTCAAAGCTGGTAAGAGAACATATTTCTTCGATGTGAAGACCACCAAGAACGATGAAAAATACATCACCATTACTGAGAGCAAGCGTCGCTTCGACAACGAACAAAATCGTTTCTTTTACGAGAAACACAAGATTTTCCTTTACAAAGAAGACTTCGAAAAAGTTACCAAGGGCCTGACGGACGCCATCAAATACATTGAAACCGGTGAGTATCCAGAGGATTATTATGATGAGCACACCCCCAACACCATCGAAGGTGAAAGCAACACCGAAATTGATAGTGCCATCGACAAATGGTTCGACGACCTTGACAAATAACAACACCAAATAATAGTACGAAGGCCGCAGAAATGCGGCCTTTTTTGTTTCAGCAACACGAGACATGAAAAACTTATCAACACTTTCCCATTTTGTTGATAACTTTCCCTTTGGCAAACAATAAACAAAGGCAAAATAACGTACTTTTGTTGCGAAATTTTTGACTGAAAAATGAGTAAGATCATAGCTATAGCAAACCAAAAAGGCGGCGTGGGAAAAACCACCACCGCTATCAACTTGGCGGCAAGTTTGGCTGTCCTTGAACACAAAACCCTTCTTATCGATGCCGATCCACAAGCCAATGCCACTTCAGGTGTCGGTATCGACCCAAAAACGGTTGAAACCAGCATTTATGAATGCATCATCGATAATGTCGACCTCAAAACCGTCATCACGGAGACCGAAACTCCCAACCTGTTTCTTGTTCCCGCCCATATCGACCTGGTTGGAGCCGAAATTGAGATGATCAACTTGCCACAACGCGAGCACATGATGCGAAAGTCATTAGACACCATCAAAGACGATTTTGACTTCATCATCATTGACTGTTCTCCTTCTTTGGGCCTCGTCACCGTCAACGCTCTTACAGCCTCCAATTCGGTCATCATCCCAGTTCAATGCGAATATTTTGCTCTTGAGGGATTAGGCAAGTTGCTCAATACCATCAAAATCGTGCAAACGCGTCTCAACCCCGACCTTGACATCGAAGGCATCCTGCTCACCATGTTCGACACTCGCTTGCGCCTTTCGAAGCAAGTCGTTGAAGAAGTGAAAATGCATTTCCAGGACATGGTGTTCAACACCATCATCAACCGTAACACAAGATTGAGCGAAGCCCCGAGCTTTGGCAAGACCATCATTATGCATGACGCAGGCAGCACCGGCGCCATCAACTACCTTAACCTGGCACGTGAAATCCTTGAGAAAAACCATCTAACTACCAATAACGAATAACCACCATGCCCGACAAAAACAGAAAAGCCTTGGGTCGTGGCCTTGACGCCATACTACAAAGCCCCGAAACTGATATTACCAGCAAAGACATTAGCGGCAACTATGTTGCCGGCGCCATCGCCGAAATCGACGTAGACCTTATCGAAACCAACCCGTTCCAGCCAAGAACCGAATTCGACGAAACGGCCTTACGTGAATTGGCACAATCCATCAAAGAACAAGGCGTCATCCAGCCTGTCACCGTCAGAAAACTCGGGTACAACAGATACCAGCTCATCTCAGGAGAACGTCGCTTGAGAGCCTCGAAGATAGCTGGACTGAAGAAGATACCCGTATTCATACGCGTAGCCAATGATGAACAAATGCTTGAACTCGCACTCATCGAGAATATTCATCGCGAGAACCTCAACGCCATCGAAGTGGCCATCTCATACCAACGTCTCATCGACGAATGCGGTATGACTCAAGAAGAAGTGAGCGACAAGGTGGGAAAAAGCCGTAGCGCAGTGGCCAATTTCTTACGGCTACTGAAGCTTCCTGCCGAAGTCCAGATTGCCATTCGTGATGGTCACATCACCATGGGACACGCCCGAGCTCTCATCAACATTACCGACAAGGAAGAGCAACTGAAACTTCTCCAACAAATCATTATGGATGAGATGAACGTCAGGCAGACCGAGGAAATGGCAGAAAAAGCCAAAGGTAATGCCAAAGAGAAGAAACAGACCAATTTCATCCCCGAACATTTCAAGAGTAAAATCAAAAAACTTTCACAGACTCTTAACACCAAAGTGAAAGTAAAACGCAACATCAAAGGACAAGGCAGCGTCGTCATTGACTTTAAAGACGAAGCAGAGTTCGACCGCATCATGGAAATGTTCAACAACAAATAAAAGCCATGGCTCGCCGCTTTTTGCTTTTTGGTGTGTTGTTTTTACTTCTTGGCTCACAACAAGTCAAGGCCCAAAAGCCTCATAGCCCTAAAAAAGCCACCATCATGTCGGCATGCCTCCCAGGATTAGGACAGGTTTACAACAAAAAATGGTGGAAAGTTCCCATCGTATATGCCGGCCTTGGTGGTCTTGGCTATCTGGCTTACAGCAACCATTACGAATATCGCTCCTACCTTCACGCCTACGAGTTTAAAACAGGAGATTTGCCAGAAGGAACGACTCTCAATCAATACGAAGCCGACTTGGCCAACAAATATGCTGAAGGTCAGTTGCAAACCTATAAGGAATCATATCGCCGCGACTTCGAGTTGTACTGCATCCTTACCGCCGCATGGTATGGGCTCAACATACTTGACGCCTGTGTTGACGGACACCTCTATTCTTATGACATCAGCGACGACATCAGCCTTAGCATCGACCCTTATTTGCCCTTAGACGCAACACCCGTGACGATGCCACAATACGCTCAAGTTGGATTGTCATTTAACTTTAATTTCTAAACCATGAAAATCGCTCTGATCGGATACGGGAAGATGGGTCACGAAGTGGAAAAAGCCGCCATCGCCCGTCAACATAAAATCGTTGTCACCATCGACAACCCCAAGGAATGGGAGGAACGCATCGGGCTATTGAAACAAGCCGATGTAGCCATCGACTTCAGTCAACCCGACCAAGTTGCGGCCAACATCAACCGCTGCTTTGACCAGCACATACCCGTCGTGGTAGGCACTACAGCCTGGCAAGATCATTTCGAGGTAATCAAAAAGCGTTGCCTCGATGAAAAACAAAGCCTCTTCCACGCCCCTAACTTCAGCATCGGGATGAACATTATGTTCCTGCTCAACAAACAGTTGGCAAAGTATGCTGAAAAGTACGGCTACCAACTCTCAATGGCAGAAACACATCATATCCACAAACTGGACAAACCCAGCGGCACCGCCGTGAAGCTGGCCAACGACATCCTTTCCATCAACCACGACTACACCCATTGGAGCATTGAAGAACCTGCCGACCACACCCTGTTCATCAAGGTGACTCGTGAAGGCGAAGTGAACGGCATTCACAGTGTGATAGCAGAATCACCCGCAGATAAAATCACCCTCACCCACGAAGCCTTCAACCGCCAGGGCTTTGCCATTGGCGCCATCGCCGCAGCAGAGTTTCTCTTAGGGAAAATCGGCATATTCAGCATGGAGGATTTGTTCCAAGGATAATAATAAATAACTCATCCTATCGTTAAAAAAGAAACAAAGCAAAATAATGTCACTGATACTTTTTATCTTTATCGTTCCGGCGCTGTTCACCATCCCGATCGCTTTCTGCTGGAAGCAATTCGAAGCCGCTGGACAAAAAGGCTGGTACAGCCTCATCCCTTACTACAACATTTATATCCTTCTGAAAATCATCGGCAAACACAAAAAGTTTTGGTGGTGGTTCTTCATCGTTTTCCCATACATCAACATCTTTATGTTGCTGCTCATGCTTGTCGAGTTGGGCAAATGCTTCGGTAGGTTCAAAATCTGGGAAGAAGGCATGGCTGCCGTCTTACCTTGCATTTTCTTCCCCATCATTGCCAAGGACGACAAATACCAAGACCCGCTCACGACCCAGCGACCCAAGAAATCGGCCGCACGCGAGTGGTTCGATGCCATCATCTTTGCCGTAGTCGCCGCCTTAATCATTAGGACTTATGTCTTCGAAGCCTTCACCATTCCAACTTCGAGTATGGAGAAGTCGCTTTGCGTTGGCGACTATCTGATTGTCAGCAAGATACACTATGGCCCCAAAAGGCCCAACACGCCTCTGTCCTTCCCTTTCGTGCACAACACCTTGCCTGGAAGCAAAACTAAGAAATCCTATCTGGAATGGATCAAATTGCCATACCACCGCTATCCAGGTGTCTCCACCATGAAGCGATATGATCCCATCGTATTCAACTATCCCGCCGGCGACACAGTATGCGATATCTACCAAAGTAGCGTCAACTATTACGACCTTGTTCGCGAATATGGACGCCAAAAAGTATGGAATGACCACCAAAACTTTGGAAAGGTCATCGCCCATCCGGTTGACAAGCGTGAGAACTACGTGAAACGCCTCATTGGCATGCCAGGCGACACGCTCAAAATCATCAACGGTGTAGTGTATATCAACAATGAGAAAGCTTTTGAGCCCGAAAACATGCAATTCAACTATACCGTGGTGACCACCAACGGCGGCATCAACAAGCAAACCTTAGACAAGTACAACATTACTGAAGGCTACCGCACTGCCGACCCCAACACCTTCATCCTCAACATCAGCGCCAAGGTGGCGGACGAACTTATCAAGCTGCCTTACATCACTTCAGTGATGCGCAACATCCAAGCCCCTGGAGAAGGAACTAGCACCAGCCTCTTCCCTAACCGTCCTGACCTCTACCCCTGGAATGTGGACAATTTCGGGCCACTTTACATTCCACAAAAAGGTGTGACCGTCCCGCTGAACATCAACAACTTGCCGCTCTACGAGCGCATCATCCACGCCTATGAACTACACGATCTGAAGGTGCAAGGTGATCAGATTTTTATTGACGGACAACCAGCCAATAGCTACACCTTCACGATGAATTATTACTGGATGATGGGTGACAACCGCCACAACTCCGCCGACTCACGCTTTTGGGGTTTCGTACCCGAGAATCATATAGTGGGCAAGCCCGTGCTTGTTTGGCTCTCCCTTGACAAGGAGAATGGTGGCATCCGCTGGAAACGGATGTTTAAAATCCCCAAATAAATACATATCGAACACTTGTAGGCTGCCTGTTTCGGCAGCCTATTTTTTTGTTCCAAAAATCAGAGATGGCTCAAAAACAAACCAACTATTTTTTTATTTTTGCAAGTTATTAACGAAACAGAAAATGGCCACAGGAAACAACCGTAAAGAGAACACCTTCAAGTCGCAGCTACCCAACCCTTTCATTGAGGAAGAGTTGCCAGCCTCCATCGACGAATCCGACAAAGCGAAAGGCAAGAAAGACAACCCTTCAACGAGCTCAGGAACATCGACAAAGGACAAAAAAAAGAAAACAAAAGAGTCCAAGCAACACGAAAAGAAGCACGAAGGAGACGGTAAAACCAAACGTATCATCGGTGTGCTTTCCATTTGTTTGGCCGTGTTTCTCGGCATAGCGCTTATCTCTTATCTTGCCAGCTTTTTTAGTGGCCACCATCAGGAATATGGCAATCAGATTTTCAGCAAAGCGGTCAAAATAGACAACTGGACTGGTCGAGGCGGGGTCTTTATTGCTCAAACCCTTATCAAAGAATCCTTTGGCATCGGCGCTTTTTTCTTCGTTTATCTCCTTACACTCATCGGACTTTGGCTCACCGACAATGCTAGAATCAAAATGTGGAGCATTTGGAAATACGCGCTGATGAGCCTTGTGTGGATACCCTTGCTTTTCGCGCTCATTGCCCTATCAGCCCCAAAATGTGCCATCTTAGGCGGAGCTGTCGGGCTTTGGCTCAACACCTTGCTCAACAACTATGTTGGCAAAGTAGGCACTATCATCATTTTGGTATTCCTATTCCTCGTGTTTGCCATATATCAGTTCAACCTCACCTTTAACCACATCAAACAGATGCGTGAAAAACGTATCGAAGAGCAACGACGTCAGGCTGCCATCCTTGCCGAACAACGCATCATGGAAGAAATGGGCATACGGCAAGACAACACGACAGACAACGGTGAAGATATCGATCCTGATTTCATCGACGATGACATCATCGACGACAGCCTCCCTCCCGTCTCTTCCTACACTCGTGACATGCCTTTGGAAATCACTCCGACAGAAAACGAAAGAAAAGAGAATGTATTTGTAAAACCTGTTGAAGAACCAGAAATCCAGACTGCAGAAGACTCTCCAAAAGAGCCCTCCCAATCCGATAACGAAGTGGCATTGGTGATTGAAAAAACACAAGAAGAGGAGACCGTCAACAAGATAGAGCGCCATACTATCGACACACCCTTTGATCCGCACTACGAACTGCGTGATTTCAAGTTCCCCACTCTCGACATGCTCAACGATTATGGCGATAAGAAGTCCGAAATCAATGAAGAGGAACTGCAAGCCAATAAAAACAAAATCGTTGAGACTTTAGGCAACTATGGAATCGCCATCGACAAAATCAAAGCTACCATTGGACCTACGGTGACACTTTATGAAATTGTACCTGCAGCTGGAGTGCGCATTTCAAAAATCAAGAATCTGGAAGACGACATCGCCTTGAGTCTGGCAGCGTTAGGTATCCGTATCATCGCACCCATTCCAGGCAAGGGAACCATTGGCATCGAGGTGCCAAACAGTAAACCCGAGACCGTCTCGATGCGTAGCGTATTGAGCTCCGAAAAATTCCAAAACAACAAATACGCCTTACCATGCGCCATCGGCAAGACCATCTCCAACGAGACCTATGTCTTCGACCTTGCCAAAATGCCCCATATCCTTATGGCAGGAGCCACTGGACAAGGTAAATCAGTAGGTCTTAATGCAATTATAGCCTCTTTGCTATACAGCAAACACCCATCGGAGTTGAAATTCATCATGGTCGACCCGAAAAAAGTGGAGCTAACGCTTTATAACCGCATCGAGCGTCACTATCTGGCAAAACTCCCCGACTCAGAGGATGCCATCATCACAGATGTCCATAAAGTGGTACGCACACTTAATTCCTTGTGCATCGAGATGGACAACCGCTACGAACTATTGAAACGGGCAGAATGCCGCAACATTATTGAATACAACGAAAAATTCAAGTCGCGGAAGCTTTTGCCCACCGAAGGGCATCGTTTTCTCCCCTATATTGTACTGGTCGTAGATGAATTTGCCGACCTTATCATGACAGCCGGACGCGAAGTGGAATCGCCCATAGCCCGTCTTGCCCAGTTGGCACGAGCCATTGGCATCCACCTGATCATTGCCACGCAGCGTCCCTCCGTCAACATCATTACAGGTTCCATCAAAGCCAACTTCCCTGCCCGTATTGCCTTCCGCGTCATCTCTGCCGTCGACTCCAAGACCATCCTTGACCAAAGCGGAGCCAACCAACTCATCGGTCGTGGCGACATGCTCCTTTCCACAGGCAACGACCTTGTTCGTCTGCAGTGCGCTTTTATCGACACTCCAGAGGTCGAAAAAGTGACTGAATATATCGGTGCCCAACGGGGCTATGCAGAACCCTTCCTCCTGCCTGAAGTACCTGACGAGGAAGGAGATGGCATCGACATCGAAGAAGACGGCGAACGCGACAGCCTCTTCGAAGATGCAGCTCGTATCGTGGTGCAAACTCAACAAGGTTCTACCTCGATGATACAACGCAAGCTGAAACTTGGCTACAACAGAGCGGGGCGCATCATCGATCAACTTGAAGCAGCTGGCATCGTAGGTCCATTTTCGGGAAGCAAATCACGCGAGGTGAAAGTGAAAGACGAATTCGCTTTGGAACAGATTTTGCGGGATATCTACAACAAAGATAATGGCATTTAAAAATGAAAACTAAAAACATCATCGTCTGTGTGCTTTTATCACTTGCAGCACAGGTAGTTACCGCACAAAACAGCGCCGAAACACTTGTCCGAGGCTTGGTCGGTCAACTGAAAAAACACAACAATGTGGAAATGGCCTACCACTACCAAATCAATGCCGAAGGAGCCACCTCCGAAGCTCAACCTGGAAAAGCATGGCTACAAGGCGAAGCCTATAAGGTGGAGATGGTGGAACAACAAGTAATCTCAGATGGCAAAACCATCTGGTCCTATCTTGTTGATGACGAAGAAGTCATGGTCAGCGATGCCACAGAAGGCACCGACAACACCCCCCTTAAACTTCTTACCTCGTTAGACGAAAACTTTGTCGCCACCTTGGCTGGCGTCGATTCGAAAGGCATCACGACCATCGAACTTGCCAATCCCAAAGGACAATACCGCCGCGTGACACTGAAAGCCAATGCCAATAAAATGGAAATCAAAAGCATGGATGTATATATGGAAGATGGCACCAAACTGATCATCACCGTTGACGAAATGAAATATGACCAGAAATTGGGCGACAAATTCTTCACTTTCGACGAGAAAGCCCACCCCAATGTTGACGTCATCGATATGCGATAATGCAATAAACCCACCCATTTTCAGTTAATCAAACAAACAACAAACAAACACAATATGAATCTCCTACAAATCCAAGAGGCTGTCAACGATTTAAGTGCAGCCACAGCAGAAACTGCAACCCAACCTACGGAAATCAAGCTCTCCATCCTCGACCTAGCCACCAAAGGCGGCTGGATCATGATTCTATTGGCCATATTATCGATTATTGCCGTCTACATTTTTATTGAGCGATACATCGCTATCTCACGTGCCACCAAATACGACGCCAGTTTTATGGATCGCATCCGAGAATATATGAAAGACGGAAAGTTGGATTCAGCCAAAGCCTTATGTCGTGGCAACTCCACCCCTATCTCACGCATGATCGAGAAAGGCCTTTCTCGTATTGGAAGACCTTTGGGAGACATCAATTCTGCTATTGAAAACGTAGGAAACCTTGAAGTGGCGCAACTGGAACGTGGCGTTAATATCCTTGCCATGATTGCCAGCGCCGCACCTATGATTGGTTTCTTGGGCACTGTCACCGGCATGATTCGCGCTTTTTATAACATGTCGATGGCAGGCAATAATATCGATATCGAGTTGCTTTCTTCGGGTATCTATGAAGCCATGGTGACCACTGTCGGTGGTCTGATCGTCGGCATCATTGCTTACATCTTCCACGCTATCATCTCGACGAAGATCCAAAAAGTCGTCAACCTGCTTGAAGGCAAGGCAACCGAATTCATGGATGTGCTGAACGAACCCGCTTAAAACCAAGCAATATGGCAATCAGATCAAGAAATAAGGTCGAGCCCACTTTCAACTCCTCTTCCATGTCGGACTTGGTGTTTTTGCTGCTGATTTTTTTCATGCTTACTTCGACCTTGGTCGCCCCCAATGCCATCAAGCTCATGCTGCCCTCAAGCAGCAGTAAGACCATGGCCAAACAGAGCGTTACTGTCTACATCAACGACAAATTCCAGTATTTCATTGACGAAGACCAGATAGACGAATCACAACTCACAGACCTCATCAATGCCAAAATCGGCAACGACACGCAAGCCACTGTGGTGCTCCGTTCCGACAAGACCGTACCCGTTCAATACGTTGTGAATGTAATTGATGCAGTCAACGAGATCAACAACGCCACAGGCAACAACCATAAAGTCATCCTCGCCACCTCGCAAAAGAAATAGGAGGGCCGAATATGAGCAACAACGAAAAGAAAGACAAAGGCATCGCCATAGCAGGCACTATCATCGTGCATGCGTTGGCAGTGCTTGTACTATTTCTGATGGCATTCAAGACGCCTTTGCCATTGCCAGGCGAAGAAGGCGTTGAAGTCGACTTGGGTATGATGGACCAAGGCATGGGCAACCTTCAGCCTGAGACACCTGCCATCCCCATGACAGCACAGCCCGAGCAACAACAGAGTAAAAATGAAGAAGACATCGTCACCCAAAACGATGAAGAAGCTCCTGCCATTGAGAAGCCTAAAACCACCAAAACCAAACAAGAACAACCTGCCGAACAGCCCAAGCCTACCGTTAACCAAAAAGCCTTGTTCAAAGGCAGCAACAACCCACAGGCAGGTGGCTCGGAAGGCGTTACCGGCCAGCCTGGTGACCAAGGCAATCCGAATGGCTTGGCGGGCATCAAGCAATATGACGGACAAGGAGGCAAAGGCAATGGCACTGGATACGACCTAGGAGGCCGTGGTGCCAAGAGCCTACATCGCCCTAGCGACGACTTTTCCGAAGAAGGCATTGTGGTAGTGGATATTTGGGTCAACCGAACAGGCCAAGTAACCAGAGCAGAAGTGGCCAGAAAAGGCACCACTCTGATCAATAATGATATGCGTCAAAAAGCCATTCAAGCAGCTCTGCGCTCTACTTTCGCTTCCGATCCCAACGCCCCTGAGGAACAACACGGCACCATTACATATACTTTTGTCATCAACAAATAACTATGACCTACCAAGAGACTCTCGATTGGATGTTCAACAAGCTCCCGATGTACCAACGCATCGGCGCTGCCGCCTACAAGGCTGATCTCAATAACACCATACAACTCCTTCAAATGCTCGGCAACCCACACCAGAACTTCAAATCGGTGCATGTAGCCGGCACCAATGGCAAAGGCTCCACCTCCCATATGCTAGCCTCCGTGTTTCAGGAAGCTGGATATAAAACAGGGCTCTACACTTCGCCCCACTTACGCGACTTTCGCGAACGCATCCGCATCAACGGCGAGATGATCCCTGAAGATAATGTCGTGACATTCATTGACTCATACAAAGAACAGTTTGAGTCAATGGAGCTCTCCTTTTTTGAAATGACCGTTGGCATGGCATTCGATTACTTTTCCAAAGAACAAGTCGACATAGCCATCGTTGAGGTGGGCATGGGAGGCAGGCTTGACTCCACCAACCTCATAACCCCTGAGGTAAGCATTATCACCAACATTGATTTCGACCACATGAAGTTTTTGGGCGACACCCGTGCTAAAATCGCTTATGAGAAAGCGGGTATCATCAAACCCAACATCCCTGTAGTCATTGGAGAAACACATCCAGAAACCCAACAAGTCTTCATCGATAAGGCAACAGAAACCCATAGCCCTATCTATTTCGCTGACCAAATCTTCGATTGTGACAAGATTCATATCGAATCCGACACCGAACAGCTTTTCGATGTTTGGAAAAACAACGAATTGTATATGGAAGCCCTCGAAATTCCATTAATGGGCAATTACCAGCAGAAAAACCTTACCACAGTGATGTGTGCAATCGATTTGTTGCGTGACAAATTCAATCTTTCTGAAGAAAACATCCGCGATGGCATTGGAAGGGTGATTCGCAATACCCACTTGATGGGTCGCTGGCAAATCCTCAACAAAGACCCTCTGGTCATTGCTGACACAGGGCACAATGTTGCTGGCATTACAGAAATAGTGCGCCAACTTGCCGAAATGAATTATGAGAAACTCCATTTCGTACTTGGAATGGTCAACGACAAGGACATTGACAGTGTGCTACAGATCCTTCCCCACGGCGCCGAATATTATTTTTGCAAAGCAGACATTCCAAGAGGATTAGACGCCCATATCCTAGCCGAAAAAGCATTTGAAATGGGCCTTAGAGGGGAAGTTTTCGAATCAGTCAGCCACGCCTATCGTTCTGCCGTCAACAATGCCCATTTCAACGACATCGTTTTCATCGGAGGCAGCAATTTCACCGTGGCCGAAGTCGTCTGAGTCCTATTTCCACCGACTTTGCTTTATCATTATGAAAAATAATCATCGTTGTTGCTCGATACAACAACGATAATTGTTACTTTTGCAGGAAATATTCAACAAAGTGAAGGGCAAGAGACTTTATCATATAGTTTTTATTGGTATTTTGACAATTCTTCTGTCCTCATGCAACGTGAGTCGATTTGTCCCACAGGGAAAGTATTTGGTTACAAAGAACACTGTAATCATAGAAAAAAAAGGCACCAACATCAACAAATCGACACTGGCATCCTATATTCATCAGAAGCCATACAAGGATTTCCTTCAAACCAACATTCCAACTTGGATTTATTTCAAATCAGAAAGAAATCCTAAAAATGTAATTTGGAGATGGCTTAATGAGAATTTCGGGAAGGCCCCTGTTTATTACGAGCAGTCAGAAGCCTTAAACTCGGCTAAGCAGATGACCCTTTATCTCGACAATGTTGGATATCCATACTCAACAGTCACCAGCTCGGTCAAAACCAAAAGGAAAAAGGCCATAGTAACCTATCACGTAACGCCATCCACACCATACCGAATCAACCATATCAAGTATGAAATTGGCGATTCACTCATTGAACGTTACATCATGAGGAATCCTGATTTGCTATTGGCAAAGGAAGGTGACATCTTCAATACCTTTACGCTCAATGATGAACGAGACAGAATCACCGACTGGCTTAAAAACTTAGGGTATTACTATTTCCATCACGACCTCATTCATTACGAAGTGGATAGCAATTTCATGGATCACAAGATGGATGTGACCATGATTATTCCTTCCAAAAAGCCCTACACAAGACGCTACCTCATTAACAACATCAATGTTATACCCAACAAGCCCGTTTTCAATCGCAACGAAAAACCGATTGATTCAGCGCTCCTTACCTATGATATCAAATTCGGGACAAGAAAGCTTCCCAACACATTACACTATTACTATTATGACAGATCCAAGGTGACTCCCCAAACCATTTCA
Organism: uncultured Bacteroidia bacterium; assembly: GCA_902780195.1. GTDB lineage: Bacteria > Bacteroidota > Bacteroidia > Bacteroidales > F082 > Limimorpha. The sequence goes on from CACZER010000011.1 coordinate 43,789, forward strand.
CAATCTATTCAACTCATAGAGGGAGCGCCTTATCGTCAACGAAATGTGTCGCTGACCTACCGCAACCTAAGCAACTTCGCCATTTTCAGTAACGTCAATATTGATTTCGACACTATTCCGACTCATACTGATTCCATCGGAAAACTCGATTGCACCATCAGCATGACCCAAAACAACCTTCATTCTATTACCGTACAAGCTGAAGGCACCAATTCGGGTGGCGATTTGGGTATCAAAGGAAGCGTCTCCTACACAAACAAGAATATTTTTAACGGTGCAGAAGTATTCCAGTTGAGTCTTCGTTCAGGATTGGAAGCGCAGACCGTAATGAGTCTTAACGATACGCAAACCGAAAGCGTCTTTAACACTACTGAACTGGGTGTTACAGCCAGCATCAGGTTCCCCAAATTCCTTAGCCCTTTTCCCGTTAATAGTTATTCGCGCGACTATCAGCCCAGCACTACTATAGCATTAGGCCTTTATGGACAAAAACGCTATTACTACACACGAGCAACAGCGTCCGCCTCATTAAGCTACGATTGGAAAAGCAGCTACCGCTTCGGGCAGACTCTTTCACCCATCTATTTGAACAGTGTAAGACTTACTGATATCAATCCATCATTCCAAGCTCTGCTTGACCAAGAAGTCAACCAGCGGAAAAAGGACCAGTATACTAATCATCTGATTCTCGGTTCTCGCTACGCCTTCACCCTTAACACACAGAACATTCGTAGAACTGGTAGTTTCTTATATCTCAGGGGTGAAGTCGAGACCAGTGGCAATCTGATTTCATTGTTCAACAACACCAAACTCATCACGGAGGAGAATGGTCATCACAATTTATTTGGAATCCGCTATGCACAATATGTAAGGTCAAGTCTTGATTTCCGCCAGCATATTGATCTTGGGCACAATTCTTGGCTGGTCATGCGACAATTCGTTGGTCTTGGCATACCTTATGGCAATTCTATTGACCTTCCTTTTGAACGCAGCTTCTACGCTGGAGGTTCCAATGGCCTTCGTGGATGGATTTATCGTGGTGTTGGCCCAGGTGCTTATAAGCCATCTTCGCAAAACTTGGAACGAATTGGAGATATGCAATTGGAATTCAACGCTGAATACCGTTTCCCATTATACAACATCATTAATGGAGCCTTATTCTTTGATGCAGGCAATGTATGGACATACAGTCCCAACCCTTCATTGCCTGATGGAGAGTTCAAATTCGACCAATTCTACAAACAAATTGCCATGGACGCTGGCATTGGCTTCCGCATCGACATCTCTTTCCTCATTTTGCGTCTCGATTTCGCCTATGCCATGCGCAATCCCTATCAAGATGAGAACGGTAGCTATTGGACCTTCCATCAACCCAAGTCATATTTCCAAAATATCAGGGCCAACATGGGAATCGGATATCCTTTCTGACACAATATGATGGACCGGAATGAATTACACCAAAAGCTATTATCATCATTCGGTTTCATGCCCACGAAAGGCCAAGACACCGTACTATATCACTTAGCTGCTTTTTTGCTTTCCGAAAAAGAAAACCCCGTCTATATACTCAGAGGATTTGCCGGTACAGGAAAGACTTCTCTAGTCAAGACATTAGTCAATACTCTACCCAAAATTGGATTAAGTTTCGTACTGATGGCCCCAACAGGTCGCGCCGCCAAGGTATTAAGCAATTATTCAGGCCAATATGCGAGTACCATACACCGAAGAATCTACCAAACTCGATCCTTCCCCGATGGAAGTATCAGTATGACCCGATCTGAAAACCAAAACAAGAATACTGTCTTCATTGTTGATGAGGCATCGATGATTGGCGAGCAAAACGAGTTCGGAGGCAAGAGTCTGCTTGATGATCTGTTAGGATATATCTTTTCAGGAGAGCATTGTCGTCTTTTACTCATCGGCGACACGGCACAGCTCCCACCTGTTGGCAGTCTGCAAAGCCCTGCTTTAGATTGTGATTATCTGAAATCAGAATTTCCTATTACTGCAGCCACCTATGAACTCACCGAGGTAAAGCGTCAAGCCTTAGAATCGGGCATCCTTTTCAATGCTACTCATATACGGCAATTAATCAACGAAAGGCGTGACGATTATCCTCTTTCTCTTTTCCAATTGAAAGGGTTTCATGACATCTATAAGATTGAGCCTGAGACCTTTGAGGAGATGCTATTCAATTCATTTAGGGATAATGCCGACAATGAATCCGTCATCATTTGCAAATCTAACAAAAGAGCCAACCTATTCAACCAAGCAATAAGAAGCCGAATTCTGAACATAGAAGGAGAGATTGCCACTGGTGATAAAGTAATGGTAGTAAAAAACAACTACTTTTGGGCTGATAACAAAGATGGAACAGGATTCATTGCCAATGGTGACATGGCGGAGATTAGGAAAATAAAGCATTTTGAGGACTATTACGGTTTTCGTTTTGCCGATGTAGAACTAAGTTTAATTGACTATCCAGGACAACCGAATATCGAAGCAAAAATATTGCTTGACACATTAAACAGCAATAGTCCATCGATGACAGAATCGGAAAGTCAACGTTTGTTTACTGCAGTAGAAGAGGACTACATGGACATTCCAAACAAAAGGCAGCGTTACAAAGAAATGCGGAAGAATCCATGGTTTAACGCATTACAAATAAAATTCGCCTATGCGTTGACATGCCACAAAACTCAGGGAGGTCAATGGAACACCGTATTCGTTGATTCATCGATGAATCAAAAAGAAGCGTTGAAAATAGAGGATTTACGATGGATATATACAGCACTGACAAGAGCGCAGGAGCGAGTCTATTTCGTAAATTTCAAAGACGAATTTTTTATTGGTTAATCAGCCGTATAAAAACAGCAAACCCCATCGGCTGATGCCGACGGGGTTTCCGTTGTGGGAGGGCGACGAACTACTTTCCCACGTTTCACCGCAGTATCATCGTCGCGGCAGGGCTTAACTTCTCTGTTCGGAATGGGAAGAGGTGC
>CACZER010000012.1:0-45731 GCA_902780195.1 uncultured Bacteroidia bacterium
CCGATGCAGCGGTTCTCATCGACCACCGATGCGCCGCACGAGAGGCAGCGGGCTGTCTCTTTTCGCACCTGCTCCTCGGTGAGGGTGACCATATATTCGCTGAAAGGATTCTCGTTGGCTTTATGGCCTTCCACTTGACGCGAACTGTTGTCGTATGATTCCACGAGGATGTCGTCCTTGTCCAACTCGATGAAGTCGCGGCGGTTGCGACCGATAGTCATGTGCCCGTGTTGCACAAAGCGGTGCAGACTCTCTGCGGCCTCCTTGCCTGCGGCAATGGCATCAATGGCGAACTTGGGACCCGTGAAGACGTCGCCGCCTACGAAGATGTCTTCTTCAGCTGTTTGATACGTCAGCTTGTCGGCAACGGGATACACGCCTCTGAAGAACTCCACCTTGGTGTCCTTGAGCAGGTCTTTCAGAATGACAGTCTGTCCAATGGCGAAGATAACCATGTCGGCATCCAATGTAATCAGTTCATTTTCGTCGTATTGTGGATTGAAACGATGTTCGGTATCATAGACCGAGGTGCATTTCTTGAAGACAATGCCGCTGACTTTGCCATCGCCAAGCACTTCCTTCGGTCCCCAGCCGGGGTTGATGACCACGCCGTCTTCACGGGCTTCGCGGCGTTCCTCGAGTGAGGCAGGCATGATGTCTTCGGTCTCCAATGATAGCATTGTTACCGATGTCGCGCCACTGCGTTTGGCCACACGAGCTGCATCGATGGCCACATTGCCACCGCCGACGACGACCACCTTGCCACCCACCTTCACCTGACCACAGTTGGCCTGATACAGGAAATCGATAGCCGTGGTTGTACCCATCAAGGTCTCGCCAGGGATGCCAGGCAGCTTGCCGCCTTGGCAGCCAATAGCCACGTAGAAACCCTTGTAGCCTTGTTCGCGGAGTTGTTCTATGGTGATGTCCTTGCCGACCTCCACGCCCGTGCGAATCTCCACACCGATCTCGCGCATGATGTCGATTTCGGCCTTGATGACGTCTTTGTCAAGTTTATAGGAGGGAATGCCGTAGCGTAACATGCCGCCAGGCTCCTCGCTCTTCTCGAACACAGTGGGCTTGTAGCCCATAGTGGCAAGATAATAGGCACAGCTCAATCCTGCTGGACCGCCGCCGATGATGGCAATCTTTTCCTCCCATTGTTCCTGCACGTTCGAGCAGATATTCACCTCTGGCACAAATCGTGTCTCAGCGTTGAGGTCTTGCTCGGCAATGAACTTCTTCACCGCATCGATGGCGATGGGCTGGTCGATGGTGCCACGGGTGCAGGCATCCTCGCAGCGGCGGTTGCACACGCGACCGCAGACAGCAGGGAAGGGGTTCTCGCGCTTGATGAGTTCCAAGGCTTCGGTATATTTGCCCTCGGCAGCCTTCTTCAGGTAGCCTTGTACGGCAATATGGGCAGGACAAGCGGTCTTGCACGGTGCCGTACCCGTTGGGTAGCAGTTGATGCGGTTCTTGTCGCGGTAATCTTCAGTCCACTTTTGCGGCCCCCATTTCTTGGCATCGGGTAACTCCTGCTTGGGGTAGGTCTGTTCGCCGTGTTTGGTGCAGAGTTTCTGCCCCAAACGGACAGCACCTGCAGGGCAGTATTCCACGCAACGACCACAAGCCACACAGTTTTTCGGGTCAACATGAGCCACGTATGCGCTACGCGACATGTTCGGGGTGTTGAAAAGCTGTGATGTACGCAAAGCATTGCATATCTTTACGTTACAATTACAGATGGCGAAAATTTTCCCCTCGCCGTCAATGTTAGTGACTTGATGCACAAAGCCGTGGTCTTCAGCCTTTTTCAGGATGGCAATCGCCTCGTCGTAGGTGATATAATGGCCTCGGTTGGTCTCCACCAAATACTCGGCCATGTCACCTACGCCGATACACCAGTCGCGGTAGTCGTCGGCGCAGCCTTCATCGAGTTTTTTGCGTCCGTAGCGGCAGCTGCAAATGCCCACTGCCAGGTGGCCTTCATAGCGCTTGAGCCAATAGGAGATATGCTCGATGTCGGCTGTCTCGTTTTCCATCGAGATGGCTTTTTCGACAGGAATCACGTGCATGCCGATACCGCTACCGCCCATGGGCACCATTGGGGTAACCTTTTCCAAAGGCAGGAAGGTCATGCGTTCGAAAAACATGGCCAGCTCAGGGTGTTTGTCCATCAGCTCCACGTTCATGTTGGTATATTCTGCTGAACCTGGGACAAACATCGGCACCCAGTAGATGCGGGCATCGCGTTCAAACGAAGTACCGGCCACCGGTCCTTCCTTGGTGTATTTGTCGCCGTAGTCGTACTCCAGCATGCCGAAATAGGCCAGCTTGTCCAGAAGTTCATCAAATGACTTGTCGTCGGGAGTGTAGTGATTCTTGGCGTTCAACTCATGCAATTCGGCATAGCTGTGATGCTCTCTCACTTTGAAGAAGTTACCGGGAAGCATATCCAAGAGCAAATCCAACGAGGCCTCGCGGGTGGCAGCGTCCATCTCGTCCTCGAAGATGCAGGCGAGCCCCCAATACTCTGGGGCATCGGTGTCCATCTTGATTTTTCCTGGGATACGGTCCGTGACGTGGCGGACGAATTTCAACAGTTTCGGGTTAGGGTTTTTGTCGCCTTTGTGCTTGGGGACAAACTTGGTTGACATTTCGGGCATAATATATTTGTTTGGAGTTATCAGTTTGCTGTTGTTCTGTTATCAGTTGTTTTTCCAGGCGTTGACCTCGGCGAGGAGCCATTGGGCGAAGGCATCCACGCCTTCCCCAGTCTTGGCGCAAATCGGGATGACTTGTGCTTTGGGGTTACGCTGGTGGATGTAGGATTTACAGCGTTCGAGGTCAAAGTCAAAATAAGGCATGACGTCCGTCTTGTTAATCAAGACGAGGTCGCACACCGTGAACATCAAAGGATATTTCAGCGGCTTGTCGTCGCCTTCCGGCACGGAGAGAATCATTGCGTTGCGGACGGCACCCGTGTCGAATTCAGCGGGACATACAAGATTGCCCACGTTTTCGAGGACGACCAGATCCACATCTTTCAGGGCCACGTTGTCGAGCCCTTGCCGTGTCATCTCCGCATCGAGGTGACACATGCCTCCTGTATGGAGTTGGATAGACGGAATTCCGGTGGCTTCCACGATCTTGACAGCATCCACATCGCTGTCGATGTCGGCTTCCATCACTGCGACACGCACCTTATCCTTGATGCGATTGATGGTTTGAATGAGGGTTGTCGTCTTACCACTTCCAGGGGCCGACATCAAATTAAGAAGATACACACCTCTGGTTTTCAATTCTTTACGAAGAGCATCTGCGTCTTTTTCATTATCTTCGAAGACACTTTTCTTGATCTCAATAACTTTAACTTCGTCCATAAATTTTGTTCTCAATTTTTTGCAAAGATAAGGGAAAACGCTTTCAAATCTCAATACTAATAGAAAAAAGGCACAGCAAAGTCATTAAGGAAAAAAGCAGCCCTAGGCAAGACCTGTTTCGGTGGGGTAACCATTCTCATTCCAAGCAATGCTGTAGTATTTGCCAAAATAATATTTAGCATGACGGTTGGCGCGTATCTCAGTCCAAAACACATTGTGGTCACCATTGCCAATGGCACTCAGAAGGCTGGGCAGCCCGATAAAGGGGAGATAGAGCCAGCCAAAGCGTTGGCTGTCGGCGGTATGGCCGAATTCGTGCTGGCAGATTTGGTTGCCAAGGATAAATGCCACCCCTTCGCCCCGCATCCAACTGCCTGCCCACAGGTCAACGTACGTGCCAAGCGATACACCCATGCTATAAGACCAATTTTTCTTAGTAGCAAAAGTGATGCCACCCAACGTGTCGACACGGTCGACTTGACCAGCAAGTGCCCGCATCATAGTATATAGCCAGCCCACAAGGGTCTGCGGCAGCTCCCAAGTGAACCTTGAAAGGATTTGCCACACGCGGCCCCATGGCGAACGTTTATTGTCGGTCAGAAAGAGGCCTCGGGTAATTTGGGCGGAAAGCTTGAGACGAGAGTAAAAAGATGACATGGTACGTAAATAGGGTATTGAGAAATACATCACTCGCCAAGCTTTTCGACTATCATTGTGGCCATTACCTTTTCATTATATGGTTACATAACTGGACTTCCCGTCATACTTTCGTACTTGCCCGTTCGATAGTTCAACTATCAAATTGCCGCCTTGCCATCTGGCTGCAACGGCATTGCCGACATAAACGGTCTCATAATACCCATGTGGAAGGTAAAGGTTAACATTACCATTAACAATCTTTACTACACCCACTTCAAAATATCTTGAATCCCAAGCCATTTTCCTTTACCCTAAATACGTCATCGGGCGCAACTTTTAATATGCCTACTCGAATAGCCTTTCGGCATCCGTGAGAAACTCAATTCTATTATTGTGCAAATTTAAGAGTTTTTGATCAAACGCCCAAGTTTTAGTCAAGTTCATTAGCCAAATTAGCCCAAAAAACAAATAAAATGGGCATCAGAACTAACTGATGCCCAAGTTTATAAGTGCCTCTTTGTTAGGGAATAAGGCGGAAAAACCGCTTAATACTCATCTTCGTGGAAAAAGAAGTCATCCTTGGTTGGATATTCTGGCCAAAGGTCTTCGATACGTTCGTAGATTTCGCCTTCATCTTCGATTTCCTGTAAGTTTTCGATAATCTCTTCTTGCGCTCCTGTACGCAAAGCCCAATCCAACAACTCGTCTCGGGTGGCTGGCCACGGAGCATCTTCCAATTTTGAGGCTAATTCTAGTGTCCAATACATAGTCTATTTCGGTTTTGTTTGAGCGCGCAAAAGTACAAGTATTTTTTATACTAGCAAGGGCTTTTTTGTAAAAATAACGATTTTTTATTTGTTTGATTCCCAGCTATTTTCGCCGTCTTTGTCTAAAAAAGCAAAAAATCTTGCCAAAACAAAGAAATAATCCGAGAGTCTATTGAGGTACTTCAAATCAAGAGAATCAACGGGGTGCTGCGCGGCCAAACGCCACCCTTGACGCTCCGCCCTGCGGCATATCGTGCGACACACATGGGCGTGACTCGCCTTGAGATTACCTCCCGGAATGACGAAACTTTTCAATTCAGGCAGTTGTTCGTTCATCACGTCAATTTCATGTTCCAAGAACGCCACATCATCAGGAGACAAGACAGGGATCATCTTCTTGACCTCGGAGTTTTCGTCCAAGGCGAAATGCGATTCGATCGTAAACAACTTGTTCTGGACGTTGTCCAAAACCGTCTTTATATCATCGGAGACACCTTCTTGGTCATAAAGCACACCAACGAAAGCGCTCAACTCATCGACAGTGCCATAAGCCTCCACCCTGTCATCAAATTTCGCAACGCGCAAGCCGCCAATCAGCGAAGTCTTGCCTTCGTCACCTGTTTTAGTATAAGTAATATTCTTCATTTTCTTAATACTTTAACACAAAATCCTGTTTTTCGATTCCTTCCCTAAAAAAGACCAAACCAACACAATAAAGGTCGAATGTGACCGAAACATCTTCATTCGCTTTGATTTCTTCCCAAGCATCCTGCATGTCACGATTGTGGTGAATTCCTTCAAAGACAAATACCGATTCAGAGGTCTTATGGCTTAAGCAATCGGCGAGATAATCCCATGTATCCTCCTCAAAGGAATCACGGCTAAAGAAAACAAAACCCGTGTTGAGTCGCTTGAAATGCTCGGAGTCGAACTCGGCTGGCTGAATCAGACTAACGTTGACGACACCCATCGAATTAAGGGTCTCCAAGAAATCGTCCGATTCTTCAAGGTAAACCTTCGTTTGAAGATGGCCCAATGCCAACGCCGAGGTGTTTAGCGCCGACAACTTCCCGAATGAAACCACCGATTCTGGTTCAAAATAACGTACCAAACGATATAGCAAACGACTCTGCTTCCGTTGGTTATAGCTAATATGCTTACGCTTGTCAAGCAATCGGGCAATACGATATATTGTGTCATAATCACGGTTAGTGCCATGGTCGTTCAACACCTTTCGCATGAAATCATAGACAAAAGGCGAATGGATCTTATATTCGCTTTTGCGTTTCAGCAGATAATCTATCCAACTCCCAATCATAACTCAATCGTATTGAACTTTTTGCAAATAATAAACAGTCCGCCTGGGTTTAGGTTGTGTGCTATTTTGGATAATCTGCGAACCGAAAAGCAGGAATCGTTTATCATACCATTTCGCGATTTGACAAAAGTATTCGTCTTCAACATAATCAGCGCCGTGTATGGGATCCATTTTTTCACTTTGTTGGTTCATCAAGGCTTGACCATTCACATCAAATGCAGTGTATCGCAAGCTGTTTCGGTATGGAGAGACAACAACCAACTCATCATAACAAACCCCTTCGGCAGCATGAGGCCACAAATCAGTGGTAAGCTCATTATCAAACTTCACCGATTGCTGCCACTGCAAATGCCCTTCTTGATCGAATGCCAAAAGTACCTCACTGAAAAAGTCATAGCCATCAAACACGGTGTAGGTGTACGGATAGCCTCCATAGTAACCATAATAGCCATAACTCATACGGGTTTCCGTATGATAGCAAGGCATAAAAGCCTCCGCTGCAAAAACGGTAAGAGAGCCAAAATCTGTAAGTCTAGGCTCCATGAATTGGAAGGCAATCTCACCTTTAGATGATTTCTTGTTTTTGCTGATTCTCAATTTTTCCTCGCGTAACCTAACACGGTCGGAAGCTGTCAAAGCATGCTCAATTTCAGGCATATCCTTGAACAAATATACTTTGCTATCGGGTGAACCTGAAGCGAACCGCATCCACACCACGCCGATGCTCTCCTTGTCGAAATTATCAGTGATGCCTTCAAGCTTTACTTTCTTACCAGTCTCACGCTCTAGTGTTCCGATAACTATAAGATTTCCCCCTCCGTCAAAACGAAATACCATACGACCCAAGGCAGCACGAGGCATGTTCTCATAACGATAACTGCCCTGTAAGTTGCCATTAGTTGAATAAACCAGGAAAGAGGTCGAAACAAAGCGTTTATTATCGAATTCCTTTGATGCCACCACAAAGCAATGCTCTCTGCGGAAAGCTTCGGTTTGAAACAACACAAAACTTGAAGAAGAAGGCGTCACCACGCGACGATCATTGGAGGTCAAATCATAAAAATACAAAGCGCCATTCCCACTTCTATTGTTGAGTGCCATCAGCATTGTGCCATCAGCGACTTCAACCGAAAGTGGCACTGACTTTTCGGGCCATTTATCCCAAAAAGTTTTATAACAGTTCTCCTTCCGATCGAAACTAACCACAAGGAAATCCAGCGTGTCAGATGCTTTTTTGTTGTTCTCATTGGCAAAAAGGAAAGCTGCATAACGGCTATCGCTACCAGCGTCGACAAACTTGAGTTTTTCGGGCAGGGGAATCAAGTCACTGCGGGTCTCGTAAAGGCTGGTATCAAGACAGGTGAAGTTCCACAAGCGATGTTTGTCCTTGTCAATCTTTTCAGTTTCGCAAACCGCAAGGCCTCCTTTTTCATCAAATGACTGAAAATGAAAGCCTTGCTCCTTATTCCAACGGTTTACCTCATAGCGCACGGGCTCCACCTGCTGGGCCATAGTCCAACTGGCAAGGAGCAAAGATGCTATGAGGAGGAGCTTCTTCATCTTGTCTTCGCTTGGGGTCATTGCGAGGAACGAAGCAACCCAGAGAATCAGTATCCCCTGGATTGCTTCATCGTTCCTCCTCGCAATGACGCTATCGCGTCTGTATTAGAACTTCACGAACTTAGAAACAGCCGTCGTCCCGTTGGCATAGCGGATGTTGACGAAATACACGCCGCTCTGGAGTTCATTCACGTTGAGTTGAGCCTCTCCGGCGGTCAGATTCACCTCATTCACCTTGCGGCCCGTCATGTCAAAGACACTGACTTGCGCATCGCTTTCAAGGGTGAAGGACACCTGATCATTAGCGGGATTGGGGTAAAGGCTGACAGCCATAGTGCCATTCTCGTTAACAGAAGCAAGCCACTTACCCGTCAATTTAACAAAGTCAATTTCCCATGAGGAAGCTTGCTCATCGTTGCTGGTGTAAACAAAAGCAATATACCAGCTATAACCACTATTGGCAAAATCACCAACAATATCAATAATATTGACCTTGCCTGATTCAACCCATTCGTAGTTGCCAGCAGAGAAATCAAATGCATCGGTAATGTCAATCCAATCAAAGTCACCAGGTTCGCCTTGACCGTCATAATCGCCTGAAACAACCACGCGAAGCGGGTCGCCGTCAAACTTCATGGCAGTGCTGAATTCCAGGAAGATATCGGTAAACTCGGTATCAACCATTCCAGGTATCTCAGCAATGAGCCAGTCCTCGTTTTGGTGAGCAGCCCCATTGGCATAGCCATTCATGTTAGCGTATGTCGTTCCATTATACTCACCTTGGTGCCAACCTTGATCGCCATAGGCATCGTAGGCCGTGAAAACACCGAGTTCATCATCAAAGTTCTCATTAAGCAGATAGTTGACTTCTTCCGTTGTGGCATTAGCAGTAGGATAAGTGCCATCTGTCTTGTAGTCGATGTTGGCACCGCTGTTGGTATAGGGGAAAATGGCAAAATGATAGGCAGTACCACTTTGCAAACCAGCGAACTCTATGACTTGCGTGCCATAAGCCACATTCTTAGCCAGGTCGCCATCATCAACTGGTGTGCCATCAGTAGGAACCGAGATGGCGCCCGTGGAAGCCAGTACCAAATACTTGCTGGGCAATTGGCTGCCCGTAGCATCGGTCCAAGTGAGGGTGATATCCGTACCGTCCACCAAAGCAGCGAAATTGGTAGGATAGTTGCTCGGCTCAGGATCGGGTTGGGCGGGGCTGCCACCAGCCTTGTAGAAGCTGACACGCGTGTCAATATTCGACGTTTCAGCATAGCAGCTGAACAAAGGGGCATTGTTGCTAGCGTTGGGATTGAAGCGCATGTTGTTGCGTGTGTTTTCGCCTTGAGCGACAACCTCAGCAGTGCCATCGCCATTGAAGGTGATATTCCACTCGCCGTTGGCGTCAAGTGTGGTTTGTGTCTTCAAATGATTGCTGTTGCTGCTTGCGGCATAGAGATAACCTTCCTTGGCAGCGTCATACAAGGTCCAGGCACCATTACTGCCGCCCAAAGTGAACTGGAACACGTCGGTTTCACTGGCTGGATCGGTACCCGGCGTAACGGTGATGGACTCACCGTTTTCGCTCACGACCACAGCATTACGGTTGTTCGACTTTTGGTAGCCCATGGCGAGGACGCCCAAGTCGTCGTTATGAGCCACAATGAGGTAGTTGGCTCCAGCCTCAAGGCCCGAGGAAGAGGTGACCTTTGTGTAGGTCGTTTGGGCAAAGCCACTCAAAGAAAGGAGCAGCATGGCCACTAATGAGAATAGAACTTTTTTCATTTTCGTTTAGTTTTATGTTTGACAATTAGTTGTATTTCAAGGCTTGGGCCTTCGACAGGCTCAGGTACCTTAACTTGACGTAAAACGAGATCCCTGAGCTTGTCAAAGGACCGTTAATTATAGGTCAAGTGTCTCTAGTTGTTCAACGGCCTTGATCTCGGGGATGACTTTTTTCATCACTGATTCGATGCCGTTTTTGAGGGTAGACCTGCTGTGCGGGCAATTGCCACAAGCGCCTGTGAGTTCCACGATGACAGTGTTGTCGTCAGTTAGTTCCACGAAGTTGACATCGCCTCCATCTTGTTGGAGGTAAGGACGAACTTGTTCGAGAACGTTCTTGACTTTGCGTAATATCGTTTCTTTGTCCATTTCCATCAATTGTTCAGTTGGAAGTTGTTCTGTTATTCAGTTAAGCATTAATAATCGCTTGCGCAATCTGGTCGAAGGCCTTGGTGACAGGCGATTCGGCATCCAAAGCAAGTGGGGTACCGGCATCACCGCACTCGGCGATCTTTTCAGTAATCGGGATTTGACCTAGGAGCGGCACACCGAGCCGGTCTGCAAATTCCTTACCTGTCTCCTTGCCAAAGATGTAATATTTCTTTTCGGACATGTCGGAAGGCGTGAAGTAGGCCATGTTCTCCACCAAACCATAAATCGGAATTTGCAAGGCTTCTTCTTTGAACATCATCGCGGCACGCAGCACGTCGGCAAAGGCCACCTTCTGAGGCGTGGTCACGATGAGAGCACCCGACACGTTATATTGCTGGGCCAAAGTCAGTTGGATGTCGCCTGTCCCAGGAGGCATGTCTACGACCATCCAGTCCAGTTCCCCCCAAAGGGTGTCATTCATCAGTTGGTTCAAGGCGCTGGTGGCCATAGGACCGCGCCAGATAAGAGGGCGGTCGGCATCAACGAAGCTACCAATACTCATCAACTTGATGCTGTAACGCTCGATGGGTACCATCACGGTCTTGCCATCTTTTTCAAAAGCAGCAGGCTGCTCGTTACCAAGACCAAACATCATCGGAACGGAAGGACCGTAGATGTCGGCATCTATCAAACCCACGCGCTGGTTGGCGCGAGCCAAGGCGATGGCGAGGTTAGCTGCCACCGTCGACTTGCCGACACCGCCCTTGCCCGAAGCTACAGCAATGATATGCTTCACCTTCGAAAGGGCTGTTTTTTCCTCCACCACCTTGATTTCTATATCAATGTCTTCGCCAAAAACCTCGATCAAAGTACGCTTGGCACCATTCACCAAAATGTCGTTCTTTGGATCGTTGGCATGTTCCATAACGAGGTCGAAACGGATAGCGTTATCCTTAACCATCAGGTTTTCAACCATATTCAAAGCGATGATATTATCCCCTTTGGGGAAATAGATGACGTCCTTCAGGACTTCTTGAACATTTTCTTTATTTAGCATGATTTTAAATAATTATCGCTGCAAAAATAATAAATAGTTAGGAGTGAGAAGTGAGGAGTGAGGAGATTTTTCTATCGTTCAACGGCTATGTGCTTTGAGGAGACTCCTCCCCTTGTCTTGGCTCTCAATAGGTATAGGCCTTCGGAGACATTTTGCAAGTCAATCGTCGCCTGATCTCCACTGACTTCCTTTTGCAAAACACATTGTCCCAAGGCATTGTAAACCGCCACCTCCGTCATGCCTTCCGCTTCAATGGTGACAAGATTCTTTGCCGGATTGGGATAGACCTTCACCCCTTGCTCGTTTTCTTCAACACCTGTAGGTGAGTAATAGGCATGCAACTCGAAGACATTGGGATAATAATATCGATTGGCAGGAGCCGAAGTACAATCCAGATCAGCATAATAGGCATAAAGACGGTAGTAATAGTCGCCTTCCTGGCTCATAGCATTGTCGGTATATGTAACAGCCGAGGCGTTCAACAACTTAATACGATGGTATTCACCTTCGCCATCTTTTCTGAACAGGAAATAGCCTGACAGTCCATCATTGGGCTGAGGCGAGTCCCATTTCAATTTGATCTTATAGTTGTTGGTGTATTCGAAGTCCAAGTTGCGGGGAGGATAGCAAGGGCCAAGCGTGGTGCACGACTCATTGGAATACTCGCCGCTGTCACCACCCTCACAAAGAACCCCCACTCTATAGCAATGTCCACCCATCTCAACCGACTCGTCAAGGAAAGCATTACCTGACTGAATAAGACGATAAAGCATGTCATCACGATAAATCAGATAGCCATAGCCTGGATCCTCAACGGCATCCCAAGTAAGCAGGATACCATCCTCTTGGGCCGTGGCGACGAGATTCTGCGGCACATCGCAAATCACCCCACTCCCACAATTATTGTTGGGCTCAAAGAAAACACCCGATGGCATATCTGCCGAAGGACCCGAGTAGGAATAGACCGTCTGACCCTCAGCATTCTTGATAACAAATGCCATCTGGCCGACCTCCTCTTCTGGCGCAGTCCAGCCAAAACATATACGGCCCAAAGGCAGTTCAGGCTCTACTTGTACTGTGGAAGAAGAAGTAGCTGTATAACGACCAATTTCACGCCCCGTGGCGGAATACACCGTGATAGTACCGCCTTCCCAACCTTGGTAGTTGGTGGTGGTCATGATAATCTTCCATGGACATGAAGGCCCAACCATGACTTTCATGACATTGGCATGCTTTCCGACGCGGTTATTGGCGACAACATACACGGCATAATGGAAAACATCATACCGAGGCACACTATTATCCATAAACTCAAGGCTAGAACCTGGCATGACATCGGTCATGGTTGCAATCACCTCGTTGTCACGCAATACCACAACCTGATCAATAGTTTCTATAGTATTGCCATCAAGGGTGGTAGTGGGATTGATCCAATTGAGTCGCACCTTAAGATCAGTATCGCTGGCAGGAACCGCAGTAAAAGCGATAGGTTCGGAAGGCGTTTGGTTATAAACCTCGCTGGGAACGAAATTGAACATGGCATCAGCAGGATGTGTGTATGGCGCATCATCGATAAGATACCATCCGTCGGAGCCTCCTCCCCAACCTAAATTGAAATGAAACATGTCGAAGTCGTCGTAGCCATCACATACAAAAGCGTGGCAACCGCCATCTTGACAACCACCATAATACATTGGCCATCCCATATCGAATTGCTCGCGCACCATGGCTTTCCATGTCTCAGTTTCAAAATCATCACGACGGAGTTGCACGATGGCATCGCTATAGTTGAAATAGGTATGCATAACACCGGGAATAGGGCCCGAAGCGCCACCACTGCCATCAGGGCCATAACCCATATCTATTGTAACACCACAATGAAAACACAACGTTCCAGTAGCCAATTTCTCAGCCTCTGTGGAGTTGTCACTCAACTTGTTGGGCATGTTATCCCAATCATATGTAGTGTTGCCAAAGTCAGCACAAATCTGGCCGTAATCCTCATGGAAGTAGCAATGACTGCCGATACCTTGGGAAGGGCTGGCCCAAAAGCGCATCAGTTGCGACATGGCTGTGGCCAAACAACCCACAATGGCATGGCCTCCCGACCCATTGGGGTCATCTGGGCAGCAATAATTATAGGGATAGGTTTGATCCCATTGGGTCTGACAATAATAGCCAGTACCGCGGCCACCATGGCGCGAAATGAGTCTGCCATGCTCGAGCACTGAAGCCCATTCAGCAGCCACATCAGGAGTCGCAACAGCATGGTGCAACTGATGAATACACTCTGCCACGCCATCCAAGTAATAGGACAATGCCGGAGGAATGTTGGTTGCATCAAAAGACGACGTTTCGGAATAACCGATGATGGGACGATGGGCATCGTCGCCAGCTATGATTACAAACGCACTGGCACCAACATTATAAACGTAAAATGCCTCATCCTCTCCCATATATACCAGTTCGGGCGTAACACGCTCCATAGCAAATTGAGCAATGGCATATTTCTGGGCTACCGAAAAGGCAACAAAACGATCGACCGGTCGTGCCTCAAGTGATACAGCACCGATTATTAGTACGATAATACCAAGAAGAATTTTTTTCATAATTACCATATTTGCAGAATACAACCTGCAAATATAGTAATTAATATTCATTGAATCAAATCCGCAACCGTCATGTTGACCACCTGAATCAAATCTCGCGGATCAAGTTTGAACTGAAGGCCCCTAACGCCGGCGCTAACATAAATATAATCAAAGAGTTCTGAAGTCTCATGGATAAATGTCGGGAACTGCTTTTTCATACCCACTGGCGAGCATCCACCACGAATATAGCCTGTCAATGGCAGCAACTCTTTCATGGGGATAAGGTCGCAGCTTTTGTTGCCTGTAGCTTTGGCAGTCTTTTTCAGGTCAAGCTCATCGTTACCAGGAATGACGCAGACAAAATAACCAATCTTGTCGCCTTTTAGTACCAAGGTTTTAAACACCTGATCAATGTCCTCACCCAATTGCTCGGCAATATGTTGTGCTCCGAGGTCTTCTTCATCCACCTCGTATGGAACCAACTCATAGACGACCTTTTTCTGGTCGAGGATACGGCAGGCGTTGGTTTTGTTGATTTTGTCTTTTGGCATGGTCTTACTTCTTATGCTCTTCCACCCATTTCCTTGCATTCACGAAAGCTTCCATCCATGGCGACACCTCATCGTTTTTGCGTTCTTCCGGATAGAAGGCCCATTGCCAAGGCAAGAAGGCACGCTCAAGGTGCGGCATCATGGCGAGATGACGACCGTCGTTGGAACAAATGCCTGCTGTCGACCAGTCACTGCCATTCGGGTTGCCTGGATACTCGTCCTGACCGTAAGTCATCACGATCTTGTATTGATCACGATAGCAGGGGAAATAGAAACGGCCCTCACCATGGGCAATCCATACGCCAAGACGGCGACCCGACAACGACTTGAGCATTACGCTCTCGTTTTGGGCTATCTCCACATTCAGGAAGCTTGATTCAAACTTACGCGAGTCGTTGTGCATCATCACGGGATGTTCTTCATGGTCAGGATAAAGCAGGCCAAGTTCCATCATCAGTTGGCAGCCATTGCACACGCCAAGGCTTAAGGTGTCTTCGCGAGCATAGAAATCGTCAAGAGCCTTCTTAGCCTTCTTGTTATAGAGGAAAGCACCAGCCCAACCTTTAGCAGATCCCAAAACGTCGGAGTTAGAGAAACCACCAACAAAGGCAATCATATTCACATCCTTGAGGTCTTCACGACCAGTGGCAAGGTCTGTCATCGTGACATCCTTTACGTCGAACCCAGCAAGATATAGTGCATATGCCATTTCGCGATCGCATTGGCAACCTTTTTCACGGATGATGGCAGCATTGATGCCTGAGGGCTTCCGACGATGAAGATCAACACCCATGCTGGAAGCCTTACCAGTAAAGCTACGTCCAAAACTATAATGCAAATACTGTTTCTTATAGTTCATGAAACGTTCCATTGCCTTACGTTCGCCACTCTGCTTGCGGTCGAGAAGATATGATGACTTGTACCAAGTATCGCGTAACTGGTCAATGTCAAAAACATAATTATGTCCATTTTGGGTAATGGTCAGTTGGCGTTTGGCAGTAGGCTTTCCTATCACCTTATAGTTGACACCCAACTCCCTGAGCATGCGTCTAGCGATGCCGTCATTGGAGACTTGTATCACGACAGAAGGTTTCTCGCAGAAAAGCACGGCCATCAAGTCTTCCTTATCGAACGACTTGAAATCGATGTTCATGCCGTACATGGTATTGGCAAAATTCATCTCCAGCAGAGTGGTGATCATACCACCAGCCGAGACATCATGACCTGCAAGAACCAAATCGCCTTCAATCAGCTTTTGGACGGCATTAAAGCATTTCTTGAAATAAGCGACGCTCTTTACGTCAGGCACAGCCTGACCGATGGCGCCAATTGATTGGGCAAAACTACTACCGCCCAGTTCAAAGCCGTCTTTAGAAAAATCGATATAAAGCAACTCCGTGTTTTCATCAGCCTTCATCACTGGACGAACGACTTGTCGTATATTGGACACTTCTCCTGCAGCGGAAACGATGACCGTTCCTGGAGCGACCACCTTTTCACCGTTAGGATATTTCTGTGTCATAGAGAGGGAGTCCTTACCCGTTGGCACATTAACACCCAAAGCCACACAAAAGTCGCTCAAACCTTTCACAGCCTCATACAGCCGAGCCGTCTCACCTTCCTGCTTGGCAGGCCACATCCAGTTGGCACTCAGCGACACACCTTCGAGGTTGCCTTCGATGGGAGCCCATAGGATGTTGGTCAAGGCCTCGGAGACAGAGAGACGAGAAGCGGCGGCCGGGTCGATGAGGCCCGCAATCGGAGCATGACCCAAGGCCGTGGCGATGCCACGTTTCCCGTTGTAGTCCAATGCGCTGATGCCCAGGTCGCTCAAAGGTAACTGGATCTCACCCACACACTGCTGCTGGGCCACACGGCCTGTCACGGAACGGTCTACCTTGTTAGTGAGCCAATCCTTACAAGCAACGGCTTCCATTTGGAGCACGTTGTTGAGGTATTTGTGTATGTCGCGTTTGGTATAGCTGATCTTCTTGAAATGATAGGGCTTCGTCTTGTCGTGCAAAATCGTCTTGGGGGCACTCCCGAAGAAATCAGAAATGGCCAAGTCGATGGGAGCCTTGCCTTTCTTGCGAACGAAACGCAGGCGTTCGTCGCCAGTCACCTCACCCACCTCGTAATACGGGGCGCGCTCACGTTCGGCAGTTTCCTTGATGATGTCCTTGTCTTTCTTGTTGACCAAGAGACCCATACGCTCCTGCGATTCATTACCGATGATTTCCTTGTCGGAAAGGGTCGGGTCGCCGACAGGCAGGTTGTCAACGTAAACCACACCGCCCGCGTCCTCGATAAGTTCGCTGAGGCAATTGAGGTGACCGCCCGCACCGTGGTCGTGTATACTACGGATGGGATTGTGGTCGCTCTCGGCCATGGCACGAATGACATTACTCACACGCTTCTGCATCTCAGGATTGGCACGTTGCACAGCATTCAGCTCAATAGCATTGCTGTATTGTCCTGTATCAACGCTTGACACAGCGCCACCTCCCATACCGATGCGGTAGTTGTCGCCGCCCAACACAATGATGACATCACCTTCCTCAGGTTCCAATTTCTTGGCATCCTTTACCTTGGCGAAGCCGATGCCGCCTGCTAACATGATGACTTTATCGTATCCCAAGACTTCTTTCTCACTATGCTCGAAAGTCAGCAAGCTACCGTTGATGAGGGGCTGGCCAAACTTGTTGCCAAAGTCGGAGGCACCGTTGGAGGCCTTAATGAGGATTTCCTCGGGCGTCTGATAGAGCCATTGGCGCGGTTCGATGTCCTTCTCCCACTCACGTCCTTGCTCTGTACGGGGATAAGAAGTCATATAGACAGCAGTACCAGCAAGTGGCAAGCTGCCTTGACCACCAGCCAAACGGTCGCGGATTTCACCGCCGCTGCCAGTTGCAGCACCATTGAAGGGCTCCACGGTGGTCGGGAAGTTGTGCGTCTCGGCTTTCAGCGAAATCACCGTCTCGATAGGTTTGATTTGAAAGGCCGAAGGCTTGTTGGGCTCGGCGGGAGCGAACTGCTCCACCTTGGGACCGAGGATGAAAGCCACGTTGTCCTTGTAAGCCGACACGAGACGGTTGGGGTTCATCTTCGAGGTCTTTTTAATGAGGGCAAAGAGCGTGTTGGGCATCGTTTTGCCATCGATCACGAAGGTGCCGTTGAAAATCTTGTGGCGGCAGTGTTCGGAGTTAACCTGTGCAAAGCCATACACCTCACTGTCGGTCAGTTTACGCCCAATCTTTGCAGATATGCCTTTCAAGTAGTCCATCTCCTCGCTGCTCAACGCCAGACCTTCCTGCTGGTTGTAGGCCTCGATGTCGTCGATGTATTTCAGCGGCTCGGGCTTGCGGTCGACAGAGAACACCTTCTGGTCGAGATTCTCGTAGCGGTTTTGCAACATCGGATCGTAGGGGGCCTTCTTCGACTCCACTCTTTGGAACTCCTCGATGCGAACGATGCCCTTGATGCCCATGTTTTGGGTGATCTCGACGGCATTGGTGCTCCATGGCGTAATCATCTCACGACGTGGACCGACAAAGTGGCCTTTCACTATGTCTTTTTCGATTCTTTCGGCATTCCCGAAAAGCCAAGTGAGTTTGGAAATGGTTTCCCCTGAAAGCTCGGATTTGGAATCAACAGCGATAACCCTCTGATTATCAGATTGGAAAAAACATATCATAAGCGCAAAGTTTTATGCATAAAACGATACGGCAAAGATAGAGTTTTTATCGGGATTCTTTGTCACAAACCCGCATATAAATCAACAAAAAAATTAATAGGTCTCGTCAGACTGCTGATCTTCGCCTCCGTCATCATCACCGCCGCCTTCTTCGGGCCGGTTACGTTTGATGTTTTGCTGATTGATGCGATAATTGAAATTGAGTGAGAACGAACGACGGTTCCATGTGCTGGTGTTATATTGCCAGAAGCCATCGCCCCACGATTCGCCACCCATACTGCGAGAGTTGAAGAGGTCGCGCACATTGAATGTTATGGTGCCATTGCCTTTCAAAACCTCTTTACTCACTGCCAAATCAACCCACCAATTGCCTTTTCTCATTCCCAAGGGCTCTTTGTGAGGGCCCATGACATGGGCAGTCAGTTGTAGGTCGAACCAGTTGCTCACCTTAAACTTTGACACGGCGCGCCCGAAAAGCATCCAAGTGGCATCGTCAAAGACCTTGTCATTGATTGTGCCTTTGAACTGGGAACGGAAGAAATTGACGTTGCCGTTAAGGTTCCACCATTTCGTCATCTGACCTTGGGCAACCACCTCCACGCCGAAGTCGTCGGCCTTGCCGAAGTTGATGGGCATGCTATAGAACACGCCATTATCTTCGTAGGTGTAATGACGGATCATGTTGGTGCCATGACGATAATAGGTCGTGAAGTTGAAGCTGGCCTTGTCCCAAAAGTGTATGTAACCAATTTCATAGCTGTCCATATAAGTCGGCGTCAAGGCAGGGTTGCCTAGTCGTATGTTACGGTTGTCGTTGTAGGAACGGAACGGGCTCATCTGCCAAAAGCCGGGACGGCGGATACGGCGCGTGTAGCTCACCTGAAACTGGTTGAACTCGTTCACCGAATAGTTGATGTGGGCACTCGGGAAGAAGTCGAAATACGGTTTGCCACCATTGATGGAATCGGTGCCATCGTGGGCATAGCCTTTAAGATTGGTCATGATGTCGGTCATCTCGGCACGCAAGCCCACCTGCCCCGACCAACGTCCCCAATCGTTACCGAGGCTGGTGTATAGCGCAGCAACTTGTTCGTTGTATTCGTAGTCATAACAATAGTTGACCAAAGGTTCCCAAACATCTCCTTCTTTCTGCCATACACTATCGTTACTCAAAATATTGCGATTGGTGTATTTCGCACCAATCTCCCACTGCGCCTTGGCGAGGAAGGGATGCACATAGTCGATGCTGGCCTGCAGGTTGCGCATGCGTTGGTCGTTACCCGTCTTTTGATAAATGGTCCACAAAGCCTGCTGTGCATCCGAATTAGGGTAGAGCGACTCGTTAATGTCAGAACCTGCATTCTCGGAATTGGTGAAGAAGCGCACATTGGCTTTCAAGCTACGACCTTTGCGTTCAAAGGTCTTGTCGTAGTCCAAAGTGACCTCATACATCGGGTCGTACTCCCAATAGTCCTCAGCACGCACATCGTATGACGTCGAATCCCAAATCGGATACACGTCGGAATAACGCACCACTGGATGCGTCTCCAACTTGCCGTAACGGTAAACGAATGCGGCACTCACGATGTCACGGTCAGTAATGTAATAGTCGGCACCCACACGCACGTTATGACCCATTCGGTTCATCCTACGCTCCGTGGTCTGGTCAGTGAGTTGAGTGAAAAGGGTATCACCATCAATGACATTACTGAAGCGTTTGGTCTTATTGACTCCGCCTCCTATATTATGGCGGTTGTTGAAACCATAGCTTCCAAAGAAGTTCCAACGTTTCAAGCGATAGTTTCCCGAGAGGCTTGCGCCATACATCCAAGGATAGCCTCCTCTGATATTGATTGCACCGTTGAAGCCTTGGCGTTTGTCTTTCTTCAAAATGATATTAATGATGCCTGCCGACCCTTCAGCATCATATCGCACCGAAGGGTTCGTTATAACCTCAATGCGCTCAATCATGTCACCTTGCAAGGTACGTAAGGCATCCTGAGTGCTCATACCAGAGAGACCCGATTCCTTGCCATCAATGAGGATACGCACACCATCATCGCCTCTCAAACTCACATTACCTTCCACATCAACAGAGACCGCTGGGATGTTTTCCAACACTTCAATAGCATTTCCTGCCGTGTTGCTTACATCCTTACCCACATTGAAAACCCGTTTGTCAAGAGTCATCTCATATGTGCTCTTTTCGGCCACCACATCTACTTCGGCAAGCATTCGATTGTCAGGCGAAAGATTGATTCTGCCCACATCAACCATGCTCTTTGTACCATCCAAATTGACATTCTTATATTTTGTAATATAGCCCATGTATTGAACCTCGAGGGCATAACGCCCTTTTTCCAATGGAAGAGAGAAAGCACCCGAAGGATCGGTGATGCAACCCGAAACAAAAGTGGAATCTGGAAGGACACAGGCACGCACCGTAGCATATTCCATGGGATGACCTGTCGCGTTGTCAAACACACGACCTTTCACGGTAATGGCGGCAAATGAAATCTGGGCAAAGAGCACCACTACCAATGCAAAAAGTATGTATTTCTTCATAAACTGTTTCTGCTCAAATAAAATGCAAAAATAGTTCTTTTAGGACAATAACACCATGGATTTGTTGGACAATAATTTCCTAACTGTCCAACCCAAGCAGCAACATGAAACGCTACATAGGATCCACATCGACCTGTACTTGAACCGCCTTGTATTCAGGATCCTGCTGAAATACCCGAATCTGCTGCGCGATCAACTCCTTAACTCTTTGGGCATTGTATTCCCTTCTGAATTTCACCATCATTTGTTTGATATACATATTCTTTATCCTTGAAACAATTGGGTACTCCGGCCCGAGCAGGTCTTGCTTGAAAATAGGACGTAGCAACGAAGCCATTTCAGCAGCAGCAGGATTGAGTTTTTGATAGTCCTTATGCTTTAAACGGATCAAAACAAGCCGATAAAACGGGGGATAGCCAAATTGACTCCTAATGACCATTTGTTTTTCATAAAGACTGCGAAAATCATTGCGTAACACGTCTTGGAGAACGGGATGCGCCGGTTCATATGTTTGAATGATGACTTTCCCCTGTTTGCCCTTACGCCCCGAGCGTCCTGCTACCTGCGCCATCAACTGAAAACTTCGTTCGTGCGCACGAAAATCAGGATAGGAAAGCATGTTGTCGGCATTCAAGATGCCAACCACTTTCACTGAGTCAAAATCCAAACCCTTGGTAACCATTTGAGTACCTACAAGAATATTTGTCTCATGATCTTGGAAAGCTTCGAGAATACTTTGATAATCATTTTTTGAACGAGTGGTATCAAGGTCAAGTCTGGCGACTTTAGCATCGGGCATAACAAGTTTCAGGTCCTCTTCTATCTTCTCCGTACCAAAACCATGCATACGAATATTGGGGCTATGACAAACCGGGCATTCGGCAGGCACACTGGCAGTATAGCCGCAATAATGGCAACGCAATACGTTTTGGCTCTTGTGGTAGATCAGACTCACATCACAATTGATGCATTGAGGCACATGATGGCATTCCTCGCATTCCAGACGCAACGAAAAACCACGACGGTTTTGGAACAAAATAGTTTGATTGTGCTCTTCGAAGGTCTCTATCATGGCGTCGAGTAGAGCGCTGCCGAAGTCGGCCTTCATGGTCTTGCGACGTCGCTCCACGCGCATATCGCTCAGTATGATTTCTGGCATCTGCACACCACCAAAACGCTCGGTGATCTCCACCAAGTGATAACGACCATTCAAGGCATTGTAATAGCTTTCGTACGACGGCGTAGCGGAACCCAACACAATGTTGGCCTTGTGCATAGTGGCCAACACGATGGCAGCATCACGCGCATTGTAGCGCGGAGCAGGATCCATTTGCTTAAAACTGCTATCGTGCTCCTCATCAACGATTACAAGACCAATATCGGAATAAGGCAAGAATATGGCTGAGCGGGATCCTATGATGATTTGATGTCGCTGCGACTGAGTCTGGTCGAAATCGCGGACCTGCTCCCAAACTTCTACCCGCTCATTGGTGCCATAACGAGAATGATACACACCTAATTTGTCGCCAAAATACTCTTTCAGACGATTGATTATCTGAGCTGTAAGGGCAATCTCTGGCAATAAATAAAGGACCTGCTTTCCTTGATCAATGGCTTCTTTGATGAGTTTAATGTAAATGGCCGTCTTACCACTTGAGGTCACACCGTGAAGCAACACAGGTTTGTTATCCTCGAAACCTTTTTTGATTTCACCGTATGCTTTCTGTTGTGCATCGGTAAGTTGTATGCTGTCAACGTCTGTTTGCACTTTGAAATCCTTAAGCCGACTGATCTTGCGCTCATACATCTCAAAAACACCTTTTTCCGCCATGGCTTTCAATATTGCAGAGGAAGCATTGGCCTTTTGCAGCAAGTCCTTAGCCATGATGTCTGTGTCGGCATTGCCACCAAGAGTAATAAAGGCAAGTAGCACTTCCAACTGCTTATAGGCACGTTTGGTCAGTTGATCCATCAATTCTTGAAGCTTGTTGTCGTCACGATAAATGGCACAAAGTCGAACAAAACGCTCGTACTTGGCCTTATACTTCTCGCTTAGTTCTTCCTCCATGATCAATATGCCTTTCTCCATCATGGAATGAACCAATGGCATCACTTTTTTGAATCCGATGATTTTACTGACTTCGCTGACAGTGATTTTAGGCTTCACCTGCAATGCTTCCACGATGAGATACTCGAAGTCATTCAAAGCCATGGAATCCAAAACAAAATCAGGTGATAGCGTCACAGTAGTCTCGCTGCTAAGTTTAAGCGCTGAGGGCAAGGCTGCCTGCATTACCTCACCAAGGTAACACATATAATAAGCACTTACCCATCCCCAAAATGCCAACTGCCTATCATTAACCAAGGGTTGGTCGTCAATCAAATCAGTAAGAAACTTGACCTCCACAGAAGGCACTTCCTCTGTCAGACCGATAATCAATCCTGACATGACCTTGGTCTTACCGAACTGAACCACAGCCCTCTGTCCCACACGCACTTGATCGTTTAAGGCAAACGGAACACGATAGGTAAAGGTTCCAGGTACCGGGATGGGCAGCAGGATTTCCGCAAATAATGTGAGACGCTCCGAAGACATATCAATGCGAGTTGACCGTGGTATAGCCAATCAGTTCGTCATAACCCTTAGTGGCGTTATAATAATAGAAATACAATTTGTATAGATTATTGGTTTCCCAATGGTTACCAGCTGTCAAATCAGTCCTTACTTCTCCTGTTTTTCGGTCGACAGTGGCAAACATAAAGTTGTAATATCCTTGTTTGAGCATCATAGAACACGTATAGCCGCGCAACTGGTAATTGTATTCCATTTTATTATTCACGTCGAAACGCCAATCATTGAGTGCCCCTAATAGATAAAGGTCGTTACCATCCATTGGGGTTTCACTTTTATAGAAAAAATTGACTCGACAATAGTCGGCCTCCGTGAAGTTGTCCAAATTCTCATTTTCGACATAAACGAACTTTTCCCCATGAATGTCCTCATAGGTCGCATAGGCTTTCCGAGCCCTTGATTCACAGGTGGCAATATCAATTTCGAATGACACGTCGGTTTGGCGTATATGGGCCAAATTCTCCGATTGGAAATAAAAATTACTGGTATTAAAGCGCCTATATTGGTTGGTGGCCTCAAAGACAGTCTGTGGATGGTGCTCAAAGGAAATGTGGTCTGGATAAACATATGTAGGTTTCAGGCCTTCAGCAGCGTTATCCCAACGCCCGTTCTGACGAATGGTCAAAAAACTATATTGCTGCAGAGTTCCTGAAAGGTAGTCGTTCAAGCTCACTTTAATATTAAGCTGTTGATGCGTGTCTGTCAAAGCCAAATCATCGGGATAGCGAGGCACAGTCACGCCGATGTGGGCTTTCTCATCGACAACCATAAAACGGCGGGTAAAGTATAGGTCGTTCAGGTCATCCCCATAAACAATGAGCAGGTAGTTGCCTGAGACTAGCGGCATCATGTCCTCGTTAGGAAATTTGAGTTGGTAGTTAGCATACTCTATCAAGGTATTGCGCGAGAAGTTATAGTTGTCCAGCCGATCTGATTCAAATCCAGAAGCATATTGGATACGTTGAATATCGGTAGGATGCCAATCGTGACTACAATGGATAAAAGTATAATTAAGCACCTCTCCTTGGCCATCGATAATGTCGAAGGAAAGGGTAAGTCGGCCCAGCATGTCATCCAATGGAATGATAGGATCGCTCAAAGGGTTGTCGTCAGCAAAGAGAAGCACGGTTTGAACCTCGGGTTTGTAGTTAAGGTTACCACATGGAAAATCAAAATCTTGGGCAGATGCGCCTAATACGAAACCTAGGACTAACAATAATAAGGTGATTCTTTTCATCATGTCGGTATTTTGCGCAAAGGTAATAAAAAAGTAGAGACGGCGTGTACGCCGTCTCTACAATTAAGAAATGAAAACTCCTCTTTAAAGCTGTTCCACTATGCGTTTCTGCACCTCGCGGAACTCCTCTTCGCTCATATGCACATGCTCTTTCTTGAAATCCATATCGCCTTCTTGCGAAATTGGAATCAGATGGATGTGGGCATGAGGCACTTCCAAGCCTATAACGGCCACTCCTATGCGTTTGCATGGAACAGCCTTCTCAAGAGCCTTGGCTATCTTTTTTGCAAATACCATCATGGCGCCTATTTCATCGTCATCAAGGTTAAAGATGTAGTCGTCCTCGCGTTTGGGAATCACCAGCGTATGCCCAATGGCAACTGGGTTGATATCCATAAAAGCGAAAAAACGCTCGTCCTCAGCAATCTTATAGCAAGGAATCTCTCCTTTTACGATTCTTGAAAAAATGGTAGCCATAACGAAAGGGATTAACGGGTGATTTCGATTATTTCAAACTGAACTTTACCAGCAGGCACCTGAATCTCCGCAATGTCACCCACTTGCTTGCCAAGCAAACCTTGGCCAATGGGTGAGTTGATGGAGAGTTTACCTTCCTTGAAGTTAGCTTCCTTCTCGGGGACGATGGCATAAGACATCATCATACCCGACTTAACATTTTTAATCTTCACAGTCGAGTATAGCAACACCTTAGAGTTGTCCATTTTGGATTCATCAAGAATGCGAGCATTGAAGATGAGATCCTGGAGCTCTGCGATTTTAGCCTCAAGCAAGCCTTGGGCTTCTTTAGCAGCATCATATTCTGCATTCTCCGACAAATCGCCTTTATCGCGGGCTTCTTGAATGGCTTGAACAATGCGAGGACGCTCACGAAGTATCAGGTCGTCCAGTTCGTCTTTGAGTTTCTGCAACCCTTCAGGGGTAAAGTATTTGATTTCTGACATAGTAAGAACTTTAATTATTTCAAAACAAATTGCAAAAAAGAGACCCTTACCGAAATAAGGGTCTTCTTTTGGTTTGCGACTGCAAAAATACTAAATTATTTCAATACAGCGACCAGTATTAGAAAATAATTCTTGCACCGACACTGTGCGTACCTTTAAAGGTATAAGTGTCTCTGTAGGAATAGTCGACAGCGAGCTTCATACCATTTTCATCCTTCGAGAGGGGAACTTGGATGGAGCAGCCAGCGCTTAAACCTCTATTAATATTCATGCAATCATTGCTGTCTTCAATGCCACCTTTAGACCAGATACCGTTTTCATAGGTATAGCCGGCACGGATCAGAAGGATGTCCTTCCAACCGTATTGGAGACCGAGGGTAACCTGGTCGTTGGTGAATGAATTCGAGCAGAAATTGCCGGCAACAGTCAACTTGGAAGTTTCACCCAAGATGAAGTCGTAAGCAGCAGCAATGCTCAACTGAGTGGGAAGTTCGAATTCATCGGCGCGTTGAACGACAGTGAACTGTTGTTGGCTACCTTGAACGAGAAATGCTCTGAACGAGAGACCGTCACCCGAGAACTTCATGGTAGGTCCAATGTTCTTCAGTGTAATACCGAAGTGAACATTCTCGAAAGGACCAGTCACATACTGGATACCAGCATCAAGGGCAACACCAACGGCACCCATATCCTTAATGGACTCGCTGATGATCTTCAAGTTGAAACCACCACTGATGCTGTTGGAGAAAGCCTTGGCAAAAGCCAAATTGATGTTCATCAAATTGGGCTTATAAGTACCAAGACCGCCATCGGGGCTCTCAGTTGTAGTGATCGGAATCTCGCCGAGGCTGAAGTTCGTCATAGACACGCCCAAAACGCTTGATTCACCGACACGGGCCAGCAAACCGAAAGCAGCGATGCCAAGATCGGAGTCGTTGCCCACCAGCCAGCTGGTGTGGGTGAAGTTCAAGTCGAGTCTATTGCAAGCCGTGATACCAGCCACGTTGCCATAAAGGGCCTCGACGCCATGCACAAACGACATGCCTGCATTGCCCCAACCCGAGGAAGCAGCCCAAGGGTTGATCAACAATTCGGCAGCGCCTGCTTGGCCTGAACGGTCCTTATTTCCTGCAAATGCTTGTGGAGCACTCATTCCCAATAAGAACACGAGGCTCAAAACTATATATCTAAATGATTTCTTCATGATAATGTGATTTTAAGGGTTAGCAATTACATTCAATTTAGAAGGTGTTCAGGTCAACTTTACGCATAGCTCCGAAGAACTTGATTACTCTTTCGCCACCGCTCGTGTAGTCTTTGACATGGATCAGATAGAAGCCACTGGCCACAGGCGTATTCGCGAAGTTGGTGAGATCCCATTCGATATAAGGATCGCTGTTGTCCTTCTTGAACTGACGTACCTTAGTGCCACTGAGGGTGTAAATCGTAACCACGCACTTCTCAGGCAGGTTCGTAATTCTGACTCTGTTGGTCAGTGCATTTCCTTCATATGCTGAGTAAGCATAGTAGGGGTTAGGAACGATGGTGATCAGATTGAGGTCGCTTTCAGTCTTTTCAGGTTCATTCATGGTAGGTGTCAAACCCTTAATGCTGAACGTATACTTAGGATTCAGATTATTGATCATAAGATCATCATTCTTTTCCTTCAACTCCATAGGAGCATAGCCAGCATTGTAAGGTTTCGCAACACGGATACGGATGCGGCAATCATTGCCTTCCTGCAGCCATTCTGTGCCTTCAATACCCATAGGCATACCAACCCACATGGCAAGTTTGTAGAAGTTGATATTCATGTTCGTCTGAGCATTCGAAGGAGCATTCTGGATGTAATTCAACGTGTTGTACAACAGTTTACCACCGTCATAAGCATAGTTCTTCACATCCTTATAAGGAGCAGAGGCGATCATTTGGATAGAGTCCATACGCCAGATATAGACGAAGTGCTTACCACCAAACACGGCTTCATCGTCGGAGCCATACTTACGGATGACAGCAGGGTCTAACAATTGGGAATACTCACCATTGTCGCCAGCCACAGTAGTCTTCATCAACTTGGCAGGGTTAAAGATCATGTCGCGACCGTTGAGGTCTTCAAGATACGAGTCTTCACCGAAAGCAATGTTCAAACGGCAACCCGTCTCAACATCGATTGCATAACCCGGGAACCAACCCATACCTTGAGCGGCGATGAAGTTAGGATCATCGGGATTGTCGCTAGCTTCCATTTGAGAGAAATCACCCTCCAAGAAATTACCATCCTTGTCAACAGAAGCATGCTTACGGAGGAAGAATCTATCAGCGCCACCCTCAGAGAGTCTCTTATCCATGCACATCTCAATAACAGGGCAACGTGACCACTTCGACTTATCGGAAGTCAACACAATATCAACGCTACTGGTTGAAGCGAAATATCTACCATTATCCTTTGAGTTATCATTGTATGCAGGACCAGGATTCTTGGAACCGCCTTGCGTGGAGTAAGAGCAAAGGATATAAGGAGCCCAAGTGCCGTTGGCAATCTTCTCGTAATCGCCATTCGGGTCCCAAGGCTTGTTAGCATTCTCTGTCGAGGCAGCAGAGCACTGATAGTCATTGGAGGAAGGATCATCCTTTGAAGAATAGTTACCAGCGCGAATCCAGTTGAGCACAGAGCCAGGAATATCCTTATCGCGGATACCATCCATCCATGGGCTGGTAGGATCCTGGAATTCCATAGAAGAAGTAATCATACCATTGTTGGTAGCGACTACTGTTTCATACTTATGCCAGTCTTCCGGATCGGGACCGTCGTTTTGAGAATCGTCAAAGTATTCACCTACTTCGATACGACCGATGTCGTAAGGCTGGTTAATGGTCACAGAGATACCGCGATCCAGGAACACCTGCTCACCACCAAACAGTGTGGTAGTGTCGCTGTACATGGGTTCACCACCTGCCAAATCCCTGAGGACCCAACGGGAAGCCAAACGAACGGCCGAGTCACCGCGGATTTCATTGTTACCTGTCACATTGTGGGTATACACAGGAACCAAAGTGTCAAAATACAATTCGTAGTCAGCATCCACTAATTGCAGCGGGTCGATAACCTTCACAGTGATGGGGCCATGTCCAGCTTCAAAAGTAGGATGGTAACAAATAGGATAATTGGGGCTACCAAACTTGTTGGTCTCCAAATCAGCCATAGGCTTACTCAAAATCTCGTCAATAGAAGCTTGAGTGAGTTCCAAGTCGCAACCGCCGTTACCTTGACCGACAAGACGAGTAATGGAAGGTTGGTCACCATATTGAGCATTCAACTTAGTGCCATTGACAATCTTATGCGGAATAGCAGTATAGCACTGGATATTCTTTCTACCTTCAAGATAAGGCTTCTTTTGGCCCACAAGGCCAGCAGCGTCCTCTTGTGAATAAGGAGCATAGTTGTTATAAGCATAAGCAACGGCCATAAAGTAGTAAGACTTGTTATTGACGAGGGTCGGGTTGTCGCCTTGTGCAAACTTGTCTTCAGTGATAACAAAGCTTCGTGTGATACCTGCATCACCGCCATCGACTTTCAAATGCGGAACGTTAGCTTGCAGACTTTCATCATAGTCGAAGTTGATCAAACGGCCAACATTGTTCTTAAGGTCGCACTGGAAAACGAGACGAGCTCTGTCAGTATTGTCCAATTCATCAGCACCCACAGAAGCATCGGCTAACTGATAAACCTTGTAACCTTCAAAGCGATAGTATCTGTCATAGTGTGCCATGACCGAAGTATTGCTGATAGGAACCAAGAAAGTAGTATCATTACCATTGTCCAAAGTGGCATGGATAGAATCATACAGAACCTCAACTGACTCAACATAGGTCTCCGGAATTTCCGGGTCGAGTTCAACATAACCTTCCTTATAGTTGTTGGAAAGTGTAGTATTCGACAGATAGATGATCAGTTGCTGATCGAGTTCACGGATGGTCAGGTCAGGAGCGTTAGGACCATCGATTACTTTGAAGCAGTTGTCGAACAAGGCTTGGCACTTGTCGTCAACAATGCGGAGCAACTCGACGGAGGCCCAAGCGCCACCAGAGGTAGCACGAGCCCACGGCACACCGAATGTAATGTAGTTAACAGCACCCGGCTTCAGGGTGAAGGGGCCTGCTGACTGCATGAAACGACGGTCACCAGGTGAGTTTTGGCACTGCTCTTCAGTCCAATACTTACCGTCAACATTATAGCCACCATTGGGTTGTAAACCACCGGTACCCCAGTTCAGCGGGTCGGTGTCGCCAGGGAACATGAAGTCGCATTCAGGGCCAACCACATCACTACCGGAATAAGCATTGCCACCGTAACGCATCTTGGCACCATTCTTCCAAATACCACGCAAGTAGTTATAATACTCTGGAGCTTCATCAGGGTCGCAGTTGTCGCCTTGACCGTTATTGTGATACACGAAACGACGCATACCGAAACGTTCATCGTCAACGATACCGTTACCAAAGTTCACACCATTAATACTCTCGTCACGAAGTTGGACGGAGTCAACAGCAATTTGCACAGAGTCACCAATATTAGGATCAAAAACGGTAACATAGGTAAAGCTATACTTAGGATTGTCGATACCATCAGGATCCATGTAAGGGCCTTGGAAGAAGTCGATACCCAACGCAGGAGGTTGGTTACCATAGGCTTCAGGTTCACCGCTACCATCGACGGCCTTACCGTTATAACCATAACCGAGACCACGTTGGACGTCGCAACCTACATAGTCGTCCCAACCATAACCGAGGTCAACGTCGGTCCAAGGTGAGAAGTAAGTACCCGTCAAAGTATAGGTGGAACGGTTGATGATTTCATAGCTGTAGAAAGTCATGTTGTTGATTTCGTCGTTTGTGGCAAAAGCAAAAGCTTGGGCACGCACTTCGATACCAATGGCTTGACCTTTGGACTCGGTGTGAGAAGCACCTTTATCGTTAAAGATCCACCAAAGGGTTTGGTCGCCCTTCAGCACTTGGTCAGCAAGGATGGAGCCATGCATGGTACCGTGAACTTCCTCTTCCATGGTCGGAATCTTAGTATGGCAGAGTTCGTTGTCGATATCATAATACGGGTAGTCACCATTGGAGGGATTGTATTCGCCATCACCGTCCTTATCATAGAAAGGAGCCAGATAATAAGCGATGTTTTCCGGGTCATCATCGGCACGCGTAGCAGGCCAATTCTTGATGATGGAAGGAATCTCATAGCTAGGATCCGGAACACCATTCTCATCGCAATTGCTGAGGAACTCGTCAACCTCGGCGCGGGTGATCTTGAAGATCTTGTCCCACTTGGCGCAGGTTACGTCGGTGATAGATGCTTTACCATCAACTGTCAGAGGGCCAGTCCAATAGTCGTTACCAACTTGACGGAAACGCATGGCAGCACATTTCAGCTGCTGGTTAACGTCGACACCGGCAATCCATAAGGAACCAGCGAACAGAGAGGTAGTAGCACTGTTGGCGGGGATATAGTATTTGGAGCCTGTTCCAGAAGGAAGGTCCCACCACATGTCACCACCAGCATTGATACGCGTTTTCACGTTGTTAATGTCCAACCACTCGAAAGCGGAAGACGGAGAACAACCGGCTGCAGTCTGGGCGCGTTGGCCTTTGCCACCGTCGACATTCTTGCAGGCTTCAGCCTTTCCAGGAATAACAGCACTAACTACTAAGAGCGCTGCCAATAATAATCGAACTATATTCTTCATTTTACTTAAATTTATCGATTTAAATTAATCTCGCATTTAGAAGTTAATGCTCATACCAAGTCTGATTTGGCGAGGCGTCGAATAGTTGCCACCATTATTGACATACAGTTGATACATTTGGATGTATGCCATCGGGTCAATCTGGCTTTGGATTTCACGTTGCCATTCAGGAGCTGACAGATAACCGTCGTCGTTAGCATTACCAGTTGCGGGATACACCCATGTGATGTTCTTGGAATTGAGCAAATTCAGAATTTGCAGGTAAACGTTCACAAAAGCATCGCGACCAGTAGTGCCTTCCTTCTTGCCACCCACAGTGAACTTGAAGTCTTTGTCGACACGAAGGTCAAACTTGAAGGAAGCTGGAATTCTGGAACCATTATAAGTACCTTGCAACAGGCTGCTACCACCAGAAATCGGGGAGCTAACCGTACGTGAAGCGGTATAAGGAGTACCAGAACCGCCTTGTACTGTCAAAGCAAAACCAGTATTAGCAAGCAGTTGGATGGGAGCGCCACCATTCTTACGATTGATAACAGGACCATCATACTTCTTACCATCACTATAACGATAGTCAAGCGTGAGGTTGAAGCCGTGACGACGGTCGGCATTGGTCGGATAGGTGGATCTCAGGTTAGGCACACCTGCAGCGATAAGAGCGCTAGCAGTACTTGTAGAAGCGCCGGTGCTGTTGGCGAACTGCAGGGTGTAGCTGGCACGCACACGGGCGTTCTTGGTTCTACGCAGGTCATACTCGGCGGTCAAACCCTTGACGGTACCAAAGTCGAGGTTGCTGTAGGAGTTATATGCCTTGGGGAATGCACCATTGAAACGGTACATCTGAATCATGTTACGAAGCTCACGATAGTAGGCCGTAATGGTCAACGAAGAGGTGTTGGTCACCTTTTGAGTGAAACCGAGTTCGTAGTCGATGGTTTGAGCCGGCTTCAAGTTCGGGTTAGCCACAGTACCTGAGATATCGTTGAAGTGCAGATAATACAACGGGCTGCAGTAGAAAGCGCTGGAAGGACGTTGCGTCAGCACATCATAGTGAGCGAAGAACAAGGCTTCGTCAGAAATCGGGAAGGAGAAGGAGATACGAGGCATGATGCTCCAAGCGGGATCATAATCCTTAAAGGACTTGATGTCCACTTTCTGATTTTCCTTTTCCTTATATTGGTCAAGAATCCAAGGAGAAACACCCGTACCCATGTCAAGGACGCTCGGGTCAGCAATTTCACGGCCAAGGGCGTTATACCAAGTGTTTCCATTACGATAACCAACGACCTCCGTCATCTCGGAAATCTTGTTCACGTAGATGGCGTAGTCATCACCGATGTTGTCAGGGATAACAACAGGTGAGTTGTCATCGAGATGGATGAGGCCTTTTCTCAAGTCGCCAACAGTGTGGTGGGCAAACAGAATGTAAGGATCGGCCAGCACATCCTGGTTAGCATCGAAACGGTCGACACGGACACCAATGTTGAAGATAAGGTCTTTGAACGCGAACTTGTCTTGGATGTAACCAGCCATATAGATAGGCTGTTGGGCACCGATAGGACGAGTCAGAATATTATCGTCATCAGTAGCGGTGAAGAAATCCGACAAGGTAGGACGTTCTGTGAGACCGTATTTTCTATTGCCATCATAAGTGTAACCATAATAGTACACATAGAATGAACCATCTCTAGTAAGCTCATCGGCGGCAAACATGCTAAGATCAAGGCCAC
The DNA here is from genome assembly GCA_902780195.1 of uncultured Bacteroidia bacterium. Taxonomy (GTDB): domain Bacteria; phylum Bacteroidota; class Bacteroidia; order Bacteroidales; family F082; genus Limimorpha. Next base: position 32,594 of record CACZER010000012.1, read on the forward strand.
CATTCACGCGACCCGTTCTCAATTTACCGTTAGCATCATAATATTGGATGGTGTTGTCATTGAAGTCATAGGTGTCGATGAGGATCCATTCGGTACCATTAACAGGCAAACCCATGGCCTGACGCAATCTGGCGTCAAACGTATATTGCGTAGAAGCGTCATACATTCTGTTGAACATCACTGTATCCACAAAGCCATCATAACTGGTAGCATATGGATGAGCCATATCAAGTTCTCTGATGTGGAAGTTGGTCACGTCACGCATCAAAGACCAATAGTTCGATGAATAGGACATGGCGGCGTTGTTCTGCTGCTCGTATTGGAAGCCCAACTTCACCTCATGGCTATTGTCGCCTCTTCCGATGGTCATAGATCCATTGACGTTCAATGCGATCTGGTCATTGACTTGTTTACCATAAGAAGTTTGAACTGTGCCAGGCACTGCATACAAACCATAGGCGGCACTCGGAGTAGAACCATTCACCAAACCGTTGTTCAATCTGATAAAGTCCATGTTATTGAAATAGCCATAAGCGCCATAAGGAGCATACAGATCATAATAGTTTTGGACGTATTGAGCCAGCAATGGGTTGAAGTCGGAAGCTTCAAACTGAACGAGGGTGTCATAATAGTTATCGAGGACCCACACGTTGTTATAGTTCATCAGGTTGGTGGTGTCACCGTCGACAGCCACACCTTCAACACTACCAAAAGCGTAGTTAGGAGCTCTCAACGTTCTGAACTTACCGATATTGCTATAGGCAAAGATGTTATCCCACAAGTCGGGGTCGCCCGATTCATACTTGTAATGCGTATAGTCGGCCTGGATGCTGTAGTAGACGTTAGAGATTAACGAGGTGCTCTCAGGATCCGAGGGGAAACGCTGTGAGAAACGGACATAGCCACGATAGGTGCCTGACTTACCGATGTAGTTCTTGTCGGTATTGAAATAATGATTGCTTCTGCCTCCTGAATAGTGACCGTAGCTTCTATAAAGAGAACCACCCAAAGTCAAGTTGGTCGTGGAACCTGTACGGACGTTGATGTTACCGGTCACGTTGATGTTACGGTTGGAGGAGTTGTTGAGAAGCTTTGTGTGAACCAGATTGTCGGCCATTGTGTAAGCAGCTGTGACATTGGAGCCAGAGCCCATGGTTGACAAACGCAAAGGATTCTTCTCGATGTAATCCTGCCACTCGTCAGTAGCATGATAGAAACCCGTTGCAGAGAGGCTACCATACTTGTTGTAGTTGTAGTCGGCAGCAAGGAAGAAACCAAGCAGAGCTTCCTTGTCGTCCTTTCTGCTCTTGATGAGGGGACCTTGCAAACTACCACCGATACGGGTGTGGCCGTAGCCTTCAACGGATTGCTCAACTTCAAGACCGCCACCCCAAGTACGGCTTGGGCCCTTGGTGGTCATGTTGATGATACCACCCATGGCGTCACCATACATGGCGGGGGTACCACCCAAGATGACGTCGACTTGGTCGATAGCACCCTGAGGTACGCTTGCACTACCGATGACCTTCACACCGTCGATGTAGTAGACAGCTCCTTCACGTGAACCACGGATTGAACCGACTTCACCGTCTTGTGAGAAAACGCCACCAACGCTGGATGCAACACCTTCTGCCGAACGGTTAGGCAGCTTAGAGATTTCCTCTGCGGTGATGGATGCACCTGATGTGGTGTTATCCTTCGAGATCAAAGGGATTTCATAGTCGATGACGGTGACCTCATTCAAGTTGATTGCGCCACTGGCCATCTTGATGTTGTAGTAGGTGATCTTATTGGCAGGGATAACCAATCCGCGCAACACGAACGGGTTCATGCCAATGCAGCTCGCCTTCAGGTCATACGTTCCCGGAGGAATCGGGTTGATGTCATAATTACCGTCAAAATCGGACGATGCACCGCCAACCTGCGTTCCGCCTTTCTCAACGATGACGTTCGCAAATGGCACCGCTTCTCCAGTTTCATCGGTAATCTTGCCTTTGAGTCTTCCTTGCGCTTGAGCCATGGTCATCGTGCAGGTGGCCAAAACTATGGCAAGGGTCATTAGTAAATTTTTAAACATACCTTGTAATTTTATGTAATACTACTTCATTTAGTGCATTAAAAGTCGTCAAAAGTACAACCTTATTTGGAAGTACGCAAGAAAAAACATCGATTTTAATTTTATTTTTCTTCAACAAAAAAACATTTTATCCATAACAACCTATAAATAAGAATTTTATAAAAACATCTTTTTTTGATGTTTTTTTCAAGATATTTTGAAAAAACTACACCTTATTAATTAATAAACTGGCATTTTCATCGTTGATCATCGTGAAAAATGGATTGGAACGTTGTCGCCGTCGCATTCGTTCCGCATGGCGCTTGTCTCTTTTGATCATCCTTTTAGTTTTCCTCGCCTGTCGTTTATAATGGGCCGATTTCGCCTTGTCATAGTTCTTTTTCGATTGCTTTTCCACTTTTTCCATTTGCCGCTCAGCCTTCCTCATAGCCCTCGACTTCTGCGAGGCGCAAGAAGTCAAAACCAAAAAAAGGCACAAAAGACATATGACAATCCGATTCTTATTTCTCATATCCTTAGATTTTGGTACAAAAATAGTATTTTTCAGCAAAAAACATACTGAATTGAGAAAAAAAACGTTTCTTTGCCAAGATGAAACACGTCCTCAAATACATAGTCGTACTACTTGCTGCAGTAGCGTTTCAGAGCTGTGATGGCATTCCCAACAACCCCAATGCACCTAACGCCTACATCAACTTTACTATATATCCAAACACACTCCAATACCAAGAGCTAAACATCACAAGCGGATGGATCTATCTCACCTCAGAAGTTGAAAGTACAAGCCGTGGTATCATCGTATACCGGTACAGCGAATCAGAGTTCCTTGCTTACGATCGAATCCCGCCCAACTTTCCAGATGCCTGCACCGACAGTCAGGGCAACACCACGCGACTTGTCGTCGACTTCCCATTTGTGGTCGACAGATGCAACAATGCCTATTACAATATCTTGAATGGACAAATTATCGTTGCCGCACCCGACAAGATCCCGAGTTTCCCCACTGATGGCGTCGTGGTATACCCACTCATTCAGTACCACACCATGTTTGATGGAACGAAACTGACTATTTACAATTAAATTAATTGTACCTTATTAATTAATTCAATCCTCCAAGATGCGGCTTTGCTGTTCGATGGAAGCTTGATGAATGGCGTCAAAAACTGCCGTAATTAATTCAGGAGGCAGGCCCAAGTCGCCTCCAACGGCCACGTGGTCGGCAAGGATTTTCTTCCAACGGTCCATTTGCACCACAGTAACGTTATTTTGCTTCTTATATTCGCCAATCTGTGCACTCACTTCCATGCGTCGAGCCAACAGTTGTATCAACTCGCTGTCAATATCGTCAATCTCACCTCGAAGTCCAGCAAGATCACGCTCCACGCCGCACACCTGTTTCGAACGGAAAGTCAAGTTGGCTAACAGTCTCTTCAGTTCATCGGGGGTAATCTGTTGCTTCGCGTCAGTCATGGCCTCATCAGGATTAATATGACATTCTATCATCAATCCATCAGTGGCAAGATCAAGGGCTTTTTGAGCTGTACCCTGAAGCAACTCGCGGTTGCCACAGATATGACTCACGTCGGTGATGAGTGGGACGTTCAAACGCCGCGTAAGTTCGATGGGAATTTCCCACAAAGGATAATTGCGATACGGGGACTCCTTATAATAAGAGAAACCCCGATGAATGGCTGCCAAATGTGTCACGCCTGCCTTCTGAAAACGCTCGAAAGCTCCGATCCACAGTCTCAAGTCGGGAGAAATCGGGTTCTTAATGAACACCGGGATATCAACATTCTTCAATGCATCGGCAAGTTGCTGGACCGAAAACGGATTAACCACAGTGCGTGCCCCAACCCAAAGTGCATCGACCTCATATTTCAACGCCATTTCCACATGCTCAGGAGTGGCCACCTCTGTCGCAACAGGCATACCCGTCTCACGTTTTGCTTCACGGAGCCAAAACAGGCCTTCTTCTCCCTTACCCTCAAAAGCATCAGGACGTGTACGTGGTTTCCAAATGCCACCACGCAACAACTTAACCTCAGGAATTTGAGATAAAGCACGTGCCGTGGCAAGGATTTGCGATTCACTTTCAACGCTGCAAGGACCGGCAATAAGAAGCGGAACGAGAGGGGCAGCAAACCAACCTATTAATGCTGTGTTGTTCATAGTTGCAAATATACATTCTTTTTGGCTGACCTTTGCATTTTTTTTTGTTACTTTGCACCATATTATTAATAGAGACATGAATAGAGTGGAAATTAAGAAAGCCTTGCAAATGCAAGCATCTGACAATGAAATTACTGTAATGGGATGGGTGCGTAACAAACGTGGAAGCAAGAACGTGGCATTCATCGCTTTGAATGACGGATCGACCATCAACAACCTGCAATTGGTCATAGACTTAAACGTCATCCCCGAGGATAAACTTGCATTAATGCACGCTGGAGCCTCCTTATGGGCCAAGGGCGTTTTGGTTGCCTCAATGGGTAGCGGCCAAGCCGTTGAACTCTCCGTTAAGGAAATTGGACTATTCGGCCCCGCCAACCCTGACGAATATCCTCTGCAACCAAAGAAACATTCCTTGGAATTTTTGCGCGACATCGCCCATCTACGTTTTCGCACCAACACGTTTGGTGCCGTCATGCGTTTGCGTCATGCCATGGTGTTTGCCATCCACAAGTTCTTCACCGAGAGAGGCTTCTACAATGTACACACACCATTAATCACTGCCTCCGACGCCGAAGGTGCCGGTGAAATGTTCCAAGTGACCACTCTCGACCTCAACAACCCGCCCAGAGACGAGCAAGGCAACGTAGACTATAAGCAAGACTTCTTTGGAAAGTCAACCAACCTCACCGTGTCGGGTCAACTAGAAGGTGAGTTGGCCGCCACCGCATTAGGTAAGATTTACACATTCGGACCTACCTTCCGTGCCGAGAACTCCAACACTACCCGCCACTTGGCTGAGTTCTGGATGATCGAGCCCGAAATGGCCTTCTACGACATTAATGACAACATGGATTTGGCCGAAGAAATGCTGAAATACTTGATTCAATATGCTCTTGACAACAATATGGACGACCTCCAGTTCCTCAGCAAGCGCTTGCAGGACGAAGAGAAGGGTAAGAAAGAAGAGGAGAAATCCATGGAGCTCATCAGCAAATTGCACTTTGTGCTTGAACATGAGTTTGTGCGCCTGACATACACCGAAGCCATTGATATTCTACGCAACTCCAACTACAACAAGAAAGGCAAGTTCCAATACCCTGTCAACGGCTGGGGCGTCGACCTTCAATCAGAGCATGAGCGCTATCTCGTGGAGAAGCACTTTAAGAAACCCGTCATCCTCACCGATTACCCCAAAGAGATCAAAGCCTTCTACATGAAACAGAATGAAGATGGAAAGACCGTTCGCGCCATGGACGTTCTCTTCCCCGGCATCGGTGAAATCATCGGTGGCTCGGAACGCGAAACCGACATCAACAAAATCCTAGAACGCATGCACGAAGTCGGCATCCCTGAGGAAAGCATGAACTGGTACCTCGACAGCCGCCGCTTCGGCTCGGTGCCGCATTCCGGCTATGGCCTCGGCTTCGAACGTCTGTTGCTCTTCATCACCGGCATGACCAACATCCGCGACGTCATCCCCTTCCCGCGTACACCTAAGAACTGCTTGTATTAACCAAGTGAGGAGTGAGGAGTTTGTAGTGTTGAATATATAGGCAAACTCCTAACTCCTAACTCCTAACTCCTAACTAAATGAACAACCAACGATTGACTCAAACCCAGCGAATGGAGACAAAGCTCTCCCCTCAGCAGATTCAGCTGATGAAGCTTTTGCAACTGCCATTAATCGAACTCGAGCAGCGAATCAAGGAAGAAATCGAAGCCAATCCCGCCTTAGAGGACACTTACGAGAACGAGTATGAGGATGAGCAACCCGTTGACACCGATGAAAGTGAGAATGATGACTACAACGACGAAGAAACCAACTTCGACAAGGAGGAAGAATTCGATATTAATGATTACCTCCAGGACGAAGACCTAGATGATTATTCTTACCGCACCCAAGCCAACAACTATAGCAGTGACGACGACAACTATGAAGCTCCTGTCGTCAACGAGGAAAGCTTTCAAGATTATCTCAACCAACAACTCTCCTACCACGATTTGACTGACAAACAACTTAGCATTGGAGAGTATATTATTGGTAATCTTGATGACAACGGTTATTTGAGTCGTCCCATTCCTAACATTGTAGACGACCTCCTGTTTACAATGAATATAGAAGCCAGCGAAGAAGAAGTTGCTGACGTTTTAAAAATCATTCAAGAATTTGACCCACCAGGCATCGGTGCCAGAGATCTTCAGGAATGTCTGCTCATCCAACTCAACAAAATGCAGGAAGAAAACCCTTTCCTTGACTTGAGCCTTCCCATCACCATCATCAAAGACTGTTTTGATGAATTCAGCAAAAAGCATTACAGCAAGATCGCAAAAAAAACAGGAGCTACTAATCGGGACCTTAAAAATGCCCTGGACCAAATTCTAAAACTCAATCCAAAACCCGTTGACGCTTCGAGTGCAGGGCTAAAGAGCATTCATTACATCACTCCAGATTTCTTTGTGACCATCAGGGATGACAAGGTAGAATTATCACTTGACGGACGCAACACCCCAGAGCTCCGCATCAGCAAGAATTACATGTCAATGCTGGAAGAGTTTTCTCGTGAGAAAGATTCTCGAGGCAAACAAGAGGCCATGCAGTTTGTAAAGCAAAAGATTGATGCCGCCAAATGGTTCATCGACGCCATCAGCCAGCGGCAAAACACGCTCTACATCACCATGAAAGCCATCATCGACATACAACAAGAGTATTTCTTGACAGGCGACGAAACCAAGCTCAAGCCTATGATCTTGAAAGATGTGGCCGACAAGGTAGGGCTCGACATATCCACCATCTCTCGCGTGGCCAACAGCAAATATGTACAAACCCCCTATGGCACCTTCCTCCTGAAGTACTTCTTCAGTGAAGGAATCACCAACGATGAAGGCGAGGAAGTATCAACCCGCGAAATCAAGAAAATCTTAAAAGATTGTATCGAGTCGGAAGACAAAACCAAACCCATGACCGATGAGGAACTGATGATCATCCTCAAAGACAAAGGATATCCTATCGCTCGCCGAACCGTGGCGAAATACAGGGAACAGCTTGGAATTCCTGTCGCGAGGATGCGGAAAAAGATATAATATTATAGCAAAAAATTCGTTTTTCACTTTATGAAAACGAACCTCTATACGAACAAAAAGCGATGGAAATGGGCTTTGGCCGTCATTGCCCTTCTCATTATAGGTGTATCGTTATGGTACACCAACCACCTAGTGAAATCCATTGCCGAGCAAGAAGTCAAACAGGTAAGGATGTGGGCTGCTGCCATGGAACAGCACGCCGTGATGATGAAGTCCACTGAAGAGTTCTTCAACAAGGTGAGCGAGCAGGAGCAGCTGCGTGTCGAACTATTGGCTAATGCCTACCGTCGTGTCATTGACATCTCTACCAATGAAAACACCGCGGTCTATTTGGACATCATACGTAAGAATATCAGCATTCCATTGATCCTCACCGACAGCGAAGGCAATATCATGTCGAAAGCCAACCTGCCATCCGAGCAGGAAGGGAAAACCACCTTCGACTCAGAGATGCAACAAGCATATTCCAAATTCCCCCCAATCAAGATAGATCCTGGCTACGGAACCGTGCAATGGCTTTACTACAACGAGTCGCGTATCTACACCGACTTAAAGGCCGTTTTGGAAGACATGTCAGACCATTTCATGGAAGAAATCACTCTCAATTCGATGGGCGTACCTGTCATCGTGACCAACGAAGACCAGACACAAATTCTAAGTTTCGGCAATCTCGATTCACTATTGATGCAAGACACAAACTACGTAAAACAGCAACTTGCCATCATGCGTGACGAGAACGACCCTCTTCAGATTGAGTTCATGAACAAGGGCAAGGCCAGCATCTTCTACCGCACCACTGACTTGGTGCAACAGATGCGCTACTACCCCGTCATCCAGTTTGTTGTATTTGCTCTATTCCTACTGATCGCTTATCTCCTTTTCAGCTATGCCCGCCGTTCGGAGCAGAATCAGGTATGGGCTGGTATGGCCAAGGAAACCGCACACCAACTAGGCACGCCTCTTTCCTCGCTTATGGGTTGGATCGAACTGCTGAAAATGCAAGAAGAACCTTTTGCCGGCACTCATGAGATGGAAAAGGACATTGAGCGTCTCCAAATTGTCACAGACCGTTTCTCGAAGATCGGTTCTGTGCCAGTGCCCGAGCCCACCGACATAGTTTACCTTATCCATGACACGATGGACTACTTGCAGAAACGGTTCTCCAAGAAATTTGAGTTTGAAATCAACCTGCCAGAGGGAGAGCTGACGATGCCTTTGATTCCTTCGCTATTCCGTTGGGTACTTGAGAACTTAACTAAGAATGCTGTCGATGCCATGGGCGACCATGGTAAAATCACCCTCGACCTCATTGATGATGGCGACCATGTCCATATTGACTTGAGTGATACGGGTAAAGGCATCCCAAAATCGCAACTCAAGCAAGTATTCAACCCTGGATTCACAAGTAAGAAACGTGGCTGGGGTCTTGGTCTTTCCTTAGCCAAACGTATCATCGAAGACTATCACAAGGGAAAAATTGCCGTAAAGTCATCGGTGGTAGGACAAGGCACCACTTTCCGCATCACACTGAAGAAATAATTACCTGTCTCTGACTACATCAAAATGATACTTGATGCTGTAATCAAAGATCGTATCTTTGTCGTCAGAGTCAGGGTAAGTGATGACTTTCCAATAGTTCTCCGCTACAAAGCCACTCAAACGTCGATCGTCCTTGTCGTTCTTATAGACATAGGCTGTTACAGAGTTCCTTCTCAAACGACTGCTGGAAAGAGAAGTCCAACTACCTAACATATCAATCATAAAGTCATTAGGTGTAAGCGAAGGAAGCCCATTAAAAACTCTAAACACGTTATCCGAAGGGCTGTTCAACTCGAACAAAATGCTTTTCTCCCCTGAGCTGGTAATGCTAACCATGGCAGAATCGCAAATATGACAGTAGGCGTTTTCCTCCAATCCATCAAATGCCTTAGGAATATTGGAAAATGTATAGTTACCCAACACATCTTCCCTATTATAGCCATACATATAACTCCACTCTTTCTTATCTTCTTTGCAAGAGCTCAAAAGCGTTGCCACCATAAAAAGCAACACGCACAATTGAAAAGTTTTTTTCATGATTCTTTATTTTATGATGATTGTTTCCGATTCAACAGCCGCGCCTTCCTTATCAATGCGCTTGATGATATAACTGCCTGATGCCAAACCTTCCACAACAAGTATGACATGGTCTGTTTTTGAAAACTCTTCCTGCTTAAGCAGATTCCCTTTCATATCATATAATAACACCTTGCCATCAGAGGCTTCGGCCCATTGGAGATTCACTTGCCTATCAGCAGGATTAGGATATACATGCATCTTTTGTTCTTCCACAAACACTTCTTCGACTCCTAGAGCTTCCTTGTCCCAAGACGCGACAACATACTCTCCCGAAAGGAGATTGTCAACCATAAAACGACCTTGTTTCCATGAGCTGCCGGGGTAAAGTGTGTATGGAATCTCGTGCCATGCTTCAGAAGCATTGCGGCGATAGAGCAAGGTGGCCGAGTCGTTTTGGGTTTGAATGATGTCTCCATCGTTGGTCTTAGAGAAGTCGAACCAGCCCTCCACTTCTGCCTCGCCAAAATCATAACGATTAATGGTCCAGAAATGCTTGGTCGAGAGGGTAAGATAAGGCACTAACGGATCATCATAAGGCTCTATGAAATGGTTTTCCACGCTAACAAAAACCGAATCCGTAATGGAGTTGGCCTTGGCAGTAAAGAAAGCAAAATTTTGTTGGGTAGCGGATCTCAACATCATGTTTTTCTGGGTCTTGCCATCAAGCCAGCTATTGTTGAAGTCGTTGACCATGCCAACAGGTTCGAAATCAAGCGTAAGGGTCACATCACTATGCAAGCCATCCCAATTGACTTGTTCGGTGACCAACTGGAAATCAGGGCCGATAAAAGTGACGTCGTACCTGTTGTTTTGTCCGATATGCGTGTCGCCAATGTGCTGGTAGCTCAGATGGAGCGTCACCTCGTATTGACTGCCCATCGGTGTAATCGATTCGATGACAGCATAGAGATGAGGCATACCGCTAGCATAGACGTAGGAGTCGAAGAATCCATGCATATCAATGCCGGAATACTGGGTCAAAGCATCGCATAGTAGTTCCGAAGTGGCAGTTTGATAGGCATATTGCTGGAAATACTGGCGCATGGCAGAGAGGAAGTTCTCACGCCCCATGTAGTTCATCAACGTGTTGACGATGACGGCACCTCGTTCATAAATGGCATTGGTGTTATATGTCATGTCAAGCGGCATATTGTTAAGAGGCATCCAGTTGTTAGGATTGTTGCACCAAGCATTGATGGTATTGACCTTATTCGAGATGGTGTTTTGGAAATGTCCCTCTCCATACACCGCAGACTCATAAAACGCGCCCCAGAACTGGGCAAAACCCTCATTGAGCCACATGTCGCCAGCCTCGGCGCAAGTCACCAAATTGCCCGACCACATGTGCGAAAGCTCGTGGGCTATGTATTCCTCGTTGTCGGTCGTGCCGTTCACGACACTGGGCACGATGGCGATGTTGTCGGTGTGTTCCATGCAACCTTTTTCCGTGACCACATAACCGATACGGTTGAACGGATAGGCGCCCATACTCTCTTCAAAAAAAGCAGCAATCTCCTTGATATGCACCATCGAAGCTGGAACGCTATTGATCTGTCCTGGTTTGGCATATACTGTGATGGGAATATCGCGCTCGATGCCATGATAGACATCCTCCCAAAGCTCATAATCGCCCACGGCAAACGAGATGTGGTAGGTGGCAATCTCCTGAGGTGTATTCCAATGCCAGGTGGAGGTGCCATTACCATTGTCGGTGGTCTCTACGAAGTTACCGCCGCAGATGGCCTTCTTGTCATTGGTCGTGGTGACAAAGACATCGTAGGTAGCCTTGTCGGTGAAGTTATCTACACAAGGAAACCAAGTCTTACCCAAATTGTGTGGCTGACTGTCGAAACCCACGCCGAGATTGTAGACACGATCAGGGATGCTATTAGGAGTAGGACGCCACCATTCCACACCGCCCCAAGTCTCGCTGAAGGGGGAGCCGCCATAGCGCACGTCGAGGGTGACACTCTCGCCTGCTCCAATCGGTTCGTCGAAAGTGACGGTCAAAAAGTCGCCCTCCTGACCAAAGCTATCCACACCGTATAAATCGGAGGCCACATCGGTAACGGTAAGGCTTTTCAGCTCCAACACAACGGCATTTATGCTCGCAGTGGTGGTGAAATCGATGAAGGTCTCGCCCTGCAACGTGCAGTTGGCGAAGTCGAAATCCCAAACGTGGATTTCATAGTGCGTCACATTAATACCTTCACCTGCGGTTTGTGCTTGTGCAGCGGAAAAGGCCAGCAATACTACCAAGAATAAGAAAAGACGTTTCATATTTATAAGTATTAATTCTTCAAGATAGGGTTGGTGAAAATCGGGTCAGTTTGGATCACGTTACTCTCATGCAAGGCGCGATCGAGAATATGTATTTCAAACTTGATGGTGTCGTTCGGGGAGAATGGATTTTGCACCGGAACCGTATTCAACATTCGTCCTGATATGGCTTTCGGTTCATCAGAATCACGAAGTCGCTTGAATCGGGCATCGAATGAAACCGTATCATAGGACTGGGTCTGCACATTCCAACTTAAAAGGGGTGTCTTGACGAACTCACCATCGACATATTTCATATAGTCGATAATCATGTTGTAATAATGGGCATCGTGAAAACCGAAAGGCGGTAGTGTATCGCTATCGTCAAGGCCAAGGTCACCGTCACCATCGGTATAGGAAAAGGCTATGACGCCCTCTCCACTGAAAGTGCTGTCGGCATTGAACAGATACGTAAAACCTTCATAGGCAATCCTTGGCTCGATAGGATATTCCACTTTTCCCATACAGGAAACGATCACCAAAGAAAGCAGAAGCAACAATGACAGATTCCTTATTTTCATCCTAATCATTTTAGGCTGTAAAAATACAACTTTTCGAGAAAACCGCCTCAGTTTTTGTCAGGAGATCGATTTGTTTGTTTTTCAAGAGATTAGCATTTTTCCTACAAAAAAATATCGTGGAAAAGTGTGGAAAAGTGTTGACATATTCACAATTTTTGTATTTTTGCGGCGTGTTCTGGCATACTATTGGCAGAAACAAAACGAGAGAAATTTATTTTTGATGCCGAATCTGTATATCATATCAGGTTGTAATGGAGCAGGAAAAACAACGGCTTCTTTGACCGTGTTGCCCGAGACGTTGCAGTGCAAGGAGTTTGTCAACTGCGACGAGATTGCCAAGGGCTTGTCGCCGCTCAACCCTGACGGTGCCAAAGTCGCCGCAGGTCGTCTGATGTTGTCGCGCATCAAAAAACTTATCAATGACAAAGAAGACTTTGCCATCGAAACCACCTTGGCCGCCAAATCCTACCACGCCCTCATCAACAAAGCCCGTCAGGAAGGCTATAAAGCCAGCCTTATCTACTTCTGGCTGCAGAGCCCCGACCTGGCCATCCAGCGCGTAGCAGAGCGCGTGAAGCACGGCGGTCATCATGTGGACGACAGTATCATCCGCAGACGCTACAGAGCTGGCATCAAGAACTTGTTTCATCTTTACTGCCCCGTCGTTGACTATTTCCTGTTCATCGACAACAGCATTATGCCCTCTGAAGTGATTGCCGAAGGTAACATCAAATCCATTAAGTTTTATAACGAAGAAAAATTCAAAAAGATCAGACAATATGACAACAGTAACAGTGAATGCCAAGAAGAATGAAGTTTCGTCCTTCACCAAGAAATTGATGAGCGG
>CACZER010000013.1:0-88916 GCA_902780195.1 uncultured Bacteroidia bacterium
CTACATGGACGGCGTGGGCCACTACGAGGGCGACAGCCTCGTGCCCGCCTGCCGCGAATACCTGAAGGCCCTGGAGATCATGGAGGGCCGTTTCGGGGAAAAGGAGCTGACAGGGCATAGGGCCCTGTTCATGGCATTAATCAATACGCGTCTCGGCGGCTTGTTTTCCGAACGGTTTATAACTGAGCCGGCCATTTATTTTCACAAAAAAGCGTTGAAGAACTGTCTTCTCGAACAAACGTCATCATTAGGTATTTCGAAGAATCTCTACAGAATTGGAATACAATTTGACAAATCTGGGGAATTGGACAGCGCTTTTTACTACTATCAAGCAGCACTTCAGGCGTTGCCTGACACGAACAATGTTGTTTACCGAGACATTAATACCAGCAAATTGTACTCCGAATATCATATAGACCATGACCTAGAGAAAGCGCTTGACGGATTGCAGCTGATGTTTAAGTTTGCCGACGATGCTGACGAAAAACTGACTCGAAGTTTGCCCATTGGAGGCATCCTGTATGAGGAACAGTTGTTTGATTCGGCTATTGCATATCTTGAGAATGTCTTTAGGCAAAGCACAAAAGAGCTATCGCGGATCCAGGCAGCTGAATACCTGCGCGACATATACAAGAAGAAAGGAATCCATACTGATGAGTACTCCTCTTTTCTATCACAATACACGGTTTCAAGTTTTGAGCAAAGGCTCGTGCAATCACAACTCGCCGATGCTTTTCAGACTTATCTGCAAAACAAAAAGGACAATCTATACAAAACCAAGATTGATCGAGGCAGAAAGCAGGGAGTGATTGGCGCTGTCTTATTGTTGGCACTAGCATCGTCCATTTTGGTCTTCATCTTCAGGCATAAATTACGCAAACAGCAATTGTTGTCGGATATGCGTCATGCCATTTCGCTAAACAGGCTTTTGAGTTCAAACCAGCAATTGGAAAAAGAGAACAAACGCATATTGAAAGATATGCGCGAGAGGGAGGCTACATCCAATCTTCCGTTCGTAAAAGGAAACCACGGTGATTATGCAGCCCTTTTACAAGAACCGATCTGTCTCAACCTAAAACAAAGGTTCGGTAATGTAGATATTGTCACGACTAACAAGGCCTCTGCTTATTCAAATCTGGCTATTACAGCAAAAGAAAAGCATCGCCTGGCAGATGCCGTTGGGAAGCATTGTCCGGATTACGACAAGATTTTGTTAAGTTCCTATCCCAAATTGAAAGCAGCTGATTTGGAAACATGTCGACTTTTACTAATTGGGTTGTCCGAGCAGCAAATTGCCGTCTTGCTCCAAATTGATTATTCCACCATTTGGAGACGGGTCAAGAAACTGAAAGGCATCATGGGGTTTGTGGATGCACAGAAGCATCTAAAAAGAATCCTTTTTGAACCATAGTATTGTTGGAGAACGGCGTATGGTTTGTTTTTCTTTTGAAAAAATGATTCAACAAGAATATATCTTTCAACATGTTGGATCAAAAAACGCAATAAACCGCAATAACAACAAGCGGCTTTTCTGTTTCCAATTGTTTTTCATGACTTAGTTTTGTTGAGAAATCAAAAACAAAAAAGTCATGTTCCAAATCAAGAAAAGTATCATTCTATGCTGCATTTTGCTTATGACAGCATTGGTTTTTGCAACGACAACTTCTTATGTTCAAAGCGATGGTGGTTCGATCTTAATAAAAGAGACCAACGCGCATGGTGGCTTAGATCGTAGCAACACCATAGAGGCCTCCATCAACGGCCACACGCTCGGCATCGTCTTCACCCAGAACATCGGCCATGTGACCGTGGAGGTCGCCACCGACACGGGGACTCCGGTCGACAGCCAGTCCCTTGCAACGCCTGGCAGCGCGCAATTCTACATTGCCGCCACGGGCAATTATGTCTTCACTATTACTCTCTCCAACGGAGACGAGTATTATGGGGAGTTTACGGTGACGGATTAATAAGCAAACCTGATTCATTAACCAACAAAAAATCAATAATCATGAAGAAAATTACTCTATTGCTTTTCTCTTTAAGTGTTCTTCTGGCATTAAATGTACATGCCCAGTCATGGCGAGCCAATGCCGACAATTTGGTTGTCAACCAATTGTTCACCAATGAAACAAATTATAGTGACATTTTCGTTTTTCCCGAGGTGTTGACGTCTTCCGATACAATTTACTTGTCAGACGGGTCAGCGTTGAAAGTGCCTTATTCACAATGTTATGCGTATTTCATTGACCTGCAGCCTTTTGCCAATTGGTCGCACCCTTGTAAGTACGTATTTGTAAATACCTCGTTGCAGTATTCCATTGTTTCTGCAAACATGCCACCAACAAATGATGGTTTAGTCGGTGTACAACTCCTTACCCGTCCAACACCCTCTTCATCTGTGCCTTGCACATTCGATTCTATTATGGTCAGGAATGAAAAAAGCGGGAACTCCGACCATCTTTGGGCCGTCTTGATTTGCGGAAATGAAGAGGCAAACGGGGGAAATAGAAGGTTTTGGTTTGACTTGGCCGGCGTTTATACCGTGCTCACAAATGTCTATGGCTATCAAGAACCGGAGAATAGTCAATACTTAAACGATAGGCGTATTATTGTCTCTGCTCCATCTGTTATTATGAAAATGCACAAAGAAAGTGGTGATTGGTGTGGCGATTTAAATGGTAATAATTCTTTTGGAAACATAGGAGTTGGAGACTTCTTTGGTTATAACGGAAATCTTTTCACTACGCACACAAAGGAGAACATAAAAAATATCTTTGAGTCCTTTGCCGGCATATCACCATATCAAGAAGATTATGAGGATTTAGGCTTGCGGGAATTGACGGAAGAAGATCAATTGTTTATTTATATCACTGGCCATGGAGGCCATGATAATTTTGGTAGTTATTTTTATGTTAATGAAGAGAATAATAATAACCCTAAGATACATGAAAATGATTTGACAGGTTGGCTTCATGGCATTAAATGCTCCCAAATGACATTGGTGGTGCAGAACTGTAGTTCGGGCGGGTTTATAGATGCGTTTATGGATGACATTGATCAAGGTTGCGCATGCAAGAACAGGATTGGCCAATCTGCCACTTCCTCAACGGGACTTTCCTTTGCTGAAGGCTATCGCGTGTATGCCTCGCACTATTACAACACGGACGATCATCTTGCTAACGAGTTCACCTATTATTGGGTGTCCGCCGCGTTGGGATACTATCCGTATTATCATGTTGTCATTTCCGACCATGAAATGGTGGATAAAGGTCCCTGGGACCATCCCTCTTCAGGCCGTAACGTGGGAGACGGGACAATGGATTGGAGCCCTTATTTTTCGGGAGCCTATGAGAACACTCACCCCCATTCGGATTATGATGTCGATCCTGACACCGACCAGGACGGCTTCCTTTCTTTCCATGAATTATTCGAGTTTGCCAATAATTTGGACACATGGTCTCCACAAGGTTATTATCATCCAAACAACCCAAGTCCACAAGATACAATAGAATATCCCCAGCAACAGTATGAAAGTTCCTTTACGGAAGAAGCTGCGACCTTGGCGGGGTACAGGGGGCAAATTGACGGTGTCGTGAATTCAGGGACGGCTACGCAGCCCTATCGTTTGTGCGGGGATCTTTGGGTGAGCCAAGGGGCCAGGCTCGTCATGAGTGACGACGTACTGTCACCAGGAAACGTTTCGATCTACGTCAAACCCAAAGGGAGGTTGGTATTGGACGGGGCGACCCTTACCAACTTGCCGGAGAACCATAGTCCCATGTGGAACGGCATACAAGTGTGGGGCGACAGGTCCAAGCACCAGGCCATGGAAAACGGGGTCTATTGGCAGGGCTATTTGGAGCTGAAGAACGGTGCGACGATAGAGAACGCCTTTGTCGGCATAGACGTGTGGAAGCCCAATGACTATACGACGACGGGAGGCATTGTCAGAGCCACGGACGCCCATTTCGTCAACAACACAAGGGCAGTGCACTTCCATCCCTACGAGAACCAATTCGAGAACCCCAACCAATCCGGGGTCATGGTCGTCAACAACAACGTGTCAAGATTCAAAAACTGTACTTTTTCTGTCGGCAGTGATTACAACGGTCCGGGCGAGTTTGTCGACCATGTCCGACTCGATGTTGTGCGAGGGGTGAGATTTGAGGGTTGTAGTTTCACGTTCGTGGACAATTTGTACTCCAATTCCTGGCCGATGGGATTGTATGCCTATAACGCCGGGTTCAACCTTAGGGAGTCGTGCGCCTCGTCCTACCTTCCGTGCCAGAACCCGTCGAGGTCCACGTTCGACGGCTTCCACAAGGCGGTGGTCTCGGTCAACGACGGCTCTGTCGGCACGCGTCCCGCCTTTGTCAGGAACACGGACTTCACGAATAACAACTTCGGGGTGTTCGCGGTCAGGTCGGGTTTCGCCACCGTCCTGAACTCGACTTTCGGCATAGGCAAGCGCAGGAACCGTTGCGCGGCGGGCATATTCGTGGAGAGCACGCCGATTTTCACCATCGAGCAGGATACCTTCGGGCTGGCCCAGCAATATCCCGAAGAGAACTACGGCGTTGTCGTAAAGGACTCGAAGTCGCAAAACCTGATATACGGTAATGTGTTCAAGGGACTGCATTGCGCGAACCTGTCCGACGGCCGCAACAACACGTGGCTGATGCCGAGGGAGACCTCTGGAGCAAAAGCGGACATCCTGGGGCTGGAGTACCGCTGCAACGACAACACGGGCAACCTGTGCGACTTCTACGTGCTTGGCGGCAGCAGCGTCTACGTGCTCGGCATACAGACCAACCAAGGGAAGCAATATGCGCCGGCCAACAACACGTTCAGCCAGGGAAGCGCCTTCCAATTCACGAACCATGGGAACAACGGCGTCAACTATTACCATGACCCCAACCTGCCGGGCGGCACCCCGAGCGGCATTCTCGGCGTGACCTTGGTGCCGACGGCCGACACTACGGGATGCCCTTCACACTACGACGGAAACGGGACCTATGTCGACAGCGGCATGGACCTCGTCCTGACCGATGCCCAGAGACGGCAGAGGGAAGAGGACTATGGCAGGGCGTATGCGGCCTACAACGCCATAAGGGCCATATATGACAGCAGGATTGACGGCGGCGACACCGAGGCGGAGATCGCCGATGTGGTGTCCGCCACACCGGCCGACATGTGGGACCTGCGTGCCCGGTTGCTCGGCCATTCCCCCTACCTCTCCAAAGGGGTGCTGACAGCGGTCGCCGACAAAAGCGACGTGTTCCCGCAATCGGTGCTTTTCGAGATCCTAGCCTCCAACCCCGACGAGCTGAAGAGCGACTCGCTGATGAGCTACCTCGGAAACATGGACCAGCCCTTGCCGGACTATATGATTGCCTTGCTGAGGCAGATTGCCGACGGGACTTCGGCCAGGACCGCGATGGAGTCGGAGATGGCGAGATGTGTGCAGGAGTTCCGCTTGGCAGCGGGCGACATCGTTCGCAGCATACTCGCCGACACGGTCGTCGACAAGACCGAGCTGGTCAGGTGGCTGGGCAACATGGAAGACATGGAGACGGACCGCGAGATCGTCGGTGTCTATCTGGAGGACGGCAGGTACGACGACGCCCTGGCCTTGGCCGGCATGTTCCCAACCTTGTACGGTCTTGCGGGCGAAGACCTTGCAGAGCACAACGACTACATGGCGTTGTTGAATCTTTACAGCGGTTTGCACGGCTCGGGCCGCAACACGATGCAGCTGGACAGCGTGGAGAGGGCAACCGTTGAGCACATCGCCGACTACGGTACGGGTACTCCGCAAGCCATGGCAAAGGTTCTCTTGATGGGCGCGTACGGATACCGTTACGACGACTGTCCTGTCGGGGTTGACTTGACTCCCACCAACTCGGGGAGGAGCTTGGCTTCCGATCCATCAAGCGAAGACCTGAACCGGGCCATGGGATTCTCTGTGACAGTGGCCCCCAACCCGGCGAGTACTTGGGTGGCTGTTGACTACACATTGCCGCCAGGTGATGCAAAAGCGCAAATGAGGATCACGAACGCACTCGGCGTGACGGTCGCCGCCTACGATCTTTCGGGCAACGCCTCGCAAAGGGTGCTCGACCTTCGCGACCTTGCTGATGGGGTGTACGCCTACACCGTGTATTGCGGAAAACTGTCCCAAACCGGCAAGTTGGTCATTGTGAAATAAGAATAATTTGTTATATTTGCGGTGTGGCGATTGCCGCACCGCAAAAGCCGAAACCACTAATCCATAAAAATAACCTAAACAATAAAAACCATGAAAAAGATCATCTTAACACTAAGCATTTTGGTGGGCTTCGCGGTGCAAGCCCTGGCCTACGATTTCCAGTCGGGGAATCTGCTTTACACGATCATCAGCACCGATCCGCCCTGCGTAAGTCTCAGCGGCCATGCCGACGGGACCGATGCACAGGGCGAGCTTGTCATCCCTGAGACGGTGGAAAACGACGGAGTCATATACACCGTTACTGAAATCGGAAGAAAGGCGTTTTACAGGTGTAGCAACTTAACAGGGGAGTTGGTGATTCCAAATACCATAACCTATATTTTCATTGAAGCCTTCACCGATTGCACAGGGCTTACCGGAAGTCTCGTCATTCCCGACAATATCGTCGAAATAGGAACCGAAATACTTCCAACCACATTCTATGGAGCTTTTGAAGGGTGTACGGGGTTCACCAACCTTGTTTTGGGCGGGTCTGTGCAAAAAATCGGCTGCAAATGTTTTTATGGTTGCTCCGGCTTTACGGGTCCCCTTATACTTCCTCAAGGAATTCAGGAAATCGGGGTTTGTGCGTTTGTGGGATGCTCGGGGTTCAATGGGGAACTGGTGTTGCCTTCATCACTGAAAAGAATACACGAAGGAGCTTTTGAGGACTGCACAGGCTTCACGGGAACCTTGATTATTCCTGAAACAATCGATCGCATTGGATATGGAGCGTTTAGAAGAGACAAAGGCATTGAAAACATCATTTTGCCAAGCCGATATGTTTTTGCCGGTGATAGTTTGGACAATAATCGCGGTTACCATGTGTTTTCAGGTTGCACAGGCCTTACTTCCGTTGAAATACCAGAAGGCTGGGAGAATACATCGGATGGTACGTTCGAGAAGTGCACAAATCTGAGGTCTGTCCGTCTTCCGCAAAGCTTGAAGAGAATTGGGTCGGATTGCTTTGATTCTTGCACGAGCCTTTCGGAGATTAATGTTCCTGAAGGAGTGACGCAGATAGGTGCCAAAGCTTTTTTCAATTGCGAGAGGCTTGCCGAGTTCGTCTTTCCTGATAGCCTGACAGTAATTGGAGCAGGCGCTTTTTCTCATTGTACGAGTCTTACGGGAAATTTGTCTATTCCAGACCTTGTTGAGGAGATTATGTTCTATACCTTTAATTCTTGCATCGGTTACAACAGTCTTGTCATTGGTAAATCAGTGAATTGGATTGTCGAGCAGGCTTTTGAAAATACTCAATTAGAGAAAATCATTATCAAGGCAACCACTCCGCCAGAATTGAAACGCTTTACGAACGCATGGCATTTCCCGGCCGATATCCCCATCACCGTCCCATGCGGCACTCTGGAGGCCTACCGGAATGCCGAGGGCTGGAGCGAGTTCACGAACATGCACGAAGGTCCCGCCCTCTTGCTTTCCGTTGTTTCGGAGAATGAGGGCTACGGAAGTGTCAGGGTCCTGAAGGAGGCCACCTGCGAGGACGTCTCCGTTGAAGTGGAGGCCCTGCCCAACGAGGGCTGCGCCTTCCTTTATTGGGAAGCCAATGGGGTGGAGGTCGCGACGGATAATCCGTACAGTTTTGTGCTCGAGGAAGACACGGAACTGGTCGCTAGGTTTTCGGGCGCTGGCATGGATGAAATGGATCCCTCGGTCTGTTTCTACCCCAACCCCACCACAGGCATGGTCACCGTCAGGGGCGAGGGCTTGAGCCAGGCCATGGTGACCGACCTGCTCGGGCAGCAGGTGCTCAGCGTGCAGGGCGAAGGCGACGAGCTGCAAATCGACATGACGGCCCTGCCGGCTGGCGTCTACCTCGTCACCGTCACCGACCACAACGGCCGCAAGTGCGTCCGCAAGGCGGTGAGGGAATAAACTTCGCAAATCAGCAGGAACAAGGGAATCGTGGCCTTCAACGAAAAACCCTAGCCGAACGTTTTGGGCATTCAAAAAATACGTACCTTTGCGCTATGATATTTGAAAAATGAATAGCAAGAAGATACATAAAGTATTGATTGCCAACAGAGGAGAGATTGCCGTCCGCATCATTAAAACCTTGCGCAAACTGCATATTGCCTCCGTGGCCATCTTCGCCGACAACGATGCCAACGCCCTGCACCGTCGCATGGCCGACGAAGCGTATCCTTTGGGCAACGGCGCATTGAAAGACACATACCTCAACGTCCATAAAATCATCGATGCCGCCTTGGACTCAGGCGCCGACGCCATCCACCCCGGTTATGGCTTCCTCTCCGAGAGCCCCGAGTTGGCCGAAGCCTGCGAGGCCAACAACCTCATCTTCATCGGCCCCGATGCCAATGCTATGCGGCTGATGGGCAACAAGATAGAAGCCCGCAAAATCGCTGTCAAAAACGGCATCCCCGTCACCTTCGGCATGATGGGCAGCCACGAGGAGATCCTCCAAAAGGCCGACGCCCTGCCTTATCCTGTCCTGATCAAAGCAGCAGCAGGTGGCGGCGGCAAGGGGATGCACATCGTTTGGGAGAAAGACGACTTGCTTAATGAGCTGCAACGCGCCTCGCGCGAAGCAGAGAAGTACTTTGGCGACGGCACGGTCTTCGTCGAGCAGTATATCGAGAACCCGCGTCATGTCGAAGTGCAGGTGTTGGCCGACCATTTCGGGAATACCATCCATCTGCATGAACGCGAGTGTACCATACAACGACGCTATCAAAAGATTATCGAAGAGTCGCCATCGCCGACTTTGACAGAAGAAAAACGCCAACAGATTTGTGATACAGCAGTGAAGCTGTGCAAAGCCATCGGTTATCGCAACGCCGGCACGGTTGAGTTTTTGGTCGACAAGGCCATGAACTTCTATTTCTTGGAGATGAACACCCGCATCCAGGTGGAGCATCCTGTGACGGAGATGCGCACGGGCATCGATATTGTCGAGGAACAGATACGCATCGCACGAGGCAAGGAGATGGGCTGGACGCAAGAGATGATTCAACCCCAAGGCCATGCCATAGAACTGCGTATCTATGCCGAAGATCCCACCAACGGCTTTTTGCCTACCCCAGGCAAAGTGACGGCCTACCATGAGCCACAGGTGCGCGGCGCTCGCGTCGACAGCAGCATCGATGGAACTTGCACCATCTCAGAAGCATACGACCCGATGATTGCCAAGCTGACCTGCCATGGCAAAGACCGACAGAATGCACTCGAAACAGCACAACATGCCTTGAAAGAGTTCATCATACAAGGCCTTACGACCAATAAAGCCTATTTGTGGGAGGTGATCAAGAACGAGGATTTCGTGGCAAACCACATCGACACCGCTTTCTGCAATACCCATCAGCAAGACCTGTTAAAGGCTTTGGAAAACAGTCGTAACAACTTGAATGTAAATGATATCGCCATTTCATTTTTGATGTATGACTTCTGCAAGAAGCAGGTCGAGCAGAGTCCAGAAAACGTGTGGGAACAAATCGGCTATTGGCGCTACCACATGCACCTCACCGTCGACGTGGAGGGCAGTAGAATCCCTGTCAACATCTGTGCCGCTGAAGCCGGCAAGATCAAAGGAAAAGTGGGTGAGACGCCTTTCCAAGTCGAGTTCATACAATACGACAACAAGCAGATGAAGATCCTGCTGAATGGCAGGACCGAAACGGTGTATTGCTCTGTCAACGATGAGCATAAAACCATCGTCAACTTCCACGGCCTCAATTTCACTTGTTTCCGAACCGACCAGCTGAATGACACACAAGACTATTCGTGTAAGGAGACCATCAACGACAAGTCGAAACTGGTGTCGCCCATGCCTGGTAAGGTGGTGAAGATCAATGTCAAGGAAGGAGAAGAAGTGGGCGAGGGGACGATCATGATGGTGGTGGAGGCCATGAAGATGGAGAACAACATCATGGCTTCGGGCAAGGCCACGGTGAAGCGTATCCTCGTGGAGGAGGGCCAGATGGTGGACAATAAAATGCAGCTAATTGAGTTGGAATAAAAAAACACAACATACCATGAACTTTGACCTTACTAAAGAACAGGAAGCCCTCCGCCAGCGTGTGCGCGACTTCGCCGAACAGGAAGTGAAACCCGTGGCCCGCGAAAACGACGAGGACCAGCATTTCGACGTTGCCTTGACCTTGAAGATGGCTGAACTGGGCCTTTTGGGCATGACCGTCCCCAAGGAATATGGCGGACAAGGCCTTGATAACTTGAGTTACATCATCGCCGTGGAGGAACTGGCCCGCGTCGACGGCTCCACGGCTGCCACCATCGCCGCTGACAACTCATTGGGCATAGGCCCCATCAAGGACTATGGCACTGAAGAGCAGAAACAACGCTATCTGCCTCGTCTGTGCAAGGACCGTCTTTGGGGCTTCGGACTGACGGAAGAAGACGCTGGCAGCGACTCGCGTGGCACCAAGACCACGGCCCAATATGACGGCACCTTCTGGCATCTTAACGGGTCGAAGTTATTCATCACCAACAGCGCAACGCCGCTTACCTTAGGCACCACGGTGCAAGCCGTTTCTGGCCTGAAGGACGGCAAGCCTGAATTCACGGCGCTGCTCGTCGAAAACAAAAAAGAGGGATTCACACAAACGCCCATGCACGACAAGATGATGTGGCGTGCCTCCAACACGGGCAAGCTCGTCTTCGACGACGTGCGCCTCGGCGACGATTGCATCCTCGGCAAGCCCGGCGAAGGATCCCATATCATGCTTGCCACCTTGGACTCAGGCCGACTTTCCATTGCGGCCATGGGACTGGGATGCGCACAAGGCGCTTACGAGATGGCCTTGGCTTATTCCAAGAAGCGTGTGCAGTTTGGCAAGCCCGTGTGCAAGTTCCAGGCTGTGAGCTTCAAGCTGGCCGACATGGCCGTGAAGATAGAAGCAGCACGCAACATGCTGTATCGTGCCTGCTGGCTTAAGGACCAACACCGTCCCTTTGGGATGGAGGCTGCAATGGCCAAGCTTTACTGCTCAGAGGTAGCCGCCGAGGTGTGCGACAACGCCGTCCAAGTGATGGGTGGCCATGGCCTGCTCAAGGAGTTCGACATGGAACGCTTCTACCGCGACCAACGCATCCTGCAGATCGGCGAAGGCACCTCCGAAATCCTCCGTTTGGTGATCTCACGTGCCATTGGATGCTGAAGTCCCTTTTACCGTCATTGCGGGCTTGACCCGCAATCTCCTGCGCGATGAGGACTTCCTTTCACTCAGGAGATGGCGGATGTGCCTCCGCCATGACGACTGAATGATTGTTTTGACTATTGTAGTTTTATTAAACATAGAATCATATGAAAATCAAGTACTTAGCAATTATTGCAGCCGTGGCACTTTTCGCCACCGCATGCAACAACAAGAAGCCTGTACAGAACCAAGAACCTGTGCAGGAGCAAACTGCCAACCTGTCGGACAAATACGCCGAGTACACCTTGACGACCGACATCAGCCATCTCAGCGAGAACGAACGCGAGATGTTGCCGCTACTCTTCGAAGCCGCCGATATCATGGACAACCTGTTCTGGATGGAAAACTATGGCGACAAGGAAGAACTTATGGCCAAGATCGGCGACAATGCCGACCTCAAAAAGCTGGCTTCCATTGCCTATGGTCCATGGGATGGCCTCGATGGCAATAAGCCTTTCGTTGACGGCATTGGCGAGAAACCTGCCGGTGCACAGTTCTATCCCGCCGACATGACCGAGGAGGAGTGGAACGCCTTTGACGACCCCAACAAGACCAGCCAGTACACAGTGATCGTTCGTGACGAAAACGGCAATTTGAAATGTGTATGGTATCACGACTACTTCGAGCAGCAGATCAAGAAAGCCGCTTCGCTGTTGGACGATGCCTCCGAACTGGCCGGTGATGAGGAGTTTGCCGAATACCTGCGCCTTCGTGCCAAGGCACTCCGCACTGACGACTACCTTGAAAGCGACATGCAGTGGATGGATGTCCGCAACAACAATATCGACATGGTGATTGGCCCCATCGAAAACTACACTGACGCCCGTTATGGCATCAAGGCCTCTCACGAAGCCTTTATCCTCGTCAAAGACCAGGAGTGGACCAAGCAACTGGCCCGTTATGCTTCTTTTGTGCCTGAATTGCAAAAGCAGCTGCCTGTGCCCGCTGAGTATAAAAAAGAGGTGCCTGGCTCCGATGTCGACCTGGCCGCCTATGATGTCGTCTACTATGCTGGCGACTGCAATGCCAATAGCAAGACCATCGCCATCAATTTGCCCAACGATGAGCGTGTGCAGCTGCAACGTGGCACCCGTAAACTCCAACTCAAGAACGCCATGCAGGCCAAATTCGACAAGATCCTGGAGCCTATTGCCAAGGAGCTGATGACGCCCGAATCGATGGATCATATCAAGTTTGACGCCTTCTTCTCCAACGTCATGTTCCACGAGACGGCTCACGGCATGGGCATCAAGAATACCATCACGGGCAAGGGCACTGTTCGTGAGGCTTTGGGCAATCAGTACAATGCTCTTGAAGAAGCCAAAGCTGACGTGCTGGGCCTTTACCTTGTCACCAAGTTGGCTGAGATGGGCGAATACACCAACACCACCATGGAAGACAACTATACCACCTTTATGGCAGGCATCTTCCGCTCGGTGCGTTTCGGCGCTGCCAGTGCCCACGGCAAAGCCAATATGCTCACCTTCAACTATTTCCAAAACGAAGGTGCTTTCGTCCGCAACGAAGACGGTCGTTATGCCATCGACTTTGAAAAGATGAAGGCTGCTGTCGAGAAACTTGCTGGCGATATCCTCAAGCATCAAGGTGACGGCGACTACGAAGCCACCAAGGCTTGGATGGGTGAGATGAGTGTCATCAAACCTCAGCTGCAAGCTGACCTCGACCGTGTCAATGAGGCTGGTATCCCTGTCGACATCTACTACAACATGGGACCCGATGTGCTGTTGAAGTAATGGGTTTTGCCCGGCAGGGCATCAATCAGTTTTTTCGTATAAGCGTTAAGCGGATGTTCGAAGAGGGCATCCGCTTCGTTTATCTCTACGGGTTGGCCATTGTACATCACCACCACACGGTCGCTCATGAAACGTACTACGCTTAGGTCATGCGAGATGAAGATATAAGTGAGATGACGTTCCTCTTTTAGCCTGTTAAGAAGGTTCAAGACCTGGGCTTGTACCGACACATCCAAGGCCGACACCGACTCGTCGCAGATGATGAGGCGTGGGCTGACAGCCAAGGCGCGGGCGATGCAGATACGTTGCCGCTGTCCTCCTGAAAACTCATGCGGATAGCGGTCGTAATGCTCCGCTTGAAGGCCTACCTGTTCTAGAAGGTCGCAGACCCTATTCCGGCATCTCGTTCTGTCGGTCTCGATGTCGTGTACGATCATAGGCTCGGAGATGGCGTCGCCGATGGTGATTCGTGGATTGAGAGAGGAATAGGGATCCTGGAATACAATCTGGGCTTGTTTGCGGAAGTCGCGGAGCGCCTGTCCTTTCAAGGCTGTCACCTCAATGCCGTCAAACCATATCTTGCCGCTCGTGGGTTCCGCCAAGCGAAGGATGCTACGCCCGAGGGTGGTCTTGCCGCAGCCCGACTCGCCCACAAGGCCGAGCGTCTCGCCTTCGTAGACCTCAAGGCTGACGTCGTCGACGGCCTTCACATGGCCATACACGCGGCTGAAGACGCCTTTACGGAGCGGGTACCACGTCTTCAAATGCTCCACTTTGAGAAGTGGCTCTTGGCTATACAGTTGCTTGAGATGGGCTTGGCGCTCCTCATCGGAAATCTGTAGGTCATGCAGGATCTGCTCCTTGCCACCATGCCATTGTCCGTCCAAAAACTCCTTGACGATGGGCAGACGCTTGAGGCGTACGTTCATGGGAGGACGGCAGGCCAGCAGTCCCTGGGTGTAGGGGTGTTGCGGGTGGCTGAGGATCTGTTGCACCGTGCCACGCTCCAATATCTCGCCATCGTGCATTACTGCTACGTCGTCGGCGATTTCGGCTACCACACCGAGGTCGTGGGTGATGAAAATCATGCCCATGCCTGTCTCGGCTTGTAGCTTTCGAAGCAACTTGAGGATTTCGAGCTGAACGGTCACGTCGAGGGCTGTTGTCGGCTCGTCGGCGATGAGCAGCTTGGGGTGGCAAGCGATGGCCATGGCAATCATCACGCGTTGCTTCTGTCCTCCCGAGAGCTCGTGGGGATAGCTGTCGTAGATGGCTTCGGGCCGGGGCAGCATCACCTGCTTGAAGAGGTCGATGACGCGTTTTTTGGCTTCCACCTTGCTCACGTCTTCATGCTGTCGGATCATCTCCGACACTTGAAAGCCGCATTTGTAGACGGGGTTGAGAGAGGTCATGGGCTCTTGGAAGATCATGGCGATGCGCTTGCCACGCACTTCGGCCATCTGCCTTTCGGTAAAATGCTTGATTTCGTCTCCTTCGATTAGGATGCTGTCGGAATCGATGCGGCTGACTCTCTCGTTGAGTAGGCGCATGACTGCCAACGAGCTGACCGACTTGCCCGAACCTGATTCTCCCACGAGGCCTAGGGTCTTACCTGCAAACACGTCAAGGTCGATGCCGTGAACGGCTTCGTTCCATCGACCATCGCGCCGGAACGAGACGTGCAGATTGCGAATTTGTAGCAAGGGGGCAGGCATTTTGCGTCTTTTCTCGTTGCAAATATAGTGTTTTTTACAACATTTGTTTGTAATCACGGGCCAGGCCGCCTTGAGAGGTCTCCTTGTATAAGGAAGGCAGGTCTTTGCCAGTTTCTTTCATGGTCTCCACCACCTTGTCGAACGACACGCGATGGCGTCCGTCGGAGAAGGAGGAGTAAATGTTGGAATCCAAGGCGCGAGCGGCAGCATAGGCGTTGCGTTCGATGCAGGGTATCTGCACCAGTCCGCAGACAGGGTCGCAGGTCATGCCCAAATGATGTTCCAAGGCCATCTCGGCGGCATATTCTATTTGTGCCGGGCTTCCTCCAAAGAGTTGGTTGGCGGCGGCAGCGGCCATGGCGCAGGCCACGCCCACCTCGCCTTGGCAGCCCACTTCGGCACCCGAGATGGAGGCGTTGGTGCGCACGATGTTGCCGACGAGTCCAGCTGTCACCAAAGCGCGGAGGATGCGTGTCTCAGTAAACTCATAGCTCTTCGAGAGATGATACAGTACGGCAGGCATCACACCGCAAGAGCCGCAGGTGGGCGCGGTGACGATGCGACCGCCCGAGGCGTTTTCCTCGGCTACGGCCAAGGCATAGGAGTATACAAGGCCACGGCTCTTCAGCGTGTGCGTGTAACCCGATGCTTTGATGTGATACATGGCTGCCTTGCGACTTAGATTGAGCGGGCCGGGCAGGACGCCTTCGGCTTGCAGACCGCGTTCCACGGCGTCTTTCATCACCTGCCACACTTCTGTCATATAGGATTCTATTTCGTCTTGGTCTTCATGCTCATACACGTATTCCCAGTAGGTCCTTCCTCGCTGTTCGCACCAGCTTAGGATGTCGGTCATCTTGGTGAGCGGATAGAGGTCGGGCTGCTCGTTTTGTTTGCCTTCCTCGGCTAGGTTGCCGCCTCCGATGCTATAAACCGTCCAGTCGCCTAACAGCTTTTTCTTGTCGTCAAAGGCCTCGAAATGCATTCCGTTGGGGTGGAAAGGGAGGAAGATGTCAGGCTTCCAGATGATTTCCGTAGGCGCTTTCATAGTGTTGAGGATGGCCCAGTCGGTCATGTGGCCCTTCCCAGTGGCAGCGAGGCTGCCATAAAGGGTCACTTGGAACGAGGAGGCGTTGCTGTAACGTTGATTGAATAGGGTTGCTGCTTTCTGAGGGCCCATGGTATGGCTGCTCGAAGGGCCCAAGCCGATTTTATAGATGTCTTTAATGGTTTTCATGGTGGTTTGTTATCGTGTTGCAAAGGTAAGGTTTTACATGGGTTTGCAATAGGCAATGAAGAAAAATCGACTTTTTTTTCGTAAAAATGTTTGGCGGAAAGAAAATCTTTGTATTTTTGCAGCCGCAAATGGGGCATTAGCTCAGTTGGCTAGAGCGCTTGCATGGCATGCAAGAGGTCATCGGTTCGACTCCGTTATGCTCCACAAAAAAAGACGCGAAAACTCGCGTCTTTTTTTATTGTTTTCATTCCTCTAGCTTCAGTTGTTGAATCGCTTTTTGTAGGATCTCATCCATGGGGGCATAGATGGGATAGAAGCCTTCGTCGTCGAAGAGGTTGCGGGCGATGTATGCCTTGAGCAACACGCTGGCTTCACGTCGCGCCACCTGTTTTTCGGTCTCATTGCCTTTCACGCCTTTTTCGTCAGCGAGCTTGGTGAGTTGCGAAAACATGGCATCGTTCACTTGGAACGATTTGTTAAAAGCTTCCACGGTTTTATATCGGCTCAGCTCTTGCCTGTGCGTGTCGGTGTATTCAAAGGCGTATTGATAGAGCAGCCCTAAGTTGACGATACGGTTGAAGTAGTATTCCGTGCTGTCGTCGACGAGAGGGACGTAGATGTCGGGCATGATACCGCCGCCGCCATAGACGGTCTTACCTTTGGGTGTGGTGTATTTCAGCGAGTCGGCGAAATGGATGCTGTCGGCGCTGAAAAGCTCTCCGTTTTCATAGCGCTCATACGACTCAAGCATATACCTTTCATGATCAGCGTCGAAAGGCTTTTGGATGGAGCGTCCGGTGGGGGTGTAGTAACGCGCCACAGTAAGGCGTATGGCCGAGTTGTCGCTCAGCATGATCTGTTCCTGCACCAAACCTTTTCCGAAGGAGCGGCGGCCTATGATGGTGCCGCGGTCGTTGTCCTGAAGGGCGCCTGCCACGATCTCGCTGGCGCTGGCCGACTCACCATCGATCAGTACAGCAACGGGCATCTCCTCGAGCATGCCATGGCGACGGGCACTCATGTATTGGCGCGGACGGTTGCGGCCTTCGGTATAGACGATGAGGCTGCCTTTAGGCAGGAACTCATCGGCCACGTCGACGGCGGCGGCGAGGTAGCCGCCTGTGTTGCCGCGCAGGTCGAAGACGAGCTGCTGCATGCCCTCAGATTGGAGCTTGCGGATGCCCTTGCGGAATTCATCGTAGGTGGTTGCTGAGAATTTGCTGAGTTTCAGGTACCCGATTTTATCGTCCAGCATATAAGCGATGTCAACGCTATAGGTCGGGATGACGCCTCGTGTGATGACAAAGGTCTGAAGCCCCTCCATGCCACGGCGCAACACTTCCACTTTGACCTTGGTGCCCTTAGGCCCTTTGAGTTTGCGCATCACATCCTCGTTCTTAAGCTTGACGCCGGCAACAAGGGTGTCGTCGACGTTGATGATGCGGTCGCCAGCCATGATGCCTACTCTCTCGGAGGGGCCGCCTTTGATGACGCTGACAATGGCAACGGTGTCTTTCTCGATCCGAAACTGCACGCCAATGCCTTCAAAACTGCCCAGTAAGGGGTCGTTGATGGCATTGAATTCCTCCAAAGAGACATATTGGCTGTGCGGGTCGAGTTCCTCCATCATGGCCACGATGGCGCTTTCCTCCATTTTTTTGGTATTGACAGTGTCGACATATTCTTGTTGGATATGCCAAAGCACCTCGTCGAACTTGCCAATCTCCGTGGTGGTGGGCACGCTTCTGCGGACGTTGGCTCTATTACCTTTATTAATATAGAATCCCAATAATACGCCAGCCACAAGGAATAGCAGGAACATGAGGGATGTGCTTTTTCTTTCTTCCATGAGATGTGAATTGGTGGAATGAGTTGGGCTTGAATTGCAAGGAGACGCCTGTTAGGGCGTCTCCTTGGAAATGATTTATGGGAAGAATCAGATGGCAGCGCTTGAGAGTTCGAGCGTCTTATCCATCTTCCTGAATAGTCCTTGCAAGACGGTGCCAGGTCCCACTTCGACGACCGTTTTGACACCTGTTGCCAAGATGTTGTTCATCGTCTGGGTCCAAAGGACGGGTGAAGTCAGTTGGGCGATGAGGTTCTTCTTGATGATTTCAGGGTCGTTGACGGATTGTCCTGTCACGTTTTGGTATATGGGGCAGATGCCTTGGCTGAATTTGGTGTCGTTGATGGCTTCGGCCAGCTCTACGCGGGCGGGCTCCATCAGGGGACTGTGGAAAGCACCTCCTACGCTGAGTGGCACCACACGCTTGGCGCCTGCTTCGCGCAACTTGTCGGAAGCTAAGGCGACGCCTTCGGTAGAACCCGAAATGACCAGCTGGCCGGGACAGTTGTAATTGGCAGGAACAACGACGGCGTCTTTGACGGAAGCGCAGACGTCTTCGATGACTCTGTCGTCGAGGCCGAGGACGGCTGCCATGGTGCCGGGCTGAATCTCGCAGGCTTTTTGCATGGCCATGGCTCGTTTGCTGACGAGTCGGAGACCATCTTCAAAGGAAAGCACCTTGTTGGCTACAAGAGCCGAAAACTCACCCAATGAGTGACCTGCCACCATGCTGGGATCAAAGTCTTCAAGCATCGTGGCCAAAATGACAGAATGTAAGAAAATGGCAGGCTGGGTCACCTTGGTCTGACGCAAATCGTCTTCAGTACCCTCAAACATGATGTCGGTGATCTTGAATTTGAGGATGTTGTTGGCCTTGTGGAACATGTCCTTGGCCTTGGATGATTTGTCGAACAAGTCTTTGCCCATCCCTACGAATTGGGCACCCTGACCTGGAAAAACATATGCCTTTATCATGAAAATACTATATTTAAAAGGGTTTCAAAAATTAGTGTAGTTGTGATCCAATAAGTTGAAAGAACTCCGCCCGGGTGGTCTCCCGTTCGAAGGCCCCAATAAAATCGCTGGTGGTAGTCACGGCACTTTGCTTTTGGACGCCTCGCATCGACATACACAAATGTCGTGCCTCAATGACAACGGCAACGCCGAGAGGATGAAGTGCCTCGTTGATGGCGTTTTTGATTTGTGTGGTGAGCCGTTCCTGTACTTGAAGACGACGCGAATAGGCTTCCACAACGCGTGCAATCTTGCTGAGGCCGGTGATGTAACCATTGGGGATGTAGCCGACATGAGCCTTGCCGATGAAGGGGATCATATGGTGCTCGCACAACGAATACACTTCGATGTCTTTGACGATGACCATCTGCTTGTAATCTTCCTTGAAACGGGCTGACAACAAGATCTCCATAGGGTCCTGCTCGTAACCGTGTGTGAGGAATTGCATCGATTGGGCCACGCGCAAAGGCGTCTTAAGAAGACCTTCTCGTTGAGGGTCCTCTCCTAAAATCTCCAGGATGGCTTTGTAGTGTTCCTGAAGTTTGGCAAGCCTTTCCGTGTCGTACTGTTCTATGGCTTCGTAGCCGAAATGCTTATACAGCTTTTCGTTCTCCATACATCAGCCGATTTTCTGTTTGGGCATCGATATGGTCGATTGTTGGCCCATGACGCACTTGCCGGTAAATTGCGCTCCCACTTCGATGAGGAGTTGTTTTGTGGTAAGGTCCACTTCCACCTTTGATGTGGCTTTTAAGGCGGTCAGTTCATCGGTTTTGATGTTACCTTTCACAACGCCTGAGATCTCGGCCTGCTTGCAGGTGAGGTCTCCTTCCATGATGCCAGACTGTCCGATAAACACTTTGCCGTTCGATTTCAGGGAACCGATAAGATGGCCGTCGATGCGGATGTCGCCACTCGATTCGATATCGCCTTTGATGACGGTGCCGTTGCCAATCAGATTGCGTGCAGGTGATTCCATAATGCTCATGTATTGTTAGTTATTGTTAGTTGTTTTTTATAAATTGTTGATACTCTTCCAAGTCTTTCGCTTGGTAGAAAGCAGGATAATTCTTGATGGATATCGGCAGTACCGAGTATTGCTCTTTGTCGATGCCTCCAAAGACATAATCGGAAAGGAATAGCGATTCGATATAGTCCTTGGCTGTCTTTTCATTCTCGAAATTGCCGATGGTGATGAGGGTTAGCTCGTCGTTGAGTAGGACGCTCTTGATGTTGAACGTCCTGACGCGGTATTCTTTGCT
The DNA here is from genome assembly GCA_902780195.1 of uncultured Bacteroidia bacterium. GTDB lineage: Bacteria > Bacteroidota > Bacteroidia > Bacteroidales > F082 > Limimorpha. Next base: position 20,268 of record CACZER010000013.1, read on the forward strand.
GTTGAAGTCGCTGATACGCACTTTGAGGGGCTCGACGCGCACTTTCTTGGTGTTGCATACCACCATGGCGAAGTGCTCGATGTTAGGCTCGTGAGTATAGGGCGTTTCTTTTTTCACCTCTGGTTGGTCGGCGCCCTCTTTTTGGATGTCGTTGAGGACGAGGCCCAGGTGATATTCTTCGTTGATGTTGTTCAGCACCTCTGTGGCATATGGGGTAATGCTGCTGTTGGGATAGGTGCGCACCAGGTCGTAGAGGGCAAATGCCATGGTGTCGAGCGAGATGAGACGTCCTTTGGCAACGGCGTTAAGGAAAGCGAAACGGGGCATCAAGGCGGTGTCGTTTTCATACATTTCCATGGCTCTTTCGGTGTTCATCTTAACACGATAGAACTGGCCGGCTTCAAAGGCGTCGTAAGTCTTGGCATAAAACTCGGACGATTCTTTTTCTTCGGCTTCCAGCTTCTTGAAGTAGGCAGGGTCGGAGATGAACTGTGCATAGCTCGAATTCGGGTATTTGTCGAAGATCTTGCCTTTGTAGATGGCGGCTTCCTCGGTTTGCGACAAGTCGTTGTGCAACTTGTAGAGCGCATACCAGGTAGGCAGTTCCTTGCTGTATCCCGGGAAACGGTTGTCGAGTTGTGTATACGACTCGATGGAACGACGGGTGTCCGACAAACGGTCCATGTAGATGAACCCTAAGTTGTAGAGCGCATCGGCAATCAGCGAGTCGCAAACCATCTTCTGCTCGGGCGTGAAAGGCAGGTTGAGGAGGTAATAGCCTCTGTCGTGGTTGGTATAGGAAGCGTTGATGGAATCTTGCTTGGCCTTTTGGTTCTTGGCAGCAGTCAGATCGTCGTTAGAGATTTCGTCTCCACGCAGGAAGGCAGCCACACTTTGTCGGTCGCTGATGCGCCAGTTGTCTTCGAGTTTACGCATGCCCCACTTGCGGGTGAATTCGGTGAAGCCTTTGGTCAGGGCGGTTTGGTTGTAGAAATACCATGCCGACGAGTTTTCTTTGTTGGGTTCGGATGTGGCTTCGGGGGCGATGTTGCCTGAGCCAGAGCCCATCAGGGCAAGCTGTTCCTCGTATTCCTTCTTTTCCTTTTCAAGCTGTTCGTTCTCGATGACTTGTGCAATGATGCGGTCGATGAGTTGGTTGCGCGACACAGAATCCATGTCGGCCACACGCAGAAGGCTGTCTTGGTCGCGGACGACGCTGGCGTACATCACCAGTTCGTTGAGCGTTTGCGAGATGTTACGGATGCTGTCGTAGCCTTCGAATTCGCGTGTCATGCTGGTGACAGCCGTGTCGTAGTAGGCTTGGGCGAGTTCATAGTCGTTGCGGTCGAAGAGCATGGTGGCGACTTTCAGGGAGGAGATGGCTCTTTGGATGGCGTTGTTTTGATAGGCGGACACGGATTTGCGCAGATAGTTGATGGCCTTGTTCTCATCGCCTTCGCGTAAGGCTAACTCAGCCATGGCATAATAGATGCGGTCGTGGAATTCGTCGTTGGCAGACTCACGCAGCATCTTGTTCATCATCTTGTAGAGTTCCTTGGCGTTGTCGGAAGAGCCCATCTTGGCCATATTCATCTTCGACTCGAAGGCCATTTCGTATTCAGGGCTTCTCTTGATGACTTTCTTGAATTGTGCGATGGCGCGGTCGGCGTCGTTTTGCGACATGTAAATCTGTCCCAAGATGAACATGGCTCGGGTGCGCAGGTCGCGGTCCTTGCAAGTCAGCATGCCGCTTTTCAGGTATTTGATGGCATGGCTGTAGTCTTTAATTGCAATGTAGTAGTCGGCGATGGTGAAGTCAAGGTCTTTGGTAATCTCTTTGGGCAGTTTCTTCGCCATGGCGCATTTGGCCTGCAACTGTTCGATGTTGGCCCCGGCTTTGGGGTATTCTTCTGTTTGGATGAAAGTCTTCACCAGCCACATGTTGGCTACGAGGGCGATGTCGTTGTAGTTGTATTCATTGGCCACGAAGTCGAAAGTGCGCTTGGCTGGGATGTAGTCGTGCTTGTAGAAGTGTGCCTTGCCCATGACGAGATAGGCATCGTCGATCCACTTCACTCTTTCGCGACTGCCAAACTTCATGGAGTGCTTCTGCACACAAATGGAGGTCTTCTCCAAGGCACGGTCCATGGTGGAGTTCATGGAGGAACCGTTGGCTTGGGTGCCGTAGTTGTGGACGCGCAATATCTTGGAGTAGTCATCTTTGGCGATGCCTCTCAGCTGCTTGTCACCGTCTTTCAAACTTCGTTCTCCATTCCAGTACACGTTGTAATGGCTGGTGAGGTTGTGGTACATACGGCGCGTGATGGTGTTCTTCTTGGTCGAACAGCCACCAAGAAGCAGAAGGCTGAGCGCACAGCCTATCGTCACGATTATGTAGGTTTTATTTCGCACTTCGTTGTTTGGTTAATTACTTCAATATAACTCCATTTTACAACAATTATTATCCTATGCCGATGCTAATGGAGCATGATTATTTGCGTTGCTCGAACCATTTGCTGGCTTCGATGAAGAGCACCGAATCGGTGGGCTCTTCCAAATTGGATTTCAAGGCCACGGCAAGGCTGTCTTGTGCGGTCTTGAATTCGTTGAGCAACAATGTGTTAAAATCTGCCTTCCGACGCTCTTCGATGCGGTTTTTTTGTAAGTCCAAGGCTTGCAAGGCTTTCGCTTTGTAGTCGTTCATCCCAAAAAATGGCATCAGGTTTTGTGCCAAGCGCAGGCTGTCGTCAACCCAGTTGAAAGCGATGGGCTCGTCAATGGATTGAAGCTTGTGTTTTTCGCATAAGGCAGGCGATTCGTTTTGAATGTTTTCCAGTTCACGGGCAAACTCGACGGCAACACGTTCCGCCTTTTCCTTGGCCATGTTGTCCTTGATCTTGGGGACATACATGAAAGCAATCAGGCAAATCAGGCCCAGCAGAAGGATGGCGATGAGCAACTTGACAAGGGGATGGCCCTTGGTGATGGACGACTTGACTTCCGAGATGCTGTCGTAACGCTGCTCCTTTGAGAATTGCGTGCAATGGGTGGCAGTGCTACTGTATTGCTTTGAGATGTTACGTTCTCCTATGAACTCCATGATCTTGCCCAAAGAATAGATGTCGGAACGTGAGTCTATATCCTCGCCCTTGATGATTTCAGGAGCCACAAACTCCATCTCCTTGATGAGAAGCTCGCGATCGGCTTCCTGCGGAGTTTCAGGTGCACCGAAGTCGATGAGTCTGACCCGGTAGTCGTTGGCAGTGATGAGGATGTTCTCTGGGTTCAGGTTGGCATGGATCACTTGGTTGCGGTGGATGTATGTCAAGGCATCGCATAGGTCGACAAGGATGTTCTTGACTTGTTTTTCAGAAAGTGTACCGACACGGACATGCTCCGCCAACGTTTTACCTTCCACATAGTCGAAAACGATGCAGTCGCCCAACCCTTCCAGTGGAGTGAATTCGATGGCCTTACGGATGAACTTGTTCTCCAACATGCTGGTGGTCTCGTACTCCTGGCGCAAGGCGGCACGACATTTGGCGTCTTGGGCACAAGAGGCCTTCAAGGCCTTGATGATCACCTTCTTTCCGTTGTTTTTGGCCGTGAAAAGCCTGCTGTTTCCATACCGAGAAGCATAGAAAGGCTTGATCTCTGAATAGGCTCCCGAACTCGTGGGAAGCTTGTCTTTCAACGGGCTGGCTTCGTTACCATTCCCTTGTTCGTTCGAAAATATGATTTCTGACATTTCTTCATAATGGATTTGGGTGCAAATATAGGCTATTTTTTCGTACGCGGTTTATAATTAATGCAGTTTTGCCTTTTTTTATTCATTTTTGAAGCGAAAGCCACGACAACAAAAAAGTATTCCTATCTTTGTAGCATCACTTGTCAATAATCATGAGAAACGCCTTTTTGTTCTTGCTTCTGCTGCCTTTTTCGCTCTTCGGACAAGTTGTCGACGATTTCTCCGATGGCGACTTTTCCAACAACCCTGCATGGTATGGAACGGCAGATAAATATGTAGTCAACAATAGTTTTCAACTACAACTCAATGCTGATGGTGAGGGCGCTGCCTATCTTTCGGTGCCTATCGTTGAGTATGAGTCGATGGAATGGCAGTTTTGGATTCGGGAGGCTTTTGCGCCTTCGGGCAACAACTATACGGAGGTTTGGCTCAGCGCCGACAACGCCGATTTGTCACAAGTTACAAAAGGCTATTATCTCCAGTTCGGTGAGGCAGGCGCTCAAGATGCCATCGAATTGTTTCGTAAGGATGCCGAGGGGCAACAGAGCATTTGTCGCGGTACGGCAGCTGCCATCGCTTCGTCGTTTGCCGTGGCAGTCAAGGTGACCTGTGACCGCGAAGGCAACTGGATGATCCAGACTTGTTACAATAATTCTGGTATTTATGTCATTGAAGCACAAGGCGTCGACGACCTCTATGGCAAGGGAGGGCATTTCGGCTTTTCGTCCAAGTTCACTTCGAGCAATGCCAAAAAGTTTTATTTCGATGACGTGTATGTCGGGCCACGCATCGCTGACCACGAGCCACCTGAGCTATTGACATGCGAGGTGCTCGACATTATGCACCTTCGGCTGACCTTCAGCGAGGCCCTTGACGAGGTCTCGGCATTGAGTCATTCGAATTACATGGCGGATAACGGCATGGGCCATCCTGCCGCAGTTGCGTTTGGTGAGAACCCTGCTACTGTCGTTCTGGCATTTGAACGCGAAATTAGCAATGGCGTCAACTACACCTTGACGGTTAGCGGTGTCAAGGACATGTGGGGTAATGTGATGGAGCCCACCACGATGGCTTTTTCCATCTACGAAGCCAACGCCAACGATGTCGTTATCAATGAGGTGATGGCTGATCCAAACCCTGTGGTGGGCCTGCCCGAGTGGGAGTACGTTGAGCTTTATAACACCACCGAATTCGCCATCGACTTGAAGGACTGGCAGGTGCAAATTGGATCGAATGACAATGTCATAGGCAATTATGTGTTGGCACCGCATGGCTATGTCATCCTATGCCATAACGATGCTATCCCGGAGCTGCGGCAGTATAGCGATTGCATCGGTTTCAGCAGTTTCTCGGTAGGCAACGCTTCGTCTGCGATGTTCCTTTATAGTGAAGAAGGTCTTCTTGTTTCAAGAATCAACTTCAACAGCAGCTGGTACCATGATCCCGACAAAGAGAATGGAGGTTGGTCGGTGGAGCAAATCGACCCGCTAAATCCCTGCGCTGGGGCTTCCAACTGGACCGCTTCAATCGATGCCACGGGCGGTACGCCAGGACGCCTTAATTCGGTGGATGGCGAAAACAACGTGGCGCCTGCTGTGGAACGCGTGAGCATGTTCGGCAATTACATCGTGCAGTTGTGGTTCGACCAGCAGATGGATGCTGCCAGCTTGTTGCAGCTGCAAAACTATCTTGTGGAGGAGACGGCAGAGCATCCCCAACAATTGGAGACGAATCCCATGGATCCTAGCTACGTGGGATTGCTTTTCGACCATGGTTTTGACGAGGGCGTCGTCTATACGCTGGTCGTCGATGGCGTCACCAACTGCGTGGGCACGGCCATCGCCGCTGGCACACGGGTGTCGTTTGGCATCCCCAACGAAATCGCTGTAGGAGAGATCCTTATCAACGAGATACTCTTCGATCCAATCGCGCCGGGAGTGGATTATGTGGAGTTGTACAACAATTCCGACAAAACCTTCGACCTCAGCTCTTTGATGCTGGGCGTCGTCAAGGAGAGTTTCCCCAACCCTGCCGACACTACCTTGAAGGAGATTACGGCCGACAGCCGTTTGTTCTTGCCCCAATCCTATGTTTTGTTGTCATCCAACAGTGAGATTGTCGGCCAGCAATATGGTTGCCCGACCGACAATTATGTGCAGATGGCTTCGTTTCCAGGTTACGCCAACGCAGGGGGTACGGCGATTCTGATGGGCAGGGACGGCACCGTGGTTGACGAGATGCGCTTCTCCGAAAAGATGCATTATCCGCTGCTCAAGGTTACCAAAGGCGTTTCGCTGGAACGTGTCGCCTTCGACCAGCCCTCGATGGCCGCCGACAACTGGCATTCTGCGGCAGAGCGAGTGCATTTCGGCACGCCTGGACAGCCCAACTCGATGATGCAAAGCGCCGAGCCTTCCAGCGATGAGATTTCCATTAATCCCGACATCTTTTCGCCCGACGGCGATGGCATCGACGACGCTTGTTTCATCAGCTACCGTTTCGACGAGGCTGGTTACACGATGAACACCTATGTCTTCAATGTGGCTGGCCAGCTGGTGCGGCACTTGGTGAAAGGCGAGTTGGTGGGACAGGAAGGCAGTACCATTTGGAACGGTGTTGACGGCAATGGCAACCGTGTTCCCGTTGGCGTGTATGTCGTCGTAACCGAAGTCTTCAATTTCGATGGTAAGGTGAAACAATTCAAGAATGCCGTTGTGGTTGGAACGCGCTGATTATAAATACGTCGCGTTCAACGTTTACATATCCATGTTGGATTGCGCTACAAGCTGTTTTGTGTCGGGATTGAAAGCCGTCAGGTTGCCTAAGCCGGGTTTGTCGGTCACAAAGACGCCATTGTCCAAGGCGATGAAGTCGTAAACGGAAGCATTTTCGATGACCAAGTTGATGAAGCTGTAATCGACGGGGATGTGCCCGTGGACGATCTTCTTGCCACGTGTCTTGCCAAAATCGACTTTGAACCGACGGGTCCACATCATGCTGTGCTCGTCATCGAAAGGGTTGGCAATGTTGAAGTTCATGCCGGCATGGACTAGGATGTATTCTTCCAATTCGATGTAAGGCACACAGGCGTTCATCCAATCGATGTAACGTTGCGGGATCTCGCGCGGATGTTTCACGTTGAAGCTCTCCAAAGTGGCCTTGGCTCCTACGGTTTCCCAGTCTTTTTGCTCTTGGTGCTTGCCGCCGAAGAGCCTTTTCTTTTGGTCGGCCTCGTAGGCTTTCACACACATGTCCTCGTGGTTGCCTTTGATGAAAAACACATTGTATTCCTCTTCATAGAGGTGCATCAGATAGTCGATGACGCCCTTGCTGTCGGGACCTCGGTCGATGTAGTCGCCCAAAAAGTAGAGATGGTCGTGCTTGGTCACCTTGAGCAGGTTCTCAAGCAGCGCCTGAATGGTCCGGGAGCAGCCGTGAATGTCAGGGATGATCCAGCGTTGCGACATGGGTCAGAAACGTTTGTTCAGTTCTAGCGCATCATACTGTTTGCGTAGCTTCGTCTTGAAGGTCCAACGCACGTCTGAGATCCAGCGGCGGCACAGCTCGTTGTAGTCGACGAAGACGGAATAGGAGAAAAACAGCAGCACGATGCCGCACAAAGCCCAATACCAGGGATGCAGCTTGCAAAGTAGGAGTATGGTCCCCACAACGAAGACAATGGGGAAGAGTACCAATCGTACGCCGAAGCTGACCGTGTTGCCGAAGGCGGGGTCTTTCAGTTGCCTCCTGATGATAAGCGTGGTGAGCCAAACGGGCAGGTTGACGATGGCCGATGCCACATAATAGGGAAGACCTATCAGCAGGACCAAAAACTTCCATAAGGAGTTGACCAAAGGATATTTCTTGGCTGTCGAGGTGACGGAGATCTTCTGCCGTACGCGTTCTGCAGCAAAGTCCATCACACGGCTGAAATAGCTTTTAGCCTCTTCGGGCTGTTTTTCCCTGAATTGCAGAACCTTATCGACGGTGGCACGGTTGCGCAGCATCTTTTGGTATAGACCCCCGGCGCGTTTCTCGTTTTTCATCTTCACGATTTCCCAGATGGCATCGTAATCCTCGTCATCGGGGATATAGGTGAACAGCTTTGAGATCTCCTCGCCCAGCTTCTCCTTCAGTTGGTTGATGGTGACGGCCTCGTTTTCCTCAGTGGTGTTTTTGAGGAATTCGGTCACGTTGATGGGGTCCCCGAAGTTGATCATCGCCGTGCTTCGGAAGCGGAAATAGTCGCCGTATTCGATGGCGGTGGGGATGATGTAGATTTGCTGTTGTCCGCCAAACTGTTTGTTGGCATCGACGGCGATGTGGAACAGGCCTTTTCCCATACGCATCAGCGAATGCTTGGTGCGGTGAGTCCCTTCAGGGAAGAGGTAAAGGTCGACATGGTCGTGGATCACGTCGACGGCCTTGTTGAGCGAGTCGTCGTTTTGACGCACGGCGGCCACGCCGTTTCGGATGCGGAAGATGGGAAGGATGCGCAGGAAGTGCAGGATCTTGGCCACAGCAGGGTTCTTGAAGATGTCGCCACGTGCAATGAACACTTTTTTCATGTTGTCGGATGACAACAGCACCAAAGCGTCCATTAACGTGTTACTGTGGTTGACGCCGAAAATCAAGCCCCCTTCTTTTGGGAGGTTCTCTTTCCCATGTACTTCAAAACGGCGATACGAACGGCGGGTATGCCAGTTGACATAAGGCAGGAGAAATGAGTACCAAAAGTCGGGATCTTGTATCTTTTTTGCCATAGATTTTTTCGGTTAATTGAGTGCGCGAAATTACAAAAAAAGGCCTAACATGGGATTTTTTTTCATATATGCGCATAAAAATTGTACTTTTGCCTGCCTAAAGTAGTCAAAATGAAGATAAAAACACAAAACAACACGATTTTTTTCCTTGTTTTTTTAACTTTAGTTTTTTTTGCTTCTTGTAAAAATAATGCTGATAATCAGCGTGATAGCGAGGATGCTCTTGTTGAGGATACCTTGACGGTTTTTGAGCATCTTATGGAGCGTGGCACCTTGGTGGCGGTGACCAACTGTGGTGAGATCAACTACAACGAATTTGGCAGGAAGCCTTCCGGATTCGAGTATGATCTGCTCAGCGATTTTTGCAGTTCATGCGGTCTTGAGTTGGAGATGCGTGTCGAGGACAATCTTGACACGTGTTTCATGTTGTTGGACAGTTGTGAAGTCGACGTGGTGGCGGCTGGCATCGGGCTCACCAAGGATATGAAGCGCCGTTATCTGATGTCGAACCCCATACTTGCCCAACGTTGCGTGTTGGTGCAGCGTTTGCCCAAGGGCTGGAATGCCATGTCGACCGACAATGAGGTCGAAAGCCAGCTGCTGCGCTCGCCGCTCGACTTGGCGGGCAAGACCATCCATGTTGCCAAGGGCAGCTATGCCGTGAAGGTGCTTGAATATCTTTCCGATTGCATCGGCGACACCATTATGATAGTGCAATGTGACACCTTGAATGGCATCGAGTTGGTGGATGCCGTTATGGACGGCAGGGCCGACTATACGGTTGTAGAGGAGTATGTTGCCAAGATGGCGTCGGTAGGGCAGAAAGGCCTCGACGCCAAGTTGGCTGTCAGCGTCGAGCAGCCCATCGGTTGGGCGGTGCTCAACCAGAACTCCGACTCCTCGTTGGTGAATGCCATCAACAACTGGATCGACGGCGTGGAGCAACGGCATTTGCGCCGTTTGCTGGCCAAGTATGTCAACAACGGCAGGCAGCACCGCATCAAGCCGCAGGCAGGTCAGCTGTCGGAGTTTGACCCGCTGATCAAGAAGACGGCCAAGAAGATCGGCTGGGACTGGCGCTTGTTGGCGTCGCTCATCTGTCAGGAGTCGCATTTCAAGCTCGATTTGGAGAGCGAGAAGGGCGCTTTCGGCCTGATGCAGCTCATGCCCGTGGTGATGGAGAAATACGGCATCGACTATGAGTCGTCGCCCGAGGAGCAAATCGAAGCCGGCGGCAAGCTGTTGGCCTATCTCGGCGACTGCTTCGAGAACAAGGTGGCCGACAGCACCGAAAGGATTAAGTTTGTGCTGGCTTCCTACAATGCAGGCCTCGGCCATGTGTATGACGCCCAACGCTTGGCGGCCAAATATGGCGCCGACCCCGAGGTGTGGGACAACAGCGTCGACTATTATATCCTCAACAAGTCGAAGTATTACAACGACACCTGCTGTCGTGCCGGTTACCTGCGTGGCGGCGAGACCTACCGTTTCGTAGAGGAGGTCCTCGATCGTTTCTATCAGTATCAGGCGAGCTATAACTGATTTAAGACATTTTATGAAAAAGTGCATCCTATTCTTCCTTTTCGGCATGCTGAGCCTGAGTTGCCTTACGAAGGCCTCGGCCCAGTCGTTCAACGCTGGCCTGTTGGGCGGCGCCACCTTCTCGCAGGTGGACGGCGACCTATATTATGGCTACAACAAGCTGGGCTTCACCGCCGGAGCCTACGTCAACCTGCCCCTCGCGGAGCATTTCGCGCTGCAGATGGAACTGAAGTACACGCAAATGGGTGCACACTCATCGGTGAAAGAGGTGACGGAATACAACTACAACACCTATGACCTGCGCCTGCATTACGCCGAGATTCCGCTGATGCTGCAATACGACTTCGGCCATTTCACGGTGTATGGCAAGAAACTGGATTTCATGAAGCTGGAAGCCGGCATCGGCTTTGACTTCCTGATGCGTTACCGCGGCGTGATGAACGACAGCCCCCAGGAATGGAAGTTCAATTTCTTTTCCGTTACAGGCAACTTCGGCCTGCACTTCGACCTCACCGACCACTGGGGCCTCGGCGCCCGTATGATGTATTCCATCACGCCGATGCAGACCAACCCCACACCACAGTATTTCTTCGACCATTCCTATAACAAGGTGGTGCAGTTTACGGTGACTTACAATATCAATTCTCCTTTGAGATAAAGTCGATGTTCCTCTTCAGGCCTTCGTAGCCCGCGCGTTGCACGGCGGAGCGCCCGAACAAGGCGTCGAAACCATCCTGATCCAAGTTTTTCCAATCCTCGTCACGCATGGCTTTCAGCTGTTCCGATGGCTGGAACTCAGGCTCGCTGTTGGGCAGCGAGAAGCGGTTGTAGGGACATGCGTCCTGACAGATGTCGCAGCCATACATCCAACCTTTGAAGCTTTCGGGGTCAAGACCATCGAAGCCGCCCTTGTGCTCGATGGTCAGATAGGAGATGCATTTGCGTGCGTCGATGTGGAACGGGGCTTCCAAGGCACCGGTGGGGCAGGCGTCGAGGCAGCGGGTGCAGCGTCCGCAGCGGTTGTCCAGCGGTTGCCCGGTCTCTTCCAAGGCAAGCGGCAGAAACAGGTGGCCGATGAAGAAGAAGGAACCTTTCTTGGGATGGATGAGCGCGGTGTTTTTGCCTATGAACCCCAGGCCGCACCGTACCGCCCAGGCCCGGTCGAGCACAGGGGCCGAGTCGACGAAGACACGGGCACCGTCTTGCTTCCCGGCCTCGTCTTCGATGCGAGCCAACAAAGCACGCATCTTGCGCTTCATCACGTCGTGATAGTCGGCGCCATAGGCGTATTTGGCGATTTTGTAGCGGCCGCAGTCGCCCAAGGTCTGTTTCGGATAGTAGTTGTAGAGCACCGTGACGATACTTCGGGTGCCTTCGACGAGCAAGCGAGGGTCGTAGCGTTTTTCCTTGTTGCGGTTGAGGTATTGCATGTCCCCTTCATGGGCTTGCGCGAGCCATTGCTCCATGTAGGTGGATTCTTCATGCAAGGCAGTGGCGGCGGCGATGCCACAGGCATCGAAGCCGAGTTGCTCGGCTTCAGCGATGATCCACTTGGAATCCATCAGAATGGCGCAAACGTCAGGCCGACGGAGAGCGGATGGATCACAGGAGCGTCGTGGCCGACCTCAAAGACGGGGCCGAGCTGGTAGGCGGCGAAGGCGCTGACCCATTTGTAGCCGATGCGAAGCGTGGCGGAGTAGGTGTAACGCTCCAAGTTGTTGATGTAGCACAGCTTCTCGTGAATGATGGTGCCATCGGCATCGGGGCCGACATATTTGGTCTTGGCGGCCACCATAACACCTAGCTTAAAGCCTACGCCGATCTTCCAAGCGTTTTTGATGCGGAAACGCAGCTCCAACGGCACATCGAGGTAGGTGGCGTTGACCTTAAAGCGCTTGAAGTCGTCATTGTCGCGGTATTGTATGTATTGCAAGGTGTCCTTGGAATAGGGGTTCAGGATGCGGCTGTATGAGAAATAGTTGTGCGTGGTGATACCTACGCCGATGGCCACAGTGTGCTTGCCTTTTTCACCCATGGGGAAGTTGTAGGTCAAAGCGGTGCCAAAGCCTTGGTTGATGCTTCGGGCATCCCAGTTGTCGCTGGTGTTGAGCTGGATGTCGTTGAAGAGATCGAAGCCAAGGGTGATCTTGTTGTCGGTCTTGTTGGCAATCAGTTGGGCGTATGATCCTACTGAAAGGACCAAGGCAATAAGGGTAAGGAATAGTTTCTTCATATCAATGCTGTTATCATGCGTTTTGAAACGGCAAAGATAGTAATAATATTTTGATAAGGCTTAGTTTTTTTTCAGCTCGGCGGCGATGGCGCTGCGTTCGTCAAGCAGGCTGTTGATGTCGTCATCGCTGAGGTTGGGGGCGGCAAGGCGCTTGTCGATGGCTGCGAGTTTGGCTTCCAGATTTTCGTTGGTGCCTGGGATGTCGGTCAGTTGCTTCTCCTTGTTGGGCGCGGGCTCCTGGGCTGCAGGGGTTTGGCTTGAGGCGCTTGGGTTGGCGCCTTCGAAATTCTTCAACTGGCCCATGAACATGGTCACCATCTGCTTCGTAAACGGGTCGAGCTTATAGATCTCGAATTTCATGTCGTCTTTCATCTCATCGAATTCCGAAAGAAACAGCTTCAGCTGCTCCTTCTGCTCTTCGTTGATGCCAGGGATGGCGTCGAGGTCCTGATTCTCCATGAGCTTCTTGAACATGTTCAGGAGGTTGTCGAGGTCGTTATTGAAGTTTTCGTCGTTCATCGTTTGTCAAATGGTTGTGGGAAACACCCATCAAAAAGTGTTCCTTATGCAAAGAAACGTTTTTTTCGGGGAATGATTGTGACAAATTGACAAAAAATCACGATTATTGCATTCGCTAAAAGAGAGGAGAACATGGAATTCAACACGATCAAAGTGCAGTTGGGCGAAAGCATGGCATGGATCGACCTTGCTCGTCCAGAGGTTCATAATGCATTGAACGACGAGATGATACGCGAGCTCACGGAGGTCTTTGACTGGCTCAATAGCCGCGACGACATCCGTGTCGTCATCCTGAAAGGCAAAGGCAAGTCGTTTTGCGCTGGTGCCGATTTGGCTTATATGAAAGCCATGGCAGGCTATAGCCGTCTGCAGAATGTGGCTGATGCCGAGAAGCTGTCGAAGCTGTTTCGTGCCATTTATTACTGCAACAAGGCGGTCATCGTCGAAGTGCACGGCGCCTGCATAGGTGGCGCCAACGGCATCGTGGCAGCTGCCGACATCGTGATTGCCGAGAGAAACACGCAATTTGCTTTCTCGGAAGTGCGCTTGGGCCTCACTCCCGCCACCATATCGCCGTTTGTGGTGAGCAAGGTAGGCAACACCGCCGCCAAGGAGCTGATGCTCACGGGCCGTCGCTTCACGGCTGACGAAGCCAAGGCGTTCCGCTTGGTGAATGTTGTGGTCGACGAGCAGGAGATAGTCGACACGGAACGCCGTTACATCGACTATTTCATGCAGGCCTCGCCCGACGCTGTGGCGCAGTGCAAGAACCTCTTGCGCATGGTGAGCGGCACCGACGACCCCCATAACCCTGTTTTTTATAACACCTCTCTGCTTATCGCCGACCAACGCATCGCGCCGGCAGGCCAAGAAGGTATGGCAGCCTTCTTCGAAAGACGTAAACCGAAATGGAACAACCTATAAACCTTACGAGAATGAGAAAGACCTTATTGCTGTTTCTTGCCCTTGTGCCATGCGTGCTTTGGGCCCAATTCGACACCTATTTCACCGAAGCCTCACTGCGCGTCGATTACTGCCTGACAGGTAACCATAGTGAAACGCGGTTTTCGCTCAAGGAACTGATCCGTGAGCCCTATTGGAGCGGCTCCAAGACCAACCTCATCGACAATTTGGAGTTTGGCAGCTATATCGTGAAGGTGTATGAAGCCGGGACTGATAAGCTGTTGTATTCCAAAGGCTACCAAAACCTTTATGGTGAATGGCAGACCACCGACGAGGCCATGAAAGTCACCAAGACTTTTGAGGAGTCGGTTATCATTCCTTTCCCAAAAGCGAAGATCGATGTCTCACTCTGTTACAAGACTTGGGAAGGCGAACTCAAGGAAGGGATGCGCCTCACCGTCAGCCCCGACGATTATTTCATCCGCGACTACGACAAGCTGAACCTGCCCGTGTATGATGCTTGGATTGGCAACAAGGACATCACTAAGGCGGTCGATATCGTCATCCTCCCTGAAGGCTATACGGAAGCCGAGATGGGCAAGTTCATCAAGGACTGCGATTTCTTCGTGAAGAGCATGTTCGATTATGCGCCATACGACCGCTATCGTAAGAGTTTCAACATACGCGGGGTGATGGCGCCATCGGCCGAGAGCGGCTGCACCATGCCTGGCGACCATATCTATAAGAACACCGTGATGCGCTTCAGTTTTTGGACCTTCGACTCAGAGCGCTATTGCATGAGTACTGACAACCGTGACATCCGCGATTTGGCGGGACAAGTGCCTTACGACCAGATCTACATTTTGATCAACACGGAAAAATATGGTGGCGGCGGCATCTATAACTTCTACTGCTCAAGTGCCAGCAGCAATGGCTTCTCGAGCGATGTCATCATCCACGAGTTCGGGCATGGCTTTGCCGGCTTGGCTGACGAATACTACAACGACGACACTTATGGCGATATGTACAACAACGATTTGGAGCCTTGGGAGCCCAACATCACCACGATGGTCGACTTCCAGGCCAAATGGAAAGACCTTGTCGACAAGAAAACGCCAGTCCCGACGCCAAGGGAAAAGAAATACGAAAACACGATTGGTGTTTTTGAAGGCGGCGGCTATGAGGCCGAAGGAGTGTATAGCCCCCATATGGACTGCCTGATGAAGACCTTCAACGGACATGAGTTTTGCCCTGTGTGCCAGCGCGCCATTGAGAGAATGATCCTTTATTATAGTGAGTAGTTAGGAGTGAGAAGTTAGGAGTTAATAGTGAGAAGTTTGGAGTTGTTATGAATTATTTGGATATCATAATTGCCATTGTCCTGTTCGTTTTCGGATACAAGGGTTTCCGGAAGGGACTCATCATCGAGGTGGTGACATTGGCGGCCTTTGTGGTTGGCATTTATGGTGCCATGCATTTCTCTGACTTCACGGCATCGCATTTGCAGGAATTCATGGAAATCAACCCCAAGCATCTCAATACAGTGGCATTTGTGCTGACTTTTGTCATTTTGGTCATCCTTGTCAACATGATTGGGAGGGCGGTGACCAAGTTGGTCCAAGCCATGGAACTTGGCTTTGTCAACAAGATGTTTGGCTTTGTCTTCGGTGTCGCCAAAGGCGTATTGTTGTGCAGTATTATGGTCATGGTGCTCAATAACTTCGAGCTGCTTGGCCTAGTGAAGCCTGAGGTGAGGAAGGAGTCGAAGCTATTTCCTTATATTGAAATGACGGTGCCTTATGTCTATCAGGGTTTCGACTTGGTAAAGGATTATGCGAAAGAGGTATTGCCCGACAACGAAGCTGCAACAGAGGAGCCTGTCGAGGAACCCGTTGAGGAACACAAAGGGGTGGTCATTTAACTTGTTCCGCTTTTTCCTGCATGGCTTTCAGGTAACAGGCGCGGCAGAGCGGTTCGTAGCTCTCTGTCTCACCCAATACGACGAGTTTGTCGCCGGCGATGGTGCGGTGTGAATACTGTGCCTGGCTACCGCAACGCACACAGATGGCGTGCACTTTGGTTACGTCTTCGGCGATGGCCATCAGCGTAGGCATGGGGCCGAATGGTTTTCCCATAAAGTCCATGTCGAGTCCGGCCACAATGACGCGCACGCCTTGATTGGCAAGCTGTTGGCAGACGTTCGGCAGCTCGTCGTCGAGAAACTGCGCTTCATCGATGCCGATGACGTCGACATCGTTGGCGTAAAACAGGATCTCCTGTGCGCTTTCCACTGGGATGGAATGCAAGGCGGTGGCATCGTGCGACACTACGTCCTCTTCGCTATAGCGCGTGTCGACCCCGGGCTTGAAGATCTCCACCTTCAGCTTGGCGATTTTGGCGCGTTTCAAACGCCTGATGAGCTCTTCGGTCTTGCCGGAAAACATGGAGCCGCAAACGACTTCGATCCAACCTTGTGACTTATTATGAGAATCTTTTTCGATAAACATGCGAGACAAAGGAGAAAAATTGTAATTTTATCGCTTCTTTCAGAGCAAAAATAAATAGAAAATCAATATGAACGACAATTTTAACGACCAAAAAGAAGCATTAGTTTCTATAGAACACGAAATCAAGCTGTTGCAGCAACAAGTGAGGTATCTTTTGAGGAACGAGCAGGCGTTGGGATTGCTTGACTTGGACGTGCTGATGAACCGCACCCACATCCTATACGACAAGCTTTGTTCCATTCAATTGGGTGCTGACGAAGGGGAAGAGGACCTTGACATCGATCCCGAGGCACTTGCAGGGCTTTTTGGCGGCCAGGCACAAGAGGAGAAAGCGGAGGAAGCTTCTGCTGATGAGGTTGTCGAGCCTTTGGAGCCCGAGCCTATTGAACCAGAAAAAGAGCCTGCTGTAGAGACGGAGCCTGTGATGGAGGAAGAGGTTGTGGAGAATGAGGAGCCCGAGAATGATGTGGCTGCCATGTGGGACGCCCCCACTGTAAAGGAAGAGGTGCCTGAAGAGCCTATCCAAGAGCCAGAGCCTGTCGTGGAGCCCGAACCTGAGCCCACTGAGCAACCTACATCGGATGGGGGCCTTCATAGCGACCCCTTCGGATTCGTGTTCCGTTTTGAAGACGAGCCGGAAGAGGAAGCTGTTGTCGAGGACAGGGTGGAAGAAACGGAAGACGGCCGCATCGTCCATTTCATGAAGGAAATCTCTGAGGATGATATCCCGGAACGTGACCGCATCGACGGTGAGCATTTGCAGAGAGACAACCCGCTCGTGATGCCTACGATGGACGATGAGATGCCCCAACAAGAAGCGAAACAAGTACAACAAGAGCTATTCCCTATAGTGGAAGAAGAGCCCGCTCCGCAGGCAGAGGAGGAACATCCTTCGCCAGCCGAACAAGCCCCCGATTTCAATGCCATCTTTGATAACGACGAAAGTGGCTTTGAGTTGTCGTCTAATGAAGTGCTTGGCGAAAAGATGATGGGTGAGGACCATAGCTTGGCGGCCAAACTGGGCTATGGATCAGCCTATGACTTGAAGTCGGCCATCGGCATCAACGACAAGTTTTTGTTTGTCAATGAGTTGTTTGGAGGTAGCATGGAAAAGTTCAACAAATCCATCGAGAATCTTAACGATCTGAAGACTTTGAACGGTGCGTTGATTTACTTGAACGAGTTGAAAATAGAACTGCAGTGGAACAGCAACAATGTGGCTTATCAGAAGCTGGCTGATTTGGTCGCCAAGAAGTTCGAAACAAAGTAAGTCGGTTATGTCGAAGCTGTATCTTGTCCCAACGCCCATAGGCAATCTGGAGGATATCACGTTACGTGCCATCCGCATCTTGAAAGAGGTTGATGGCATTTTGGCCGAGGATACCCGCACTTCGGGCAACTTGCTGAGGCATCTCGACATCAGCAAGCCTATGACTGCCTTCCACATCCGCAACGAGCATCAGGTGGTGGAACGTGTCGCCGACCGCATCGAAGCTGGTGAGACCTTGGCTTTGGTGACCGATGCGGGTACGCCAGCCATCTCGGACCCTGGCTTTCTGTTGGTTCGCGAGTGTGTCAAACGAGGCATCGAGGTGGAATGTTTGCCCGGGCCTACTGCTTTTGTGCCGGCTCTTGTCAACTCGGGTCTTCCGGCCGAGAAGTTCATCTTCGAAGGCTTTCTGCCGCACAAGAAAGGGCGTCAGACCAAATTGCAGGCAGTGGCGGCCTATCCTTATACGACCATCTTGTATGAGTCGCCATTTCGTTTGTTGAAGACTTTGCAACAACTGGCAGAGGTGTGTGGCATGGAGCGTAAGGTATGTGTGTCGCGCGAGCTGACCAAGATCCATGAGGAAAACGCCCGCGGCACCTTGGCAGAGGTGATTGAGCATTTCTCCAAGAAAGACATCAAAGGCGAAATCGTCATCGTTTTGGAAGGCGCAGTGGCTCTTTCGGCTGATGACGATTCCGAAGAATAGGTTGTTTAAGTAATTATTACTTCTTCAACTGATTTTGATAGGCCTGAAGCCGAGCCTTAAGGCTGTTTTGCACGCCATTGGAGGTATAAGTGGCGCCACTGACGGCATCCACTTCCTGGTTGAGGGCTTCGGCAGGTGTCAAGCCATTCCAGCTTTCATAGAAACCGCTTTCTTCCACGTGTTGTGCAAAACGAGGCGTTTCTTGGTTTTCCATCAAGGTCACATTTTTGATGCGCCCGTCAGCATCTAAGGCTATTAATAAAGGAGTGGCCCCTTTGAAGCCTTTTATGTTGTCGGAATAGGGCGACGAGAATAAGACAGTGCCTAATTTGTTGCCGTTAGCGTCTTTCACTTCGTAAAAGGCTGTGTCGATGGCCTTGGTCTTGGCTGCTTCGTCGAAATAGGGCTTGATTTCCTCGACGGGGAGCGGGGGCAATTTTGGCCCGCAGCTGCTCATGGCCAGAAGGCCTAAAGCCAATATCGTCCCCATGATTTTGTTGGTTCTATTCATGTTTATTGTTTTAATAGTTGTGCAAAAATACAAAAAAACGTATCTTTGTGGCATCAAAACATCAAGATTATGTTAGTCATCGGAATCGCAGGCGGCTCGGGCTCGGGAAAGACCACCGTCGTAAAGGAGCTGGTCAACCAGTTGCCGGAGAATTCAGTATCAGTCATTTCACAAGATGCCTACTATTATGACAATGGTGACAAGACGCCGGAGGAAAAGAAGAAGATCAACTTCGACCATCCTGATGCCATTGAATGGGATTTGCTTATCGACCACCTTGACCGTCTGAAGAAAGGGGAAACCATCCCTATGCCTATCTATACCTATGTCACTTGTGCCCGTTCCCAGGAAGTGATCTATGTGCATCCCACCGAAGTCATCATCGTGGAGGGTATCATGGTGCTGACCCAGGAGGAGCTTCGTAACCGTATGGATATCAAGGTGTTTGTTGATACCGACAGCGATGAGCGACTGATGCGCATCATCCGTCGCGACATCGCAGAGCGTGGACGCACTTGGGAAGACGTGCTGCGTCATTACCAGACTTTTGTGAAGCCCATGCACCAGCAATTCATCGAGCCTACCAAGCGCACTGCCGACATCATCCTGCCCCGTGGCTCGAGCCCGGTGGTGGTCGATATCTTGGCTTCGAGAATAAAGATGCATTTGGGAATGTGACCGGAGGTCAGATAAAAAGAAAAAACCGAACATTGTTCGGTTTTTTCTTTTGTTGTCCAACCAGGATTCGAACCTAGACTAACTGATCCAGAGTCAGTTGTGCTGCCATTACACCATTGGACATCCAATTAAATACGTTGAAATCTCTGATTCGGCGGAGCCGATCTTCGATTTCGGCTGCAAAAATACTACTTTTTTAGTTTATGCAAGAAAAAAAGTTGATTTTTTTTATCCATGCTCCCTTTGGCATGCTTCGTGCAATGAATTGTACAAAAAATTGTATTTTTGCATCGGCGGTTTTGTGAAAATAAGACCGTCGGATAACAAGGTTAAGAAAATGACAATCAAGGAAATACAAGATAGCATAGTAGATGATTTTTCCATGTTTGACGACTGGATGGATCGCTACGCCATGCTGATAGAGATGGGGAAGGAGTGTCCCATCATCGACGACAAGTACCGCGACGAGGCACATCTCATCAACGGATGCCAATCGAGGGTGTGGCTCAATGCCGAATTGAAGGACGGTAAGGTGTATTATAGCGCCGACAGCGATGCGGTCATCACCAAAGGCATCGTGAACCTGCTGATTAAGGTTTTCTCGGGTCAGACGCCAGAGGACATCCTTGCTGCCGACCTCTCGTTCTTGGATGAGATTGGTTTGAAGGAGCATTTGTCGCCAACGCGCTCCAACGGCCTTTTGGCCATGCTGAAACAGATGCTGCTCTATGCAGAGGCTTTTAAACTTAAGGAGGGACAGTCATGACAAAGGAAGAAGTGAATACCTTAAAAGAGACCGTAATTTCGGTCTTGAAGACCATCTACGACCCCGAAATTCCCGTTGATATCTGGACCTTGCACCTGATTTATGGGGTGGATGTCGATGAAGAGGGAAATGTAAAAATAGTGATGACGGTGACAGCACCCAACTGTCCCGTGGCCGAAGTGTTGCCCGCTGAGGTGAAAAACCGTGTGCAAGCCATCATGGGCGTGAAAAATGTTGATGTGGAGCTTACCTTTGACCCCGTTTGGAGCATCGACATGCTCTCTGATGAAGCCAAGGCCGAATTGGGCTTGGATGGGGAATACGGTAGCTTCTCTGCGTCAGACTTCCTGTATTAGAGGTTGTCGTAATTATCCAGCAAATCCTTCGCCATTCCGAGGAACATGAACGCCACGGCGTTGAAGTCCATGTTGAGGTCCTTGCTGAGGCCCACACGGTCCTTGAAGATGGCCACGTTAAACCATTGCAGGCACTGGAAGGCGCGATGGAAATAGAGGCGTTGCAGCTCTTCTTTGGTGGGTTTGTGACCCACGTAGGCCTCCAGTAAGGCCAAGGCTTTGTCGAAGCCCACATTGCCGTAGCAAGCGATGTCGTAGAAGGGGTCGTTCATGCCGGCAAATTCCCAGTCCAAGACGTAAAGCTTGTCGCCGCTGATGACGAGGTTAGTGGGCTGGTAGTCGCAGTGGCAAGGCACCTTGGGCACGTTGACTTGGGTGGCGCGGATGGCGTCGAGTTTCTTGCGGAGGTCGAGATATTCCTGAGGGAAGGCATAGCCCGTCTCAAGGCAGTAGCGCTGGTCGTCATCCAAGCGGCCGAAGGCATTGTAGTCGCGGAACTTCATGTCGCTGTTGTGGATCTTCTTCAGCGCTTTCACCGACATCTCGTTGTAGGAGACCACGTCGGTGGTGCTCATGATGGTGCCTTCCACATATTCGGCCAGTTTCTCACCCGAGCGAATCTCCACATATTCAGTGATGTTGTTCAATCCCAAGCGGTTGACTTCCTGGATATTGGCCCATTCTTCTTCGCGGTCGACAAACTTCTCGGCAAACTTGCCCGGCACGCGGTAGGTGTATTTCTTGCCTTGGCATTCAACGACGTAAGTGTAGTTGCTCATGCCGCCTTCGAGACGCATCATGATTTTGGCATCGTGGGCATGGAGTAGTGCGTTCACTCTAAAAACAATATAGTCTTCAATAGTCATGGTAAGTATGATTTTTTAATGTTTTATTATCAATTTGATTGGGTCGGCAAAGATACATTTTATTTGCATTGTAATGGAGTATCCGATGCGTCTTTTTGTTGAATTGTAATTTATTTCAACGTGAAATGCCTTGATAAGCGATTTTGTTGTATTTTTGCAACCTCAACAGGGGGATTTAGTTCATCTGGTAGAACGTCAGGTTCGCAATCTGAAGGTGGCCGGTTCGAGTCCGGTAATCTCCACAAAATCAATAAGAAAGCCGCTGGTTATTCAGTGGCTTTTTCTTTTTCTGCGATTTGCTCGACCACGACGACATTCTCGTTGTTGAGTCGTGCCTTGAGCCAGCGTTCGATACGGGCGTGGAGTTCGGCATCCATGGGCTTGTCGATGGTAACGATGGCTACAACCTGCTCGGTTTCGGCAGGGTTGCCGGCATTCATAATGGCGCCACGGCTTAGGCTAAGGCTTTGGATGTCGGGATATTGGGCAAACAGTTCCTTCGACACGGCCTCAACGGGTAGTTCCTTTCCCTTAAAGTCGCTCAATTGCTTGTCAAGTTTCATGATGCTGTCGTTCAAAACCTTGATTTGTTGGTCGGAATGTTCAAAGAAGCCTTTCATTATCTCGGTTTCAGAGAGATCCTGTTTCATGATGGTGGCGTCTTCATGGAATACGATTTGGCTTCGTGTGATGCCATATTCCTCTGCGCTCTTATAGAACTGTTTCTTAGCTTCGTCAGTCAGCGATTCGCCCGCGAGGAAAAGTTCCAGTTTGGGGTCTTTGCGTGAATACGTTGCCTTATGGTCATAGATGAAACACTTGCCAAGGTTTTTGTTTTCGGCCACCAGTCGCTCGGCATGGATGGTGAAGTTGTTCTCTTTGATGACGCTGATGGCAGAGATGATGCTAGGTACGATGACAATGATTAAAATGATGGCCATCGCATGCTTGGGCAGGCGGCGGTGGCTCTCGTCCGTGTTTTCGACGACAGGGAAGCTGAAGTATTTCACTGCGGCAAAGGTGGCCAGGGCGATAAAGATGCTGTTGATGAGGAAGAGATAAAGGGCGCCAAAGATGACTTGTCCCTTCCAGATGGAGATGCCATAGCCTACGGTGCAGAGGGGCGGCATGAGTGCCGTAGCGATGGCCACACCCGAGATGACGGTGCCTTTGTCCTTGCGCGAAGTCTCAATGATGCCTGCCAAGCCACCGAAGAGGGCGATGAGCACGTCGTAGATGGTGGGATTGGTACGTGCCAAGAGCTCAGAGGGATGCGCCAGGCTCAACGGGCTGAGGAGGAAAAACAAGGCGGAGGCAACGATGCTAATGACGACCATCACGCCAAAGTTTTTCATGGAGTTTTTCACCAAAAGGTTGTCCTGGGTGCCGAGGCCAAGTCCGAAACCTAAGATGGGACCCATCACGGGCGAAACCAACATGGCGCCGATGATGACGGGGATGGAGTTGACATTCAGACCCACCGAGGCGATGATGATGGCGCAGGCGAGGATGTAGACATTGGTGCCTCTGAAAGCAATGTTCTTTCGGATGCTGGCACTGGCATTCTCGTAGTCGATCTCATCGGAGAAACGGATGAGGCTTTTCAAATATATCAGGACTCTTTGGAAGAAGTTTTTCATTGGTAAATGCTATTGCAAACTGCAAAGAACAGCATTTTTCTTGAATTGTGCAAGCCTCACCGACTGAAAATGCTTTTCACTGCAATGAGCATGGGGAAGATTTCGACACGGCCTAAGAGCATGATGATCATGGCGACAACTTTTTGGAAACCAAGAAAACCGGCATAGTTGCCCATCGAGCCGACATCGCCGAAACCAGGTCCGACGCTACCTATGCAAGCGATGGAGGCCGTGAGTGAGGTCTTGAAATCCATGCTGAGTGAAAAGATGATGGCGCCGATAGCGATGATGAGCATGTAAGTGCCCATAAAGGCAAGTATCGAAGTGATGTTATCTTCCGTTTTTAATTGTCCGTCGAGTTTGGTTCGGTTGACATTCTTAAACCCGATAAGCGAATTCACCAAGCCTTTCAGGCTTTTGACGACGATGACAAAACGATCCATCTTCATGCCTCCCGATGTAGAACCTGAACAGCCACAGACCAAGGAACAAAGGATCAAGATGCCCATGCTGCCCGTGGGCCATAGGTTGGTGTCGGCGGTGGCAAAGCCCGTGGTGGTGCTGAGCGAACATACCTGGAATGCCGCCAAACGAAGGGCTTTGGGGAAAGTGGCACAATAACCACTATAGTACAGGTTGGCGGTGACGGCGAGTATGGCTATCGTGACGAGGGCGAGAAACCATCTGACGACTTGCGTGTTGAAGAGGTTCTTGTGGGTGCGCTTGTCGGGCCAAACCGTCGAGAACATCAGGCTGAAGTTGGTGGCGCCCATCAACATGGCTGCGATGAGGATGATCTCTACGGCGACGTTGTTATAGAATCCTACGCTTAGGTTCTTCGTGCAGAAACCGCAGGTGCTGCAGGACGACATGGCCAAGGTGGTGGCGTCGAGCCATGGCATTTTGGTAAGTCGTAAGGCAACGGCTGATGCCGTGGTGATGATGAGATAGACCGCTATCATCCGATAAACGAAGTTTCTCTTGCGTCCACCATAGTAGGCTTTGGCGAGGTCCGACAGCTCAGCGCTGGATAATACGGATGACGATACCGATACCGCCCATCCAGGCCGTGGCGATGCGCCAAAATTGCATGCCATCGGGCAAAGCCTCGATGTCGTTAAGGATGGAGGCTCCGGTGGTGGTGAAGCCCGACACGCTCTCGAAAAAGGCATTGACCACAGTGAACTCGCCGCCATAGATCAAGAAGGGCAAGGCCCCAAAGACACAAGCCGCGACCCAACAACCCGTGACGATGCGATAGCCTTCCTCTACACCCATCTTCTCTTGTGGCTTGGTAGTGATGATGGCAAAAAAACCGCTGAGCAGCGAGGCTATTCCGGAGAAGAATAAGGGGTCAAAGCTGTCGTCCATGTCGTTCCTGAAGGCAATAAATGCTGATACAAACATAAGTAAGGCAACACCTATTAAGGAGAAGCCTGCATATCGTAAGGTGGTATTCCATTTCTTCATTTATCATCGTTTTGAAAAAAACAGAAGCGAAATTATCTCGTCGTTTTTTATGAGTCAATACAATAATGTTTATATTTGCATTGATAAAATCAATAAAGAGATGACTTTGCAACAATTGGAATACATCATTGCCGTGGAGCAGCACGGCTATTTCGTCAATGCAGCTGAGGCCTGTGGTGTGACGCAATCAACACTAAGTCTGATGATTAAGAAATTGGAGGAGGAGTTGGATGTCAAAATCTTCAACCGCGACACGCATCCTGTCACAGTCACCGAAATGGGAAGGAAAGTGATTGACGAGGCGAAGATGGCGATCTATCACACCAAACAGTTGCTGGAGCTGACCCGTACAGCAAAGGAGCAGTCGTCGGGCGACCTTAGTATTGCCATGACCACGACTGTGGCTCCTGTGTTAATGCCCGGCCTGTTCCATTATATGAGGACGAAAAATCCAGCGATACGTCTTCGTGTGGAGGAGATGATCACGGCGACAATTATTACCAAATTGAAGAAGGCCGAGGTCGACATGGGCATCGTCACCTATCCCGTCAACGACCCCGATTTGCTCGAAGTGCCGCTGTATCACGAACGTTTTTTTGCCTACGTATCACCACAAGATGCCATGTATCAGGTGGAAAGCATTGAGAGGAGTCAGCTGAGGCAATCAAAGGTGTGGACGATGAAAGACGGTGTGAGGCTATTCGACCGCTCTCAAGTGCGATCGGAAGAAGTGATTCGATACGATAAATTGTTTGAAGGAGGTCGTGTGGGCATCCTGATTCAGATTGTCAATGAAAATGGGGGCATCACCATCGTGCCAGAGTCGCATTTGCATTTGTTGCCGGAGACCGTAAAAGACCGTATCAGGCCGATTGTCAACCCAGAGCCTCAGCGAACGATAGGCTTGGTGTTCAGGAAGGACTATGTGCACGAACGCATGATGAACATCGTCATCAAGGCCATCAAGACCTTGGTGCCTTCGGAGTTTCTCGATGGTGTGATACGTGTGGATTATCTGAGACTATAAGACTGCGGAAACAACTTTGGCAATCTGTTCCAGCCATTCCTTGTCGATGGCATCGAACGTAGCCAGTTTCTCACTGTCGATGTCCAACACGCCGATGACTTCATCGCTTTTAAATAAAGGCACCACGATTTCGCTACGTGATTCCGAGCTGCAGGCGATATGTCCATGGAATTGCTCCACGTCTTCAACGACGTATGTCTTTTTCTCTTTCCATGAAGTGCCGCAAACACCCTTGCCGAAGCCGATGCGGGTGCAGGCCACGGGGCCTTGGAAGGGACCCAGCACCAGCTGCTCGCCGATGACACGGTAGAAGCCCGTCCACCAGAAGTGGAAGGCCTCTTGGATCAGTGCGGCCACATTGGCCATATTGGCGACGGCGTCGCTCTCGTCTTTTACCATCGCCTTGACTTGGGCGAGGAGGAGCTTGTAGGTTTCGTTTTTGTCCATGTTTTGCTTGTTAGGCCCCCACACTGCGCTGCGCTGGTGTGGGGTAAATAAAGTATCGTCACTTCGTGACGGGTCTGGACTGCAAAAGTAATGAAAATTGAGATTCCGGAGGGAATCTATTTTGTAATTATTGTCTTGATTTTTCTTATCTTTGCGCCTCGTTTAAAATAGCACTCAAAATGAAGAAAGATATTCCCGTATTGCTGCTCACCGGTTACCTCGGTAGCGGCAAGACCACTGTGGTCAATAAGATATTGAACAACCGTAAGGGCATCAAATTCGCTGTGATTGTCAATGACATAGGCGAGGTGAACATCGATGCCGACCTGATTGAGAAAGGTGGCGTGGTAGGGCAGAAGGACGACAGCCTGGTTGCCTTGCAGAACGGCTGCATCTGCTGCACTTTGAAGATGGACCTGATCCAACAGCTGCACGAGATTATCGTCATGCAGCGCTTCGACTACATCGTCATCGAGGCTAGTGGCATCTGCGAGCCGGAGCCCATCGCCCAGACGATTTGTTCGTTCCCCGACATGGCTTGGCAACTCACCAAGGACGGTATCCCGATTCTTGACTGCATCGTGACCGTAGTCGACGCGCTGCGCATGCAGAGCGAGTTCGGCTGTGGCGATGACCTGATGAAGAAGAATCTCGCTGAGGATGACTTGGAGAGCCTTGTCATCCAGCAGATTGAGTTCTGCAACATCATCTTGCTCAACAAGGCTTCAGAGGTCACGCCCGAGGAGTTGGGTCGTGTGAAGAGCATCATCCGTGCCTTGCAGCCTACCGCTGAAATCATCACTTGCGACTATGGCGACGTCGACTTCGACAAGATCCTCAATACCCATATGTTCGACTTCGACAAGGTGGCTACATCTGCCACTTGGATCAAGGAAGTGGAAGGCGCTGTGGAGGAGGAAGAGCATCATCATGATGACGACGATGATGACGACGACGAACACGAGCATCATCACCATCATCACGACCATGATGACGACGAGGAAGAGGAGCATGGCCATCACCACCATCATCACCACGACCACGAAGGCGGTGAGGTGGAGGAATACGGCATAGGCACCTTTGTGTATTACCGTCGCGAGCCGTTCAATATGGCGCGTTTCGATGAGTTTGTGGCGCGTAAGATGCCGAAGAACGTCATCCGCGTGAAGGGAATTTGCTACTTCAAGAACGAGATGGACAACTGCTACATCTTCGAGCAGGCGGGTAAGCAGGTGCAGCTGCGCGACGCTGGTCTGTGGTTCGCCACCATGCCCGCCAACGAGTTGGCCATGATGATGGACCGCGAGCCCACCCTCCGCCGCGATTGGGACGACACCTACGGTGATCGCATGCAGAAGCTCGTCTTCATCGGCCAGCACCTGGACAAGGACGCCCTGGTGAAGGATCTGGATGCTTGCTTGACGAGGTAAGTTTTTGCCTGTTTTGCGGGTTTTGTGATAAAAAACCCTATCTTTGACCCTTCAAAACAGGGTTATATGGAACAACTCATAAGCACAATCAGCGGCTACGTGTGGAGTCCGGCCTTGGTGGCCATCTGCCTCTTGGCGGGACTCTATTTCTCCGTCGGCACACGCTTCGTGCAGGTACGCCGTTTCGGTGAGATGGCACGGCTGCTCTTTTCCACTGATAAGTCACAGAAGACAGGCATCACCTCTTTTCAGGCGTTCTCCATGGCCCTCTCAGGGCGTGTGGGCACGGGCAACATCGTGGGCGTAGCTACGGCCATCGGCTATGGCGGACCGGGTGCCATCGTCTGGATGTGGATCATCGCCTTCCTGGGTGCAGGCTCGGCCTTCTCCGAGGCTACCTTGGCACAGATCTATAAGGAAGAACATAAGGGGCAGTTCCGTGGCGGTCCAGCCTATTACATCGAGAAAGGCTTGAAATGCAAGTGGTTGGCGGTTTTCTTCGCTGTCATTTCGGTCTTGGCGTGCGGCTGGTTCCTGCCTCCAGTGCAGTCTAACGGCATCGCCATCTCATTCTCCAACACGCTGCATGTCGATCCAGCCTGGGTCGGTGCCGCCGTCGCCCTGCTGATTGGCTTGGTGGTGATGGGAGGCGTGAAACGTATTGCCAACGTGGCACAGATTGTGGCGCCGTTTATGGCTGTCCTCTATGTGTTGCTCTCCATCGTGGTGTTGGCCTTCCATATCACCGAGGTGCCTCACGCCTTTATGGATATGATTCACAGCGCTTTTGGTATGAAGGAGGCCTTGGGTGGCATCTTGGGCAGTACCATAGCCTGGGGCGTGAAGCGTGGCATCTATAGCAACGAGGCGGGACAAGGCACGGGCGCTATCGTGGCGGGCGCAGCCAAGGTGTCGCATCCTGTCAAGCAGGGACTGGTGCAGGCCTTCTCTGTGTATATCGACACCTTATTGGTATGCACGGCTACCGCCGTGATGATCTTGGCCTGTAAGACCTACAACGTCTTCGATGGCGCAGGCAATATCCTCGTCGCTGCCGAAGGCGTGGATCTGGGTGCACCAGGCGTTAATTACACATCGGCAGCCTTAGGTACTTTCTTGGGCGCCAACTGGGGCGGCATCATCGTCTCAGTGGCTTTGTTTTTCTTTGCCTTCACGACCATTATGGCATACTATTACTATGCCGAGACAAATCTCGTCTATCTCTTCGGCAAGGGCAAAAAAGAGCATGTCCTGATATGGGTGCTGCGTCTTGGCGTGGTAGGCATGGTGTTCTTCGGCTCACTCTATGAGGCTAAGGCCATGTGGGACCTCGGCGATATCGGTGTGGGCACCATGGCTTGGGTGAATATCATAGTCATCCTGTTGCTCTCGCCCAAGGCGTTCAAGGCATTGAAGTCATACGAACGCCAGAAGAAAGAAGGCAAGGAACCCGTCTTCGACCCGAAGGAAATCGACGCAAAGGGCGCAGATTTCTGGGAGAAAGAATAAATAGTTTTATATGCCATCCGTATTGTCAAATTGTTTTTCAATTGACGTTTTGTATCTCTCTCAGCAAGTCCAGCGCCTGTGTCACTGTTTCCACCTCCTTGACGGTCAATTGTAGCTTGTCGTTGACCTCCTTGAGTGCAGTGCGCTTCGGATGGTTCATGATGTACTGCATGATTTGCATGTAAGTGCTGCTTTCGTAGTATTTCGAGGCCTGGTTGCTGACGAAATAGGCCGTCATGTTGTGGTGACGCAACAAGATCTTTTCGAAGCCAAGGTCCTTTGCGATCCAGCGTAGACGTACTGTATTCAATAGGTCGTTGACCTGCTTGGGGATAGGACCGAAGCGGTCGATGAGTTGGTCGGTGAACTTCATCAGGCTCTCCTCGGTCTTGGTGCGGTCGAGTTCGCTGTAAAGGCTGACGCGCTCCTGCGTCGAGTTGATGTAATCGGCGGGGAAGCGCACCTCCATGTCGGTCTCGATGGTGCAGTCGGCGACATACGATTTCTCTTCTTCCTTTTCAAAGATATCCTGAAACTCAGTCTCTTTCAACTCGAGAATGGCCTCGTCGAGGATCTTGTGATAGGTCTCGAAGCCGATGTCGTTGATGAAACCGCTCTGTTCGGCACCGAGGATATTGCCTGCGCCACGGATGTCCAAGTCGCGCATGGCGATGTTGATGCCTTCGCCGAGGTCGGAGAACTCCTCCAAGGCGCGGAGACGTTTTTGAGCCTCTTGGGTCAAGGTGTTGAGCGGAGGCGTCAGCAGGTAGCAGAAGGCTTTTTTATTGGAACGGCCCACGCGCCCACGCAGCTGGTGCAGGTCGCTGAGGCCATAACGGTGTGCGTCGTTGATGATGATGGTGTTGGCATTCGGGATATCAAGACCGCTCTCTACAATGGTGGTGCAGAGCAGCACATCGTAGTCGCCGTTGATGAAGCCCAGCATGATATCCTCAAGCTTCGAGCCTTCCATCTGGCCGTGGGCCACGGCGATGCGCACGCCTGGCACGTACTTCAGGATGAAGTCGTGCACGTCCATAATGTTCTGGATGCGGTTGTGGATGAAAAATACCTGTCCGTTGCGGGCCAGTTCAAACTGGATGGCGTCGCGGATGAGTTCGCCGTCGAAGCCACGCAACTCGGTCTGCACGGGATAGCGGTTGGGCGGCGGGGTGGTGATGACGCTGAGGTCGCGGGCGCCCATCATGGAGAACTGCAGGGTTCTTGGGATAGGCGTGGCGGTCAAGGTCAAGGTGTCGACGTTGGCCTTCATCTCTTTCAGTTTCTCCTTCACGGCCACGCCGAATTTCTGTTCCTCGTCGATGACGAGCAGGCCCAAGTCCTTGAACTTCACATCTTTTCCCGTGAGGCGGTGCGTCCCGATGATGATGTCGATTTCGCCTTTCTCGAGGCGTTTCAGGATTTCGTTTTGTTGCTTGGCGGTTTTGAAACGGTTGAGGTATTCGATGGTGACGGGGAAGCCGTCGAAGCGTTCAGTGAAGGTGTGGTAGTGTTGCAAAGCGAGTACCGTAGTCGGAACCAGCACAGCCACCTGTTTCGAGTCGCAGCAGGCCTTGAAGGCGGCGCGCATGGCCACCTCGGTCTTGCCGAAGCCGACATCGCCGCACACGAGACGGTCCATGGGGTTCTCGCTCTCCATGTCGCGTTTCACGTCGTTGGTGGCTTTCAGCTGGTCGGGGGTGTCCTCGTAGATGAACGATGCTTCCAATTCGTTTTGTAGGTAGTTGTCGGGCGAGAACTTAAAGCCAGGTGTGCGTTTGCGTTCGGCGCTCCACTGCCTAAGGTGCTGAGCTTGGGCTCGGTGCCGTCCTTGCTGCTGTATTTGGCAATGCGGTGCAGCGAGTGGATGCTCACATAGAGCAGGTCACCGTTGTTGTATATCAGGCGGATGGCCTCCTGTTGTTTGCCATTGTTATCAATGGTCTCCAAGCCGTCGAAGCGCCCGATGCCGTGGTCGATGTGGGTGACATAGTCACCGGGCTTCAGCTCGTAGAGGTCTTTCAGCGTGATGGCCTGCTTGGTCGAGAAGTTGTCGCGCAGGTGGAAGCGGTGGTAACGCTCAAAGATTTGGTGGTCGGTGTAGCAACACACCTTCAGGTCTTCGTCGATGAAGCCACCGTGGATGGCGATGGTCTCGGTCTCGAAGTCGCGATGGCTCTCCTCGTTATGGTTGATATCGTTCAGAATCGCCTGGATACGAGAGAGTTGTTTACTGCTTTCGGAGAACACGATGACGCGGTAGCCTTCCTCCTTATGCTCGGCAATGTCGTCGATGAGCAAGTTGAAGTTTTTGCTGAAGATAGGCTGAGGCTTGGTATGGAACGTGACAGTTGTCAGTTGGGAGTTGTTCAGTTGTTCAGTTGGGAGTTTGCTGGAAACGCCAAACTCAACCGTGGGGTGCTTTATAAGGTTCGAAAGCAATTCATCCGACTTGCTGAACAACTGCCCAGGTTTCAAAGCCTTCACTTCTTCGTCTTGTTCTTGCATCTTCTCGAAGGCTTCCACAGCGCGGTCGTATTCTTTGTCGACCTGCGTGGCGAAGAAGGCCATGTCGGTGAGCCACACGGTGGTGGTGTCGGGCAGGTATTGCAGGATGGCTTCGCGGTCCTCGATGAAGGCGCGTTCCTGCATGTTGGGCAACAACACAATTTGTTTCAGCTGCTCAATAGAGAGTTGGTCGGCGATGTTGAAGCTGCGGATGCTGTCGACTTCGTCTCCGAAGAACTCGATACGATACGGGTAGTCGTTGGCGAAAGAAAACACATCCACCAATCCGCCACGAATGGCAAACTGTCCCGGTTCCACCACGAAATCGACATTCTCAAACTCGTAGTCGTAGAGCAAGTCGGTGAGAAAATCGAGGTTGATTTTGTCACCCACCTTGATTTTGAAGGTGTTCTTGGCTAAGAGCTTACGTGTGAAGACCTTCTCACTCAATGCCTCTGGATAACTGACGATCAAAGTCTTGCGCTCGGAGGTGGAGACGCGTTGCAGCACCTCGGTACGCGAGAGGATATAGGTGTTGTCGGGCTTCTCAGGCTCGTAGGGACGTTTGTAGGAGGTGGGGTAGAAGAGCACCTGCTTCTTGCTGTAGTCCATGCCGCGCTCGCCGAGAAGGCTCTCGAGGTCGTTATAAAAATAGGCTGCGTCTTCCTTGTCGGCGCAGACAATGAGGTGCTGGCCGCCTATCTGTCGGAAGGTTTCCTCCACGACAAAGGCCTTCGACGAGGCCGCCAAATTGGAACAAAGCAAATGCCCTCCATCGCGCAAAGTCTTGACTATCGCGTCGATGTGGGCATCAGCTTTATAAGGTTGGTACTTTATGCTTGCCACAGTGTTCTTAAATTGTGGCGCAAAGGTACAACTTTTTTATTCTTCTTCGACTTTGGCTCGCTTCGAGTCCCAAATCATGTAGACGATGATGGCGATGTACATCACCAAGGCGATGAGGCCGGCCACGGGTAGCTCGGTAAACGGCGTACCTTCGGCGGTCTTGGCCACGGCATCCACATTGCAGAACTTGAGGATGGCGCTCACCACACCCATCAAGGCGCCACCGGCGATGAAGCCCGAGGCGATGAGGGTGCCGCGGTTGTAGCGGGCATCGTTGAGTTTTTGGTCCTTGCTGCGGGTGCTCACGAACCACGAGATGGCGCCACCGATGAGTAGCGGCACGTTGAGGTCGATAGGGATGAACATACCCAAGGCAAAGGGCAGGGCTGGGATCTTGCAGAAGTTGAGGATCAAGGCGATGGCGGCACCGATGCCGTAGAGCAGCCACGGGGCGCTACCGCCCGACATCATAGGCTCGATGACGGCACTCATGGCGTTGGCTTGTGGTGCGACCAAGGCTCCGTCGCCCACGAAGCCGTATGCCTTGTTCAAAATCATGATGACGCCAGCGACGGTGGCAGCGGCCACGGCCACGCCGACGAACTTCCAGATCTCTTGTTTCTTGGGTGTCGTGCCAATCCAGTAACCTACTTTCAGGTCGGTGATGAAGGCCCCTGCCACGGCCAATGCCGTACAGACCACGCCGCCGATAATCAAGGTGGCGGTCATGCCATCGGGACCGCTCAGTCCAGCAGCGACCATTACCAACGAGGCCAATATCAAAGTCATCAGCGTCATGCCACTCACGGGGTTGCTGCCCACGATGGCGATGGCATTGGCGGCCACCGTCGTAAACAGGAAGGCGATGACGGCCACAACCAAGATGCCGATCAAGGCGTGCCATACGTTGTGCACCACACCGAACCAGAAGAACAGGAAGGTGACGATGAGCACGGCCACGATGCCGATGACGATGGTCTTCATGGGGATATCTTGTTGCGTGCGTTCGACAGTTTCCACCGAGGCTTTCTTGCCCTTGAACTCGTTGGCGGCGA
Organism: uncultured Bacteroidia bacterium; assembly: GCA_902780195.1. GTDB lineage: Bacteria > Bacteroidota > Bacteroidia > Bacteroidales > F082 > Limimorpha. The sequence continues at coordinate 53,571 of CACZER010000013.1, forward strand.
GGCCGACTGACGACTTAATCACGCCCCACGACTTGATGATGCTGATGACACCCGCCATGGCGATGCCTCCGATGCCAATGTGACGTGCATAGTTCTTGAAGATTTCTTCAGGTGCCATCGAACCAATGGTGGCGGTGATGCCAGCGTTCATCAGGTCAACGATTTGGTCGCCCCAGATGAGGTTCATGCCCGGGATGATGATGAACCATACCAACATGGAGCCGCAGCAGATGATGAAAGCGTATTTCAGGCCTATGATGTAACCCAAGCCGAGCACGGCGGCACCCGTGTTCACCTTAAACATCAGTTTGGCTTTGTCGGCCAAGGCAGCACCCCAACCCATCATGCGGGTGGTGAGTGTCTCCGACCACCAGCCGAAGGTGGAAACGATGAAGTCGTACAAACCGCCAATCAAGCCGCTGATAACCAGCAATAAAGAGTCCTTGCCCTTCTTTTGTCCGCTAACCAGCACCTGGGTTGTTGCCGTGGCTTCGGGGAAGGGGAACTTGCCGTGTTGCTCCTTGACGAAGTATTTGCGGAAAGGGATGAGGAACAGGATGCCCAGGATGCCGCCTAATAAGGAGGCGATGAACACCTGCCAGAAGTTGATTTCGATGTGGTAGCCCTTGCCTTGCAAGATGTAGAGAGCGGGCAAGGTGAAGATGGCACCAGCCACCACACCGCCAGAGCATCCACCGATGCTTTGGATGATGACGTTTTGCGAAAGTGCGTCGTTTTTGCGGGCCAGTCCCGTCAGTCCGATGGCGATAATGGCGATTGGGATGGCGGCTTCAAACACCTGCCCGACCTTCAGGCCGAGGTAGGCGGCGGCAGCCGAAAACAGGATGGTCATCAGCAGGCCGATGCAGACCGACCATACCGTAACTTCCTGGTACTTCTTGTTTTTCGAGAGTATGGGCTCGTACTCTTCGCCCGGCTTCAGTTCGCGTTGCGCGTTCTCGGGCAGTTTGAATTGGTCGTTTTCCATATTTGATGTGCTTTGTTTTTGACAATAATCTGCAATAATAAGGAAAAAATCGATGCGATAAACAATAATCATGCAAACCGGTTGGTTATATCACAAACTTAAGTGTATGGAAGACAAAAACAAAGCTTTTCGAATTGGTTTAATGCTGGTCGGGGTCTTGTTGGGATTGGCCTCAATTTTGTCCGTATTCATTGACGAAGGGGGAAGCGACTTGATGAATATCACTCTGGGTGCGGGAATGTGTTTTGCTCTCTCGGAAGCTTTGTTTCCCAAACGGATGAAGTACACTTGGCTTTATGTGTTGGTTTTGTGGGTGTTGGTCACGGTGGCCTCGTTTGTGAAATTCAATGTTAATCAAGGGACATGGCAGTTTGTGGGTATTTTGTTGGCTTGTTTATTCGTGCCATACGTTTTGGTCCTTATCATCCGCCGTTTGCCCATCAAAGAAATCTACAAGGAAACGCTTTATTTAGGCTTTTTACCTTTTTTGGCTTTCATATTGGTTGGTAAATGGGGCAATAATGCTATTGTCATGGCTATTGCATTTACCACATTACCAGCTTTTTACTATGTCACGCGGAATACCACAACCAAGCAGAGATGGATCCAACTGGTCATTTTCATGTTGCCCATCTTGCTGACCCATGTTACAGGCTATTTCCCCTTGGTAGCTCCTCGTTTGATTGTGCTGGTAGTGTCGCTATTGGTAGTTATGTTGCTACGGTCTTTGTCCATTTCATCGAAAAGCAGGGCTGTGATGCTTGTTGTTTTTATGTTATTGTCGTTGCCTTTGTCATTTTTGCTGGCCACGAATTTGTTTACGTATCTTGTTGCCAATGAGTATCATAGCAAGGTGGAGACTCCCTTCCCATTTTCATATTCTTTTGTCACGAAAGAAGGTGATGTGCTTACCGAAACCAGCCTGCGAGGAAAGAATGTGGCTTTGTTTTTCTGGTCGTCGCATTGCGCGAATTGTCACAAAGAATTGCCACGTTTTTCCGAGTTGGCCGCCCAATACGAAGGCGATACGACCAAGGTGTTCATCGCAGCTTTCATCTCTTTCGATGAAGCCAGCGATTCAGCCTTTTATGCAAGCGAGACAAGTAGGGAGTCGGCCTTTACTTGGGCCAAAGCCTTGGATAGCAAGCAAGTGATGCAGGATTTGGGCTTCAACGCCTTCCCGCATGTGACCTATATCAATAAGGAAGGGAATGTGGTTTACAACGGTTTTCTCAGCAACCGTCCTTGGATATTCGCTTATCATCCGAGGAAGTTTTTGGAATTGTGATGCGCGTAAGAGAATGCTACTTTGCAATAGTAAACTTCTTTGTCACTATCCCTTCATCGTTCTGTATCCTAACGAAATACATTCCAGAAGGATACTCGTTGAGAGACATGACAACTTTGTCGGCATCAACTTCAGCATCATAAAGCGTATCGCCCGTCACCGAGATGAGGGTGATGTGCTTCATGCCGACACAGGCTATGGTCAATTGATTGTTGGCAGGGTTGGGATAGATGGTGGCTTCTAAGCCATCTTGTTCATCCACGGTCATCACATCCTTGTCCAAACATTCCGACCAAGAAATAGTGTTTCCACCATCGGTGCTGATGCCGTATTTGTATTGTCCAATCGGCAAGGCATCCCAACCATAATCTACGTAATGGGCGTCGGCGACGTTTGAAGCGATCAGCTCGGCATTGCTTCCATCGCAGTTGGCGCGGTAGATGCTGTAGGTGTTGCCCACGGTGATGTCGTCGATATAGAAGGCGTTATCGTATTCGCCCTCAGCGAGTTGGTTGGCGTATTTCCATTCCAGGATGTGGTTGCCGGGACCGATGGCCACGGTGTAGCGTGTCCACGGCACTTCGTCTTTCAAGGTCTCGCCATACTGTACGTTGTCGATGAAGAAGCCGCAGCCATTGAGCGGGAAGCAACTGACACGGGCATAATAGCTTACCACGCACGAGGTGGGCAGGTTGACCGCTAACGAGATCTTACTGTTGGAGAACATACCCGTGTTGGTCGACTTGGCGCAATAGGTGCCTGTATTGGGTTGCGTGGTGGTGATGACCCAAGGGCTGGTGGCGTCGTTGATCCACATATTTTGGTAGAAGTCGCCCGACTCGAAGCCGTCATAAATACCTGCAGGCATGTTCCACGACAAGGAGACACGCATATTGTTGATGACTTCGGCCTCAATCTCGACAGCCTTCGTCAAGGTGACGTAATTGGAGGGGAGCGAGGTCATGTCGTTTTCCAGATGGGCGATAATATAATATGTATAGGAGCCCGCATAGCTGATGTGGTCGGTATAGGTGGTCGCCGTCAAGCTGTTGGCGATGCGCATGCCGTCGCGATAGACGTCGTAGGAGATGCCTTCGGGTGCGGCTGTCCAGTTGAGGACGACTTGTTCGCCGTCGAAGTCGGCGTTGAGGTTGGTCGGGCCGTGGTGGAACAAGGCATTCATGGCGGCCAAGGCGTCGATACGACCCGAGCCTACGCGGTTGCTTTTCATGGTGTTGCCGACGCGCACCGAGGTGAGCTCGATGATGGAATCCAGTTCAGCTGGACTTAATTCGGGATTGGCCTCAAGCAGCATAGCCAACACACCAGCCACGCAGGGCGTAGCCATCGAGGTGCCGTCCATCTCAGTGTAGCCGTTGGTGGTCAGGGAGTTCAGCGAGGTGATGTTGGCACCAGGAGCCGAGATGTCGGGGCGAATCAAGCCAGGTTGGTTGACGTCACCGTTTTCGTAGGGGTAGTCGTTGTAGTTACCGACATTGGCACCTGCAGCCCAAGTTGTGGGGCCGACGGAGGAAAAACCACAGTGCTCGTCGTTGGAGTCGGTGGCACCCACGCTGATGACGGAGGTCAAGCCGCCTTCGATGAGGTTCCTTTGGTCGGGGTGGAGCCATGCTGGAGGACAGTTGCCAGGGGCGCTGATATTGAAGGGAACAGGGAAGGTGTATTGTGTTTGACCTTCGTTGCCGCAAGCCACGGCAGCCGCCACGCCCGCCTCGAGGCAGGTGGTGAAGACGTCACGGTAGTAGTAGCAAGGACCGGCACCTACATCGCTGAGTGAGAGGCTGAGGATGTGTGCACCGTGTTCCAAGGCAAACTCAACACCTTGGATGAGGTGGGTGGCTTCGCCTTGACCATCTTCACCCAAAACTTTGATGGACATAATTTTGGCTCCTGGGGCAATGCCCGTTTGGGTGCCTGCCGTGCCTTGTCCCGCCAAGATGCCTGCGGTGTGGGTGCCGTGACCATCGTCGTCCATGGGGTCGTTGTCTTGATAGAAGATGTCATAGCCGTGGTGAGGGAACTGGCTGCCGCCGTCCCACATGCTGTTGGCAATGTCGATATGGTTGTAGTTGACGCCCGTGTCGATGTGGCCGATAATGACGCCGTTGCCCGTATAGCCCGTGCCGTTGTAGTTCCATACTGCAGGCGCGTTGATCTTGTCGACATGCCAGGCGTTGGCTCTTGTGTTGGCAGAGCCCCTCATCTCGTTTTGAGGAATCATCTGACGCATCTCGTCGGGGATAATCATGGCAACATCCTTGCGCTGGGCGAGTTGTGCGATGACTTCGGCGCTGGCCGAGCAGCTAAAACCATTGAACGACCAGAAGGTTTTCAGGTCGCTGACCATATTGGTGCTCTTATAACCTTCAAGGAAATCAAGCACTTGGGCTTGTGAGGCTAGACAAAATGCCTTCCGTTCGGCGATAACGAAGTCGCGGCGTTGCTCCTTGGTCATCAAGGCAGTCTTTTGCGACAATTGATTGTCGTCGTAACGTTCCGCCATCATCACGATGACATGCTGAAGATGGTTGGATTGGCCAAACAAAGCACTAAAGCAAAAGGCCAAGAGAAGGGTAAAAATTGGTTTCTTCATGATATTTGGTTGATTTTGTATAACAAAACATTTCCGAAACGGCATTCGAGACACCGTTTCCGCTTGCAAAAATAGGAATAAAGATGCAACAAAGCCTGAGTTTGCATGGCATTTTCTGCCGTGATGCCGTAGGAGGCGTAATGCCTGATGATGGCATTGTCCTCGGCCTCAGTGTCTTCCAGGAATTGTAACGCGGTCTCGCACACCGATTCGTCTTTATGGAGCTTGCCGTAGCAAAACAATAATGGTGCTACTGCGTTGATAATCAATACATCAGCCGTTGTTTCACCTAGATGTTTCGGTTTCGATTCGGCTGAAATGCCAAACCGCCAATGTGTTTCCCAATACTCCGAAGCCGCCACGTCAAAAAGAGCTTTGGCTTCGGCGGTGTCTTTCGCCGCCTTGATTTTTGAGAACAATGTCCCGTTTTTGTGAATCAATTGCGCCATTTGTGCCAGACGAATTGTAGGGAAATTTGAGGGTCGCATGCGCATGAACCGCCACCTCTCGGCTGGCATGGTCAGCAGGTTGAACTTGGCCTTCATCACACTATACTCACGCTTGAGCAGCAGGGGATATTCCTCCGTGAAGTCGTCTTCGAGGAACCCCGCGCAACCCATAAGCATGGCTTCGACCTGAAGAAGGTTGTCGGCATGTTTTAGCAAGGTCTTGAAAGGCAAGATGTTGGCTAAATACTCAAAAGCTTCATTGTTGACTTTCAGGCCGAAATAGCGCATGAGCAGTTTGTAGAGTGCATCCTCCCAGTCGAATTGGTTGGCTTCCAATAGCTTGGTGACAGTGCCCAACTTGCTCTCCAAGCGCTCTACGGCCATGCGGTCGAGCCAAGAAAGACGGGTGAAAACCGGCACTTTGGCGATGCTTTTTTCACAGGGGATCCAAGTCTTGGTGGCGATAAGTTTTTGGTATTGTGCAAATAGGCTTTCGTCGAAGTGCCCTTTCAGCTCCAAGGTAGGGATGTCGTTGACTTGTAGGTCGTCTTCGTATACCACATGCAGGATGACGTTTTTGTAGGCTTTGTCGGACTGGTGTCCATGGCGGTTCCAGTCGCTGGTCTTCACATGGATCTCCACATGCCCAGCCCAAAGTTTGTCGCCGATTTGGATTTTGGCTTCAAGGAAGTCGGGACCCGAGTCGGTGTTGCGGTAACCCGTCGCCACCACCTCTACCGCTTCGCCTTCCGCGGTCTTCAAGCCCTTGTCGGTCAGGCGATTCTCCCAAATGTAGTATAGGAATTCTTCTCTCATTTAATCTTCCAACAGTTCAAAGGTTCCTTGTCAAGCACACCTTTCTTTGAGGCCCAGTCGATGAAGAGGGAGCGCAAGTCGCGGTCGCTCTGCCAGACCACATGGTCCTTGATCTCTTCCTGTGCCCAGCCGATGCCATTGATGAGGTGGTTGCCGCCACCCATCGAGCGGTAGGAGTTCATCACCACGTTGTATGTCTTCTCCATGTCGAAGGGCGTTCCGTCTGCCATGCCGACGATGTTGATGCGTTCGCCCATGGGGTTCTTGTCAGTCACCTCGTAGCGGATACCTGCAGCGCAGTCGAAGTTATAGATGGGGTTCTTCATCTCGTAGGCGTATTCGAGGAAGTCTTTCACTTCCTTGCCTGTCAAGGCCATGACGGCCAGTGAGTTTTCGAAGGGGTACCAGGTGAAGAAGTCCTTGACTTTCAGCATCCCCGCTTCGATGGTCTTGCCGCCGCTGAGCGGAGCCGCCATCGAGATGTCGGCATGGATGCCTTCGGCTTCGACGGTCTCCATCTGGCAACGGTGGATCTCGTCGACCCAGAGGCAAGGGCCGTTGAAGACCTCGTCGCTGCTGATGCTGACGGGCAGCTCGGCCACCTCTTTGTTTTGGTATGCCTCTGCACGGTCGAGGTAGGGCTGGAGCATGGCGAGGAAGGCTTCGTCTTTTTCTTCGTTGTCGGTGGGCATGAGCTCGATGCTGATTTTGGGCTTCTTTCCTTTCTTCAGCGTCACTTCAGCCTTGGCCAATCCTTGACCGCGGCAGCCTGAGTTGAGCACATACACGGGCTCTCCGTTGGGGTTCGTCAGCTTCTCGGCACGAGCGCGGTGGTCGTGGCCGTAGTAGATAAGGTCGAAGCCGGAGATGTGCTCGGCCACCCATTTCACGGCATTCTCACGTCCAAGCGGATGGTCTTCAGGCAGGTTTTGTGCCATGGGCTCCCATCCCGAGTGGAACAAGCCTATCATCAGGTCGGGGTGTTCTTTCTCCCTGATGAGCTTCACCCATTTTTCGGCAGCGGCTTCAAGTTGGTCGAAACGCAGGCCTAGACGCAATCTGTCTGGTACCCAAGTGACTACGTAAGGTGTCAGCAGACCGAGCACGGCGATTGTATAGCCATCGCGCTCGAGGAGAATATAAGGTGTGAAATAGGGCTCGCCTGTGGTTTCATCAATGACGTTGGCAGCCAGCACGGGCACCTTGGTCTCAGAATATACGCGGTCGAACACCTTGCGGCCTGCTTCAACGTCGTGGTTGCCCACGCAAGCAGCGTCATAGGGGAAATAATTCAACACTTCGGAGACCAGGTTGGGATGCTCGTCGTCTTGGTTGGAGCAATATTGGAACGGCGTGCCTTGCATGTCGTCGCCGTTGTCCAACAGGATAAGCCGGTCGCCTAGTTCGGCTTTCATCTTCTTGAGGGTGTAGGCATCGTTGGCAAACTCATCGTAACGGCCGTGAGTATCAGTGGTTTCGATGATGGTCAGAGTGGTTTCTTTTGTGGAACAAGAAGCTAAAACTGTGATTAGGGCGATCATAAAAGCGATTTTTCTCATGTGTTTGCTGGTTTTGGAGCGATAAAAGTAGGCTTTTTCCTGCTATTATTGGAAAAACGTGGATTTTTTTTTCAAAAAACGGGCAGAGTATTACTTAATTCCGTATTTTTGTGGCACAATTCCAAATTGTCGTTAATAAATGGCTGATTTAAGCATCATAGTATCCGAGATCGAATTGAAATTGAGGAGATTATTGGATGCAAAAAACGAGTTAGCTGTTGAAAATCGACGTCTTGTGGAAGAAAACGCGGCACTTGAAAATGAGAATCGGGTCTTGCGCCAGTCCACAGAGGAGTTGCAGAATAAAATAAATAAAAGTACAATTGTTAACGCACTCGACAACGAGGAAGAGATAGAAGAAGGAAGAAAGCTCATCAAGGAATTGGTGAAGGAGATTGATAGGTGCGTTTCGATTTTGAACAGTAAAGAGTAATTCAGATAATTGGATGTCAGCAAAATGGATGAGATTACGATTAATATCACCCTGTTGGACAGAAGCTACCGCCTTTCCGTGTCCCGTGCTGACGAAGAGAAGGTTAGAAAAGCTGGGGAACTCATCAATGAGAGAGTGAAATACTATGCCAAGCATTACGCTTACAAGGATGCTCTTGATTTGATGTCGATGACGGCATTGCAATTTGCCACCTCAGTGATCAAGCTTGATGCTGAATTGACCTTTAAGGATCAACATTTGGAACGCAAGCTGAACGATTTGAATGACTTATTGAGCGAACAATCATAGTCCAAGGTAGACTTGGATATGCTCTTTGAAAATCTGAAACTGCCTGCTTATCGCATTTGGTAAACTCAACACTATTAACACATCAACCGGTTTACTCGCGCCCTGTAAAAACAGGCCTCATTCCCTTTGGGAAGCACTTCGGTGCCAGTGGACGTTTGCGCAACGCGGTGACCACAAGCGTATTATTTGGGGTTTACGCAATCCCTCTGGGTAGGCAGTTTCTTTTTTCTCTTATCGCATTCGGGTAAAACAGAGTTTAAAATGTTATTACTCAGTATCACAAACACTACTTGGATTATCATCGCCGCAGCTGCTTTGGTCGTGGGCCTTGCGGTAGGTTATCTTATCACGTCCACCCTACTGAAGAAAGCCGTTACCAAAGAAGAGACAGCCTTGCTTGAAGAGGCCAAGGAAAAAGCCGAAGTCATCAAGAAAGAACGTATCCTTCAAGCCAAAGAGAAGTTTCTTCAAATGAAGGACGAGCACGAAAAGGCGTGCAACGAACGTAAGCGGGAACTTCAAAAAACAGAGAATAGAATCAGTCAGCTGCAGCAACAAGCTAGCCAGAAAATGGAAGAGGCTCAACGGAAAGCCAAGGAAGTGCAGGCTGCTCAGCAAAAGGTTGAGGCGCAGCAGGAAAGCCTTAACAAGAAGAAATCCGATCTCGACCGCATCTACAATGAGGAATCCCAAAAGTTAGAGGCTATCTCTGGCCTTTCCGCGAAGGAGGCAAAAGAACAGCTGGTGGAACTCATTAAGGAAGACGCCAAGGCGCAAGCCATGGTGTATGTTAAAGAGATCACCGAGGATGCAAAGATGAGCGCCAATCAGACGGCCAAGAAAATCGTCATCGAGACCATTCAACGGACCGCTGCCGAGACAGCTATCGAGAATACAGTCAGCGTCTTCAACATCGAAAACGATGAAATCAAAGGCCGTATCATCGGTCGTGAAGGCCGTAACATCCGTGCTCTTGAGAGCCTCACAGGCGTCGAAATCATCATCGACGACAGCCCAGATGCCATCTTGATTTCGGGTTTCGATCCAGTCCGTCGCGAGATAGCCCGCCTGTCGCTCCAGAAATTGGTGACCGACGGTCGTATCCACCCTGCTCGTATCGAAGAAGTTGTGCATAAGGTGGAGAAACAAGTGGAACAGGAAATCATAGAGACTGGCAAACGCACAGTCATCGATTTAGGCATCCATAATATGAGCCCCGATTTGATTAAGATGATAGGCAGAATGAAGTACCGTTCTTCCTATGGGCAGAACCTGCTCCAGCACTCTATCGAAACCGCCAAGTTGTGCTCAACGATGGCTGCTGAACTTGGTTTGAATCCCAAGACCGCCAAGCGCGCTGGCTTGCTCCATGACATCGGTAAGGTGGCCGACAATGAAGATGAATTGCCACATGCTATCTTGGGTATGAAGGTGGCAGAGAGAAACAAGGAAAAACCGGATGTTTGTAACGCCGTTGGCGCCCACCACGATGAAATCGAGATGGACAACTTGATTTCTCCGATCGTTCAGGTGTGTGACGCCATCTCTGGCGCCCGTCCTGGTGCCCGCCGTGAAGTGGTGGAGGCCTATATCCAACGTCTCAACAAGTTGGAAGACATGGCCATGTCTTATCCTGGCGTTGTCAAGACATATGCCATTCAGGCAGGCCGTGAGCTGCGCGTGATCGTGGGCGCCGACAAGGTGACCGATGCCGATGCCGACCGTATCGCCTACGACTTGTCCAAGCAGATCCAAACGGAGATGACCTATCCGGGTCAAATCAAGATCACTGTGATCCGCGAGACAAGAGCAGTCAGTTATGCGAAGTAATTAACGGAAAGACTCCTGTTTAAATGAAGAAAGGCTATCCAAAGATAGCCTTTCTTGTTTTATTGTATTGTGTTTTTTATCACTCTACCCCAATGTTCATCCTTCCCATGAGCCGCAACAAAGGAGTCATGAAAGTGAAGAAGAGGTCGTAGAAAAACAGACCGCTTAAAAGCCCTTTTTCTCCTAGCTTCAAAGAAGCTTTGTGGTAGATGAACAGTTGCGTGCCATAGCGAAGCAGGAACAACAGTAATAATATACTGTAATAAGCAACCGACCCCCAAGTTGAACTAAAGGCAGGAGGCATGCAAAACAAAGCTATGAACGAGGCATAGAACAAAAACTGCGACCATAAGAAAACACATTGCGACACCTTGGTGCCCATTTTGTAATGTGAGAAAGTGGAATAACGACTGCTTTTCTGGCGCATCCACAGCCTGAAATTGTTGGGGGCTGCCGTGGTAATGATATTGTTGGCATCGATCAGCACCTCGGTGTTTTTCTTGGTGGCTACCTGGCTGATGAAGATGTCGTCGTCGCCGACAGAAGTGGTGTAATGGGATGTAAAACCTTTGTTTCTGTAAAACAACTCTTTACGATACGACAAATTCTTGCCAACACCCATGTAGGGATGCTTGCTCAAAGCAGCAGAGAGGTAGAACATGCCCTGACGCAAGGCGTCAAAACGGATGAGTTTGTTGAACAACGTTTTGCGGCGTACATAAGGACTATAGCCGATAACCACTTCAGTATGTGTCTTGTAACATTCGACAACACTACGAAGCCATTGGTCGTTATTGGGCATGCAATTACAATCCGTAAGCACCAACAAATCATTGGAGGCTGATTTGATGCCCATGGAAAGCGGGAACTTCTTGCCGTTGAAGAAGTTAAGATGTTGACGAAGCTGAACGGCCTTGATTTTGGGCTCTTTACGCTCAATGTTCTTCAAGAACTCTTCTGTCTCGTCCTCGGAACAATCGTTAACAATGACGATTTCATAGTCAGGATAGTCTTGATTCAACAATGCCGAAAGGATGTCAACAAGATATTCATAGGCGTCTCGTGCACATATGACGACAGAAACAGGTTCAAGCTCGTTGTCAGTTTTTACAGCATTCTTTTTCTTGTAAAAAGCTACACGAGAAAAGAAAGCCCAATGATAGAGCAGTTGAAGAAACAAACAAAAGAGGAAACAGATTAATATAATGAAACTTAAACTGTTATAGTGAAAGACGATATGCACGGCTGTTGTATTATTAGTGATTGCAAAGATAGAAAAATAGTTGATATGTGACACGGATAAATTGTATTGAAAAATGTATTATTTTTGCAAAAAATAAGAAAACATGTTGAGTTTTAGCATTGCTGCCAACGATCCCAAAAGCGCCGCCCGAGCGGGCGTCCTTCAAACTGGCCATGGGCCGATAGAGACGCCTATTTTCATGCCGGTCGGTACGGCTGGCACGGTGAAGGCATGCCATATTCGTGATGTGAGAGAAGAGGCGAAAGCCCAAATCATATTGGGCAATACCTACCATCTCTATTTGAGGCCGGGTCTGGATGTGCTTGAAGCTGCCGGGGGACTTCATAAGTTCAATGGTTGGGACAGGCCTATTCTTACGGATAGCGGTGGCTTTCAAGTGTTCTCGCTTACTGGAATTCGTAAGATGAAGGAGGAAGGGGTGACCTTCCAATCTCATATCGACGGGTCGCGCCATCTCTTTACGCCTGAAAAGGTTATGGACATTGAGCGCAGTATAGGTGCCGACATCATGATGGCATTCGATGAATGTACCCCTGGGACGGCTGATTACAATTACGCCAAACAATCCATGGAGCTTACCCATCGCTGGCTTGACCGTTGTGTCGAACGCTTCAATGCCACAGGACCTAAGTATGGTTATGAGCAAGCCTTGTTTCCCATCGTTCAAGGGTGTGTGTATCGTGATTTGCGCGAACGCTCTGCGGAGTATATCGCCTCCAAAGGCGCCGATGGCAATGCTATTGGAGGACTGGCGGTCGGAGAACCGACTGAGAAGATGTATGAAATGATCGAACTGGTCAATTCCATTTTGCCCAAGGACAAGCCTCGCTATTTGATGGGCGTTGGCACACCGGCCAATATCTTGGAAGGTATCTCGCGCGGCGTCGATATGTTTGATTGTGTCATGCCAACACGGAATGGACGTAATGGGATGATTTTTACATCGGAAGGCATCATCAACTTGAAAAACGAAAAGTGGAAGTATGATTTTTCTCCTGTCGACCCCAACGGCGATACTTTTGTAGATGCACAATATTCTAGAGCTTATTTGCGTCATCTTTTTGTGGCGGGTGAGATACTTGGCCCTATGATTGCCAGCCTTCACAACATTGCGTTTTATCTTTGGCTGGTTCGTGAGGCACGTAAGCATATCATCGAAGGCGATTTCACCAATTGGAGGGATCTCACCCTGGCTAAGGTTACCAAACGATTGTAGATGAAAAAGATTGACAGATATATTTTCAAGAAGTTTATCGGCACCTTTTTCTTTGCCATCACGATGCTTATCCTTATCGTGATCATCATAGACTTGTCTGAAAACATTGATAGTTTTCTGCGGCATAATGCCCCGTGGCAAAAGGTTCTGCTGAATTACTATGTCATGTCAATCCCTTATTATATAAATCTTTACATCTATCTTTTTACTTTCATTGCTGTGGTGTTTTTCACCTCAAAGATGGCCATCCATACCGAAATCATCGCCATTTTGAGTAGCGGTGTCAGTTTCTGGCGGCTCCTCTATCCCTATATATTGGCGGCTTTGACTTTGGCCATGTTGTCCTTGTATTTGAGTAACTTCTTGATTCCCAATACTAATGAGATTAGAAGACAATTTAAAGATGAGTATATGGAGCAACTCACTCAAAGTGGAGGGCGTAACATTCACATACAAGTTGCAAAAGATGAGTTTGTCTATGTTGAGACCTATCATATCAAGAAAGACCTTGGCTATAGGTTTAGTTGGGAGAAATATGATGGCACCGAGTTGAAGTTTAAGGCAGTTGGCGATATATTATATCACGATACTCTTGCGCCCAACCATTGGCGCATCGATCCTTACACGTTTCGTTATATCGAAGGAGGAGAGGAATCCATCGTTCAGGGGAGGTATCTCGATACAGTCTTGAATCTACTTCCGACAGACTTTTACAAGATGAAAGAGGATTTTGAAGAAATGGATTTTTTTGAACTTCGAGATCATATCCAACGCATGAAAGCCAAAGGTTCTGAAGGCGTAAAAGCCTATCAGGTAGAGATGAATCAACGCATGGCCTCACCTGCTGCCATCCTGATCTTGACCCTTATCGGAGCCGCCTTGTCGAGCCGTAAGATAAGGGGAGGTATAGGTATGCATCTTGGAATTGGCATAGCCATTGCCTTTTCTTATATCTTGTTCATGCAGATATCGAAGACGTTTGCCATCTCCGGGGAGTTGTCTCCCTTCTTGGCCGCCTGGATCCCCAATCTCATTTTCTGCGTTTTGGGTATTTTTCTTTTGCTTAAGGCTCCTAAATAAGAAAGGTTCGTAAATTGTTGAGAAACAAAGAAATGCTCTTTTTTCAAAAAAAATAGGGGTTCTTTCCTGACTTTTCTTTATTTTAGCAACTTCATTTCACCTTAAAACAAAAGCGATATGCATATTGCAATAGCAGGAAACATAGGATCTGGTAAAACGACATTGACTCGTCTATTGGCCAAGCATTTTAATTGGACGCCTCATTTTGAGGAGGTGGAGCATAATCCCTATTTGGACAGCTTTTACGAAGACATGCAGCGCTGGTCGTTCAACATTCAGATATTTTTCCTCAACAGCCGTTTCCGACAGGTAATGGATATCCGTAACAGTGGCGAAGATGTCATACAAGACCGTACCATCTACGAGGACGCTCATATTTTTGCAGCCAACCTCTATTCCATGGGGCTGATGGAAACCCGTGATTATGAAAACTACCAGTCGCTGTTCGAACTGATGACCAAGTTTCTGCAACCACCAGACTTGTTGATCTATCTTAGAGCTTCCGTGCCCACGCTGATTCGCCATATTGCAAAGCGCAACCGCGAATTTGAACAGTCAATCAGCATCAGTTACTTGACCAACCTCAACGAACGTTATGAGGAATGGATAAGCCATTACAATGATGGCAAATTGCTGATTGTGGATACCGATGACCTCGAGCTTGAAAACCCAGAAGATCTCAGTACCATCGTCGACCGAATTGAAGGCTCGCTGAATGGCTTGTTTTAAAAATGAGAGTTGTAGGAATCATACCCGCCAGATATGCGTCAACGCGTTTTCCCGGTAAGCCTTTGGCTTTGATACAAGGGAAGACGATGATTCGTCGTGTGTGTGAGCAAGCCTGGAAGGCGAAGTTGGATGATGTAGTGGTGGCCACCGACGATGTGCGTATTGCCGACGAGGTGATGAGCTTTGGAGGGAAATATGTATTGACGGATCCCAATCATCGCAGCGGCACCGATCGCTGTCGCGAGGCCATGGACCTGCTTGCAGTACCATGTGATGCCGTGGTGAACATCCAAGGTGATGAACCCTTCATCGACCCTCGACAGATTGACCAGATGGCTGATTTGATTTGCAAAGAAGGCGTCCAGCTGGCTTCATTAGCCAAACGCATTGAAGATGAAGAAGAGCTGTTTAGTCCTAATACAGTCAAGGTCGTCTTGGATGGTAATGGGCAAGCGTTGTACTTTAGCCGTAACCCCATCCCTTTTATGCGTAACGTTGAAAAGAAGGATTGGCTGAAACAAGGCCCGTTCTATAAGCATATCGGTATTTACGCCTATCGTGCAGAGACGCTTCGAAAGGTGGCCTTGTTGGAGCCTTCCCCTTTGGAACTTGCCGAATCATTGGAACAGTTGCGCTGGCTTGAAAACGGAATGGCCATTCGCATGGGCATTACCACTTCGGAGAACGTGTCCATTGACCTACCCTCCGACCTCAAGAAAGCTGAATTATTTGCCGATAATAATACTAAATGATCATGATTTCAATTGCTGAAGCCATATCGGATCTTTTGTTTGTCAGAGACACATTGGTGGTGCCAGGGTTAGGTGCCTTCCAAAAAAAGCCTTGCTCGGCTAAAGTGAATCCGGTAGCCAACTATTTCACCACTCCCTCCTGTTTGCTGGAGTTCGATCCTGGCTTAAGGGAGGATAACGATTTGGTGGTACATTATATGGCTGAAAAGAATGAGATTCCCGAAGAAGAGGCTAGGAGGCTGTTGGCAATGTTCGTTTCAGATTGCTTTAATAGCTTGAAGGCGGGGAAAAAGGTGGTGCTGAAGGATGTTGGAACCTTGTATTATGATTGGGCGGGCGATTTGGCTTTTGAGCCGTCGAACACCATCAACTATTATGCTGACGCCTTCGGCTTGTGCGACTTTTCCCCCACCCCCATTGATCGTTCCAAGTCGAAAGACGAGATTAAGGCTGAGATTGCCCAACAGCAGAAAGATAAAAATACGCCAGTCACTGTTGACGAAAAAGCGGTTCATGAGGAAGAAGAGAGAAGGGAAAATCGTCATGGATGGCTTTGGATTCTTTTGGCCGCACTCCTCTTGGCCGGGCTGTGTTTCGCCTTGTTCTATTTCCAGATTATCGATTTCGGTAAAAGAAAGCCCGCCAATACTGTGATCACTCCGGAGATGCATGCCCCCAAGACTTATTCAGTCCCTGTTTATGTTCCGTTATGGGAACGTGTTACCGAGATGGTACAAGATACTGCTGCTACTGCAGCTGCTGTCGACACGCTTGCTGTCAACTCGGAGGGTGAGGAGGTAAGCCAACCAGAAACAAAACCCGTTTTGGAGCAGGAAACACAACCTGCCGAAGAGATACAGACACCTAACATTAGGATTATTGCCGGTTGTTTCGCACAAGAGGACAATGCCGAACGATTGGCCGCATCTTTGAGAAGCAAGGGCTATACGCAAGCATTCGTTGAAAAGCGTAAAACCAAATGGTTCGTTGCATTCGGCCGTTATTCTAGTGATGAGGAGGCTATGGAAGCATTGCGTGAGATTCGGAAGGCAGACGAATACAAGGCATGGATTTTAAAAGAATGATATAATAATACCAACACTGTGTCGAAGAAGAATAAATTAGAACGATTTGCTGAGAACAAGACCTTTGGTAACTTGTTTGAATACAGCTATGAACGTATCATGGGAGAGGGTTTTCCACTGCAAGGAAAGTGGCATGAAGACTTTTTCCATAACGACAACCCTATTGTGTTGGAGCTGGGCTGTGGCAAAGGGGAATACACAGTCGGATTGGCACGTGTACATCCCGAAATCAACTATATCGGTGTCGACATCAAAGGAGCTCGCATATGGCGAGGGTTGAAACAATCCAACGAAGAAGGAATGAAAAACGTAGCCTTCCTTCGCGCACGCATTGATCAAATTGAACATTTTTTCTCTAAAGACGAGGTTGCCGAGATTTGGGTTACCTTCCCTGACCCGCATCCAGGTGAAGGGGTGCGCAATGCGCGGCATCGTCTCACTTCCCCTGAATTCCTCGACCGTTATAGAAAAATAGTCCGTCATGATGGCATTCTCAACCTGAAGACAGACAGCCCCATCATGTATGAATTTACGCTTCATGATGTGGTGGAAAAACAAGATTTGCCATTGCTCTATGCCACCGATGACTTATACGCCAATGATGAAGCCATGGAGGTGAAGACCATTCGTACCTTCTACGAGCAGATGTGGCTCGATCAAGGACTGACGATAAAGTATATCCGATTCAGAATCAACAAATAAAACTATTGCTATGTATACAGAAGACAACCAACTCTACATCGCGCATTGCGACAACGGCCCCCTCTATATGGTGGGTAAGATGGCCAACCGTCACGGCTTGATAGCGGGTGCCACGGGTACGGGTAAGACCGTTACTCTGCAGGTACTGGCCGAGTCCTTCTGCCAGGCAGGCGTGCCTTGCTTTATGGCCGATATGAAAGGCGACCTCTCGGGTATCAGCCAAGCCGGTAAGATGAGCAGCTTCATCGAAAAGCGTTGCCCTGAGTTCGGCATTGAGAACCCCGATTTCCACGGCTGCCCCACACGTTTCTTCGATGTGTATGGCGAACAAGGCCATCCGCTTAGAGCCACTATCTCCGACATGGGGCCCCAGCTGCTGTCGCGTCTTCTCGGCCTTAACGAGACCCAGACGGGCATCCTTAACATCGTCTTCAAGATTGCCGACGACCGTGGCTTGCTCCTCATCGATATGAAGGATTTGCGCCTCATGCTCGACTATGTTGCCAAGAACGCCAAGGAGTTTACCACCACCTACGGCACCATCACCTCGGTGAGCGTAGGCGCCATCCAGCGTGCTTTGCTGGCTCTGGAAGCCGAAGGCGGCGACCTTTTTTTTGGCGAGCCTTCGTTCAACGTGTTCGATTTCCTCCAGACCGAAGGAGGCAAGGGCGTGATGAACGTGTTGGCTGCTGATAAGCTGATGCTTAATCCGAAGCTCTATTCCACTTTCCTGTTGTGGCTGCTGAGCGAGCTCTATACCCAACTTCCCGAGGTCGGCGACCTGCCTTTGCCCAAGCTGATCTTCTTCTTCGATGAAGCCCATATGCTGTTTAAGGATACTTCAAAGGCCTTGGTGGATAAGATCGAACAGGTGATACGCTTGGTTCGTTCCAAGGGCGTTGGCGTGTATTTCGTCACACAAAGTCCCGATGACATCCCCGAGGTCATCGCTGGCCAGCTTGGCAACCGTATCCTCCATGGACTGAGGGCCTATACGCCTAAGGAGCAGAAAGCCGTGAAGGCAGCAGCCCAGACTTTCCGCACCAACCCGAATTTCAACACCGAGGCGGCCATACTCGAGCTTGGTACAGGCGAGGCCTTGGTCTCGTTGCTCGACGAAAAAGGTGCACCCTGCATCGTGGAACGCGCCAAGATTCTCTTCCCGCTGAGCCAGATTGGTGCCATCACCGAAGACCAACGCAACGAGCTGATTCGTAAGTCTCGCATCTATGGCGTTTACGACAAGAGCTTCGACCGCGAAAGCGCCTACGAAGTGCTCGTTGAACAACAGAAACAGGAGGAGAAACGACTCCAGAAAGAAGCCGAAGAGGAAGAGAAGCGCAAGGCAAAGGAAGCGAAGGAAAAAGAGCGTTCAAGGAGTACCAGCTCCAGAAGTACGACCACCAGAAAGAAGAAGTCGACGGCAGGCAAGGCGCTGGAGAAGACCATCAACACCACGGCGACTACCATTGGCCGTAGCCTGGGGAATCAAATCGTCCGCTCAATCTTGGGTAGTATCTTTAAAAAGAAATAATCGTATATGGATCGAAAGAATAGGGGATGGCGTCAGTCGTTCCCTATTTCTTTTAGCATCGGAACGAATTTGAAATTGCCAAACTCCTCTTTTTTCAGTGAACCGTCTTCCATCTTGATGACCCTCAGCATGGTCTGACCATCTCCTTCGGTGTTATCCATAGGGATGACCATGATGCCGCCGACTTTCATCTGTTTGACAAGCGCCTCTGGTATGCTTGGCGCACCGGCCGTGATGATGATGCGGTCGAAAGGCTGGTAGGTGGGCAGACCCTCATATCCGTCGCCCAAGAAGGTCTTGACCTTGAACGGCAGTTGCTCAAGGATTTCTTTCGTCTTGAAAAACAGGTTGCGTTGCCTTTCAATACTGAACACTTTGGCGCCTAGGGTGGCCAATACGCAAGCTTGATAGCCCGATCCCGTCCCGACCTCAAGCACTTTCATGCCTTTTTCGACCTTCAACAACTGGGTTTGGAAGGCCACCGTGTTGGGCTGCGAGATGGTCTGGCCCGAGCCGATGGGGAAGGCCTTGTCTTGATAGGCGAGCTCGACAAAGGAGGAATCGAGGAAAACATGGCGGGGCACTTCGTTAATGGCGTTCAAGACGGCTTCGTCGGTGATGCCTTTTGTTCGCAGCAGGTCAACGAGTTGCTTTCGTAAGCCCTTGTGGCGGTAGTTGTCTTCTAGGTGGGTGTTCATATTGTGTGTCGGCCCTTCGACGGGCTCAGGGACCTCGGTTTTTCTGTTTTGCGGCGCGAAATTACGCCAAACCTAACGATAAAAGAACTATTTTTGCGGAAAAAATTTTTCTTATGCTGAAAATCGGGGTATTAGGTGCGGGACATTTGGGCAAGATTCATATCAACTGCATCAAACAAATAGAACAATACGGTTTGGTGGGCTTTTACGACCCGGCCGACGAGACAGCCCAGTCGGTGGAAGATGAGATGAATGTCAAGCGTTTCCAATCTATAGACGAGCTGATCGAAGCGGTGGATGTTGTGGATATTGTCACCCCAACCATCCGTCATTTTGAGTGCGCTTCAAAAGCGCTTCAAAAGCGTAAGCACGTCTTCATCGAAAAACCCATCGTAGCTACTCCCGACGAGGCCAACGCGTTGAAAAAGCTGGCTGATGAGGCTGGAGTGAAGGTACAAGTGGGTCATGTGGAACGGTTCAATCCGGCTTTTATTGCGGCAGAGCCGTTTATCGGAACGCCCCTTTTCGTGGAGTCACATCGTCTCGCCTTGTTCAACCCACGTGGGACGGATGTGCCCGTCGTCCTCGACCTGATGGTTCACGACCTTGATATCCTTCTTAACATTGTGAAATCTCCTGTCACCCATGTCAGTGCAAGTGGCGTCAGCATTGTCAGCCCTACACCCGATATTGCCAATGCTCGTATCGAATTTGAGAATGGTACCGTCGCCAACCTGACGGCCTCACGACTGTCGATGAAAAACATGCGTAAGACCCGTATTTTCCAAAAGGATGCTTACATCACGGTAGATTTTCTTGAAAAGAAGTCGGAGGTCTTTCGCATCCATGATACGGTTGACGTGAGCAATCCTTTATCTGCAACCATAACGCTGGCCGATGGTAGCGAAAAACAGATCACTTTCGAGATGCCCGAAATACATTCTATCAACGCGATAAAAACCGAATTGGAAAGCTTCTACGAGGCCATCGTCCACGATACCGCTCCTGCAGTTACCCTCGATGACGGCATCAACGTGTTGAAGCTGGCATATCGCATTCTTGAAGCAGTAGATGAGGCCAGTGCAAAAGTGAGGAAATAATGCTTTCCTGCTACAATAATCGCCTTGCTTTATCGTTACCTTAAAAACGAATCATTATGACAAAGAATTTTACCATTCGTCTTTTTCTCGGTTTTATTTTGGTGTCTCTGGCCCTTGCTTCATGCAAAAAGTTTGAGGGCTCCCAAGAGGTACCATCATATATCCATATAGATTCCATTACTGTGAACGTAGACGATTATTCCGTATTTGGCGCAAATACAAGCAATATCACAGATGCATGGGTATATGTCGACGACCAAATCATTGGCTGCTTCGAATTGCCATCCACTTTCCCGATTTTGGAAAGAGGGTTCCACAAAGTAACTGTGTATGGTGGTATCTGTGTAGACGGAAGAGGAGCGGTTCGCGCCCCATATAGTTTCTATAAACCAATGGTGTACGAGAACATGCTTTTGGTTGAAGACAGCATCGTTACGCTCAATCCAGTGCTGAATTACTATCCCATTAATGAGGGTGTCGTGGTGGGTTGGATGGGCGATTTCGAGTCGGGGTTGTCGTTGGTTAAAACACCTGATAGCGACACCAATATTATACGCATCAGCGGAAATGAAGCGTGGCACTCAAGTAATTGGCAATATTTGGGCTTTTCCGGAAAGGTGACATTGCCTCCCGATTCCTTGGATTTCAAAGTTGCCGTAGCCGAGGAACTGCAGTTTCATAACGAAGTGGGTGAGTACTGCCTTCTCGAGATGGATTACAAGACCAATGATACTGTGTTTGTCGGGGTGATGTATTACGAGGATTACAAACTTCATGAATGGCCTTTGGTGAAAGTCTTGCCTACCGATAAGGAGCATGCCGTTCCCCAGGTTTGGAACAAAATCTATATTAATTTGGGGCCGTTCATCCGAGAGCATCCGAATGCCTCTTATTTCAAGGCCTATATCACCTCGGATTTGTCCGTTGATCCCATGTATGGGCAGCCCGATTATGTTCCGCTCGGTGAACCGAGGTATTACTACTTCGATAACCTGAAAGTGTTGTATCGTCCGTTATGAACAAGAAAAAGCTAGCTTGCCTGTATTTCTTCGTCGACTGGATTGCTTCCATTCTGGCCTGGACCTTGTTTTATTTTTTCCGTAAGGCACACGAAGACATTTACATTAATTATTGGGATAGGATAACCTATTCGTTGGGCACAAAGAGTTTTTGGATTGGGGTAATCTTGATACCGATTTGTTGGATTCTACTCCATGCAGTAACAGGGGCGTATGAGAAGGTGTACATGAAATCCCGTTTAAAGGAACTGGGGCAAACCTTCTTTATCACCTTGTTGGGCGTGGTAGTCATTTTCTTTGTTGCCATTCTTGACGACGAAGTGTCTTCCTATAAATCCTATTATCAGTCATTTATTGCCTTGTTCTCTTTTCAGTTCGGCCTGACCTACATCCCAAGATTGATAATCACCACGACGGTAATATCCAGAATACGTAATAAGAAGATCGGTTTCAACACCCTTATCGTGGGCAGTAATGACAATGCTTGCGATATCTACAAGGAAATCGAGGAAGAGGTGAAACCTTCTGGACGTCGTTTGATCGGTTTTGTCAACGTGTATGACAAGAATGAGTATAAGTTGGCTGAATATCTTCCGCATCTGGGCAGCTACAATGAAATCGACAGTATTGTGAAGGAAAACGATGTCGAGGAAGTGATCATCGCCATCGAACGTTCTGAGACGGAGACGATGAAGGTGCTTCTTTCGGTGGCTGACCATACCAATGTGAAGATTATTCCTGCAATGCAGGACTTGGTCTTTGGAACCGTCAAGCAGTCGGCCATATGGCAGGCTCCTTTGGTCCAAGTTACCCCTGAGCTGATGCCGATTTGGCAAAGGGTGGTCAAACGCATATTCGACATTTTCGCATCTTTGACGGCCCTCATCATCTTGTCGCCCGTGTTTTTGGCCTGTGCCATCATTGTGAAGGCCACATCCAAAGGCCCTGTCTTCTATGCTCAGGAACGTATAGGAAAAGGAGGCAAGCCGTTTAAAATGGCCAAATTCCGTAGCATGCGCGTTGATGCTGAGGCGGAAGGTACCCCCCGATTATCTAGCGACGACGACCCACGTATTACTAAATTCGGAAAATTCATGCGCAAGGTTCGACTCGATGAGATTCCACAGTTCTGGACCGTTTTGAAAGGTGACATGTCGTTGGTCGGATATCGCCCCGAACGTCAATACTTTATTGAGAAAATCGAAGAGAAGGCGCCCTATTACAGGCTTCTGCTCATGGTGAAACCGGGTATCACAAGTTGGGGAGAGGTCAAGTTTGGATATGCAGAGAATGTAGAGGAGATGATTGAACGTTTGAAGTACGATGTGCTGTATATCGAAAATGTCAGTCTGGCATTAGACATCAAGATTCTTATTTATACGGTTTTGATCGTCATCCAAGGACGCGGTAAATAAAAAACAAAGAGGGGCGCGATTGTGCCCCTCTTGGTTTTTTAGATCATGCCAAGGTCCAACAAAGTTACTATTGTGTCGATGTCGTCATCTTCAGGGTTGTTGTGTGGGTCGAATTCTGTTTTCAGGTTGTAACCCCACAAGCGGGCAAAGCCTTGGTAGAAAAATGCTCTGACCTTGCCGCGTAGCTCTTGTACCACTTTGTATGAAGTGTTCCCAGTTTCACGATCAATGAGACGGATGAGAATGGCGCCTTGGGTAAAGGTTAGGTTCTTGAGGTCTTCGGTATATTGTGCTGTGATCTCGTCTTCTGCCTCTTTCATCATTTTATGACGGAGGCTCTTGTCGCTCACACCCATCAATAAGGAATCGTATTCCTTCATCTTTTGTCCGGCGGCTTTGGCGAAGGGGTAGACGGTTCTTACATTATTGGCCAAACGCTGCCCCTTGCGACTATCGATGATTTGTCTGTAACGTTGCATCAGATTGATGTCGACTTCGGGCAAAATGACCAAGAGCGTTGTGTCGCCATTTTCGTCAATTCTTCCATAAACCACGTTGACTTTCTCCGCATTGTTCGAGAAGTCGACGACCGCTGGTTGGGGCTTTGGGCGTTGGCTATTGATATGTTTGAAGGTGACCACACGGCCCTTGGATGGTTTTTGAATGACTTGTCCGAATCCGGTGATGCCTAACAAGGCAATCATTAAAGTCAAGGCTATCTTTTTCATAGTAGTTTTTCTTATGCTTTTTCGTTGTGAACAACAAATGCAAGATTTGTGCCAAAAATGAAGAGCACCGGTATTTGCCGATGCTCTTCATTCAAAAGTTATGTATATGCTGTTTTGAGTCAGTTTCCCACCTGCAGTTTTTGTAATCCGGATTTCTCCAATTTCTGTACTGCATAGTTGCGGTCGACGATAAGTTCTTCAACCTCTTTTGCGGAGGGCGTCTCAAACATGGCATCATTGAGAATGGCTTCCATGATGGAACGTAGTCCGCGTGCGCCAACTTTAAATTCTATGGCTTTTTCCACTACGAAGTCGAGCACTTCGTCCTTGATGACCAAATTGATATGGTCCATGGCAAAAAGTTTTTGGAACTGCTTCACCAAGGCGTTCTTGGGCTCAGTGAGGATGCGTTTCAACGCGTCTTTGTCCAAGGGGTTGAGGTGGGTGATGACAGGAAGACGGCCGACGATTTCGGGAATCAAGCCGTATTTCTTCAAATCGGCAGGAGAGAGGTACTGCAGCATGTTGTCCTTGTCCAAAGCCGTGTTGCCGCCGCTTCCATAGCCAATCACGTTGGTGCGTTTGCGGGCAGCGATGAGTCGGTCGATGCCATCGAAAGCACCGCCTGCAATGAAAAGGATGTCTTTGGTGTTGACGGCAATCATCTTTTGCTCAGGATGCTTGCGTCCGCCTTGGGGTGGCACGTTGACGATTGAACCTTCCAATAGCTTCAGCATAGCTTGTTGCACGCCTTCTCCCGACACGTCGCGGGTGATGCTCGGGTTATCGCTCTTGCGGGCAATCTTGTCGATTTCGTCAATGAAAACGATGCCGCGCTCGGTGGCAGCCACGTCGTAATCGGCAGCTTGCAGCAGCTTGACGAGAATGTTTTCAACGTCTTCGCCCACATAGCCTGCTTCGGTCAGCACGGTGGCATCAGCGATGGCAAAGGGAACGTTGAGCATCTTGGCGATGGTGCGGGCCAATAAGGTCTTACCCGTGCCAGTCTCACCCACAAGGATGATGTTAGACTTCTCGATTTCCACCTCGTCGGTTTCCACCTTTTGGTTGATGCGCTTGTAGTGGTTGTATACAGCCACGGCCAAGGTGCGTTTGGCCTCATCCTGACCAATCACATACTGGTCGAGGAAAGCCTTGATTTCGGCGGGCTTTTTCAAGGTGAGGCCTTTGGGACTGAAGCTCTTGCTTGACTCGCCAAATTGTTCCTTGACGATAATGTGGGCTTGTTCGGCGCAACTGTCGCAAATCTCAGCATCGATGCCTTGAATGAGCAGTCTTACCTCGCTGGCTTTTCTGCCACAAAACGCGCAAACACCTGACTTCTTGGCCATGGATTATGCTTGTTTGTTCTTGATAAGCACCTCGTCGATCATGCCGTAGGCTTTGGCTTCCTCGGCGGTCATCCAATAGTCGCGGTCGCTGTCGGCCCAAACCTTGTCGTAGGTTTGGCCGGAGTGCTTGGCGATAATCTCGTACAACTCTTTTTTCAATTTCTGGATCTCGCGGGCCGTGATTTCGATTTCAGTGGCCTGACCTTCCACGCCGCCCATGGGTTGGTGGATCATGATGCGAGAGTGGGGCAGGGCAGAGCGCTTGCCAGCAGTTCCTGCACACATCAACACAGCTGCCATCGAAGCGGCCATGCCAGTGCATATGGTGGCCACATCGGGGCTGATGAACTGCATGGTGTCGTAGATGCCCAAGCCGGCATAAACGCTGCCACCAGGAGAGTTGAGATAGATTTGGATGTCGCGCTTCGAGTCGGTCGACTCAAGGAAAAGCAGCTGGGCTTGAATGATGTTGGCCACATAGTCGTCGATGGCGGTGCCAAGGAAGATGATGCGGTCCATCATCAGTCGGCTGAACACGTCCATTTGGGCCACGTTAAGCTGACG
Organism: uncultured Bacteroidia bacterium; assembly: GCA_902780195.1. Taxonomy (GTDB): domain Bacteria; phylum Bacteroidota; class Bacteroidia; order Bacteroidales; family F082; genus Limimorpha. Next base: position 79,095 of record CACZER010000013.1, read on the forward strand.
CTCTTCGATGACGGTAGGGCTGATGTAGCCGCTGTTGTTGATCTTGGAGATGTATTGCTCTAGACCAAGGGTGTTCAATCCCACATGCTTGGTGGCGTATTTGAAAAACTCGTTGTTCATTTTTTATTTGCTTTTCTTTCCTTTTCCAACTTCTTCATGAAGTCGGCAGCGGTGGTGTCGGTGTAATTGATGTTCATCTTGCCTTTCAGGAATGCAGTCATCTTGATATCGGCAAGTTGGTTTTTGAGGTGGTTGACTTGTTCTTGGTCTTTGAGGTAGTTGGCGGCAATCTTGTCGAGGTTGGCCTTCATGTCGTCCTCAAGGCTGGCGTAGTCGATGCCTGGGAAGATCTGGCGCAGCACGAAGTCTTTCAATTCTTCGTCTTTGATCACCAATTCAGGGTTGGCTTTCACTATGCTGTCTTCGATGAGCTGCCAGCGCAAACCCTTCACATAATCGCTTTCGTAGTTTTTCTCCACGTCTTCAGCCGTAATCTTGCCTTGGCTGTTATCGGTAATCCAACGTTTCAGGTAATTATCGGGCAGGTTGAACTTCACGGCTTCCACCAGTTCGTCAATCATCTTGTTGAACAGGATGGGGTCGGTTTCGGCTTCATGCTGCTTCTCCATTTCGACCTTGACGGCAGCCTTGAAAGCATCGAGGTCCTTGATGTCTTTCTTGGGGAAGATTTTCTCAAAAAACTCCCCGTTCAGTTCGGGCTTTTCATTACGGATGGCATCGTCAATGATAATGTTGAAGTCGCTGGCGGCAGGAGCATCTTTGCCGAGCACCTTGGAGGCTTCTTCTTCAGAACCGAACACCTTGGCGAAGTTGACGACGAACTCGGAGCCCACTTCCTTGCCAACAAACTTCTTCCTCTGGGTCTTGTTCTTGATTTGGCTCATGTTGAAGTAAAGGCCATCTTTTTGGAAACCACCTTCTATTTCTTTGCCATTTTTGGCCTCGCGAATCTTGATTTCGATACGGTCGTCTTCGCCTACGGTCTCAGGATGGCTTGTGTTGGGGTTGCGGGTGAGGAGGTCGTCAATGACATTGCCGACTTCTTCGTCGGTGGGGACGATATGATAAAAGTCGACCATGGTGTTGGTGAAGTCGACATTGATTTCAGGACGCAAGGCGGCTTCAAAGTAGAAATCGAAGTTCTCGGCGTTCTCGAGGTCGGCAGGCTGTTGCTGGTCGAGGTCGCTGAGGGGATATCCGATGAGGTCGAGCTTGTTGTCGAAGATGTATTTGTTGAGGTTCTCGGAAACCAAGTCATTTAATGTCTCCATTTTGGCCGTGGTGCCATACATGCGCTTGATCATGCCCATGGGAACCATGCCAGGACGGAAGCCAGGCATATTGGCTTTCTGCCTCATTTGTTTTAAGGTTTTGTTGACCAATTCTTCGTAGTCAGCTTTTTCAACGTTCATCTTGATGGAGATAAGGTTTTCTCCTTTAATGCTTTGCGTAATATTCATATCTCTTCTTTTGATTATTTATTCTCGTGCGGATGAAGGGACTCGAACCCTTACTTCTCTCGAAACCAGATCCTAAGTCTGGCGCGTCTACCAATTCCGCCACACCCGCCATTGTGTGATACGCATTTTTGAGGGCGCAAAGATACAACTTTTCTATTAAATATAGGTGTATATAATCAGTTTTTAACATCCAAGGCTTCGCGGAGTGCATTCCCGATGAGCATGAACGCTAGAACCAAAAGCATGATGGCGATGCCAGGTAGGATGGCCAGATATGCGGCGTCGAGGATGATGAAGGCATAATTCTCTTTGATCATGCTACCCCATGAAGGCATGGGAGGCTGCACGCCGATGCCTAAGAAACTGAGGCCTGCTTCAAGTAGGATGGCGGAGGCAAAGTTGGCCGCCGAGACTACGATGATGGGGTTGAGAATGTTGGGTAGGATGTGCTTGAATATGATTCGTAAGTTTCTGAATCCCAGAGCTCTTCCTGCTTCTACAAAAGTGGTCTCACGGATGGAAAGAATTTGTCCTCTGACGATGCGAGCCACCTCTACCCACATGGTCAGACCTACGGCTATGAAAACCTGGGCAATGCCCTTGCCCAAAGCGAAGGTGATGGCGATGACGAGAAGGAGGGTGGGGATGGACCATACGACATTGATGAACCATACTACGGCGTCATCAACTTTGCCACGGAAAAAGCCGCCCAAGCTGCCCATCACAATGCCAATCATCAGACTAAGCAAGACGGCAATGAAGCCTACAGTCAGGCTGATGCGGCTTCCTAAAACCAAACGGCTGAAAAAATCACGTCCAAATTGGTCGGTGCCTAACAAAAACTTGCGGTGTTTTATGCAGTGCGCCCTGATATATGTGTCGGCTTCGTCAGAGGATGAAAATGCTTGTTTTGTGAGTTCTTGGTTGTCAACAACTTCAGTTCTTTTGGTTTGGCTTTCTTCCGCTTGATACAGGTAGACCGTAGTTTGGTTTCTTGTTACGTGTAGGCTGTCGAAAGGAAGATAGATGCAGTCATCGGGTCGGCCGTTGAGAAGAAACTGAAAAAATGGAGTCTTGGGGTTGGGGTTTTCTTTTGGGATCATCAGCATGTCGACCTCAAAGCCAGGCTTTTTGGTGCTGATTTCAAGGATTTGACGGTTGGCATTGGGCGTCTTGTCTGGAATGATAAGATAGGCAAACAGTGCCATTAATGCCCAAAGGATGACGAAGCCGCACGAAATCATTCCGAGCACATTGCTTCGGAAACGTTTCCAAGCCAGGGCCTTGGGGGATTGGTCGTATTTTTGCTTGCTAACCATCGGGTGGCACGGTTTGAGTCGTCAAAAATACGGATTTCGTCCATGTTTTTGAGGCAAAAAATAAAAAAATGAAAAAATTGGCCTCAAAACATCTCAGTTTCGGAAAAAAGTACTATTTTTGCCGCCGAAAATCAGATGGTGGATTTAGCTCAGCTGGTTAGAGTACCGGATTGTGGTTCCGTGGGTCGTGGGTTCGAATCCCACATTCCACCCTGAAAGTAAGAGGTTCGCAAGAGCCTCTTTTTTTATTGTCATTCCCTCGTTTTGCGGAAAAATATGTAATTTTGCATTTTGATTTGAAGGACATGGCTAGGATAATGGCAATTGACTTGGGCAGGAAACGTTGCGGCATCGCCGTCACCGACCCGTTGCAGATCATCGCAAACGGGCTGACGACAGTGGAGTCGCACAAACTGGTCGACTTTGTGCTCGACTATTTGAAGCGCGAAGAAGTGGAGCAGATTGTCATCGGCGAGCCTAAGGATATGAAAAACAATCCTTCCGACTGCTCAAAATACATCGAACCCATCGTCAACCGTTTGAAGAAACTCTTGCCTGACATGAAGATCGTGCGTTACGACGAACGCTTCACCTCGGTCATGGCACATCAGACCATGATCGATGCAGGTCTGAGTAAGTCAAAGCGTCAGGACAAGGAACTGGTCGACACCATTGCCGCCACCATCATCCTACAATCTTACATGGAGTCATTAAACTCTAAATTGACTCCGTCGAATGCTTCGCATTTCTCAACTTTAAACTCTCAACTAAAATGATACTTCCCATCGTAGCATATGGCCACCCCACCTTGAAGGCTGTCGCCCAACCTATCACGCCAGATTATCCTGAACTGGAAACCCTGTTGAGCGACATGTGGGAAACATTGGTCCATTCCGAGGGCGTCGGTTTGGCCGCTCCCCAAGTTAACAAATCGATTCGTCTCTTCATCGTCGACGGTAATCCGTTCTATCCTGACTATCCTGACGGCAAGGGTTTCAAGCAGGTGTTTATCAACGCGGAACTCCTTGAGGCGTTTGGTGACGATGTGTCTTTTAAAGAAGGTTGTCTCAGCCTGCCCAACATCTATGAAGAAGTGGTTCGTAAAGATAAAATCCGCATCAAGTATCTTGACGAGAACTTCCAGGAACACGAGGAAGTGTTTGAAGGCATTCGTTCCCGCATCATCCAGCATGAATATGACCATCTGGAAGGCCATGTCCATGTCGATCGTATTGCTCCTTTGCGTAAAACACTGTTACAAAGCAAGTTGCGAGCTATTTCAGAAGGCAAGTGCGATGTGGATTACCGCATGATTTTTCCGAGAAAAAAGAAACACAGATAAAAAAACAACACTATGAAAAACACAATGAAACTAATGTTGGTTGCCCTTATGGCTTTCTTCATGGTAGCCTGTGGTAATAGAATCAAAGAGGAAGACCTGAAAAAGGCTGAAGCTAGCCTGTTCAATGACAATAATTCTGCTGAAGCAGCCTTGTTCAACGAGGATATGTCGGCGAACATGGAAGTGGCTCCGGCTGTGGTTGAGAAGTTTTGCAAGTTTGTCGAGCAGAACCCCGATGCCCCTACCGCTCCCGACTGGTTGTTTAAAGCACTCGAAATCTCCATCAACCTGAAAGATGCTGAAAAGAGCGAAAAGATTTGCGACAAATTAATCAAGGATTATCCTACTTTCGATAAGACTCCTGTGGGCATGTTCATGATGGCTTCGTTCGTCTATGAGGATCAACTTCGTGACTTGGATAAGGCACGTTCTATGTATGAAAAAATCATCGCTGACTATCCTGAAAGCGAGTTTGTTCCTTCTGTTGAGGCCGCACTGAAGAATCTTGGCAAAACTCCAGAGGAGATTGTCATGGAGTTTGAAGCGGCTGCCACAGCAGAAGAGAATGTAGAAAACGAATAACAATCGTCGAAAAGTAATACAAAAAAGCCTGCGGAATCCCGCAGGCTTTTTTATTGTTAGCAGCCAAAAGCTGCTTTCAGTTTGTCCACCAAGTCGAGTTTCTCCCAGCCGAAAAATTCCACGTTTTTGTAAATGTGTTCGCTTTCGCGGAAAGTGTCTTTGTCTTCGTAATACACTTCAATCTTTCGGGTCTCAGGCTTACGTCCGAAATGGCCATAAGAAGCCGTCTCTTCGAAGATGGGGTTGGTGAGGCCGAAGCGCTTCACGATGAAGTAAGGTCTCAAGTCGACCAGTTCCTTGACCTTAAGTGCGATCTCGGCGTCGCTCATCTTCACATGTGAGGTGCCGTCGGTGTTGACGTAGAAGCCCACGGGTTCAGCCTTGCCGATGGCATAGGCAATCTGTACTAAGGCTTGGTCGCAGACGCCAGCGGCTACGAGGTTCTTGGCGATATGGCGTGCAGCATAGGCCGCCGAGCGGTCCACCTTCGAGCTGTCCTTGCCCGAGAAGGCACCGCCGCCATGGGCGCCGCGACCACCGTAAGTGTCGACGATGATTTTGCGGCCTGTGAGGCCAGTGTCGCCATGAGGGCCACCGATGACGAACTTGCCCGTCGGATTCACGTAAAGTTTCATGTCGTCGCCGAAAAGTTTCTTCACGCGGGCAGGCAGTTGTTTCTTCACTCTTGGGATGAGGATGTTGCGTACGTCGGCTTCAATCTTCTTTTGCATAGTCGTCTCGTCAGCAAACTCGTCGTGCTGTGTGCTGATAACGATGGTGTCGATGCGCAAGGGTTTCCAGCCTTCACCGTATTCCACTGTCACTTGCGACTTGGCGTCGGGACGTAGGTAGGTCATTTTCTTGCCTTCGCGGCGGATGGCAGCGAGTTCTTGCAAGAGCATGTGAGAGAGGTCGATGGTGAGAGGCATGTAGTTCTCGGTCTCTTTGCAGGCGAAGCCGAACATCATGCCTTGGTCGCCAGCACCCTGTTCTTCAGGCTTGGTGCGTCCCACGCCTTGGTAGATGTCGTTCGACTGTCCATGAAGGGCAGAGAGCACACCGCACGATTGCGCGTCAAATTGGTACTCCGACTTGTTGTAGCCGATGTGGTCGATGACGCGGCGGGCCACATCTTGAATCTCAACGTAAGCGTTGGTGCGGATTTCACCCGCCACCACGACAAGTCCAGTTGTGACTAAGGTTTCGCAGGCCACCTTGGAGGTGGGATCATAACGTAGAATCTCGTCCAATACGGCATCCGATATCTGGTCGGCTACCTTGTCGGGATGACCCTCGGAGACGGATTCTGAAGTGAAATAATAACCCATAACAAATTGTTTATTAAAAAGTTAATAAATAAATTTGTGGGAAGTTGTTGACTGAAAGGATAGGAAAAAGCATTGGTTTAGCATTTTTTCTTGTGGTTGCAATCAAATCAAATCTTTCCACGTTTGCGGCTGCAAAAGTACGAATAATTTTAGACGCGGCAAGGCCTCGGCCAAAATTATTTCGTCAGCTTCTGGAACGCCTCTTCGATGCTCAAGTCTTCCTTCTGCAAGGTCTTGATGATGAGGCCGCGGTCCACCGACCATTTCATCAGGTTGGCGCGGATGTCGGTGTCGCCTTGTGGCTCGAGGATCCAGTGGTTTTCCTTTACCTGCTGCACGCGAGCCACCTGCGGGATGCTGCGGAGCAGGGCTTCGCTCACCTCGCTCTCGAATTCCACGATGATGACGTTGCTGGCCGAGTTTTCCTGCTTCAGGTTCTCAATCTTGTCGTCGGCCACCACCACACCTTTATTAATAATAATGGCGCGTTCGCAGATGGCCTCCACCTCTTGCATGATGTGGGTGGAAAGCAGTACGGTCTTCTCTTTGCCGAGGCTGGAGATGAGGTTGCGTATGTCGATAAGCTGGTTGGGGTCGAGGCCGGAGGTGGGTTCGTCGAGGATGAGCACCTGCGGGTCATGCATCATGGCTTGGGCGAGGCCGACGCGCTGGCGGTAGCCTTTCGACAAGGCTCCGATTTTCTTGTGTGCTTCAAGGCCGAGTCCTGTCTCGTCAATCATCGCTTCGATGCGTTTGTGGGCGGCTTCGCCTTTCAGTTGGTGGACGCCGGCGACGAATCCAAGGTATTCGCGCACATACATGTCCAAATAAAGTGGATTGTGCTCCGGCAGGTAGCCCACGATGCGCTTTACAGCCATGGGGTCATCCATAACGTCGTGTCCTTCAACGCTCACGGAACCCGAGGTGGGAGGGATGAAGCAGGTGATGATTTTCATCAGTGTCGACTTTCCAGCGCCGTTGGGGCCGAGTAGGCCGACAATACCTTTATTAATAGAGAGCGTGACGTCGTTGAGGGCGAGTTGTTCGCCGTAACGCTTGGTGATATGGTTGATTTCGATGGACATTTGCGAAAGATTTGGAGTGCAAAAATAGAAAAAAACAATCAAAACATTGCCAGTATCCAAAAAAGTAGTACTTTTGCGGCCTCGTTAGAATTGTCCATTGTCTGACTTCTGAACGCGCTAACGCATTGATTTATGGGCGAAAATGAATTAATGCACAAAAAAAGTTGGAGCGTAAAGAAGAAAGGTGTATTTTTGCACGCCCTAAAAAGGGGTAGTGTTTTAATGAATTGGATTAACATATTAAAAACAAAATGAACTACTTAAGTTACAAAACAGTAAGCGTCAAGAAAGAAGATGCCAACAAAAAATGGTATGTTATTGATGCTGAAGGTCAAATCCTCGGCCGTTTGGCCTCTGAGGTTGCCATGATTCTGCGTGGCAAGAAGAAGGCATGCTATACTCCCCACAGCGATTGTGGTGATAATGTCATCATTATCAATGCAGAGAAAGTCATTCTGACTGGTAACAAAATGGATCAGAAGTACTACGTTCGCTACACGGGCTATCCGGGTGGCCAGCGTGTCAGAACTGTGGGTGAACAGCTTAAGAGAAAACCCATCTTCGTTATCGAACATGCTGTTAAAGGCATGCTTCCCAAGACGAAGCTCGGCAATGCCATCTTCAAGAACCTCTACGTTTACGAAGGCCCCCAGCACAATCACGAGGCTCAGCAGCCTATCGAACTTAAAATCAACACAATTAAGCAATACAACAAGTAATCATGGAAGTTATCAACGCTTTAGGTAGAAGAAAGACCGCCGTTGCCCGTATCTATATGAAGGCCGGCAGTGGTAACATTCCATTATGTGGTTGAACAGCCTATGATGCTGACCGAGACCCTCGGTCAATACGACATCAAGGTCAACCTCGACGGTGGTGGCATCAACGGCCAGGCCGAGGCTTTGCGTCTCGCCATCAGCCGCGCCCTCTGCGAGATCAATCCTGAGTATCGTCCCACCCTGAAGGCTAAAGGTTTGATGCGCCGCGACCCGCGTATGGTCGAGCGTAAGAAACCCGGTCAGCCTGGTGCCCGTAAGAAATTCCAATTCAGCAAACGTTAAGCCCTCAGAAGCCAAGCGATTTTGTTTAGTATCCAAATTGCTGAGATTCTTATTTGCAAGACTACTCGGCGATTGTATTCAGTGAATGTAAACATTAAAAAAGAAAACTCATGACACAAGTAACTTTTGAAGAATTATTAGATGCCGGTTGTCATTTCGGCCATCTGAAGAGAAAATGGAATCCGAATATGGCTCCTTATATTTTCATGGAGCGCAATGGCATCCACATCATTGACCTTTATAAGACTCAGGCTAAGATGGACGAGGCTGCAGCAGCCCTCTGCCAACTCGCCAAGTCAGGCAAACGCGTTCTTTTCGTTGCCACTAAGAAGCAAGCCAAGGACGTCGTCGCCGACCTCGCCAAGAAAGTCAACATGCCTTACGTGACCGAGCGTTGGCCCGGCGGCATGCTCACCAACTTCGCCACCATCCGCAAGGCCGTCAAGAAGATGACGAGCATCGACAAGATGATGAACAGCGAGGCTTACAAGAGCCTTTCGAAGCGCGAAAAGCTCCAAATCGAACGTGAACGCGAAAAGCTGGAAAAGAACCTCGGTTCCATCGCCGACCTTAGCCGTCTGCCTTCCGCTTTGTTCGTGGTCGACATCATGAAGGAACACATCGCCGTTGCTGAGGCCCGTAAACTCAACATCCCGACCTTCGCTATCGTCGACACCAACACTAACCCCACCCTCATCGACTTCCCCATCCCGGCCAACGACGACGCTTCAAAGAGCATCGCCCTCATCGTCGGTAAGATGGTTGACGCCATCGAGGAAGGCCTGACTGAGCGCAAGAACAACAAGGACCTCGTTCCTGAAGAGGAAGAGGAAGAAGTTGACGAGATGAAAGAGAACGTCGAGGAAGAGGAAAACAAGGATGAACGTCGTCCTCGTACCACTCGCCGTCCCCGCAAACCCGTTGCTAAAAACTAATCTATAGAAAGGAAAACACTATGAATATTACCGCTGCTCAAGTTAATGAACTGAGACAAATGACGGGCGCAGGCATGATGGACTGCAAGAAAGCCCTCGTTGAGACCGATGGCAACATCCAAGCTGCTATCGACATCCTCCGCAAGAAAGGTATGGCTAAGGCTGCCAAGCGCGCCGATCGTACCGCTAGCGAAGGCTGCGTGCTTTCGAAGGCTACTGAAGACCACAAGTATGCCGCCCTCATCATGGTGAACTGCGAAACCGACTTCGTGGCTAACAACGCTGACTTCGTGAAGTTCACGAAGGATGTGCTTGACGCCGCCGTCGCAAAGCGCGTTAAGAACATCGACGAACTGAAGGCTATGGAACTCAACGGTCAGACCGTGGAAGCTCTCGTTGCCAACCAAAGCGCTGTAACCGGTGAAAAGACCGAGCTCGGTGCTTTCAAAGTTCTCGAAGGCGCTTACGTGGCCAACTACAACCACCCTGGCAACCGCCTCGCCACCATCGTTGAGATGAACAAATCATTCAACGGCGTTGAGGAAGTGAGCCACGAGGTGTGCATGCACGTCGCTGCCATGAACCCGCTGTCGGTGAGCGAAGCCTCCATCCCGCAAGAGGTGAAGGACCGCGAGTTTGCCGTTGCCGTCGACAAGACCAAGGAAGAACAGATCCAGAAGGAAGTCGAG
>CACZER010000014.1:0-62462 GCA_902780195.1 uncultured Bacteroidia bacterium
TGAAGAACAGGATGCGTTCCGAAACCGTAGTCTTACCAGCATCGATATGCGCAGCGATACCGATGTTTCTCAATTTTGAAATGTTTAAACTCATTATTTATTTGATTTTCAATTATTTGCAAATAAAAATTAGGTTCCTGATTCGGGCTGCAAAGGTACGGAAAAACTTTGAAACTGCAATTCAATTCGTCATTTGACCAACCTGCCGCTTTTTTTCATGCCGTTAGTATCCATAACCTCAACCAAATACACTCCAGTAGTCCATGCCGAAACATCCAAACGAACTTCCGAAGCATCAGTGACCGAAACAGACTTGACGAGCAGCCCCAAAGCATTGTAAATGTTGATAGTCTTCATCCCTGCCGCTTCAATCGTGACAAAGGACGATGCAGGCACAGGATAAACCTTCAATGATTCCGTTTGTATTTGATTCTCTGCAACTCCCGTCGGGTCAAAAGTGTCGTTACCATCAGTGAGCCATTCGAGGCTGAAGTTGTAGAACACCGTCGAATAGCCAGAAGCACCAGCGTAGGCTTCTTCGACATAGAGTCCAATGGTACCATCGGGCAGGATGCAGAGCGAGGAATAGGCAGAACTGTAGGGCACAATGCATTTCTTCACCGGCCAGGTCTCACCCTCATCGTAACTCACATAGACCGTTACATCGGTACGTGAGTTGCCGTAAGGCACTGAATGCAGCAGGCGGTTCTTGTCGTGACCTTGGTTCACAGAAGTATAACGGATCATGTCGCCATTGCAAGCTGGCGCGGTGATGTCGTACCAAGTGGAGGTGGTGGGCTGCCAAGTCTCGCCGCCGTCCTCAGAGATGTTGTACCAGCGGTTGCCACTATGTCGGATGCTCATCAGGATGCGGCCATCAACCAACTCGGTGACCTTGGCCTCGTCGCCCGAGGTGGAAGCACGACCCGACACGTGCCAGGTCTGGCCATTGTCGTCGGAATAAACAGCATGGTTGTAGAGTACTTGCGCCGTATTCTCACGGATGGCGGCAACAAACATAATGCGACCCGAAGAGGTGCGCAAGCCGTTGCCCGAGCCGAAAAACGAGGCTCGCCATGTGCGTTGTTCGGGGATGATGCAGTTGTCACCAAAGATGAAGTTGGTGATGTCTTCTGGCTCCGTCCAAGTTTGACCGTTGTCATAACTCTTACAGATATAGGTGCGGATTGGATTTGACGGGGTGGAATACCACAAGCCGGGGCCGCCCACGAAGCCTGCGATGAGGCCGTTGTCGTCATTGCTCCACGCCAAGGCGCAGTCGCCAAAACCATGGTTGACACCCGTACCCAAGGCAATGGTGTAAGGCTCACTCCAAGTGTGACCACCATCAGTGCTGCGGTTGCACACGATGTCGATGTCCTCGGGCAGGTCGCCTTCATTGTACTTGCGCTTGTCTGTGACCGCCACGATGCTGCCGTCTTTCGCGGTGATGACGGCAGGAATGCGATAATTCGTTGAGTTATAGTCACCTGGCTGCAAAAGCAAAGTATGTGCAAGGATGATTTCGCGGCTACCCGCCGGCGATGGATTGTCTATCGGGAAAGTCTGATCGTCAGTAAATATCGACTTTAGTGAGGCATCGATAACATGGCCTTCCGTGGCTTGGGAGGAGACTTGAGCCACTATCCAGAGATAGTTCATGCCTGAATAAAGATAACCTCCGACGGGGACATAAAAGTCGCCCACAGCAGGGGCGACGCTGCCAATCAAAGTGGCACCTTGCAACGTGCGCTCATCGAAGGCATTGACGGTGCCTGTGGAATACACCTTAATTCTTTCAATATCGTCCAGGTCGGTGGTGCCTTCAAGGTTGAGTATTATGTCCCACATCATAACTGAGGCATTGTCGCCACCAAAGTTCACAGCAGCCTTGAGAATCACATCATTAGGGTTGCCGCGACCCGTTTTGCGTGTCTCTTGCGTGAGGGTGACGTCAAGGATTTCAGGGGGACCGGGCAAAGGCATATTCACCAATTGGGCCGTATGTCCATTTTCAGAAATATCCGTTACTTGGTTGTTGTAAGGATTTATGTATTCCAGAGAAAAATCGTAGGCAGCAAGCAAATGATTATGCATGGCTGTAGGGAATTCATAAGGATAAGTCAATTCCATGTCAAATGCGATTTCATTCGGGTCGAGCGCCATGCTATAGAATCGGATATTGCCAAAAGAGCCATTACAAAAGTTGGTCGGTACTCCACCGCTGTTGCCCGCCCCGACAAACACATCATGGGTGTTGGTCACGGCCCAGTCGTTCACCGCCGCCGCCCAACTGCTGTTGGTCTGTCCATTATGATAAATCCGAATTACGTTGTTGGTGCGGTCCACCACAAGTGCAAAGTGCATCCACTCCCCTATCGGCACCGTGACACCCGTATAGATCGACAAGGCATGACCCGAGGTCGAAGTGGGCGTATTAAGCCCCAGCGACTGGCCCACACTGCCCGTGCCAAAGAACTCATATCCCGTACGTTCGCTACCCGCACTTTGCACCGACATATCGCGCTTGCACACATAGCGTGGATAGCTGGTATAAGTCTCGTTGCGCACCCATCCCGTGACCGTGAAGCTTTGGTCGGCAGCAATATTGAAGTCTTCGTTATGCGGTATGACCATGTATTGGTCTGTTCCATTGAATGTGATGTGATGGGCAGGTTGGGCAAAAGCCGTCGTCAAGGCCGTCAGCAGAACAGCGAGAACAAGGAGCTTCTTCATGGTGATAGGTGTTATGCGGTTAAACGTCAGTGTATTGCGGGACAAAAATAATGATTATTCTACACAATCACAATTTTTTCCATTTCAACTTCCCCAGTTATCACGATCCAGACTTCGGTAGTTAATAGCCTCTGCCAAGTGTCCCGTCTGGATGTTCTCACTACCATCAAGGTCAGCAATGGTGCGGGAGACTTTAAGAATTCTGTCGTATGCACGAGCAGAAAGCCCAAGCCGGTTCATGGCATTTTTGAGCATATTACGGCCGTCATCATCCAGGTCACAATACTTCTGGATAAGTTGCGAGGTCATCTGTGCGTTGGCATGGATGGTCGGATATGCTGCATAACGATCTTCTTGAATCTTTCTCGCCTTGATGACGCGCTCGCGCACCTTCGCACTTGGCTCACCATTACTTTTTGAAGACAAATCTTTATAGGCAACAGGAACAACTTCAACATGCAAATCTATTCGGTCCATTAACGGACCACTGATACGGTTGAGATACTGCTGAACCACACCTGGCTTGCAAGTGCACTCCTTGTCGGGATGGTTATAATAGCCGCAAGGACACGGATTCATCGCCGCAACCATCATAAAGTTGGCGGGGAAGTCGACCGTCATCTTAGCGCGAGAGATAGTCACGACTCTGTCTTCCATTGGCTGTCGCATCACCTCTAAGACCGTGCGTTTGAACTCGGGTAGTTCGTCAAGAAAGAGCACACCATTGTGAGCAAGCGAGATCTCACCAGGCTGCGGATAGGTGCCACCGCCAACTAAACCCGCATCGCTGATGGTGTGGTGCGGACTGCGGAAAGGGCGTGTCCTTACCAGCGAGGCATTACGCCCTACCAAACCCGCCACAGAATGGATCTTAGTGGTCTCCAAGGCTTCAGCCATGGTCAACGGTGGCAAGATGGTCGGCATCCGTTTGGCCAACATGGTCTTGCCACTGCCGGGCGGGCCAATGAGAATAACATTGTGGCCACCTGCAGCAGCAATTTCCAATGCGCGTTTGATGTTCTCTTGCCCCTTGACGTCGCTGAAGTCGAGCTCAGATTCGACATCTCGCCACGAGTCAATGGCATCAATACTTATAGGCTTAATTTCTTTTTCGCCATTTAAAATGGAAATGACATCATGGATGTTATCTACGCCATACACCTCCAAACCTTCCACCACTGCAGCTTCGCGAGCGTTTGCCTTAGGAATAATAAGCCCCTTAAAACCATCCTGTTTTGCCTTGATGGCAATTGGCAAGGTGCCTTTGATAGGTTTAAGCGTTCCGTCCAACGACAACTCACCCATGATGATAAATTGCTCCAACAAATCCGCATTAACCTGTTCTGAAGCCGCCAAAATACCCATGGCAATTGGCAGGTCATATGCCGAACCTTCCTTGCGAATGTCAGCAGGCGCCATGTTAATGACAATTTTCTTGTGAGGATAGTAATACCCTAAATTAATAATTGCAGCTTGAATACGCTGTTGGCTCTCCTTGACCGCATTGTCGGGCAGTCCTACCAAATAGAAATTAATGCCTCTGTCAATGTTTACTTCAATGGTGACCTGAATCGCTTCTATGCCGAAAAGGGCACATCCAAATGTCTTTACTAACATAATTCTTCTTTTTAAAGTTTCATGCTGCAAAGATGCACACCTTGTCAAGAAAAAGCCGCTGAACAAACGTTTGTAGTCGACTGCAATCGTTTGTTGTCGTTTGTTGTCGGATATATTATTGATTATTACTTCTTTGGCTTATAACCAGAATCCTGAAATATATCCTGCAAATCTTTCCGTTTCATCAGCGTTTGAAGGTCAAAGTCGTGATTGGAGGCATATGAACGCATGATGTTTAGTCCGAAAAACTCGCCTAAACGCGATGGAGCATCATTGCTATATGCCTGTGTGAAAGGACCGTCGCCAAAAAACATCATGTAGCTATCTAGACCAGCATCGTAAAGACGGCGGTTGCCAACGATATCGGCCCAAACTTGCCCTTCGTTCTCCTTAGCCCAACGCCATTGTTTGTCAGAATAGCCAAGCAAAACGCTGTCGGGCATGGCGGGGCACATCGCCTCGACAAAGAAGTTACGTCGACCGTAAAACACCATTTCGCCAACTACTTGGCCCTGCTTACGCCACTCGTATAAATACTGCATATATAACTGTTCAGCTACATTCTTGGCCAAAGTGGCTTTATCTGTCCTCACCTGCATATATTTCGGCATCCCTATCTGGTCGTATACTTCATCACCATCAAGGTACCAATCCAATGAAATCACCAACTGATTGTCGATAATCTGAACAGGAGGTTCATCAGGACGAATGCCAGTAATACATGTAAAGGCTTTCTTGGGGATTTCGATATCGGGATAATAATAGTGAAAATGAGCAAACACGTCTTCCACCATCGGTTCCACTTCTTTCAAGTTTGGGAAAGCATCTTTCACCTTTTGATACAAATTGGTGCTGAACGGATCGGTCGCAAAGTCTTTGAGGTATTGTATAGCATCGGGATTGCTGAGATTGCCACCGAGGAACACCCCGTAATGGTCCTGTATTCTCTTTAATTCGTTTTGGAAGTCGGCGGTGTCAAGGTTAAAAAGCACCTCTTCATATCGACAGAATTCCAAATCATAGGGTTTGGCATCGATATTCAATTTTGATTTATAAGCGGCCTCTTGTGGCTGGCAAGAAGCCAACGCAATGAAGAGGCAAGTTAAAACAAAGGCCTGAATTGTTATTCTCATATTCACATTAATTGTTGTCTTAGCATTTCATAAGCCGCAATGGTAGCGCGATTAATGACATTTTCACGGTCCTTGCCGAAATTGAAGCGTTTCGAAACCACGCCCGAAGGCGATGCCACGCCAATCCATACTGTGCCCACTGGCGTCTCCTCAGTACCTCCACTTGGGCCAGCGACACCCGTAGTGGCAACACCGAAATCAGCCTCCATCAAGCCACGAACTCCCTCTGCCATGCGTTCTACCACTTCCTGACTCACCACCCCATGTTCCTCAATCGTCGCAGCCGGCACTCCCAATACCTTGGTTTTCATCGGTGTTGCATAGGTAACCGCTGTTCCTTTAAACACATCGGAACTGCCGGGAATCAAGGTAATAACATGGGCAATATTGCCACCCGTGCAGCTCTCTGCCGAAGCGAAAGTCTTCCTTTTATTAATTAATAGGTCGAAAACCGTCCGTTCTATGGGCTGATCTTGCATGGCAAAAATATACTCGGGAATAAGGTCAGTAAGCTTAGCGATTTCCCTATCCAGGGTCTTATGAAGAAACACTCCATCATCATGCCTACCACTCAGCCTCAGGCGAACCATTCCATATTGGGGCAAATAGGCCAAGGAAAGGAACTCGGGCAAATTTTCTTCCCAGTTCTTGATACGGTCGGCCAAAAACGATTCTCCGATACCCGTAGTCATGATGACACGCTTTTCGTATGGCTTCGATTGAAAACGTTGCTTGATTCGCGGCAGCAGTTCGTCGGTAAAGATTCCTTTCATCTCAAACGGTACACCTGGCATGAAAGCAAACACCACGCCTTTTTTCTCCAGCCACATACAAGGAGCGGTGCCATAGGTATTCGGAATGTATTCACAAGATTTCGGCAACATAGCTTGGCTGCGGTTGCGTTCACTCATCTGAAAGCCGCGACGTTTGAATAATGAAACCACATTATCATAAGCGGCTTGAAAGAATTCAAGTTCCGTACCAAAAAACTTGCATACCGTAGGTTTCGTGATATCGTCGGAAGTAGGCCCCAATCCGCCAGTGACCAGAACCAAATCAGAATCCATACAAGCATTAAAGGCATCGAGAATGGCCTTTTCTGAATCACCAATGGTCAAAGTGGAATCCAACTGATATCCTGCTTCCGACAACTGGGCTCCTAGCCAGGCGGCATTCGTATTAATAACCTGACCTATAAGCAATTCATCACCAATTGATATGTTTTTAATGACCACATCTTTCATACTCATACATTTTTTGCAAAGATAACCCATTTTCTTAACCGCCATGAAAAAAACGACATTTCAATTTATTTCGTATCTTTGCACACATAAACTGAAAAAGTTATGAATCAACCTATCCCAACATCTCAGCTTGTCCTTAACAGCGAAGGTGCGGTCTATCATTTGAACCTCCATCCCGACCAACTTGCCGACGATGTCCTTTTGGTGGGCGACCCAGGGCGAGTCGAACTAATTGCTTCTTTCTTCGATAAAATCGAGGTGGAAAGACAGAACCGCGAACTTGTCACCCGAACGGGTTATTTCAATGGGAAACGCATCACAGCCATGTCAACAGGCATGGGAACCGACAATTTGGACATCGTGATGAACGAGCTCGATGCCCTAGCCAATATCGATCTGAAGACAAGAACACCCAAGGAAGGGCATCGTTCGCTTAATCTCATCCGCATTGGAACATGCGGAGCCCTTCAACCTGAAATTGAAGTTGAAGACAGTTATGTGGCCACACGTTATGCCATCGGCTTAGACGGCTTGCTTTACTTCTATGCAAAAAACAAGGAAGTGAACGACATCGCCATGCGAGATGCCTTTATCAAACAAATGGATTACCCTAAAGACCTACCTCTTCCATATGTAGTAGAGGGTTCAAAAGAATTGTTTGACCGTTTGGCGCAAGGCTACTATCAAGGCCTGACAGCGACGGCTCCAGGTTTTTATGGTCCTCAAGGCCGCACTCTTCGAATGAACCTTGCCTACCCAGAGCACAACCGCAAAATCGAATCCTTCAACTACCAAGGTTGGCGTGTGTGCAATTTCGAGATGGAGTCTTCTGCTCTCTATGGCCTTGGCAAAATGATGGGCCATAATTGCTTGACCATCTGTGTCGCCATCGCCAACCGGGTGACAGAAAAATTTGCATCCGATTATCATCCTTATGTTAAAAAACTAGTCATTAATACATTGGAAAGGCTCTCGTCCAAGCCATAGTTTTGCCTGTTTTTCAAAAAAATACATTAATTTTTCGATTTATTTGTTGTATTTGGGAAAAAATGCCTATTTTTGCCGCTCAAATCTCTAGGATTAAAAACAACAAACAGTAATAAAATTAAAAATGAAAAAAGTATTTATCGCAATCGTTGCATTTTTTGCATTGTCCTCTTCCGTGATGGCTGCTGGACAAGTTGATTCCGTCCGTTATCTGACCAGCAAGTTCGGTCAGAACTGGTTCATCGGAGCTAACGCCACTGCTAACTGGTGGCAAGGCAGTATGAGAACTCCTGAGGCTTTGAATTATGCCAATAGCTACACCGCAGTGGAATGGGGAAAACCCACCTTCGGCTTCTCAGCCAATGTTGGTAAGTGGATCAATCACAAGACTGCTGTCAGAGTGAGATACAGCAACAACAAGATTAATAGCTACATCCGTGGCAGACATATCGGTTTGGAAAGCCTCCAATTCCTTTATGGCGACAACCCGCAACCAGTTGAAGGCGTTGGCAACAACGAGATTTATGCCACTTCCATGCGTTACCACAACTTGATGGCCGACTTCATGGTGAGCCCCATCGACTTCTTCCAAGGTTACTACAACCCCAACAGAGTTTGGACTCCCGTTCTGTATTTGAGCGCTGGTACTGGCTACACTTCAGCTGATTTCTTCGCTCTGAAGTCCATCATCAACAACTTGTCAAAGAACAAAACCCAAGTTGCTGGTAACTTTGAATTGGCTTTGGGCGCTGGTTTGAACAACTGCTTCAGACTGGGCGAACACCTCGACCTCAACCTCGATTTGAACTGGGCTTTCCACAGATGGACCATCGACTCCTGGACCTATGAATTTGTCAACGAAGGCGGCGTGAGACCTAAGAGATTCGACAATCTCTACCAAGCACAACTTGGCCTCACCTATTACTTCAGCAGACAATATGACCTTCCTTACAACTGCTGCGAGGAAATGGAAAACCTCAAAAAGAGATTGGATGAATTTGTCAACATGCCCGCTCCGGAACCGGAACCCTGCGACACTATTGTTAAGTTCGTCAACGTCCAGACTGAAGACATCATCAGCTATCCTTTCTCCATCTTCTTCAACCGCGACTCTTATCAGCTGATGTCAAGAAGAGACCTCGTCAACCTGAGAGAGATTGCCCAAGTGGCCAAGGATAACAACTTCAAGATTCGCCTGAGAGGTTCTGCCGACAGCGCTACCGCTACCCCGGCTTACAACCAGACCCTTTCAGAGAACCGTTGCCGCAAGATCATGATGGAACTCATGGAAATGGGTATTCCGGAGAGCCAAATCATCCTCGCTCCCGTGGGTGGTGTTAAGGAACTCGACCCGACCGAATTTGACCGCCGCGTGTTGGTTGAACTCGTCAAGGAAGCTCAGAACTAATCAGCCATCATTAACTATAATAAAAAAGCCAGGCAAAAGCCTGGCTTTTTTTTGTTTACACAATTAAAACGTCTCCTAGAATTTAGCGACAATAGGGATTTGGCGTTCGGCGCCAAAAGCACGTGGAGAAACACGCAAGATGGGAGCTACCTGTTGACGCTTGAATTCGTTGCGGTTAACCATCTTGATTGTCCGCTCAACAACTGCACCATCAAAGCCCATCGCTGTAATCTCTGCAGCCGATCTTGAGCATTCATTATACTGGAACAGGATGGCGTCAAGAAGGCCATAATCAGGCAGACTGTCACTATCCTTCTGATCAGGGCGCAACTCGGCAGAAGGGGCTTTCTCTATGGTGTGCCATGGGATAATCTCCTCCTCCTTATTAATAAAGCGCGCCAATTCATATGCTTCTGACTTATAGACGTCACCAATCACCGATAGGCCACCGCACATGTCACCATACAAAGTTCCATAGCCTACTGAAGCCTCAGATTTATTGCTGGTATTCAACAAAATATTACCAAACTTATTGCTGAAAGCCATAAGGATGACTCCCCTAATTCGCGCCTGAAGGTTTTCTTCCGTCACGTCAAAGGGGCGACCCTCAAAGAAAGGCTGAAGCTCCTTCTCTAACACATCATAAACAGGCTTTATTGCAACGGTATCATAATGGATTTGCAACTTTTTGGCAAGTGCCTCGGCATCCGACACAGAATGATCAGTAGAAAATTGCGAAGGGAGCAACACTACCCGTACATTCTCAGCACCAATTGCTTTAGCAGCAAAATAGGTCACCAAGGCGGAATCCAAGCCACCAGAAAGACCTACGATGGCATTCTTGAAGCCCATCTTATGGAAATAGTCACGAACACCTAATACCAAGGCATCGTGTATCAGCGACATCTTTTCAGGTATGGCTATGTTGTCTTCAGCTGTACGATAAAAATACATGTTATCTGTATCAACGACAACAACTGCCTCTTTAAAGAAAGGCAAAGCCGTGTCAATGTGTCCGTTGTTGGCAAAAGCCATAGAACCTCCGTCAAAGATAAGATGCGTTTGAGCCCCTATTTGATTGACCATGATGAGAGGCAATTCATGCTTCAGCACGGTCTGACGTAAGGTATCGCAACGATAACGCGGCATGGTATAGTCAAAAGCCGATGCCGCAAGGGCAATAACCATATCTGGAGATAGTCCCTTTAAGTCGTCAATGCGATTTTCCATGAAGATGGGGTCAGAACTCCTGTTCGACAGATCGTCGCCAATGGCAATGGCAATTCGATGACCCCCGAAATCCAACAATTGCTCCTCATCATGAGATGGTTCAAAATACTTTCGCTCGTCAAACAAAGGATTGGATCCAATCTGTTTTTTCTTGAAAACATGCCGCTTGCCTTGATACATAAATACAGCTGCGTTAAAAAGCGGCTTCTGGCCTTCTTCTCCATTCACTACAGGTGCTCCTACAATAACCGCGATATCATGACAGTGTTTTGCAATATCATCCAAGGATTTCTGGCACTTGCAGATAAAATCTGAAAACTCCAAACAATCGTATGGAAAATATCCACAAACCGAAAGCTCCGAAAAAACCACAAGATCGGCACCTTTAGTCTTGGCTTCTGATGCAGCATCGATTATTTTTTTTGTGTTTTGCTCAAAATTGCCTACACAATAATTGAGTTGTGCTATTGCTATTTTCATCTGTTTATAAATTTGTTTTAAGCCACAAAGGTAATTTATTTTATCGAGAAACACATAGATTGAAAAATGATTCTTAATTTTGTAGTCAAATAACTTAGTATTCATTAAAACACCATTCAAATGAAAAAAACATCTCTTCTTCTTGCTGCATTACTCATGATGGGTAGCGCTGCTTTTGCCGGTGGCGGTTTCGACCTTTCCATCGGCCCTAAGGTCGGTTACCAAACCACGAAGCTTTCCTACCAGAAAGAAGATATCAAAACTGGTTTCATGAACAGCTTTACCATTGGAGTGTTTGGCCGTGTGGAAATTGGCCACTTCTATGTACAGCCTGAAGTGCTTTGGTTCAAAACCTCCAACGCCTTCGACATGACGATCGACACTTCCAATGCCTCAGTCCAAAACATCGAGATCCCTAATGGCTTACAGTTTACCATGACGAGAAAGGCCATGAACATCCAAGTTCCTTTGTTGTTTGGCTACAAACTAGAACTTACTGACAACATCGCCCTTCGTGCCCAGATTGGTCCCACTGCCAACTTCATCATCCCCGAGAAAACCGTGGTGCAAAAGTCGGCTTCGGTCGGAGAAGCTGCTTTTCCGGAACAACTTCAAAATGCCGAATTCGATACCAAGGATATCGCATGGGGCCTTCAGATGGGCGTTGGCGTCGACATCCTTCGCTTCACACTCGACATCAACTACAACAAAGGTATCACCAAAGTCTTTGGTGCCGAGGTAATCAACAACACGGAATGGGGCCAATACATCAACACCAATAATATTGACAACACGAAACAAAACATGTTCATGGTTACGGTTGGTTACAAATTGTTGTAATCTTCAAACGTGCCCATAAAAAAAGAGCAGCTCGACATGAGCCGCTCTTTTTTTGTTTTAGATAAACGAATCGGATCAGAAGAGAACACCCACTTCAATACCAATGCGATTTTGAAGGACGTTCAACTTGGTCTCACGCTCACCAATCTTTTCACCATTCTCAAAATAGAATTTGTAATGGTTAGGAGCAATAGAATTGATGTTGTTGATGAAGTCGTGTGAGAAATAAACGCCAGCGAAAAGGCGGGTCGACTCATCAAGGGCATACTGGGCACCAGCGCCAATCTTCAGAGAAGCGCGGAGATTGCTGTATTCCTTGTTTGTGGCAACCCAATCGGTGGCCTGGTCGTCCTGAACCTTAACTCTCTGAGCATAGCCAATGCCAGCACCCACTTGAGCATAGACACGAAGCGGAAGATTACCAAGCTCGTTGGTCATCATCTTCAGCATCAACGGAATCTCGTAAACGGTAGCCTTGTACTTTCTATCAACGGAGTAGGTTTCCAACACCGGAACGGAATCAGTAGTCATTCTACCATTCAAGAAGCTGTAATGGCCACGATTCATGTTGACATTGACACCGGTAACGATGGCATAGTTGTCAGCGAAATAATACTCCGCAACAACACCAACGCCAAAGCCAGTCTTCATGCCTTGATTGGTAGCGGCACCCGTAGTGGAACCTGTCCAGTCAAAACCAGGGCCTAATTTAAAACCAAAGGCAAAACCATTGTTCTGTGCTGAAACAGTCAGCGACATGGCCATCAGAAGGCCAATGATAAGTAAATTTTTTTTCATTTGATTATAAATTTAGGTTAGTATCTGGGGACAAAAGTAGACTTTTTTTTCCGATTAGGAAGAGTTTTTCGGCAAAAAAGTCAACATGTATCATATATATGTCAACTTTTTCAATTCATCATCTCACATTCTCTTTCAAGCGGTCGGCAATCTTTTTCTTCAATTCAAAATACATCTGTTCGCGGTCGTTGCGCTTGTTTGGCTTATAAAGGTTCGGGTACTTGCATTCTTCAAGTTTGTACTCCAACTTGTTGAGGGGTCCGGAGATTTTCAAGCCCATACGCAATGGCAAAGGAGACTTCGTTACCGAAAGATGGTATTCGCCAGTCTTGTCGAGTTGCATTCGGCCATCAACGGTGACCTTGTATTTCCCTATGGCAATCTGCGAAGGCCACAAATCAATTTCATCCTTAAACGCTGTGAGTTGCACGTCAAGGCTGTCAACACGATATTCACCATTTGTGCTGACATTCAACATATCAGTGATTTTCGTAAAGGTGAATTTGTCTTTCACCGTCAGGTTTTTGCCTTCGATGTCGGCAGCAGCACGCAAGGTTGAAATCTTAGGCTGATAATTTGACTTAAGGTAGGTTTCAGCACCAATATGGAACTCGCCTTGCCCGTCAAAGGTTCTCAGCATAGGAACTAGCGTATCAATGTACGGCACCATGTGTAGCAAATCATTGATCTGAACATCTAAGAGATGAAAGTCCATGGCGAGGAAAAGATTATTCTTCCTTGGCGATTGATAGAGGGCGGTTAGCTGCATTTCGGCGGCTTTATTGGTGAAGCCAATTTCCTGCAAAATCAGGGTGCCATCTTTTACAGTCATGGTGCCACTAAGGTTGTTCAAATCGAAGTTATCGTACAAAGCTTTTTTCGTGTTAAGAATAAAGCTGAAATCAATACCTTCAGGAACCATGAAAGGATCGCCTTCCTGGCTTTCACCCTTACTCTCTTCTCCAGAACGACCCAAGCCGCTGGTCAAGTCCAAGATTTCATTGATATCAACAAAATTGGAAGTAAGTTGCATCTCGCCTTTCATCAAATTCTTATGGTCTTCGATCCATTCCTTGATGCCGATGACGCTACCTTGCAGGCTCATGTCAGATTTGCCAATACGGAAAGTGCTTTTCTTGAAATCCAATTCACTGGAGTTGAACAAGAAGTCGATGTTATTGATTCGGATATCCTCCCCCAAGCCTGCAATTTGCACCGTAGCATCATTGAGCATAAAATCAGCTGTCGGATTCCATCGGTTCAAGAAATCAGATTTGTTCTTGTTTTGGTTTACCGATGCATTGATTTTCAATGTATTGCTATTCACTGCATAAGCACGGCCCATCTTAGCATCAATTCTTTTGCCATCGAGTGTAACACGAGCGTTCAGACGTTTTGAGTTCTTGTCAGGCGTAGTCACGAAAGTGATGGCGGGCGTGTTGATGTGGGCATCAATGGTATCATAAACAATGTCCAATTTGCTGCAATTGATGGCGGCATCCATCAGCATCTTTTCTATTCCGCCCTTGAAACTATCGGCAGATAGTTTGATATCGGGGCTCCTCAAATCCGCAGTAATACTTTTCCCGACCTTGGCGTTCAATGCATTGGTAGCAAGTGAAACAAACACGCCCTTGCGGCCTTTTTCCTTCGCCCCAGCAGGCAAGGTAAGCCCCACATTCAATAATGGAGAAACGGCATGGATAGTGTCCATGTCAAAAGCGAAATCTTTGATTCTCATGTTGGCCTTTGCCACCAAACGATTGAAGTCATAGTCCTTGAGCGACTTCAGAAGCTGCTTCAAGGTAAAGTTAGCATCCAGATTAAGGTCTGTACGGCCGGCTAATTTCATGTTTTTCGGCAAGAAACCTTTCAGATCTGCCATAGGCACATCGCCTTTAACATTCAACTTGAAGCCCAAATTGCCCAAAAGGTCGTCGACAAGACCTTTGACTTTCAAATCGCTACGATTGAATCTTGCATCGAGGCTGTTGACCTCTACCTTACCCATTTTGTTGGTCAAATCGAGGCTAAGCAAACCATCAAGATCCAGCACCTGGAATGGATAGGGCAAGTCGTGCACGTCAACAAGCAAATCGTTGCTAATGACCTTAGCCGTAATCTCTGGGACAAGGCTGTCGTTGATGACACCTTTAACTGTAGCATCAGAGATGGTCAACCTTCCGGAATATGCCACATCGCTGAGAGTCTGCTGCAAATCGTGGGGTAAAAACGAAATCACATCCTCCACAACTAACGGGTTGGTATTTACATCCAAATCCAAATTAATGTCACCATTATCGGCCACAGCCATGTCACCATCGATGTTGAACAGGAAGTCGTTCAAACCTATTTGAGCATGGTCCAGATGACCTGACAAGTCTTTTATGCCAAAACTGACTGGCAGCGTCAGATTCAAGGTGTCATTTTTAAGATAAGGATCTCCTATATTCAAGCAAACATCGGGGGTCTTTAGTTGGAGCCTCCCGTCAATTCGATCAAGTTGAAAGATATTGCCTTCGAAGTCAAGGTCTAACGGCTGAAGCGACAAATCCACGTTTTTGATTCGCAAACCAACGTTATCGGCCAACAAGGCCAAATCAGCATCGATGTCGTTGTCACGCATCTTGCCTTTCATGTCTAGATCAAGGC
This sequence comes from uncultured Bacteroidia bacterium, assembly GCA_902780195.1. Classification (GTDB taxonomy): domain Bacteria; phylum Bacteroidota; class Bacteroidia; order Bacteroidales; family F082; genus Limimorpha. The sequence continues at coordinate 15,126 of CACZER010000014.1, forward strand.
CTCTGGCGCTCCCAGTCATTTGTGTACGGGCATCTGTGTATAGCAAGTCTGTATTAACCAGTTTCACCTCCTCAATGTCCACTAAATAGTCAAAAGTAGCGGTTGTATCACTCTTTTCTTTTGTGTTAAACACATCAAGGTTGCTATGACCTTCATGATCCGTATAAAGGTTGACTAAAGCGTCTTCAAGGATGCACTTCCTGATGACGATTTCCTTTTCCCTCAATAGTTTCTTGACATCCAAAACCACAATTAGGTTGTCGATATTGGCTAAAGTGTCGGAAGGCGATCCTTCCATCGGGTTGAGAAGTGCAACATTCTCGATATTGACACCCACGTTGGGAAAAGTCTTGAAAAGTGTTAGGTCTGCTTTACCCAGTTGCATTTCACAATTGATGTAACGTGGAGCATATTTCTTGACCATCTTGGTCAACCGGCCAGAGGAAGTGAACATGGCCACGGCAATACCTGCAACAATCAACACCAACCCGACAAGGGAAGCCAAGGTAATGCCTGTTATCTTTAATGCCTTTTTCATGCGTTATTCCACTTTCGTATAATGATGAGTTTTTCCATAGTCGTCGCTATATGAAAGTTCCGACTGGGTAAGCATTGTGATGGTATATACCTTGGGGACGGTCACGAAAGTTCCCAAATGTTCGTGAATCAGGGTGCTACCTTCCAACGTCCATTTGAAAAGTTGGGCTTCTTCCTCGCCAATATCGTCGTCCACATCCCATGTGGCGCCCAACCCCGTTTCGTCGTACCGCTCATAAACAGAGCCTTCCTGCCACTTGCCATAAAGCAAGTTCACGTCAGGGTCCTTGGAACCCATCGGATCGCCACATGAGCTCATGAAAAGTGTCACAACTGACAAGAATGCTATATAAAAGACTTTTTTCATGTATTATTAATCACTCCAATAATCATACCAATATTCATAACTTGACAACCCCCCTGTTTATTTTGTCATTAACAATCCAACGGGCATCAAAAACCGTTTGTTCTTCTACAGAGATACCTTTTCTCGCCGCTTTTTTCTCGATTTCATTCATAAGCTTGGGCTTGCCTTTCATTTTTTTGACCATGTCGATAACAAATTCTTCCACGAGATCTCGTTTAGCCTCCACATCGGTCATGTCGCGCATAAGCGGCTTGTTTTCTATTAAATTATGGGCTTCCATCAGCAACACCTGATCCAACGGGGCGTTTTGAATGACTGTTTGGCAGTTCGACAAGTTCCACATCCAGGCAGAGTCTTTCTTTATTTCTTTGATTGCCAGCACCTCTTTTATCCTCGGGTTGCGTATCACAGGAAGACTGTCGGATGCCAATTCAGAAAAATAATGCTCTGCATGGCTGAAAAGCACATGTTCGGCCTTGCTCCACAAAAGCCGCTTGTAATTGCTGTCAACAAGGGGTTCGTCCAAAGTCAACAACGTAAGGCTGTCTTTTCTCAGGCTATCTATTACAAAATTTCTGCATCGCTCCATCTCCTTTTTGCTGTAACATAAATTGGTTATAACTTTTTCAGCAAAGCCCGACGTTCCTTTGTTCATTTGATTGCCAGTCGTAAACCATACCACATAATCAAAATCCAACAATTTTTCTACCAAGTCCATTCGATTCACGTTAGCCGTTTCCGTCAGGCTGTCGCCATAATAGGCAGTCGAAAAATAATACCAATACTCTGTTGTTTCGAACATTTGTGTTAGAGGAACGAATAAATTCATGGCCCAAAAATAGGAATTCCCGATAAACAGAACCTTGGGGTTCACGGTTGTCGAATCTTGTTCGACACTAACTCTATGCCTCGGGCAATAACCAAATTGGTGCCTCAGCGGGAAAGCCAGATTAAGATGAAGTTCAAGATCGTTGTCATAATCGTGGTCCTTATTAGACACAGGGTAGGCTTCTCCAATTTTGATTTTGGGCATCGAGAAACCTTTCAGCTCCTCCATAAGTCGTGAAAGAGAATCGGCGGCATAGACGGAAGGAAAAATCCAATGCGCTCCCACTTGTGGAATCAATGGATAGTCTACCGTATCCTTCATCTTCTGAAACCAACGGGTCATCTCGATATGAGGAAAACCTGTTTCTTCAAGGCGTTGTGCAAAATAATCACATGCGTTAAAACTAACAGTGGTCGTGTCAAATGCATCATCGGGAAGATATTCGGGATACAGAAAACTCTTTTCAGGTGCCATGAAAACCAAGAACTCAACGCCGTTCTCTTGTAAAACGCTACGAATCCAATTTAAATACTTGACTTCTCGGTCAAATTTTTCGCGTGCCGCTTCGACAGAAGGGTGCCATCGCAACAATTCTTGGCCATAATAATCCCTTACACTTGAGGGATAATAAAGCCATCCTTTTTTCCCTGCTACCACATCATTTGCATAAGTCTTCCGGTAGAAACTCCAAAGATATTGATTGTAGAAACGAATGAAGGGCTCTCGAAAACCGACATGCTGACTGGCATAGGCCTCGGCTTGTTTGGCATAATCGCCCGACACATATGCATCCCGTTCGATGATAGGCTTTTCTACCTCTTCAACAACTCCATTAAGTGGATGAAATGGAATTATTTGAAGCCAACCCTGTAGCATGGGTAAAAACCCTAGTACCATCAGCAGGATGAACAAGATTTGGTAGTATGTGGGTTTTCGCTTCATACGTCAGAATCTGAAATAGATGAACGGACTAAAACCACTTGCATTCAAAGCACCAAGGCAGAAGACAAAAGCAATGATGCTTACTACAAAAGCGATAATATGTTGACGACGGTTGTATTCGGTAAAATAAACCTTGTCTTGTATCTTGAGGCCAACTTTCGATAAGGTAAAGAACGAGAAGAAGGCAGCTACAAGCATTGTCACATAGAGATGAGGATTATCGCTGAAATGGAATGGGGTAAAGTCAAAGGCGAACAAGCGTTTGATAAACAGCCATGACAAGTCGATGCGCTCGATACGGAAGAAGCAACGCGTCAAAACAATGATAAGGAAAGTGAAAAACACCGAAGGGATGCGCCCTAGTCTCTCATTGAATTTTTTCAAAAACAGTTTGTCGGCGCAGATGAATATACCTTGCAAGGCGCCATAAACCACGAAGTTCCATGCCGCACCATGCCATAAGCCGCTGAGGAGGAAGCAGAACCACAGGTTGAAATACTTCCTTGCTTCGGTCTTTACGCGGCTACCGCCCAAAGGGAAATAGAGGTAGTTCTTAATGAACACACTGAAAGTCTGATGCCAACGGCGCCAAAACTCAGAGATGGTTGTGGAAACATAAGGATTATCGAAGTTCTCCGGAAACTTAAAGCCCATCATACGGCCCAAGCCAATGGCCATGTCGCTGTAGCCCGCAAAGTCGAAGTAGATTTGGAAAGTGAAGGCGAAGATCGCAATCCAAGCACTTGTGGAGTCGATGTTGGCAATCTTATTGGCAATGTCGGCAAGTTGTTCGGTGGTAAGCACATCGTAATTTGAGGGACCTAAAAGTTGATCGACCTGGAACCCTATGACATCGGCGATAAGAACCTTTTTACACAAACCGATGACAAAACGATAGAAGCCTTGTAAACGATCCGTATAAAGCGACTCACGGTTGCGAATTTGGTCAGCGATGTCACAATAGCGCACAATAGGACCCGCAATGAGCTGCGGAAACATGACAATATAGAGCATGTAATCGCTTAGCCGTTTCATCGGCTCATTGACCTTACGGTAGGTGTCGAGTGTATAGGTCACGCTCTGGAACGAGAAGAACGATATGCCTATGGGTAGCAATATCTTGGTCCACTTCAACGGCTCGGCATGGAACCAGCCCAAGACCGAGTTGATGTTCTGCATGGTAAAATTGCCATATTTGAAATAGAACAATAGTCCTATGCTGATGGCGATTGAGATACCACAAAGTAGTTTCTTGAGGCTTGGCTTTTCCGTCTTGTTCATCCATTGCACCAGATAGAAGTTGGCAATGACTGATACTATCAGATGGATGATGAACTCAGGCGCGCCCCAAGCATAGAAGACAAGCGAAGCGAACAGCAGAAAATAGTTGCGGGCTTTCCTCGGCATAATAAAATAGACGAGGAAGAACACTGGCATGAAGTATAGAAGGAATATATTACTACTGAATACCATAATATGTTGTTTACTAATTATTTATTGGAACAATTCGCCTTTCTTGATTTTTTGGTCAATAGCCCATTGGGCTTCTTGTTCCAAAACCACCTCGACAGGACGATTCTTATCTTTGGCTTTTTGCTGAATTTTCCGCATTTGATCTCGGTTGTTTCGCCATTTGTTTATGATTTCCTGCTTTTTATTTTTAACATATGCTGTTGTGTCGATAACCGTTTCTTCACGAATCAGCAGCCCACCTTTTGACAATCTGGAAACTTCTTCCTGCAAGACATCATCAAGAGACAATCCGTGTTGTACAGAATAAATGCTAAGCGTTGTAACCCAATTCTTATCTTTTTTTATTTCGTTGATTATAAGAGACTTGTTAATTCTTTCTGAATTACGAATAGTAGGTGCCTCTTCGCCATCAAGACCTGGTATCAATTCTGGATTGTTGTCCAACAACCATATTGCATTTTTCCGTAGTTCTTCTTCCGTCATGTCCTTATAGCGTTCTTTGACACGTAAACGCTCGACATAATCTGTGACGGTAGCTTCAAAGAGGCTGTCGCTCACGCATAGTTGCATCAAAGCGTCCTTGGCAAAGTCATAGGTGGCTTCTCGCCATTGGTGACCCGCCGAATAAAACACCACATAATCGGCATTTAAGATATGACTCAAACGGTCGATTTCTTTCACTTTTAGGCTCTTGTTATCGAAACCTACATAAGCGGTATTGTTATAAAACCATATCTCCCTATCGGCCATCAGTTGGCTTGTGGGCAGATAATTATTCAATGCCCAAATGAACGAGTCGCCAATGAAAAGCACTTTAGGCTTACGTTGCAAGGTGTCAGGACCAACGGTGATTTCCGACTTGTATTTGGTCTTGTCGCCAGGAATGCGAAAAAGAAGATTCAAAGTCTCCTCATCGCCTTCCAATTCTTCCGATTCGTAAGCGATAGGCGGTCCAATATAGATGTCCGGGAACTTGGCTTCACCATCCAAGGCATTCATAAAACGAAACAGGGAGTCATAACCATAGATCGCTGAATAGTGCCAATGTGAATCTGTCTTGGGAAATAGAGGAAAACTGACAGTGTCTCTCATGGTGACAAACCAGTCTGTCATGTTGACAAAGGGGAAACCGATCTCTTCCATACGACGTGCATAGTATTCTGTTATATGGACAGAGGTGGTATCAAAATCGCGTCTTGGTAAATACTCGGGATAAACAACGGGTTTGTCGGGAGCCATAAAGGCAAGAAACTCTATGCCATAGTCTTTCAACACATGGCGTAGTTTGTTCATTAGACGAAGTTCTTTGTCGGCGGCTTTCATCGCTTCCTCGTTTGATTTGTAGTGTTTCAGCAACTCATTCCCGTAGTAGTCGTTTACCGCCTGGGCATAATACAAATAGCCGTTCTTCCCAGGAACAATAAAATGGCAATATGTCTTGTTGTAGAACGACCAAACATATTGGTTGTATAGACGTATGACCGGTTCGCGCAGGCCAAAGTTCTCGCTCGCATATTGCTCCATCTGCGTTTGATATACGCTTGAACGATAGTTCTCAAAAGTTAATTCCGGTTTAGGTGTAAGTTCATAAGCCCCTTTCAGCAACTTCACAGGGAAAAAGTCTGTCGATTCCTGTATGATTGGTATGAAAAGAAGTACCATCAACAAAACAAATAGAATCAAATCATATTTTCTCTTGAGTTTCCACATTGGTTTTCTTTTAGCTAAAACTTGAAAACAAAGTTAGGAATAAAGTCGCCACCAAACACCAAGTTCTAATCTTTATATTATATACCGTCATTTTACTCTTCTTCCCAAACAATTTCGCCTTTTTGCATCTTATCATTAATAACCCATCGGGCGTCGGCCTCCAGCTGTTCCTCAAAAGATTTGTGGTTCTTCTTTGCCTTTTCCTTGATTTGTTCAATACGCAACGGCTTGCCACGTAACTCTTCCATTAAATTCCGAACCAAACCTTCAATATAAGTCTCACGAGAAACCCCTTCGGTCATATCACGCATTAAAGGCCTGTTGTTTAGCACATTATTCGCCTCCGCCTTCAAAATGTCTTTCAAAGGTAGTTTTTGAACAGTGGCCTGGCAATGCATGGCGACCATCCACTTGGAATCCTTCTTGATCTTCTTTATAATAGCCAACTCGTCATTTCTTGGGTTTCTGGATTTTGGAACACTATCAAGCAAAGTCGGGAAATACTTCTCAATATTGTTCTCAATGAAAGAGTTTACTTCTTCGTCAACGATAATATCCAAGGATATGTTTTTAGATTGTGCACGGTCCTCTAACTTTTTCATCCAATTCGGATCATTATTAATAGTCGTTTTAATGCTGTTTTTGACAGAATCTACCTCTTGTGGGTCGAAGCACAAAGCCAATAGGGCCCGTTCGGTAAAACCACAATTCATTTTGTATTGCTGAGGGGCACTGAAGAACAATGTGATGAAATCCGCGGAAAGTAACTCTTCCAAAAGATCGATTTCCTTGGTTGAATGATATGGTTCCCCATAGTAAATAGTACTATTGTAGTACCAAAATGGATACTCAGAGAATATCTTATTCATTGGCATCTTTCCAACAATGTTCCACCAAAAAGAATCACCTATGGTAATGAGCTTGGTTTTTGATGCCAAAGTGTCATTATCGGTATCAGCAACAGCATAATAGTATTTAGGCTTGGGCAAAGGACGAATAAGGTTAAGCATCTTCTCGAGATCATCATCAGGAGAGCGAGCTTCATCGAGTTCTCTAGGACCAATGACTATGTTCTTAAGATTGCAATCGCCTAAATGTTCCATATAACGAACAAGCGTATCGGTGGCATACAAACAAGCATAATTCGACCAATGTGTACCCGTTTTGGGGAACAAGAAGAAGTCGGCCGTGTCTTTCATTTGCAAGAACCATTGTTCAAGGTTTAAATGGTTGACACCCAATCGTGAATATTCCTGTTCATTGAAAAAACGGGCAGAGAACTTCTTTTGATTGTCGTATTTCGTTTCCTTTATTTCAGGAAGATATTCAGGATAAATCAAGTCTTTTGCAGGCACTAAACTTACAAATAGATGTGTTCCATATTGTTCTAGGACACACTGCAATTGATAAATACGTTTAGCCTCTGTCGACAATAGTGATGCCATTTCATCAGCATCTTCGGCGTAACGATGAAAATAGACTTGGCAATAGTCATCCACACACCATGGTTCATAAAGCCAACCGTCTTTCCCTATGGAAACCGACCCTTTGCTGACATAGGTCTTCCCATAGAAATCCCAAAGATATTGGTTGTAAAAACGAATAAGCGGCTCTCGAAAACCAAAGTTTTCCTTCAAATAACCTTCCAAGTTTGTTTGATATTTAGAAGAACTAAAGGCCTCAAAAGACAATTTAGGTTTATGTGTACTTTCAATAACCCCTCCCAATGGTTTGAAATGGAACATTTTTATTTCTTTCTGTAGGAGCGAGACAAAAAGAAGCACTATCGTAAGCGCAAACAGAAGTGTTTTTATTGGATTTGATTTCTTCATGGCTAAAATCTAAAATAAATGAAAGGGCTAAAAGTTGAAGCATTCAATGCAGCCACACAAAACACGAAAGCGAAAGCGGCTACAATCCAAACAAAAACATGTTGATAGTTTGCGAAATCAATTGAATAAACCCGTTCTTGGACTCTTCGACCAAACTCTGTAAGCGTGAAGAAGGAAAAAAAGGCTGCCACAATTAAGGTGACATAGAATTGTGCATCATCACTAAAGGATAACACAGTAAAATCAAAGGCGAACATGCGCTTGATGAGCAGCCAGGCCAAGCCAAAGTCCTCGACACGGAAGAACACCCAAATGATGTTGACCGTGAGGAAGGTAAGGATAACACTCGGCACCATGCCGATTTTCTTCATCACCTTGCCAAGGAAGAGTTTGTCGGCACATATGAGGAGACCGTGAAGGGCACCCCAAACGACGAAATTCCATGAGGCACCATGCCACAATCCCGAAAGCAGAAAACAAATCCATAGATTAAGATACATGCGAGCCTTACCCTTACGATTACCACCTAGTGGGATGTAGAGATAGTTCATGATGAATGCCCCTAACGTCATGTGCCAACGACGCCAGAACTCAGTAATGGAACGAGAGGTATATGGATTGTCGAAGTTCTCCGGAAACTTAAAGCCCATCATACGGCCCAAGCCGATGGCCATGTCGCTGTAACCCGCAAAGTCGAAATAAATCTGGAAGGTATATGCCAACGAAACAATCCAAGCCGTGGTGCTGTCAAGGTTGGCCACACGTGAGAAGATATCTGAGATTTGTCCCGCATCCATAAGGGAATAATTGGCGGGACCCAGTATAGCATCCACTTGGGCACCTATCACGTCGGCGATGAGAATTTTCTTGCACAAGCCGATGACGAAGCGGTAGAAGCCCAGTAAGCGGTCGTCCATGGTCGACTCGCGGCTGCGGATTTGGTCGGCCACATCGCAATAGCGGATGATAGGACCAGCTATCAGCTGTGGGAACATGACGATGTACAACACAAAATCAGTAAGTTTCTCCATCGGCTTGTTGACGCCACGATAAGTGTCCAAGGTGTATGTGACGCTTTGGAACGAGAAGAAAGAAATGCCGATAGGTAAGATGATACGTTTCCATGTGAGTGGGGCATGTCCCGTAAGGCCTATGATGGCGTTAAGGTTTTCCATTGTGAAGTTGCCGTATTTGTAGAAGAGCAGCAACCCCATGGGAATGAAGATGGACAAGCCGCAGAGGAATTTCTTCAATTCTTTTTTCTCAGTCTTGCACATCCATTTGACTAGGAAAAAGTTGGCTACCGTGGAAATGACAAGCTGAATGATAAATTCGGGTGCACCCCAGGCATAGAAGAAAATAGAGGCGAACAAAAGAAAATAATTACGGGTTTTCCTCGGTAGAATAAAATAGACTAGGAAAAACACCGGCATGAAGTAAAGTAGGAATATGTTACTACTGAATACCATGCTTTTAAAATAAAACATGCAAAAGTATGAAAAAAAAACAGATTCGTGTTGAAAAACAGTAATTTTGCACCATGAAAACAACAAAAATCGAGCTTCTCTCTCCCGCCAAGGATTGCGAGGTGGGCATGGCAGCCATCAACCATGGGGCGGATGCCGTCTATATCGGTGGCCCCGACTTCGGTGCTCGCGAAAAGGCTTCCAACAGTATGGAAGATATCGAACGCCTGTGCCGGCATGCTGCCTTGTATGATGCCAAAGTCTACGTAACGTTGAATACCTTATTGTATGACAATGAGTTGGAACGTGCCCGCAAGATGGCGTACGATTGCTGGAATGCTGGCGTCGACGCATTGATTGTCCAGGACATGCAACTGCTCCAGCTTGATTTACCTCCCATTCCACTTCATGCCAGCACACAATGCGACAACCTGACAGTGGAAAAAATACAAATGCTGGAACAATTAGGTTTCAGTCAAGTGGTCCTAGGTCGTGAGCTCAGCATAAAACAAATACAAGAAATCCGAGAGAACACTTCTGTGCCTTTGGAGTTCTTCATTCATGGCGCACTTTGCGTTAGTCATAGTGGGCAATGCTATCTAAGCCAGCACATTGGCAACCGTAGCGCCAATCGCGGTGCCTGCGCCCAGCCCTGCCGCTTGCCTTGGGATTTGCTCGATGCCAACGGCAAGGAGCTCTTCAAGAACCGCCATCTGCTCTGTTTGAAGGACCTCAACAATAGTGCCCATCTGGAAGAACTCATCGATGCTGGCATCACAAGCTTCAAGATCGAAGGACGCATGAAAGACGCCGATTACGTGAAAAACGTAACCGCCTTCTATCGCCAAAAACTAGATGAAATCATCAGCCACCGTTCCGATCTGGAGCAGGCTTCGCTAGGACATTGCAACTATAACTTCGAGGTCAACCCCGAGAAATCCTTCAACCGTGGTTTCACCGATTTCTTCATCCATGGCAGGCAAAAAGGCATCGACGCCCCTTTTACCCCGAAATCGATGGGCGAATACATCGGAGTAGTACGTTGGTGCAATCCTCTCCGTATGGAAATTGAAACCAGCAAGACTTTGCACAACGGAGACGGCCTTTGTTTCTTGAATGAAAACAACGAACTGCAGGGGTTGCGGGCTGATGTGGTGAATGGCCAAACAGTATCGTGCAACCGCCCCCATGGCGCCCAACGTGGCACAAAGATCTATCGCAATTACGACATTGAATGGCAAAAACAGGTGGATGCCTCCAATGGCAACCGAAAAATCGACATTAATCTAACCTTGGCCGAGACAAAAACCGGCTATGAACTGTTTGCCGACTGTACGGACGCACCGCGTGCGTCCGTATCCTTCCAATGCGAAAAAATCACGGCCAACAACCCTGAGAAGGCCACCGAAAACATCCGCAAAAAGGCTTTGCAATGGGGCGACACGGTGTTCAATCCAGTAAGTCTGGAGCTTCGTTTCACCGAACCGCGTCTTATTCCCGCCTCGGTTATCGGAGATATGAAACGGAATTTGGTAGAAAAGATGATGTCCGAATTGATAGAAACCCATCGGAATAACCGCATGCATAGAATCGTTTCAGGGAAAGTCTCAACAACAACCATCGACCCTGACGCCATTCCTGACCGCCTCATGACCTGCCATCATTGCATACGTTTTACCAATGGCATGTGCAGCAAGGAAACGGGACAAAAGGCAACACCTTTATGGATCCGTAACGGTTCCAATGTCTTCCGACTCGAGTTCGACTGTCGCAATTGCTTGATGTACGTTCTCTCCGAAAACAATTAAACAATCATAAAATACTATGAACCTCTTCCAACTCTTCAAGAACATCCGACCCTTTGTAAAGCCATACAAATGGCTGGTCTTCATCACTTTAACACTAACTCTCGTCGGCTCTCTGATGGCCCAGGTCAATGCCATCGTCTTGGATAGGACCGTCGATGCCATCAATGCGCTCATCGGCACTGACTTCAGCTGGAGCCAGGCCGCCCGCATCATGACCATCATCACCATCGTGTTGCTGGGCAAGGAAATCCTTTCGGCCCTCATCACCTTTGCCCAAAACTACTACGGCGAGCGGATGCGCATCTTCGTCAGCCGCGACTTGGCCCAAAGCGTCATCGAGAAGGTGTTGACCTTCAAAATGGCCTTCTTCAACTCGGGAGACAATGCCACAGGCAAACTCCAAGCCCGTATCGACCAAGGTGTGAGCAGCCTGTCGCGCACAGTGCAGAACTTCTTCATCGACCTCTTGCCTTTGTTCACGAGCGCATTGCTGGCTTTGATACTGATGTTTGCTGCCAATGTGTATGTCGGCCTAGTGGCTTTGGGCATCGTTCCCATCTATTTTTGGATCACCTACCGTCAGGCCAAGCGCCTCAAAGGCTGGCGCCGTGAGATGCGCTCCCACCTCGAGACCAAGAGCCAGGGCATCAAGAACATCATCGACTCTATTAATGTCATCAAGAGTTTCAACCGAGAGCAGATTGAGGCTCAGAAGCAGCTCGATATTCAGAATCAAGTGACTGAAAACCAAATGAAAACCCGTCGTGTGGCCTTCTATTACAACGGTGTGAAGAGCTTTGTGAGACAGGTTGGTACTGTGTTAGTCATCATCCTCACTGCCTACCTCGTGTTGAAAGGCTATCCCGGAATGACCATCGGTAAGATCATGTACCATGTGATGCTGTTCAGCAACGTCATAGCCCCCATCACGCAGTTGCAGCGCATCTTCGATGACGTGAACGACGCCTTGATCTATGCTGAGGGCTTTTTCGGCATCCTCAACTCCGAGAAAGAAATCGAGCCTTCTGGCAGCTACCGTCCCGAGAAGATTCACGGCAAGTTCGAAATCAAGCATGTCGACTTCACCTATCCCAATGGCAACCAAGCCCTTTTCGATGTGAATATGACCATCGACCCGGGCAAGATTACCGCCTTGGTCGGACTCTCCGGTGCGGGTAAGAGTACCATCGTCAACCTATTGGACAAGTTCTATGAGCCTCAAGTGGGCCAGATTTTCTTGGATGGTGTGGATTTGCGCGAATACGACACGCAATACCTTCGTGAGAACATCGGTCTCGTGCTGCAAAAGAACCACATCTTCGATGGCACCATCGAGGAGAATATCCTTTACGGCAATCCCAAGGCTACGCACGAAGACGTGGTGGAGGCTGCCAAGAAGTCGCATCTCTACGACCAAGTCATGGAGTTGCCGAATCAATTCAACAACAATGCCGCCGACCTTTCAGGTGGTCAACAGCAACGTGTTGCCATCGCACGCATGTTTCTCAAGAACCCGCCCATCATCTTCCTTGACGAGCCAACGGCTAGCCTTGATGCTATCGCGACTGAGCAAATCAAAAACAGCATCGATGCCATCAAGAAAGACCGCACCGTCATCATCATCTCGCATAGCATCTCGCAGATCATTGATGCCGACTATATCTATGCCTTACAGCAAGGTCGCGTTGAAGAAGACGGTGACCCCGACACCATTTACAAGAAAGGTGGCATCTATAAAGACATCATCGATGCTTCGGCGAGAAGTTTGAATATCGAAAAGATTGCGAGGACTGTTACATCCTGAACACGCCAAACTGTTGCTGTGGGAAGGGCTGGTTCAACGAGGCAGCGATGCCTAAAGCCAAAATCTTCCTTGTGTCTATCGGATCTATGATGCCATCGTCCCATAGCCGTGCGGTACTATAAAACGCTGAGCCTTCATAGTCATATTTGGCCAGAATCTCTTTCTTCAGCTGGGCGATTTCGTCTTTAGGCACTTCAAGGCCTTTGTATTTGTACTGGTCTTCCTTGACAGTGGCCAACACGCTGGCAGCCTGCTCACCACCCATAACGGAAATCTTGGCGTTGGGCCACATGAAGAGCAGCCTCGGGCTGTAGGCACGTCCTGCCATACCGTAGTTACCGGCACCGAACGAGCCACCAAAGATAACCGTAAACTTAGGCACATTGGCATTAGAGACAGCATGCACCATTTTGGCGCCGTCTTTGGCGATACCCCCCTGCTCGTATTGCTTGCCCACCATGAAGCCCGTTATGTTCTGCAAGAACACCAAGGGAATGTTGCGCTGGCAGCACAACTCGATGAAATGGGTAGCTTTTAAGGCTGATTCCGAGAACAATACACCATAGTTGGCGATGATTCCAACAGGGAATCCCATCAGGTGGGCAAAGCCGCAAACGATGGTAGTTGCATAGCGTGACTTGAACTCCTGGAAACGACTGCCATCGACAAGGCGGGCGATGATTTCCCTCGGGTCGACGAGCTTGTGGAAATCGATAGGCGCGAGACCATACAGGTCGTGCGAATCATACAAAGGAGCTTCCACGGGTAATATATCCAGTTTCTGGCGGTGGGACTTCTCCAAGGTCTTGAATATGTTGCGGCAAATCTGCAAGGCATGCTGGTCGTTTTCGGCCAAGTGATCGGCCACACCCGACACGGAGGTATGCATCTCGCCACCACCTAGTTCTTCAGCAGTAACCACCTCGCCCGTAGCAGCCTTCACCAAGGGCGGGCCACCGAGATATATAGTTCCTTGGTTGCGCACGATGATAGTCTCGTCACTCATGGCAGGCACGTAAGCACCACCAGCGGTACACATACCCATCACGATGGCAATCTGCGGGATGCCCATGGCCGACATACGTGCTTGATTATAGAAGAAACGGCCAAAGTGGTCACGATCGGGGAAGACTGTATCCTGTTCTGGCAGGAAAGCGCCACCACTGTCGACCATATAGACGCACGGCAGATGGTTTTCCATGGCAATTTCCTGAGCACGAAGGTGTTTCTTCACCGTGTACTGCATGTAAGTGCCTCCTTTTACAGTGGCATCATTGGCCACGATGACCGCCTCACGACCTTGGATGACACCAATGCCAGTGATGATGCCAGCCGAAGGAAAGTCGTTGTTATAGGTGCCGTAGGCAGCCATTGGTGACAGTTCCAAAAACGGGGTGTTCGGGTCAATGAGCAAGTCGATGCGTTCACGGGCGAGCAGTTTGTTGCGTTTCTTGTGTTTGGCCACAGCAGCCTCGCCCCCACCCTGCATGGAGGCCGACATTGCCTCACGATATTGCGCCATCAAGGCGAGAAAGTTCTTCTCGTTCTGCTTGAACTCCTCGGAATCAGTGCGTATGTTGGATTTCAGTACTTGCATTTCCCATAGGTTTGAAAGTACAAAAATAGAAATTTTTCCACTACGCCGCATAAATTGTTTATCTTTGCCGTTTCATAATAAGATGAAATCGTAAGATTCGACGAAGTCAATATGTCAGAAAAGAGTTCAAGCAAACGCCGCGTGGCAGGATCCTACTTTATGTCGCTGATGAGTATCGCTTTGGTACTCTTCCTGTTAGGTGTATTCGCCCTTCTCATCATGCATGCCAAAAAGCTCTCCAACCACCTTAAGGAAAACATCGGTTTTGAGATTGTGATGAACAGCAATGTAAAGGAAGCCAATATCTTACGCTTGCAAAAAGAACTCGATGCCATGCCTGCCGTCAAGTCGACGGAATACATCACCAAAGAAGAAGCCATACGCCGCCTTAGCGATGACCTTGGCGAAGACTTCCTCCAATGGCTCGGCAACGAGGAAAACCCTCTCCTCCCTTCCATCGACGTTCGTTTCAACGCCGCTTGGGCCAATAATGACAGTCTCAACGTGATTGAATCACAACTGCTTGGCAATGCCGACATCAAGGAGGTTTACTATCAGAAGTCACTCGTCGACCTCATCAACCAAAACGTACGCCGCATCGGGTTTGCACTGATGATTGCCAGCATTATCCTTCTTATCATCGCTGTCACCTTGATTCGAAATACCATACGCCTTAGCATATATTCCAAGCGTTTCCTTGTTCGCAGCATGCAACTTGTAGGTGCCACAGCCTCCTATATCCGTAGGCCTTTTATCAAAAGTGGTATTTCTCAAGGCTTTTTCGGAGCGTTGTTGGCGGATGCTTTCCTTGCCTTATTACTCTACGGCCTTAACAAACGAATTCCTGAGATGTCAGCCATTCAGGACTACAAGATAATCATCGGCATTTTCATTGGGATCATCATCCTAGGCATTCTGCTCGGAGGTCTTTCTACCCACTCAGCCCTTAGGAAATACCTCAACGCTGATGTCGATCGACTGTATGCATAGAGACATCGAACTCATCGAAGGGCACGTATAAAAATCGAAAAACAAACAACATTATACCATGGCAAAAGAAAAAAACAAAAAAGAAACCAACGAAATCTCTGACGAACAGAAGGTAATGCCTTTCGGAAAACAGAATTACATCATCGTCCTCATTGGCCTTGCCCTCATCGCAATTGGCTTCATCCTGATGATTGGTGGTGGCTCAAGCGACCCCGATGTCTTCAACGAAAAGATGTTTGACTTTCAACACCTGACCTTAGCTCCCATCTTGGTCTTGGCTGGCTTTGTGGTAGAGATCGTTGCAATCTTCTGGAGGAGCAAGAAATGAGTTGGTTACAAGCATTAATACTCGGCCTGCTTCAGGGCCTGACGGAATATCTTCCCGTCAGCAGCAGTGGACATCTGGCCATCGGCCAAGCCCTTTTTGGCCTTGACGACGGCTCTTCAAACCTCACGTTTACCGTATTGCTTCATGTGGCCACCGTGCTCAGCACCTTAGTCATCCTCTGGAAGGAAACCGTGTGGATCTTCAAGGATTTGTTCGCCCGTCAGTCGTGGCGAACCTACCAAGGCCTCAACGACGGCACCAAATATGCCATCAACATTCTCATCTCGATGATTCCAGTGGCTATCGTGGGCTTCTTCTTCAAGGACAAAGTGGAGGAAGTGTTTGGCTCGGGTCTCCTCATCGTGGGCATCATGCTCTTAGTGACAGCTACATTGCTTGCCTTTTCCTACTTTGCCAAACCGCGTCAGAAGGAAAACATCAGTGGTCTGCATGCCTTCATCATCGGTATTGCCCAGGCCTGCGCCGTTATGCCAGGTCTCTCTCGTTCTGGCTCAACCATCGCGACAGGTTTGTTGCTTGGCAACAAAAAGGAAAAGCTAGCCCAGTTTTCCTTCCTAATGGTCATTCCTCCCATCCTTGGCGAGGCATTGCTTGACATCAAGGACATCTTTGATGTCGGCTTCAGTCAAGCCATGAATGGCATCTCGCCTTTGGCTGCCATCGTAGGCTTCCTAGCCGCCTTCATCGCAGGCTGTTTCGCCTGCAAGTGGATGATCAACATCGTGAAGAAAGGTAAGCTGATTTGGTTTGCCGTCTATTGCGCCATCATCGGCCTCGTTGCCATAATCTTTGCCTGATGTTCAACTTCGAAGAAGGCGAGGTCATCCTCATCGACAAACCTTTGGACTGGACGTCGTTCGACACGGTCAACTTCATCCGTTCCTTGCTCAACCGTTGCTATGGCATCCGCAAGCTCAAGGTAGGACATGCCGGAACTTTGGACCCCTTGGCAACGGGTCTGCTCATATTGTGTACGGGCAAGATGACCAAACAAATCGATACATTTCAAGCGCAGGTGAAGACCTACACCGGGACGATTCTACTGGGACAAACCACACCAACCTTTGACTTGGAAAGCGAGCCCAACGCCTTCTTCCCCACGGATGGCATCACTCCAGAACAGATTGAAACTGCCCGGCAACAATTCCTCGGCGACCTCAAGCAATACCCACCTAAGTACTCCGCCATTAAAATCAAAGGAAAACGCGCCTTCGACTATGCCCGCTCCGACGAAGAAATCGAGCTGAAAGCCCGTGATGTCCGCATCGATGATTTCAAACTCAATCTCGACCGTTTCCCCGAACTCGACTTCGAGGTAACATGCAGCAAGGGCACCTACATACGTAGCCTCGCCAACGATTTCGGTAAGGCTTTGGGCAACGGCGCATGCCTCACATCACTGCGCCGCACCCGCATCGGCGACTTCAACGTAGAAGACGCCTGGCCATTGGAGAAACTGAGACAGCACATTGTTGACACAGGCGACGCATTCAAGGAATGGAAGAGGCAACAAGAGGAAAATAAGCAGAAATAGTACTGGCAATCAATGTATTAAGAAAAAAACTTGACAAAACTTTTGTCCTGCATTATCTTTGTGCCCTTTATAAAGAAAAATCAAAACTTAACATAGCATGAAATTATCGCAGTTCAAATTCAACCTGCCCAGCGAATTGATCGCGCTCCATCCGATGCAAAACCGTGACGAAGCCCGTTTGATGGTTGTCGACAGAAAAACCGAGAAGATTGAGCATTGCATCTTCAAGGACCTCATCAATTATGTCAAAGACGGCGACGTGTTTGTCATCAACAACACAAAAGTGTTTCCCGCCAAACTCTATGGTGAAAAGGAAAAGACAGGTGCCAAGATCGAAGTACTATTGCTTCGCGAACTTGACCCCGAAAGCCGTTTGTGGGACGTGCTTGTCGACCCAGCGCGCAAAATCCGTATAGGCAATAAATTGTATTTCGGAGAAGGCGACGAGCTGGTGGCCGAAGTCATCGACAACACCACATCGAGAGGAAGAACGCTGCGTTTCCTGTATGACGGCACCTATGACGAATTCAAGAAAACACTGTCTTCATTAGGCCATACGCCCATCCCAAAAGAGCTCAACCGTGACGAAACGCCTGAAGATGCCGAAGACTTCCAGACCATCTACGCCAAAGTGGAAGGTGCTGTTTCGGCTCCTACTGCTGGCATGCACTTCAGCAAGATCCTGATGAAACGCCTTGAAATCGTTGGCGCATCTTTCGCCGAGCTGACTCTGCACCCTGGCATGGGTAACTTCCGCGACATCGAAGTGGAAGACCTCACCAAGCACAAGCCCGATTCGGAAGAGATGTATATCGACGAGGAATGCTGTACTCTGGTCAACGAAGCCAACCAACGCCACAACAACGTGTTTGCCGTTGGCACCACTTCATTGAAGGCACTCGAAACCGCCATGACCATCAGCGGCAAGATCAAACCCTTTAAAGGCTGGACCAACAAATTCATCTTCCCGCCTTACACCTTCTCGGTCGCCAACTGCATGATCACCAACTTCCACCTTCCCAAATCACCGATGATGATGGAAGTGGCAGCTTTCGCTGGTTACGATTTGCTGATGAAAGCCTACAAGGAAGCCATTGCCGAAAAGTATCGTTTCTTTACCTATGGTGACGCGATGCTGATTATCTAATTTTTAAGTATTAAATTCTGAATTTTAAATAGTTACCAATAATGAACCAAGAAGATTTTTTCAAGAAGATAACCGCTCATGCGAAGGAATATGGCTTCATCTTCCCTTCGAGCGAGATTTATGACGGGTTGTCGGCTGTCTACGACTACGGCCAAAACGGCGTGGAACTGAAGAAGAACATCCGTGAATACTGGTGGAAGGCCATGGTACAGATGCACGAAAACATCGTCGGTATCGATGCTGCCATCTTCATGCACCCCACCACTTGGAAGGCCTCTGGCCACTTGGACGCCTTCAACGACCCGCTCATCGACAACCGCGACTCGAAAAAACGCTATCGCGCCGATGTGCTCGTCGAAGACTATATGGCCAAAATCGAGGAGAAGATTAATAAAGAGGTGGAGAAAGCCCGCAAACGCTTCGGCGACGCCTTCAACGAAGAGCAATTCGTGACCACCAACCCGCGCGTCTTGGAACACAAGGCCAAAATCGAGGAAATCAGCCACCGCCTCTATGGCGCCATGGAGCGTAACGACCTCGATGCCATCAAGCAACTCATCCTCGACCTGGAGATTGTCTGCCCCATCAGTGGCACCCGCAACTGGACCGACGTGCGTCAGTTCAACCTGATGTTCGCCACCAAGATGGGTAGCGTAGCCGACGGTTCCGACACCATCTACCTGCGTCCAGAGACGGCACAGGGCATCTTCGTCAACTACCTGAACGTGCAGAAGACTGGCCGCATGAAGATTCCGTTCGGCATCGCCCAGACCGGCAAGGCCTTCCGTAATGAGATTGTAGCCCGTCAGTTTATCTTCCGCATGCGCGAGTTCGAGCAGATGGAGATGCAGTTCTTCGTCCGTCCCGGCACGGAGCTCGAATGGTTCCAACACTGGAAGCAGGAACGCCTCAACTGGCACCTCTCTTTGGGTCTGCCCGCCGAGAAATACCGCTTCCACGACCATGAGAAGCTGGCTCACTACGCCAACGCCGCCACCGACATCGAGTTCGACTTCCCCTTCGGCTTCAAGGAGCTGGAAGGCATCCACAGCCGCACCGATTTCGACCTCTCGGCCCATGCCAAATACTCTGGCAAGAAGCTCCAATATTTCGATCCCGACACCAACGAGAGCTATACGCCTTACGTCATTGAGACCTCCATCGGCCTCGACCGCATGTTCCTCGCCATGTTCAGCAACGCCTTCACCGAGGAGAAGCTGGAAGATGGCTCGGAGCGCGTGGTGCTGAAGCTGCCGGCCATCTTGGCACCTTACAAGGTCGCCGTGCTGCCCTTGGTCAAGAAAGACGGTCTGCCGGAGAAGGCCCGCGAGATCATCGACTCGTTGAAGGCCGACTTCATGTGCCAGTACGAGGAGAAAGACTCCATCGGCAAGCGCTACAGAAGACAGGATGCCATCGGTACTCCGATGTGCGTCACCGTCGACAACGACACCTTGGTCGACAACTGCGTCACCGTCCGCGACCGCGACACGATGCAGCAGGTGCGCGTCCCGATCGACAACCTCCGCAACATGATTTTCGACGAATTGAAGCCGAAAAAATAATGTTTTTCGGCTTGTAGGGACGCATTGAATACGTCCCTATGATAGACAACCCCATAGACAACGGTTGGATTTCGATTTAACAACAATTTGAAATCCAACCGTTTAATTTTTTGTATCTTTGCGATATGATAGACATGGCCCCCAAAGGGCTTGACAAATTGTTTTTCGTTTGGAGAAATGCTATAGTTTTGCAATGCAAACCTCAAAAACGAAACAATAACAATAAAAAACATAATGCCATGAAAAAGTTATTCGCATTTCTTACAATGATGGTGCTCGCAACGAGTGCTTTTGCCCAAACCTACGATTTCTCAGCTGTGTGCGAGACTGGGCAAACATTATACTATCAAATTAGCAATCCCATTAGTTTTGAAGTCATTTTAACCGCACCTGGTTATCCCATTTGGAATGGTTACGAAAAACCTTCAGGTGACCTTATTATTCCAGAGCATGTTGAACATGAAGGAAATACCTATACTGTGGTTTCCGTTTTGGGGTCAACTTTTTATCAATGTACAGAACTGACTTCTGTTGAAATTCCCAATTCGGTAATCTTTATGGGTTCACATGTCTTTTTTGAAGACTCCGCATTGGAATCTGTCGTGCTACCAAATAGAATTAACACAATTAATGAAGCATCTTTCTTGAATTGCCTATCTTTGACCTCGGTCACACTTCCAGATTCGTTGACTTCCATCGGACGACTTGCTTTTTTCAATTGCGAAAGCCTTGATTCTTTCTTTTTGCCAAACACATTGGAATCCATCGGAGAGGCCGCTTTTAATGGCTGTTCCAGTTTAAGTGGAGAATTAGTGATTCCTTCATCTTTACAGAATTTAGGTGATGGCTGTTTTTCTGGCTGTTCAAGTCTTAGCAGCGTGGTTCTCCCGGAAAACATGAGTTCGATACCATCGTATACTTTTAGTGGATGCACAAGCCTTTCGGGTGACCTTGTCATCCCAAACCAATGTACTTCTATCGGATGGGGAGCATTTTTCAATTGTTCAAGTCTTCACTCCTTAACCATAGGTTCCTCCGTTTCGTCCATAAGCCATGAAGCTTTCATGAATTGCACAGGTCTGGAAGCCATTCATTGCAACACTCCTACTCTACCCTATAGCGCCCCCATCCAAAACGATCCTTATTATGAAGACCACGGTGTTTTCGAAAATGTTCCTTCCGACATACCTGTCTATGTCAATTGCCTTGCCATCGACCAGTTTCAAACAAGTCCACACTGGAACCAATTTACCAACATGCAGGGGGTATTCTTTGGCGCTCCTTCGTTGACAGTCGAAGTCAATAACCCTGATTTTGGCTTAGCAGAAATTGTTTCAATACCCGATGACTGCGACCATCTTACCGCCACAGTTCGCGCCATTCCAAATCTTGGGCACATATTCGGTTATTGGAAAAGAAACGGTGCTGTCGTATCCTATTCACCTGAATACACTTTCACGCTGAATCATGATTGCGTCATGACCGCTTGCTTTGACTGCTCCGCAACAGTGTATGACTCCATCGGCTACCCCGACCATGTCGTCGCTCGAAAGTACAATAATACAGGCCAAGTGACAAATGAATATGTTTCCGATTTCAGCTATGACCAAAACGGCGTGTTGAATCGATACTACTTCCCAGGATATCGCAACTGTTATTTCTCTTTCTTTGAATATCCTTCCAAGCCATCGAGCATTACCATATATTTTGTAGGGAGCCATCCAGAAACAACCGAAACATTAAACTTCACATACGAAGACGACCATCAGATAAGACATTGCGACCATTATCGAGGAAATGTTTATTATGACGAACTCAATAACCATGACGACTATTATTACAACAACCACAAACTATTCCTAAAAGAATCAAGTTGGACTGATGAAGACGGAGTGACACATATATCAAGCCGTATTAAGTATTCGTATGAAAACGGAAACAGAACCCGAATTGATTCCACATATACGGGCACCACAAAGCTTTCTTCTGTGACCACCAATCATTACAATGAGCGTCAACAAATTCTGACATCACAAACAGACACATACGACAACACTGGAACCGTCATCACATCAAGATCGTCGAAAACATATACATACACTGACAGCAACAAGACGGATAATATTATCACACAGATGCTTAACGAAGGTGAATGGGTGAATTCAAGTATTACGCATTATATCTATGATTTCAAAAACCGCGTAATTGAATATCAGACAGGTTCTTGGTTGGCCGAAACCTCCGAGTGGGACATCGCCAAGAAAACCCTATATGATTTCGACGATGATGCACAAAAAGTAACGATATCCTTCCGAAAGAAAAACAACGACGAATGGGAATGGGATGTGTTTTCGGGACAATCTTTGTTCAACGACCCACAATTGTATGAATGGCAAAGGCAACTGACAGACTCCTATCCCTCATACTATTACCCAGTCAATCAGTTTGAAATCAGCATGCATTATAACACCATCGAGCAGGATTTTCCCATCTTATCTGAATGGTATTATGAAATCGAATGGGAAAACGGCAACATCACTTACCAACACTTGGAATACGCTGCCGACACGACCATCGGCACCCAGCGACCCAAAATCATCGTGCGCAGCAACACCCACTATGACCGCGATAGCGAAACCGAGGTGACACACGAATACATCTATGAGCAAAACAACAAAGTGTATTGGTGGAACAAGGACTTGCAAGAGTTCACTGTGCTTTACGACTATGCCGCCGAGGCGGGAGACGAATGGGAAATCAAAGTGGGCACGGAGAGCATTCTAGTGCACGTCGACAGCGTGGGCGTGTTTGAATATGACGGCGACACCCGAAAGATGCTGCACATCAGCGATGCCGGCAACATCTTTAATGGCGACATCGTTGTTGGTTACGGGCACATGACCAGTTTCTTCCCAGAAAAACTGATGCGCCACAATGCCGATTTCACCGTGAACGGCCTGCGTTGCTATTGGGTGGACGATGCCCTGCTCTACCACAACGGCGAAGAGGACTGCGACGCGATTTATAGCGAAATCCATGGCGTAGAAGAAGACGGCCCTTCGACAGGTTCAGAGGCCTTTACGGTCTATCCCAATCCGGCAAACGGCGTCTTGTTTGTACAGACGTTGCGCGCAACGTCTCTACCAGCCCAATACCGCATCACCAACCTCATCGGACAGAACATGCTCACTGGCAACATTTCGGATGAAATCCAGAAGATTGACATTGAATCTCTACCTTCGGGAATGTATTTCATCAGTGTGGGCGAACAAACAGCTAAATTCGTGAAACAATGAAAACACGATATATAATTTGTGCGTTCCTCGTGCTGGCGGGTCTCGCAGCCTGCCAACACAAGGCGCGATGGCTCAAAGAGGCCAAGACACTCTTCGAGCAAGGCGTCGAACAACGCGCGGCCAAACAATCGGAAGCCGCCGCCGAGTCGTTCAGCCAAGCCTTGCTGGCCATCGAACACTGCGACATGAAGAAGCCCGAAGTTCAACAACTGAAAGGCCAAATCGAGGACAACCTCGGCTTCTGCTACTGGAAACACGAACTCTTCGAGGATGCCCTGCCACTCCACACCGATGCCGCCAACCTGTTCCGCACCCTCAACAGCGACACCTTATTAATGATTGCCTTGCGCAATTGCGGTCGGGCTACTGCCTCATTGGGTGACATCGAGGCTGCACAACAGCATTATGACAAGGCCCTTGAAATAGCCAAAGCTCTGAACGACAAAACGATGCAAAACGACATTCTGCTTGAGTCGAGTCGCGACGTGCTATTGGTGAAAGAAGACTACGAACAAGCCATTGAACGCGTCAACCAAGCCTGCGCCAATGGTGCCGAGGGCGACAGCCAACTGATTCTGGGTCTGGCTTATTACTACTTGGAACAAGACAGCCTCGCCCTTGTCCATCTTACCGAAGCCACCCGAAACGAGATGGCAGGCGTACGCATGTCGGCCTACCAGAGCCTGCATTATCTCTACCAGTTTGCCGGCGACTACCCAAAAGCCCTCGAATGCCTCGAACTTTTCAACGAGAACATGATGCAGGCCGACCGCGAGCATCGCAGCGAACAAGTGCAACGCATCAAGGCGGAATATGACCTGCAAATGCAGAAAAACAACCTCGAAGCCGAGCAGAAGCTGAAAAGCCTCTATCTCTACCTCATCCTTGGCGGCCTTGTCCTCGCTTTGGTCATCGTTTTGCTGCTGCTGCGCCAAAAAACGCTGAATGCTCAGCTGAAAGCCGAAGAGATGAAGAACCAACTTGAGATGGAACTGAAGAAAAACAAGGTGTATGTGACCGCCCTCGCCCTCACCGAGCAAATCACCGCATCCACCCTCGACTTCGACCTGAAGGAAAACGAATGGGACGACTTCGTGACGCTCATCGACAAGGTTTACGGCGACTTCACCAAACGCTTGACAGAAAAGTACTCAACCCTCACCAAGAGCGACCTGCAAATCTGTTGCCTTACCAAACAAGGCTTCAGCAACCAGGTCATCTCGATCTTGATGAACCTGCAAACCAACAGCTACGCCCGCCGCAAGTCGCGCATCAAACAGGAGAAGATGAATGGGTTGGAAGACGAGCGGAGTTTTGAGGAGATCATCACCGCGCTTTAATCAGATCTTATCGCCATAAGCGAGGTCGCCAGCATCGCCAAGACCAGGAACGAGTTAATTGCTCGCAAACATACATAAAAAAAACGCCCGATCCAAAGAACCAGGCGTTTTTGTTTTCGCTGATAAGAAAGTATTACCAAGCAAAGAGCGGGTAATCCTTCATCATCTTGTTGACCTCAGCGCGGACGGCATTGATCTTGGCCTCCGAAGCGGTCTTGGTCTCAGGATTAATGTCGCTGATGACGTCATCGATCAAGTCAACGATAACGGCCATCTTGTCTTGCTTCAGACCACGGGTGGTAATGGCTGGCGTACCGACGCGCAGACCAGAGGTCAGGAAAGGCGAACGGGTGTCGAAAGGCACCATGTTCTTGTTGACGGTGATGTCGGCAAGGACGAGGGTGTTCTCCACCATCTTACCAGTGATCTCCGGGAACTTGCCGCGGAGGTCGATCAGCATGGAGTGGTTGTCGGTGCCACCGCTGATGACATCATAGCCCTTATCCATGAAGGCTCTGGCCATGAAGGCGGCGTTCTTTCTCACCTGTTGGATGTACTCCATGTACTCGTCGCTGAGGGCTTCGCCGAAAGCAACGGCCTTGGAGGCAATGACATGCTCCAGAGGACCACCTTGGATGCCCGGGAACACGGCGCTGTTGATCAAAGCCGACATCATCTTGGTTTCGCCCTTCGGGGTCTTGCGGCCACGCGGATCTTCGAAGTCATGACGGATGAGGATCATGCCGCCGCGAGGACCACGCAGGGTCTTGTGGGTCGTGGTGGTGATGAGGTGGCAGTACTCCAGCGGGTCGTTCAGCAGGCCCTTGGCGATGAGGCCAGCGGGGTGGCTGACGTCGGCCATGAGGACGGCACCCACCTTGTCGGCGATTTCGCGCATACGCTTGTAGTCCCAGTCGCGGCTGTAAGCAGAAGCACCAGCGATCATGAGTTTGGGCTTGCACTCAAGGGCGATCTTTTCCATCTCGTCGTAGTCGACGCGACCCGTTTCCTTCGAAACGTGATAGGCGACGGGCTTGTAGAGCATACCCGAAGCGTTGACCGGGCTACCGTGTGAGAGGTGACCACCGTGCGAGAGGTCGAGGCCCATGAAGGTGTCGCCGGGTTCAAGCAGGGCTTGCATCACGGCCATGTTGGCCTGTGCGCCCGAGTGGGGCTGCACGTTGGCGAAAGTGGCATTGAACAGCTGGCAGGCGCGGTCAATGGCGATTTGCTCGCTCTGGTCGACGATTTGGCAGCCGCCGTAGTAACGCTTGCCAGGATAACCCTCGGCGTATTTGTTGGTCATGACAGAACCCATGGCCTCCAGAACTTGCTCGCTGACAAAGTTTTCAGAAGCAATGAGTTCAATTCCGTGCATCTGACGCTCTTTTTCTTGGCGAATCAGATCAAAGATTTTTTCGTCTCTTTTCATTATTCTGTATTTAAGATTTAAATTCTATGATTCCATAATTCCGCTGCAAAGTTGCGAAAATTAATTGAGTCTGCGACAAAAAATCTAACTTTTACTACCTTTGTCGGCCTACAAACGATACCTCCTATGAAAAACAAGACTTTTTTCGTCCTTTTGACGGCATTAATGATGGCCACAGCCTTTGCCTGCAAGCCGCAACAAAGACAACAAACTGAAGTTGAAGTCAGAATCGACTATGCCGACACCACCTATTGGTACAGCTGCGGCGACACCACAAAAGCCGCCGATGTGTTTTATGTCTATCCTACCGTCTCGGCCATCTCTTTTGCTGATAACGACTCATCATGGTTTGCCGACATCACCCTGCCCGAGGTGCGTGAGGAGGCCAACGGCAACCAACGGTTCAACAAGATGCTGTATGGAGAGTATAATTTCTATGCGCCTTACTACCGACAAATGCTTTTCGAGGCGTATAGCCAGCCTTCACCGGTGTTGGACTCGTTGGCACAAATCGCATCAAAGGATGTCAACGATGCCTTCCAATATTATATGACGCATTACAACCACGGCCGTCCCTTCTTCCTGATGGGCCACAGCCAAGGCTCGCAGATGCTCATCGAATTGCTGAAACACGGCATGACCGACGAGCAACGCAAGTTGATGGTGTCCGCCTATTGTATTGGTTATCATGTCAGTGCAGAAGAGTTGGCTACCTCTCCCGAGGCTTTGCAACCTGCCACCGACAGCACGATGCAAGGTCTGGTCGTCTTCAATTCCGTAACGGACACAACGGCCATCGGCATGGTTTCGCGCGGCGACGTGGTGGGCATTAATCCTACCACTTGGACGATGGCGCCTGACACTATCCCTGCTGAGTTCCATTTAGGCATGGCCAAATACAACGATGCTCGCGACAGCGTCCTCATCGTGCCTTGCCCGACGAGGACTTATCTCTACAAGCATAACACCGTCTGTCCCGACCTCGACCCCGAGATGGTCTTCATCCCGGCTTATGAGGACAAGTTCCCGAAAGGCAATCTCCACTTTGCCGACTCATGGCTGTATGGTGGGAATGTGGTGGAGAATATGAGGTGCAGGTTGAGGAATTACAAAAATTGACTATTTTTGCGCCCAAAATATTTCGACAAGCTCAATAACCTTAACTAACGATGAAGAATTTTGTTGAAGAACTCCGCTGGCGCGGAATGCTGGCTCAGATCATGCCAGGAACGGAAGAACTCCTCCAGAAAGAAATGGTAACGGCCTACCTCGGCACCGACCCGACCGCCGACTCCTTACATATCGGACACCTTTGCGGCATCATGATGCTGCGCCATTTGCAACGCTGTGGCCACAAGCCCATCATCCTGGTGGGTGGTGCCACCGGCATGATTGGCGACCCCTCGGGCAAGAGCCAAGAGCGTAACCTGCTCAACGAAGAGACCTTGCGTCACAACCAAGAGTGCATCAAGGCCCAGGTGGCCAAGTTCTTGGACTTCGATTCGAAGGAGCCCAATGCCGCCGAGATGGTGAACAACTACGACTGGATGAAGGACTTCACCTTCCTCAATTTCGCGCGCGAGGTGGGCAAACACATCACCGTGAATTACATGATGGCCAAGGACAGCGTGCAGCAGCGCCTCAACGGTACCGCCCGCGACGGCCTCAGCTTCACCGAATTCACCTACCAGCTCCTGCAAGGCTACGATTTCCTGTGGCTCTACCAGCACAAGAACTGCAAGCTGCAGCTGGGCGGCAACGACCAATGGGGCAACATTACCACGGGCACGGAGCTGATTCGCCGCACCTTGGGCTTCGAGAACGAGGCCTTCGCTCTCACCTGCCCGCTCATCACCAAGGCCGACGGCAAGAAGTTCGGCAAGACCGAGAGCGGCAACATCTGGCTCGACCCGAAGCGCACCACGCCTTACAAGTTCTACCAGGACGAGGACGCTGAGAAATACATCAAAATCTTCACCTCGCTGGATAAAGAGACCATCGACGCCCTGATTGAAGAGCACAAGAAAGACCCGGGCATGCGTGTGCTGCAAAAGCGTTTGGCTCAGGAGGTCACCGTGTTGGTGCACTCGCAGGAAGCCTTGGATGCCGCCATCGAGGCCTCCAACATCCTCTTCGGCAAGTCGACCAAGGAAGGCTTGGAGAAGCTCGATGAAGCCACCTTCTTGGATATCTTCGACGGCGTGCCGCAGGAGCACATCGCCCGCACCGACCTCGAAACCGGCATCCCGATTGTTGACTTCATGGCCGTCAACACGCAGATCTTCCCCTCGAAGGGTGAGGCCCGCAAGATGACCCAAGCCAACGGCGTGAGCGTCAACAAGGAAAAGGTCACTTTGGACAAGGTGATGACCACCGACGACCTCATCGACGGCAAGTATATCCTTGTTCAAAAGGGCAAGAAGAACTATTATTTGGTGGTGGTGGAGTAATCACCCGCACACCTGTTATTCTAAAAGGCCGCACTAGTGCGGCCTTTTTTTCGTTTCAGACAATAATATGTAAGGTTTAGGAGTTAGATTGACAATTAACCAAACCAAGCATTCATGCGCAAAACAATTCCTTTTTTATTCCTTCTGCTGCTGTCGTTGTCGGCGATAGCGCAGAAGAAGCATTGCATTAGCGGCTATGTGATGGATGCCGCCAGCCGCGAGACTTTGATTGGGGCGACGGTGATTGACCGCAACACAGGCCAAGGCTGTGCCACCAATAACTACGGCTATTATTCCCTGACCTTGGGCGAAGGTCCCGTCGACCTGCAGTTTTCCTTTGTAGGTTATGATGCCGTGAACCAAGCTTTCAACTTGGTCGCCGACACCCTCATCACGGTGAAGATGAGCAGCAACATTCAGTTGCAGGAAGTCACGGTGGAGGCCAACCGCGCTACGGTGGGCGCCAACAACCCGCAGATGAGTGTCATCGAATTGCCCATCAAGCAAATCAAAAGCATTCCGACCCTGATGGGCGAGGCCGATGTGCTGAAAGCCATTCAGCTGCTGCCAGGCGTGCAAAACGGCTCGGAAGGCTCGGCCGGACTCTATGTACGCGGCGGCGGTCCCGACGAGAACCTGCTCCTCATGGACGGCGTGCCGCTCTACAACGTCAACCACATGTTCGGCTTCTTCTCCGTCTTCAACCCCGATGCGCTGAAAAACGTCACTTTATATAAAGGCGGTTTCCCAGCGCGTTATGGCGGGCGCATCTCTTCGGTGGTGGATGTGCGCATGAAAGACGGCGACATGCAGAAATATCACGGTAACTTCAGCATCGGACTGATTTCTTCAAAACTCAACCTTGAAGGCCCGATTGTGAAGGACAAACTCTCGTTCAACCTGTCGGTTCGCCGCACCTATTCTGATGCACTCACTAACCTTTACGGCCTCATCGGAAAGTTGGCCGACCCGAGCATCGACAAGTTCTCGTTGGGCTATTATTTCTATGACCTCAACGCGAAACTGAACTGGAAAATCTCCGATAAAGACCGACTTTATTTAAGCTGGTACAGCGGCGATGACAAGATCTACGCCAACGTGAAATGGGACTATACCTATGAGGACATGTATGCCGACCACGAGAAACTGGGCTTGAACTGGAAATGGGGCAACAAGGTGGGCGCGCTGCGCTGGAACCACATCATGTCGCCACAGCTTTTCATGGATGCCTCCGTGAGCTACACCCAATACCGCCACGACCTCGGCATGAGCCAAAACTACACCTACGAGGAGTTCAAGCCCAACACCTACACCTCCACCGACGAGATGGCCATGAACTTCCATTCAGGCATCCATGACCTTACGGCGCGCACCGATTTCCATTACGCGCCCAACCCGAGGCACGACATCCGGTTCGGTGGCGGCTATACCTATCATTTCTTCCGCCCCGAGGTGCAGTCGATGAAGATCAACTTCACCGAAGCGGAAGCCAATATGGACACCGTGGCCAACACTGGCGATGTGCACGCCCACGAAGCCATGCTTTACGTTGAAGACAACATCGCATTGAGTGAAGCCATCAAAATGAATGTCGGACTGCACTATTCCGCTTTTGCCGTGCAAGGCAACTTCTACCACTCGTTGCAGCCCCGCTTCAGCATGAGCGCCATGGTAGCGCCTCATTTCTCCCTCAAAGCGGGTTACGCCTACATGACACAATACATCCACTTGCTTTCCAACAGCAACATCACCATGCCCACCGATCTTTGGGTGCCCGTCACGGCCCGAATTGCACCCGAACGTGGACATCAGTTCTCACTCGGTGGCTTCTATGAGTTGCCCAACCTGTTCGACATCTCGCTTGAAGGCTATTACAAGTCGATGAACAATGTGTTGGAGTATAAAGATGGCACCAGCTTCTTTGGCACCAGCCAAGGTTGGGAGGACAAGGTGAACCTCGGCAGAGGTTGGGCATATGGTGTGGAACTGCTCGTTCAACGCTCCTTCGGCAAGACTACGGGTTGGGTTGGCTACACCTGGGCGCGTTCCATGCGCAAATTCGACCGCGAAGGCATGGAAATCAACAACGGCAATCCCTTCCCCGCCAAATACGACCGTCGTCACGACTTCAGCATCACCGTGCAGCACAAATTCAGCGACCGTTTCGACCTGTCGGGCACTTGGGTCATCAGCAGCGGCAATTGCGGCACCTTGTCCACACAGACCTATCCAGGTATTCCTATCACCTATTATTCACAATATGGTGGCAGCGTTGTTGGCACGCCCAGTATTGGCTATGTGGAACGCAACAACTTCAGGATGCCCGTGTATCACCGCCTCGACCTCGGCATGAACTTCCGCAAGCAGAAGAAGCATGGCGAGCGTGTGTGGAACATCAGCATCTACAATGTCTACAACCGACAGAACCCCTTCATCGTCATTCGTGGCTATGACCAACACACAGGGCTGCCACAGCTGCAACAGGTCAGCATCTTCCCGATCATTCCTTCAGTGTCTTACAGTTATAAATTCTGAGTATTATGAGAACCACTAAAATAGCATTATCAATCCTCGTTTTTGCGGCACTGTTTTCAGCCTGCACCAAGCCTCTGAAATTCAAAGGCGAATATGTTGACCCAAAATTGGTTGTTAACTGCATTGCCGTACCTGGCGAAACTATCATGGCGAAGGTTTACAAAAGTGACTTCGTTTTCGACACCATCACTGACTACGAAATGCCTGATGGTACACAAGCCTTCCTTTTCGTAAACGGCGTAAGCAAAGGCGAGATGCAGTTGAACGGTGACACAACCTATTATGACTATCTGAATCCCCCTATGTTCTTTGTCAGTTATTATTTCACGCATGACTATGTTCCGCAAATCGGTGATGTGGTCAAAATCAGCGTGACGGCCCCGGGATTTGATGAGATAGAAGGCAGTTCGGAGGCTTTACCGAATGAGCCCATAGGTAATTTTGAAGATGCCCGAATCACAAAATGGGACACCACGAGCGCGAGCGGCTATCACATCCCCGTGCCCGACACGGACTCCACCATAATTGTTTGGCTCAATCATTACCGCAAACACCTCACCGTCACGATAGAAATCACCGACCCCAATCCAGACGCCTTGGATCTTTATTGCCTTGAAGCCTCTATGCGCACGGAAGGCGACTGGACCTTCCCCGATGGGCTGGAACATCATGAAAAGCCTGCTGAGTTATACCAAGTCTATTTCAACGACCCCATCATCGGCACCTCGACGGTGGAATTGGAAGACCAGTTCGGTGTTGATGTCGGCTTGACTAACCGCTCAAGAAGCACCTTCAACGATGCCACCTTTGACGGGGGCAGCTATCGCATGGAAATCCCCATGGTCACCAATACGCTTTTCAAGGCCAATGACAGCATCATTGCCTTCGTTGAAATCAAGTTGCGGCATTTGACTGAAGGGGCGTACAATTACTACACGACCATCACTTCGGGCAATAGCCTGTCACAATACTATAGTGAGCCCGTAGGCGTATATTCCAATGTGAAGAACGGCTTCGGCCTTGTGGCTGGCAGCAACGACAAGGTGATTAGTTTCCCGGTATGGTAATGGATGTATAGGGCTGTCGTGGTACGACAGCCCTACATGCATCATTTCTTCAGCGCCTCCTCGGCTTGCTTGATGGTGCCGCGCTCACCATTGACGAAGGCGATGACGAAGGCGTCCTTGTAGCCCAAGGCACGCACCTCGGATTGACGCTTGGTGGCTGCATCCTTGCTAGTGAACTTGCCTGAGATATAACGGAAAGCGCCGTTGTATTCATACACATCGACTTCTTTCACACCGCTGAAGGCCTTGTCGGTGGATGCCACTTTCTTGTCGCGGCTGGCAAACTGCACGCTGAAATACGTGTCACCAACATTGCTACTGGCAGGCTTTTCGCTGACAACAGGTTGGCCCGATGTGTGATTTTCAGCCTCAAACTCACGTTTGTATTCCTCGAAAGCACGGTACAAAGCCAATGCCATCTGGTTTTGTCCCTTCTCTGAATTAAGAAACTGCTCTTCTTTCACATTGTTGATAAAACCCAGTTCGACCAATATGCTTGGCATAGAAGTCTTCCATAAAACAAGAAATCCTGCTTGTTGAACACCACGGTCATGACGGCCCACCTTGTTGGCAAACTGCTTCTGGACTTTGTCGGCCAAGTTCAAGCTCTGACTCTGGTAAAGGCTTTGCGAAAGCGAGAAAAGAATATAGGCCTCAGTACTATTGGGGTCGAAGTTGTCGTAGGCATCGGTATTGTCTTCCAATAAGATAGCAGCGTTTTCTTTCTTAGCGATTTTCAAATTAGCTTCGTTTTTCGATTCACCCATCACAAATGTCTCCGCCCCATGGGCTGATGTGCTACCCTCCGTTGAGTTGCAATGGATGGAGATGAACACGTCTGCGTTGTTGCGGTTGGCGATGGCGGCGCGTTCGCTCAATTCAACAAACTTATCTTTATCGCGTGTATATATGACCTTCACATCGGGAAGGTTCTCCTTGATGAATCGGCCAAACTTGAGAGCCACGGCCAAGTTAAGAGCCTTTTCGGTCGTCACCTTGCCAAGAGCTCCGGTGTCTTTGCCACCATGGCCAGCATCGATGACGATGGTTTGTATCTTCTCTCCTTTTTGAGCCATAGCAAACAAAGGCGTCATAAAAAGCATTATCAAAACACCAAAACTGAAAATCTTTCGTTGTATCATATTGAGTTTGTTTATTAATGCGCGAAGAAAAACTATCTTTGCACCGAATTTCAAACGTACAAAAGTAATCGTTTTCGCATTGACAAAACGCAAAACATATAGGAATTATTTTTCATACACCGCCATTTGCCTTTTGACCGCGGTTGTGGTTTCGTTTTGTGGATGCAAGCAATTGTCTCATATCGAGAAAGATAAGCATGATTTCGAACCAAGCACCGACACCGTTGCCAATGTGCCTGATCGCATCATCGACACCATCCCTATTCTTATGGATTCGGTGCCAGCCGACACGGTTCCCCCATTCATCATGGATACAATCATGCTTCCTGACACCGTACAGATTCCAACGGACACTCTCACCCCTCACGACTCGCTTCGGCATGACACCTTGACGCATGAAAAGCCTATTCCCTTAAAACCCCAGCGTTCCGCTTCCGCTATTGAGACACAAGTCATCTGCTCTGCAGCCGATTCGGTGTACCGCGATGTGAAACAGAAAAAGATATATTTTTTCGGCAACGCCGAAGCAAAATACGACGACATCACAATACAGGCGGCTTGTTTGGAATTCGACTTGGAGACCAACACCTGTCGCGCCTTTGGCACCATTGATTCGCTGGGAAAGCTGCAAGGACGCCCGGTGTTTACACAAGGTGAGACCACTTTTGATGCCGCAGAAATGTCTTACAACTTCAAATCGAAAAAAGGCGTCATCACCAAGGTGTGGACAGAAGAAAGTGGTGGCTATCTGCATGGCGAAAAGATCAAGCGCATGGATGACAACAGCATCAACATCCGTTCGGGCGGCTACACCACCTGCGACCTCAGAGATCATCCCCACTACCAATTTAGATTCACGAAAGCCAAAGTCATCCCCGACGACAAGATTGTCACGGGCCCAATTTACATGACCATCTCAGACATCCCTTTGCCTTTGGCCCTGCCCTTTGCCATGATTCCTAACACGAAAGGAAAGAAATCGGGCATCGTCATCCCGACCTACGGCGAGTCGGCCAACCGAGGCTTCTATCTCGAAAACGGAGGCTATTATTGGGCCATCAACGACAATTATGACTTGCAGGTCTTAGGCGACATCTACACTCGAGGCAGCTGGGGCATCAAACCCACTTTCCGCTACAACAAACGCTATAGATTCAACGGAAACATCGCGCTGGGATTTGCCGTCAACAAAATTGGCACAAAGGGAGCCGCCGACTACAAGGAAAGCACTGACTTCAAAATCCGTTGGAGCCATAAGCAAGACCCTAAAGCACACCCTCGCCACAGCTTCTCCGCCGACGTCAACATCGTCAGTTCCAACTTCAACAAGTACAATGCCACAACAACTTCCGACCAGTTAAGCAACACCTTCAAGTCGAGCGTCGCCTACCAAACTAGTTTCGCAGGCAAGTATTTTCTCACTCTCAACGCCAGCCATAGCCAAAACACCTTGACACGGCAAGTGACCGCCTCGCTCCCCGAAGTAACCTTTACCGTCAACCGTTTCTATCCTTTGAAGAAAGTGGGCAAGGTGGGCAAAAAGCGCTGGTATCAGGAAATGAATGTCAGCTACACAATGAATGGCAAGGTATATGTCAACGATGTCGACACCGTGTTGTTCAAAGGCTTTACCGAAAACTTCGGCCAATGGGCTCAAAACGTCCTCCGCAACCATGCCCAAATGGGTATCAAACACAACATACCCATCAACTTGCCCATCAAGTTGTTCAAGCATTTCACATGGACCAACTCCGCCACCTTCAACGACTACATGTATTTCAAGCATATTGAAAATCATTGGATCGCCGACACAGATTCTACGGGACATTTGCAAACCGATACCATCCACGGATTCCGCAACTTGGTAGACTTCAACCTTTCGAGCAACCTCACCACCAAACTTTACGGGATGGTACGTTTTGCCAAAGGACCCATTCGGGCCATCCGCCACGTAATCACTCCCACCGTCGGCTTTACCTATAAACCCAACTTCGGCGACCCGAAATGGAATATTTACAATTTTTATGTCGACGGCAACGGCAAAGAACAAATCTATAACATGTTTGCCAACGGGATTTTTGGCTCACCTTCACAAAACCAATCGGGATTAATCACATACAATATCGCAAACACGTTGGACATGAAGGTGCCGTCGCGCTCCGATACCATCACCGGCATGAAGAAAATCACACTGCTTGAAGCATTTAGCATTTCAGGCAATTATGACGTCACCAGGGATTCGCTCAACTTCTCCACCCTTGGCATCAGTGCCAGAACCACTTTGTTCAAGAAACTGAGAATCAGCTATAACAGCGTATGGGATCCATACGCTGCCGATTCTTTGGGAAATCGTATCAACAAATTCGAGATTGTTGAAAATGGGCGTCTGTTCCACAAAAACAACTCCACGTGGCAGTTCAGCATGAGCTATTCCTTCAGCCAAAAGGATTTCGACAAGTTGAAAAAGAAGCGGTCAAATACGCCACAAAACTTCCAAGACGACATCGCCAACCGCGCCCAGAGATCCATGAATATTACAGATGACGAATTGTATGACATCATGGGAAATCCTAACGCTTATGTGGACTGGAACACGCCATGGTCGCTATCGCTAAGTTATAACCTTAGCTATACCAATAGCCTGACATATGCAGCCTTTATGGGTATTGCCACCAACAGAATTACCAACACCGTCAGCATTAATGGTGACATCAGCATCACGCCGAAATGGAAAGTCACTTTCACCACCGGATGGGACATCACCAACAAAGGCCTTTCCAACACCCAATTCAGTGTTTACCGCGACCTACACTGCTGGGAGATGCGATTCAATTGGATTCCTATCGGCAACTACAAGAGTTGGAACTTCTCCATCAACGTAAAGGCACAGGCACTCAAAGACCTCAAGTTGACAAAAAAGAAAGATTATCGCGACAATTAAACAAAACCATTATCTTTGTCCTTTCAAACTTATAATCAATCGTATATGAAAAAAATCATTACTCTTATTATCGCTTTGGCCTTGGGTTTTGGCCTGAAAGCGCAATGTCCGCTCACACAAGCCGTCGACTTCACGGCTACTGACGTTCACGGTACCGAAGTCCACTTATTCGACATCCTTGACGGTGGACAAGCCGTCCTCATCGATTTCTTCTTCACTACCTGCGGCCCTTGCCAGCAGGCCACCCCGAAAATTGTCGAGTCCTACTATGCCATGGGTTGCAACATGCATGATGTGTTCTACATGGAAATCGCCACGGGCGACAGCGATGCTGCTTGCCTCAACTGGGTTAACACATACGGCGTTGAGTATCCCACCATCAGTGGACAAGCTGGCGGTACGGGCATTTGCAGCCAATATGGCATTGGCCAATACCCCACTGTCATCCTCATCATGCCCGACCATCAAATCGTCATCCAAGACCTTTGGCCTATCAACAATGCTCAGACCGTCATCAATCAACTTGAAGCTCATGGCCTTCAGCAGCACGACTGCAACACGCCAAGCTACGATCCGCAGGTGAGCATCACCGTTGACCAAGTGCTGGAAACCGAGGTCACGGCCACTTTCACGCCCAACGAAGACTGTGCCTCCTATGCCTACATTATGGCCACCGAGGCTGAGATTCAGGAATGGATGGGCATCGCAGGCCTCGAGCTTCCCGAATACATTTGGACTTACGGCATGCCTGGATCCGACATCATCTCCAACACTTTCAGCGACTTGACTCCTGACACGGAATACGTCATTTATGCCGTGCCTGCCGACATCGACGGCAACCTTGGCGAAGTCGTACAAGAGCCTGTCACCACCACACCTAGCGCTCCCTCTGAAATCATGCCTGACTTCACCACCGTCGACATTGACGGCAACGAAATCCACCTTTACGATATCCTCGACGCAGGCCAAGCCGTGCTGATTAACTTCTTCCTTACTGGCGACCCGTACAGCGAAGCCCCCATGACTGATGTCATTGAAGCCTACCGTCTCTATGGTTGCAACCAACACGATGTGTTCTTCATGGAAATCTCACCCAACGGTCATGACGACGAGTGCCATGCCTGGGTCGACCGATTCGGCGTGCAGTATCCCACCATCAGCAGCGACGGTGGCGGCAACGACATTGTCCAAGCCATCCCCGTGGGTTACTATCCCACCATCATGCTCATCCGACCCGACCACACCTTCGCCTCGCGCGACATTTATCCGCCAACGTTGGAATACATCATTGACGCTATGGAGGCAGAAGCATATGAACAACATAATTGCGAAGACGGTGTAAGCCAAAACGACGGCCCGACCATCATGGTTTACCCCAACCCCGCCAATGAATGCGTGACTTTGAAAGGTGAAAACCTTGGCACGATTCGCGTCTACAACGCCCTCGGCCAAAAGGTGGACGAATTTGAGGCTAACAGAAACGAGCTTCGCATCAGCACCACTGGTTATGAGAACGGCTTGTATGTCATCAAGGCTGGCGGACAGACTTTGCGGTTTGTGGTGAAACATTAAACCAGAATAGACAACCTTGCGCCTTTTGTCCTCATGGCGGAGGAACATCTGCCATCCCTCGTGCAGAATCGTCATCCAATAGCACGAGGGATTGCGGGTCAAGCCCGCAATGAGGACAAAGAGCATAAAGAATCCCATATCCCATGAAAATAATCATCCTTCGTTCCTCGTTCCAGAACGACGAATTCGTCAGAAACGAATATGCCGACCTGATTCATAGGCTGGAAAACGAATGTAACGCCGAAATCAATATCATTGGTGATGAATCGATAGAGACGCGATTAATCGCGTCTCTACAATCGTTACCCGATGCATTTATGATCGCCACCGGCGGCGTGGAAAACCTGTTCAAACGCGTCTGGTCTTCCATTGACGTTGAAACAATGTGTGGCCCATCGCGCCAAAAAACCGTTACGATGATTGCCGACGGGCGCAACAATTCCTTGGCTGCGGCCTTGGAGATATTGACCTATTTGGGCATTATTGGGGTGGAAGGGGAAATTTTGCATGGGACGAATGATGAGATTATTACGGCCATCGTAGAGACGCACGGCCGTGCGTCTCTACGGGGCCGAATCGGATTGTTTGGTCAACCCTCTGATTGGTTGATTGCCAGCGGTGTGGATCGTGATTATCTCCTACAACATTACGGCATTGAAACCCTCGACATTGACCTGCAACGCCTCATTGAAGGCATCAAAACCGTCTCGCCAACCGAGGCCTTGAAGGTGGCACAGGCCATGGAGAAACGTTCCAAGACCATTAAAGAGCCCACCGACGTCGACATGTTGGAGGCCGCCAAAGCCTATCTCGCCATCAAACGCATCTGCCAAGAGGAACGTTTGGATGCCATGACCATCCGTTGCTTCGACATCGTGAAGACTTGCGGTACCACAAGTTGTCTGGCCTTGGCCTTGCTCAACGACGAGGGCATCGTGGCAGGCTGCGAGGGTGACATGCAAACGCTAATGAGCATGTATCTGGCCAAGCGTTTGTGCGGTGAAGCGTCCTTCATGGCTAACCCATCCATACTTACTGAAGAAAGCAGTATGCTGGCGCATTGCACCATCCCGCTGACGATGTGTGACGAGACCGTGGTGCGATCACATTTCGAGTCGGGTATTGGTGTGGCTATCCAAGGGTTGGTGCCACTTACTGACTACACCCTACTCAAATGGGGCGGCCCAAACCTTGACCGCTATTTCGTTACTGAAGCACAAGCCATCGAGGCCCCATACAGCAACCATTTCTGCCGCACGCAAATCACACTCAACGTAAATCTGAAGCCGTATCTGCTTCAACACTCCATAGGCAACCACCATGTCATCATTCGTGGACGACATGCCAATGAAATCCGTCAGTTTATGTTAGCAAACGGAGTCTCAGAAAGTGTAACCGAATGAGAAATAGGCTCCAAAATGGTTAATACCGTCACTGTTGATCCAGTGAGCCGTTAATGAGACCGGCCCAAGGAAACTGTTATAGGAATACTTCAGACCTGCACCATGTGACACGTAAGAGAAAATGTCGATAAAAATGGTACCACCAGATCCCCACATTCCCCATGGCACCGAGGCATTATACATAGCGGTCAAATAATGCTTGCCGTAAAAGTTGTATCTCAAATCGCAGCGCAAAATGCTTGCATTATTTGTCAACATAACACACATATCATCCTCCACGCTGGCCAGGCCAATAAAAGGCATTTGGTTTTCAAAGTGGCGTCCAGCAATCTCCCCACCACAAGTATTCCTAATATTATAGTATCTAACTAAAGAATTATAAGAATTGAGGTGGGTGACATAACGGCCATACAGTTGTGGGATAATGGTGAATCGTCCGTCATTAGGCGTGATATAGTATTGGAAAGCATAGCTGAAGTCGAAATACTTATCTTTAGTGGATGGCACGAAATAGAAATGCGTGCCTAAGTTCGTCAAAAGGCCATGGTTGGCAAAGTACGCGTCATCCAAGTTGTCGTATTGAAACTTGACAAATGGCGCCCACATGGCATTGTTCGCATAATAAACAGAGTCAAAAGGATTATTACCATCAAAGGATGATTTGTCGTATGTCGTATAGATGTATGACACTCCTGCACTAGTGCTGAAATTGAGCAGGTGAAACTCCGAAATGTAGGCATTGGCCTTCGTTTGCTGATAATGCAAGTTGACGTACTTATTATGAAAGCCTTTTGATCGGAAATGCTCATTCCTATAGTCGAAAGACATATTGAAATTGGCTAACGAAGACCTTGAATAGGTATAGGTGAGATCAATACGTGGATTGTAACTTAGTTTCGTGCTGAAATTGAGTTTCGAGCCGTTAAACCTTTTCTCATTCAATCCGAAATTGAGTAATATTGCAGCGCCTTCCTCTGTGTCGTAGCGTATGCCCAGGCCAAAAACATGAGGCTGGGCAGGTTTCATATTAATGCTCAGGTCATAGGCTTCAGACAACCGGCTGTCCCAATGAAGAGAATCGCATTCCTTGATTTGATAAGTGATTTCATCATAACAGCCCGTGCCGCGATAGATATTCATGGCGCGTTCGATGTCGTCTTTCGTATAGCTGTTCCCGACGACCAACTCACCTTTACGGATGAGCCAGCGGCTGTCACGATTACTCACATTATTGACGACGATGGAGCGGAGTAGAACCGAATCGTTGGTCAAGTTTTTGGCATGAGGAGCGCGAAGCGTCTTGCTGACTGGATGACCTGCCGATGCATCCACCGCCTCTTTGATAGCCAACAGTTGGTCATGGAATTCATGCGCTTTTTTATAGCCTCTTCCCACTAATGTGTCTATAGCATCAGGCGTGAAACTGAGCATGCCAAAGCCGCTGATGTCAGGAACGATATGGACATCACACATGGCCCGGTTTTCTTGCCTCTTCGCGCTCGTACTGGTGATGAGCAGACGTGCAAACACCTGAGGCAACGATTTCAAATCATCAGCAGTGACTGTTTTGGTGGAGGTAACCTCTACTCCGATAATAATGTCGGCCCCCATATCACGAAGCACATCGGCCGGGAAATTGTTGACCAAACCGCCGTCAACCAACACCATATCGCCTATCGTAACAGGCGAGAACACGCCTGGGATGGCCATGCTAGCGCGCATTGCCGTCGAAACACTACCTCTACGTAGCACCACCTCTTTGCCTGTAATCATGTCGGTGGCCACGCAAGCGAAAGGTATGGGCAAGTCGTTGAAGTCCATCTCCTCCTGATAGCCGATACATAAGTCGTTGAACAGATTCACAAGTGAACTGTTGTTGACATAAGCGCTTGGCAACTGGCTAATAAAACTAGAATTCTTCTTGTTGTCTGCAAGACTTTCGTGGCTGAAAGGCACCTGCAAAAGCATGGTGCTGTTGCGCAGTCTCATCTCTTCCGACAACATGGGGCGATCGATCTTATTGCCGATATACTCCGACCACTTCATTTCTGAAATAAGTTGGGTGAGCTCATC
The DNA here is from genome assembly GCA_902780195.1 of uncultured Bacteroidia bacterium. Classification (GTDB taxonomy): domain Bacteria; phylum Bacteroidota; class Bacteroidia; order Bacteroidales; family F082; genus Limimorpha. Next base: position 56,327 of record CACZER010000014.1, read on the forward strand.
TGGGGAATAACCCAAGGCATAAAAGCCACCAATAATAGACCCCATGCTCGTACCTGCCACATAATCAACAGGAATGCCCATTTCTTCAATATACTTGAGAACGCCAATATGGGAGGCGCCTTTGGCTCCCCCACCACCTAATACCACACCAACCTTTAGACGAGGTGGATGGATGGTGTCGCTGGTGATTTGCTGCATACTAGCATCGTTTTGGGCTTGCAACATTAGGAATGAAGATAACATCAAGAAAAACAGACAAACTCTTTTCATCATCTTGGAATTAAAAACGGACAAAAATAAGAAATTTTAGCATAATACGACAAAAGAAGGAACGCTCACAAGCGTTCCTTCTTTTGTTTACAGGGTATTCGATATGATAATTAATTCGTTTTTAATTTACCTAATCTTGCAGTAACCTTATAGGTGGTCTTAGAATAGATGTCTGTGCCGAGAACAGGGGCATGACGATGTGTCTCCACTTGAGGATAAACGACCACATCATAACCTGGATTCTTCTCCATCATGTCATACAAGGCATAGTTAGCACCTGTAGGGATGGGTAATGCTTCACCAACGACCGATGTACCAGCGACTTTAGAGCTATTGAACAGTCTTTTCCAATTGATGCCGAGTACACGAACAGCAGTATACTCGCCGACTACTTGTTCAGAAATCTCAAAATCGTCAACATCAAACCTAACGATGGCGTTGGGTTCTCTCATGCTGTGACGATAGGTGTGGCAGCTTGACATAAACAATACGGCAATGCCGCAAATCAATAATAATCTAAGTTTATTCATGATAAAAAGGGTTAAAGAATAGCTGATATGATGATATTAATCCTTAAATTTCATAAGGTTAACAGAAACATTGCCGTAAATGGCACTGGCTGAGCAAACACCACCAATTTCGAGCCATTTGATAGGCTTCACCGAAAGGCCAAGGCCATAGTTGAAATGGTTATACCTATGTTCTACATTGTAGTCGTGGTAGATAGAATGGCTTTCTGTGTCTACGCCTATGGAGTTACCAAGAGTTTTACCTGTGGTTTCGTTGCTGTAGCCAATCAAAGGGATGACATTCAGCCAGGGCAACACGGGAACTTTATAGCCCACATTGATGGCGAGGGCAGTATGGTCGTTATACTCGGCTTGGGTCACCTTGCGATCCCAACGATGCTCGGGATTTTGATAGATAAAATCGGCATAAAAGCCCACTAAAGAAGCGCTTACACCAAAACCAAAACCAGCCAAATCCTTTTGAGCTTGTTTATTGCCAAGATGATAGCCCACCATACCGAGGTTAACACCGACAGAGGCATCGTACGCGTTTTGTGAGAAATCGAACCATTGTGCTTTGGCGCTGAGGGTCACCATTGAAAACAGCACCGCGAATAATACTACTTTTTTCATGATTTAAATGATTGATGTTATTTTGTTGTTGGTTGTCTATATTTCAACTATCAAGAAACGATGTGCAAAAGTACAAAAAAACGAAGATATCTTTTTCGGTTTGTATTTTTTATCAAAGAACGCTCCCACAAGAACTTCAGTAGATTGTTTTTTCGGTAATACCTACGCCATATGGCATCATCACTGATACTGTAAGACCATGTTGGGGCGCATTATTAATCCATGCCACTTTTACAGCATTGTTTTCGGATGAAAGAATCACTCCTCCTTCAACCTTCCAATTGGTCTCCAAAGGATAAGGCCTCACGTAATAATGGTCGTTTTCCTCTATGATTTCAGGCTTTTGCGGGACAACAAGGTCGTAAAAGAAGTCCGACATCATATCTTGGATGACGAAAAAATTGTCGTTAAGGGCTTTCGTGCCGGGGTCGACATGAGGCGAGTGTTTGTAACCATGAAACGTGACCAGATGAGCATTGTATCCCAACTTGAGAGCGCGATCGACAATGCACGACGATCCAAACATTGGCTCGACCAACAGCGTCTTCAAAGGACCGGCGATGCCGAAAGGATAGTCGTAGTCGTAAGGGACAATGTTATCGGCATCACCATGGAAGGCCAACATCGGGATGTTGCATCTATGGAGAAGGGTTGTATCGGGCATGGCGCCCCACATATCGATAATGCCCCTGATTCGGAAACCGGCCCTAATATTGTTGCCACAGGTATCGATGCTGCCAAGATCAGGACGAAAGAAATCACTATGAGTGTATTCAGGGCGGGTCTCATTGCTCATAAAGGCGAGGTTGAGCGCGGTGATGGCTCCTGCACTGGCACCACCCACGAAAATCATGGAAGTGTCAATGCAATAGTCTTCCTGATGCGAAACTAAAAAGCGCATGGCGGCATGGGCATCCTGTACAGCCCGATAACCCGCCCTTCCGATACTAGCCATGGTGGGAAGGAAACCTATTCGATAATCGATGGAAGCCGTTACATAACCCAACGAGGCAAGGTGTCGACACCAACTAGTGATGGATGCGTCGTCTTTCGACCCGAAATAAAAGGCACCTCCGTGGACCAGCATGACCAACGGATGCTTTTTCAAAGTGTCATTTTGAGGTCGGAAAATGTCAAGATGGAGATCCAAAGGGACTTCGCTTATGGCATCCGTCATTCGGAAAATCTTGCCTGTGACATCGGTTTCGTCACCCATTTCCGACCAAAACCCTGGCACACGGGCATACGTAAGGTCATGGATTTCCTCCACTTCAAACAAAGTGTCTTGATAGCGCTTGTTTTCAAAATCATGAAAGGTGGGTGTTTCATGTATGTTGAATTGGAAACGCGCTGTACCAAACAAGCTCAAACGGGCATAGCCATTAGCATGCTGGCTATCCATTGACTTGATACGCGGACGGAAGACTTCCTTTTGGTTTTCGTAATAAAGGATGGCTTTTCGCCCCTTGGCTTCCAACTTGAAGGGAAGGGTGTCCGTCATCGTCTCTTCCCATGCCATATAATGTCCCTTCATGGTCAGACTATCACTGTACTCGATGAAAACAAAAAAGTCCTTGCCGTCGACAGTGCTTGTGAAAACGGCAGGAGTCTCAACGACAGGGAAAAACACACCTTTTAGAAACAAACGGGGGTTAGGGATACCGTCATCGCCCAAGAGGTGGAATGACAATAGAGAAAGGAATATGAAAGCAAGAAAGCGACGCATATCGTTACGACAAAACAATAACCATTAGATTTAAATCAAAACCCGCCTCGATTGAGGCGGGTTTTGGTTATTAATAATAAGGTGTAATTACATCATCAGGAACGACATCATCACACCAGCTGCCACTGCCGATCCGATAACGCCAGAGACGTTGGGGGCCATGGCATGCATGAGCAGGTGGTTCGACGGGTCGTACTTCTGACCTTCCACTTCGACGACACGGGCGCTATCCGGCACAGCCGAAACACCAGCGGCACCAATCATCGGGTTGATCTTCTCCTTCAGGAAGAGGTTCATCAATTTGGCACCGAGCAGACCGCCAGCGGTAGCCACGCAGAACGAAGCAGCACCGAGGACGAAGATTTCGATGGAACTCATGGTCAAGAACACGGAGGCCTGCGTTGAGGCACCCACAGTGAGACCCAAGACGATGGTGACGATGTCAATCAACGGGTTGGAGGCGGTGTTCTGCAAACGCTTCACCACCCCCGACTCCTTAATGATATTACCGAAGAACAGCATACCCAACAGCGGCAGAGCCGTGGGGCTGATGAAGGTGGTCAGGATGAGGCCGACGATGGGGAACATGATCTTTTCAGTCTTGTTAACCATACGCGGGGCACCCATCTTGATGAGGCGTTCTTCCTTCGTGGTCAGCAAACGGATGATAGGCGGCTGAATCACGGGCACCAAAGCCATGTAGGAATAAGCTGCGATGGCGATGGGACCAATGAGGTTGCGCGTACCGTTCATGCCGTTGGCCAGACGCGAGGACAGGAAGATGGCGGTAGGACCATCAGCACCACCGATGATACCGATAGCGCCAGCCTCACGCAGGTTGAAGCCGAGATACAAGGCACCGATGAAGGTGATGAACACACCCAACTGGGCGGCGGCGCCGAGGATCATCAGTTTCGGGTTGGCGATGAGCGACGAGAAGTCGGTCATGGCGCCGATGCCCAAGAAGATCAAGGGCGGATACACACCAGAGGTAACACCGAAGTACAGGTAGTTCAGCACACTGCCTTTCTGGTAAAGACCGGTCTGGAGGTTCAGTTCACCGCTTTGGAACACGCTTGTCATCAAGCCTTTCACACCTTCGATGTCGTTGTTGACCAAGCCATAATCAGCCATGTTCAGATGCTCGACCTGCTTGATGGCTTCGCTCAGCACCATGTGCTTGTCGCCTGGGTTGTCACTAAAGACAGCCACCAATAGAGCCTTAGCCGTGTCCAAATCGAAATTGAGTGTGGCTGGATCTAGCGCTTGCAAATTGGCCATGGCATCGGCGAAGGTAACGCCGAAGCCTTGGAAGAACGGGATGTTACCTACGATGATACCCGTGCCGATTGGTATGAGTAGCATGGGTTCAAACTCGAAGCGGATGGCCAGAAAGATGAAGAGGATACCCACCAAAATCATGATGATGTTGCCAATCTTGCAGTTGCGGAAGCCCGTAAGCAGCCAGAAGTTGTGCAGACCTTCTTTCAGACGGTCTTTGGTGGACATTTCCTTAACTTCTTCCTTGGCGGCCACATGATGCTTGGCGTTCTTACCTTCCAGCGTGGTCACGCGTTGGTTGAGACTTTCAATCTGTTGACCCAATTCGGCCGACTTTTGCTGTTCCGCGACAATCGCGTCAGCCATCTCAGCCAGCTGGGCGTTGCTTTCCTCAGGGGTCATCTCGCTCACTTGCTCGGTTTTACCCAGGTCGGCGACCTTGGTGGCGAACATCGGGTTGTTGACGACCGCGAGGTTCAGCAGCATCAGGAGCACCAACGAGCCGAGAATGACCGCAGGTCTTCTGTAAATACTTTTCTTGCCTAACATGATCTTATCCGATTACAATTAAAGTATCACCTTGAAGCACATTGTCGCCCTGACGGCAGTTGATGGCGGTGATGGTACCGTCAGCCTCGGCCAACAGGTTGTTTTCCATCTTCATGGCTTCGTACATAAGCAGCTTGTCGCCCTTCTTCACGGCGTCGCCTTGCTTGACGAAGATCTGCATGATGGTTCCAGGAAGCGGAGCGGCCATCTTATAGCCGGCGCCACCTGCGGCAGCGGCCGGTTTCGGAGCTGCACTCTGGGCAGGAGCGCTGGCGGCAGGCTTGGCGGCCGGACGGGCCACGGGAGCGATCACCGGAGCAGCTTGCTCTTCCATCTCCACTTGATATTCAGTGCCATTCACATTGACGGTGGCGATGTTGCCTTCAATGTTCTGGACTTCTACTTCGTATGGTTTACCACTAATGGTGAATTTGAATTTTTTCATGATTGTTCGATTTAACGTTTCCAGTGTCTAACTCCGTAATTTTTGTCGTTCCAAGAAGTCACCCTTCTATCGATGGTGATCACGTTGCTCTCTTCATCGTGAAGGTTGGTCGAGAGATAAAGCGCCATACCGATGGCGGCTTGCACCTCGGCAGGAATCTCGCCCTCGGCCAATTTGACCGTAGGCTTCACCGCCACAGGCTTGATCTCCTTCACCTCGTTCTTCTTGGCATCCTGCTTCTTGAAATAGGCAGCCACGCCACGGAAAATGGTCGAGAGGATGAAGAGGGCAATGATGACGATGAGGAAACCAGCGATGGTGACAATCCAGCCTTTGGTGTAGACCCAATCTTCGTGAGCCAACAGTAATGATATTTGTAACAGGTTCATCGTTTCAAGGATTTACGGTTACAGCGGGATGTTCGAATGTTTCTTCTCGGGGTTGGCGAGGCGCTTCGTCTCAAGCGTACGCAGGGCACGGATGACACGGAAACGGGTGTTGCGCGGCTCGATCACATCGTCGATGTAACCGAACTTGGCAGCCTCGTACGGGTTGGCGAACTTCTTGGTGTATTCATCCACCTTCTTGGCAACGAACTCGGCGCGCTCTTCGGGGTTCTCGATTTCGGCAATCTTCTTGCCATCGAGCACCTCAACGGCACCGCTGGCACCCATGACGGCGATCTCGGCGGTCGGCCAAGCGTAGTTGACGTCGTTGCGCAGC
>CACZER010000015.1:0-43407 GCA_902780195.1 uncultured Bacteroidia bacterium
TACATCGGTGCCGACGTCTGCCACCTCAACCTGCACAAGACCTTCGCCATCCCGCACGGCGGTGGCGGTCCTGGCGTAGGCCCCATCGGCGTGGCCGAACACCTGAAGCCCTACCTGCCTTCACACATCCTGTTCCACTGCGGTGGCGACAAGCAGGAAGGCGCCGTTTCAGCCGCTCCGTTCGGTAGTGCTCAGATCCTCACCATCACCTACTGCTACATCAAGATGCTGGGCGGTGAAGGCCTGAAGAAAGCCACCATGGGTGCCATCATGAATGCCAACTACCTGAAGGAAAGACTGAAGGACTACTACCCGATCCTGTATACCGGCAACCACGGCCATGTCGCTCACGAGATGATCCTCGACATCAACGGTATCAACAAGACTGTTGGTGTGGCCGCCATCGATATCGCCAAGCGTCTGATGGACTTCGGCTTCCACGCTCCTACCGTGGCCTTCCCGGTACACGAGACCCTGATGGTGGAGCCCACCGAGAGTGAGCCTATCGCCGAACTCGACCGCTTCGTCGAAGCCATGATCCAGATCCGCAAGGAAATCAAGGACATCGAGGACGGCAAGGCCGAAAAGGGCAACAACATCATCAGCCATGCTCCTTACACCGCTGAGATGCTGATGGCCGACAAGTGGGAGTTCCCCTTCAGCCGTCAAGAGGCCGGCTTCCCGATGAAGAGCGACGTTCAGGACAAGTACTTCCCGCACGTCACCCGCGTCGATGATGCTTATGGCGATCGTAACTTGGTTTGCAAGTTCTCTGCTGAATAATTGGGTTCACGCAGAACTCGCAGAACACGCAGAATGAAAAAAATCGCAACCCGAAGGTTGCGATTTTTTTTTGTTTTATTCATCCCATCCTTCCACGAGGATCTCGTAATTCTCGAAGATGATGACTTCGCTAGGGGTGATCTTCGCTCGCTTGCGAGTCTCCACCTCGCCGTTGCGGAGCACCATGCCCGCTGTGACGACCTCTTGGGCCTCAGCGCCCGAATACACCACATCGCAGGCCTTCAGCAACGAAATCAAAGGGATGAAGTCCTCACCTTCACGAAGCGTGAAGAGGATTCTGTTGAGCTTTTTTGCCATATCAATTTGATTTAGGGATTTGCAATCGTTCAGCCTGCTTCCTCTCGGTATGCCTTGCCATCAGTTCCAATAGATACACCGTCAGGCCACCCAAAACCGCCATCACAACAGCAATGAGCAACTCGGTGTTCCAATTCGGAAGGTGAAACACATAATCCATCATGTCGGCAGTGGGTTCCTTCCACGGATACACCACAGGTAGACTACCCAGCATGAAGCCAGCCAACACCGACAAGGTGGAATCGCGGTAGTCGCGCATGAGCCACGAAAGCAAGTGGGAAAACGAGACAATACTCACGATCGAACCTAACAAGAACGGCAATAGAATCCTGGCACCATGCAAGAAAGTCGAAGCCTTGGTCAAGGCAGGAATCGCCTCAGTGACAATCAGTTCGTAGTTACCCATAAGCAACATGAGATGAGAGCCCGAAACCCCAGGCACCACCATGCCCGTAGCTCCGACAATACCACAAAGGAAAAGGTAGAAGAAATTATCGTTTGAATAGGGATTCGACTTGACGGACAAGACAAATGAAACCGCAAAGCCCAACAAAAGCAACGCTATGTTCTTGAAATTCACCTTCTCGATACGCTTCATCACATACACCACCGACGCAATAATCAACCCGATGAAAAACGACCAAGTGTAGGCGAGCAAACTCCCCGAATTGCCCCTTGTTCAAAAACTTGAAGTTCTTGTGATTCAGCGCCTTAATAGCATTGACAAAGCGCTCGAATACGCCAAGTATCAGCGAAGCCGTACCACTCGACACGGGAAACACATTTACGGCTCCCATGATCATGCCTTTGATGAAATCTTTTATCGAGAACCATATTTTCAGCATCGCTAGTGCATTTTATTACAAAACCCAAAAATACGACAAAAATTGTACCCAAATGAAAGATTTCACGTTTCAATTCATTATGGGCCAGTTTCGAGGTAAATTTCTTATTTTTGCATCAATAAATGCAAATTATGACAGAGAAAAAAGTCAACTATCCCCAGAATTTCGACATCAAATTGATCATTGATGCCGAGATTGCCATAGAAGAAGCCAAGTGCAACATCAGCAAAGCTCTTAACGAGAGTAAGACGGTGCATAGTTTCGTCAACGTGAGAAGCAGCGGCAAGGGCAATTACTATAGCTATTGTTACAATATCGACATCGAGAGCAAGGAACACCTAGAGCGCACCTATGCCCTACTTAGAACCATTCCTGGGCTAAAGTTTGCCTTATGATTCAAAAAAAGCCTTTTGCAACAATGCCCTACATGCATAAAAAAAGCCGCCCCTTTTAGGGAGCGGCTTTTTTAATTAAAAGCAAGGATTATTCAGCCTTGGGCTCGTCTTGAGACTGGGCTTTTTCCTGCTTTTCAAGGTTTTCCTTCAGGCCAGCAAGGACTTCGAGGTCGCCGAGGGTGCTGTGCTCAATGTTGTCATTGATTTGTTTCACAGTACGCTTGGCTTGCTTGGCAGCCTTGTCGGCAGCCTTTTCTTCTGCGCTCTTGACTTCCTTCTCTTCCTCTACCTTAGGCAGGGCGAGAATGATCTTCTTGCTTTCCTTGTTGAATTCAAGGACCTTGAAGTCGAGGGTATCGTCCACCTTGGCGTTCGTGCCGTCTTCCTTCTTCATATAGCGGCTCGGGCAGAAACCTTCAACGCCATAAGGCAAGGAAACGACGACGCCCTTATCGGAGGCGCTGATAACCGTACCTTGGTGCATGGAACCGACGGTGAAGACGGTTTCAAACACATCCCAAGGATTCTCTTCAAGTTGCTTGTGGCCTAGGCTGAGGCGGCGGTTCTCCTGGTCGACATCGAGAACGACGACATCGATGGTCTCGCCAACCTTGGTGAATTCAGCCGGGTGCTTGATCTTCTTCGACCAGCTGAGGTCGCTGATGTGGATCAAACCGTCAACGCCTTCTTCCAGCTCGACGAAGATGCCGAAGTTGGTGAAGTTACGCACGGTGGCGGTGTGCTTCGAGCCGATAGGATAACGATCGGTGATGTTAGCCCACGGGTCAGGCATCAGCTGCTTCATGCCGAGTGACATCTTACGCTCTTCGCGGTCGAGGGTCAAAATCTTGGCTTCAACCTCGTCGCCCACCTTCAGGAAGTCCTGAGCGGTACGGAGGTGCTGTGACCATGACATCTCGGACACGTGGATGAGGCCTTCAACGCCAGGAGCAATCTCAACGAATGCGCCATAGTCGGCGATGACGACGACCTTACCCTTAACGGTGTCACCCACCTTGAGGTTGGCGTCGAGAGCATCCCACGGATGAGGTGAGAGTTGCTTCAGGCCGAGAGCGATACGTTTCTTGTTGTCATCGAAGTCGAGGATAACGACCTTGATCTTTTCATCCAACTTGACAACCTCTTCCGGGTGGTTGATACGGCCCCAGCTGAGGTCAGTGATGTGGATGAGACCGTCAACGCCGCCGAGGTCGATGAACACGCCGTAAGAAGTGATGTTCTTAACGACACCTTCAAGAACTTGACCTTTTTCAAGCTTGCTGATGATTTCAGCCTTTTGTTGTTCGAGCTCATCTTCAATGAGCGCTTTGTGTGAGACAACCACGTTCTTGAACTCTTGGTTGATCTTCACTACTTTGAATTCCATCACGCTGTCAACAAACACGTCATAGTCACGAATCGGCTTGACGTCGATCTGTGAACCGGGCAGGAAGGCTTCGAGGCCGAACACGTCGACGATGAGACCACCCTTGGTGCGGCTCTTGACATAACCGTTGATAATTTCGCCACTTTCGTAGGCGGCGTTGACGCGATCCCATGACTTGAGGAGACGAGCCTTCTTGTGAGAAAGCACGAGCTGACCGTTGACGCCTTCTTGGTTCTCGACGTAAACTTCAACTTTGTCGCCCACCTTCAGGTTGGGGTTGGTGCGGAATTCAGCAATCGGAATAACACCATCCGACTTGAAACCAATGTTGACGACGACTTCGCGGTCGGTGATGGCAACAACAGTGCCTTCGATGACCTCGTGGTCGGCGACTTGGTTCATTGTGCCTGCATACTTCTCTTCGAGTTTAGCACGTTCGTCATCTGAATAGTTGTCGAACTTCTTGTGCGATGAGGTCCAATCGAAATCCTCGGCGGGAACGGGCTTCTGCTTAGGAGCCTTGGGGGCCTTCTTAGCGGGAGCTTCCTGAACGGGAGTTTCCATGACTTGGGTTTCTTCAACTGGCTTTTCTTCTGCTGGCATAGCCTCGTTGATGATGTTTTCGTTTTCTGCCATTGTAATAATTGTAAAAATTGTACCCGCAAGCGCTCCAGAAACCCACCCGCGAGGAGGTTAAACTTTTGATTTTCAACTCAAACCGCTGATTTTGCAATCAATCTGGACTGCGGCTTGATTTGGGCTGCAAAGATAGGAATTATTTTGATATAAAATGATTACTAACAAATTATTTTTCAATCCCTTTCACAAACCCCACAATCATCTCCAACACCTCGGGCGAGATGGTCTCCTCGATTTCGAAGTATTCGTTGGGCGAACCCGTCTCGCAATGTTGGAAAAGATGATTCAAATCGGGCAGCTCACGCATGGTAAGGTTGGTCTTGCCGTGTTCGGCAATGATCTTCTCATAGCCAGGAAGATTCTGCGAGGCGATCACTTGCAGGTCCTTGGAACCGTTGAGCAACAAGGCCGGACAATTGGTCTTGACGATGGCATCGGTGGGGTCGTATCGCAGGAAATAGTACATCCACGGTGATGCCATCTGCCCCACCGTCTGTTCGGTCAACTCCTCGTTATAGCCCCAGCCTTTCAACAGTTGGCGCAAGAGGGTGTCAGCCTCTTCCCTATCGTTTGACGTTTCAATGATATTGAACATCTGAGCATTGGCATTGCCATTAAACTGCACCATCTCTTCTGTCATGCCCGAAGCCCTTAGGATGGCGGCTTGCTGTTCTTTCAGCACCTCTATGCCATTCACCGAAGGACCGGCCAAAGAAACCAGAAAAGCCACCTCGGGACGACGAGCCGACACCATGAAGTTGATGACGCCGCCCTCGCTATGGCCCAAGATGCCGACCTTCGTGGCGTTGATTTCCTTGCGGTTGCGGAGATAGTCGAAAGCGGCTTCTGCATCGTAGGAGAAATCCATGGAGGTGGCGTTCTTCACTTCGCCATCAGAGCCACCAATGCCACGGTCGTCGTAACGCAACACGGCAATGCCATGAAGGGCGCAATAATCCGCGATGACCCAGAAGGGACGGTGGTTCATCAGCTCCTCGTCGCGGTTCTGCTGTCCACTGCCCGAGACGAGCACCATGGCCGGGAATGGACCTTCGCCCTCTGGTATGGTCAAAGTACCAGCCAAGGTATTGCCTTCTTTTTCATTGACGAAAGTCACTTCCTCAATCTGATAATGGAATGGTGGCTGTGGGTCCTGGGGACGAGTCTTTTTCTGTTCCTTCATCTCCGACCTGGCAAGGTTAAGCGGGAAGGTCATGCCATTTTGGGTGAATTCGCCTTCGATGACATCATCTTTCAGCGTTCCTGAATAGCGGGCACCCAGCGACGACATCGTCAATTGCAGAAGTCCGTCTTGGAAGGTCGTTTCATCTACAGGGATATCATACGCACCTTGCGCTGGCACGTCAAAAGTGGCAGCATAGCCGTTTTCTACCACCTTGATGTCGAAAGACGTCTCCAGTTTTTGCACACCTACGTTCATCTCGCCTTTCCAATAGCCCTCGATTTGGGACATCGCAGTTGAGGCTGTTAAGAATGTAAACAATACGATTATTAAACTATTTTTTGCTTTCATTACTTATAAAATTACGATTTAGATGAATATATCGTCATCACGCGTATAAAGCAGCATGGCGATGAAACCTATCGGGAAAATGATCATGAAAGTCACGGCAAACCAAAACCAGAAAGATTTGCCGCGCTTTCGCGCAATCATCCCGCCAATGACAGCTTGTAGAACATACAAGAATACCGATAGGATGATAATCCAAGTTTCTTTGTCCATAATGCGTTATTATTTGGTTACTTCTTTTTCCTTCCACTCTTTTTGAGTGCCTCCGCGATAATCCATTGCAGCTGCCCGTTGACGGAGCGGAACTCGTCGGCAGCCCACTTCTCCACCGCCTCCATCGTCTCCGCATCTACGCGGAGCAAGAAGGTCTTGTTGTTGGTGCTATTATCTTTCTCTTTCGCCATCATTCACCTCCTCTTTGATTTCACTTTGGCAATCATTTCCAGTGTTTCCTCTTCTGTGGCGCAGTTGAGGTAATACAATTTGTCATCCATGGTGCGCACTTCGAGCAGCGGGCCGCCATTGGTGCAGACGAACAACATGCAACTTTCGCCCCCTTTCTTGCGGAAATGCCCGATGCCAACATCATCGGTGGCAATGCCGTTAGTACGGATGGGAAAATCAGGCCAGTCGGTCAATACATTGGTCTCCGTGATGTCGGACATTGGAATAGTGGCATTATACATACCACTTTTAGCCTCGATACACTCCTCCGTCACTTCGATCGACGCCGGCTTTGTGCCAATGAAAAACAAGGGTATCACTGCTGCAAATACCAAAAGAACAATGAATAAGACAATCCAGTTTTTCCTTCTCTCCTTCTTGCCTTCCTCGCCTTGTAGACCGGCATCGTATCGCTTGCTAATCAGCACAAAGGAAACAACAATGGCCATCGTCACTGCGAAAAGCGCAATCATATTAAAGGCTTCTGGAATATGGACAAAATAGGTCAGGATGGCCAGAAGCAGCATTACAGCACCAGCAATGAGCAGCACATTACGCAACCCACGCTTTAAGCCGTCCAAATCTACCTTGGCCAGCCGTTCGTTCGACATGGTGTTGATGCCCGAAATCATCCGCGGATGACGGTCAACCAACAAGCCCGTGAGCATTAAAAGCGCCCCTGTTATGATATCTGTCCAAAACATAGTTGTTTAGAATAATATTAGATAAGTTATCATCACGACAAGCCAAATTGCTGAGGCAACAAGTCCTACCTTGTTGAGTTCACCGATAAAACGCCATTTGGCGATGATCAGAACCATGCAAACGCCCAAAGTAGGAATCATTATGGCAAGAAATTTGTCCATGCCAAAAACGAGTTCAAGCAATGCTGCCAACACCAGACCGAGTCCAGTAGACAAATAATTGACCATATAAAACTTTTGCATTCCTTCCTCAAATTCAGTACCCCGTTGCAATTCCTTAATCCTTCTCATGTTTCGGTCTTTTTCCGGATGCCGTTTCACACGAATGGCAAGCCATACTGGAATGGAAACCAAGAGAAGCAAAAAGATGATGATTATTAGGGTTTTAGCCATCAAATTCATAGTATTTTGATCTTATCATTCAATTCCTCGATGAGTTGCTCGGTCTCCGCAGCCGTTTTTCGATTGACGAAAATGACGCCAGCATGTGTATACATTTGTAAATAAGGTGCCTCCTTCCCCAATATGTAAAACTTGGCGTCGGAGCCATCCTTCAATCGGAACTCGCCTTTCTTGCTACGAGTAATACTGTATCCAGCTTTACAATACTTGGTTTTAGGCAACTCCGTAATCACCTTGACCGAGTCAATGCCTTGGTAAGGCATCTCAATGCCATAGTCGCCTTCGATGGCGAAGGTTTCGGGGAGCACTTCCACCTTGCTGCTCTTGTACGACATGGAACCTCCTATCACCACGCCAAAAAACAACACTGCAAACAACACCCATTTCCATGCATCTATTTTACCTGTGACTCTTTGCTTGGCATACAGAAACATGGCTCCTGAAACGAATGTCGCAAACAGCATGAAATAAGCAACATTGATGCCGAAAGCCAATCCCATCAACCCAGGAATGACGAACAACACGCCCGTCACGAGATAGTTGATGAAGTAAAGCCGCTGCAATTCAGGGTTGTCAGCCAATTCAACATAGTATTTGGACTTCCATCCTTTCGCAGAGAATGGTTCCCGATTCCATAGCGAAACGAGTCGGAAAGGTTTCCTAATGCGCACACTGTCGGGAACATACCTGATACGGAAGGCATTCAATATCAAGATAAAACCTATTGCTATGCTGATAAGATTGCTCATTATTTGGTAATGATTAATACTATTGATATTGTGTCCATTGTTTTCCTTATTATGATAGTTTTTCCACGCTTTGCGTCATTGCGAGGAACGAAGCGAGCCAGACAACAACAAGCATCCTTTTTGGATTGCTTCGTCGTGCCTCCTCGCAATGACGCGAAGCGGCAGTCCGAATTAGTATAGACTACCCGTATTGACTACCGGCTGGGCCGACTCGTCGGCGCAGAGCACCACCATGAGGTTGCTCACCATCGAGGCCTTGCGCTCCTCGTCGAGTTCGACAACGCCTTCGTCCTTCAGTTTGTCCAATGCCATCTTGACCATGGAGACTGCACCTTCCACGATCTTTTCACGAGCTGAGATGATGGCGGCAGCCTGCTGACGGCGTAGCATCACCGCGGCAATCTCAGGCGAATAGGCCAGATAGTTGATACGTGCCTCAAGCACTTCCAATCCTGACATACTCAGACGCTCGTTGAGTTTGGACAGCAACACCTCATTAATCTCGGCACCACCCGAACGCAGGGTCAGCTCATCGGCTTCGGCCTCGTTCTCATCGTAAGCGTACATGCCTGCCACCTCACGCAAGGCAGCGTCGCTCTGCACCTTGATGAAGCTTTCGAAAGCCTTCATGCGACTAGAGACCGCCACGGGAGCCGTACCCGAGCCACCACTTGCCATCGTCTGCGAGTCGATCTCGAACATGGCTTTGTAGGTATCCTTCAGACGCCATACCAAAATTTGTCCGATCATGATGGGGTTACCTGTCTTGTCGTTCACCTTGATGTTATCAGGATTGAGGTTGCGGGCACGCAATGAAACCTTCTTGGAGGTCATGAAGGGATTGACCCAGTGGAAACCCGTCTTGGTGAAGGTGCCTTTGTACTTTCCGAAAAACAACATCACCATGGCCTCGTTGGGCTCCAGCTTTCTGAAGCCAATGGGCAGGATGCAAGCCAGCAATATGCCAATGACGAAAAGCAGTGGCGAAGCAAACACACCTTGTGCAAAAGCAATTAAGCCCCAAATGCTCAGGGCAATGATAGCTAATTCAACGAACAATGCGACGAAACCGTTCATCGCAAAACCTTTAAATTCAAATTCTTTGTTTTCCATAGTTTTTAATTTTATGATATTATTTTGATATCGTTTTGATGTGGCAAAAATACATTAATTTTGGAACATGCAAGAAAAAAATGAACTTTTTTTGAAAAATTTTCTTTTTATGCATTATTTTTGCAGTGATAATAAAGGAACAAATTCAAAACTATATCAATATGAAGAAGTTAGCATTACTTTGTGCAGTGGTCATCACCATGGCGAGCTGCAGTACTATGAAAGTGGTCGATCCGAATGCGGCCGTCAATGCCGGCGCGGCAGCCGTCCAAGCCTTGACTATCAGCGATGCACAGGTTGCACAATTGTGCGCTCAGTACATGACCGAGTCGGACGGACAAAACACCGTGCTGCCTGCCAGCAACGATTATGCCCAACGCCTTGACCGCATCATGGCCCGTTTCAAAAACATCAAGGACTTGAACCTTAACTACAAGGTGTACCAGTCGAATACGGTCAATGCCTTTGCCAGTGGAGACGGCAGCGTACGCGTATACACAGGTCTGATGGATGCCATGAACGACGACGAGGTTTTTGCCGTCATCGGCCATGAGTTGGGACACCTTATTAATAAGGACGTTCGCGATGCCTACCGCGCCGCCTATCTTGTGGTGGCAGCCCGTTACGGCATTGCAGCAGTCAACACGACCGCCGGTGCCCTTTCTACCGGTTTTCTTGGCGACCTTGGCCAGCAGTTGGCACAAAACGCCTATTCGCGTCGTCAAGAGACACAAGCTGACGAGACTGCTTTCCAATTCTGCGTCACCAATGGCGTAGACCCTTACGCCATGTACCATGCACTAAACGTGTTAATCCGTCTTAGTGGCGAAAACAGCCAGCAAAGCAAGATTGCCGAATTGCTTTCCACCCACCCCAACACCCACAAACGCGCCGCCCACATCAAAGAAATGGCTGAATCTGCCGGATACAAGATGACGACTCCCAATACCACCAATACGGGATCGAAACCTTCCAATGGCACCACGACAAAACCCAAGGCAACGCCTAAACTAAAAATGGGTAATTAAAAGGGAATTAAAGAAAAAGCCGAGCATCGTCTCGGCTTTTTTCATTTTCTGACAAAGGCTTTCGCCAAAGATTTGAATTTCTTCCCTCGTTCCTCGAAGTTTTTATATTGATCATAACTGGAGGCTGCTGGAGACAAAAGGCAAACATCGCCCGGTTTGGCATGAACAGCCATGTAGGCGAAGGCTTCTTCCATGCTGGCATAGGTAATCATGGTCGGCCCTTCGATGCTTCGACTTTGCTCAGCAACTTCGAGTTCAGGGACCTTCGCCATTAATTCCATCATCCGCTCCCCTGCTTTTCCTGTGAAAAGCAAATGTGGAACTGGATGTTTCTTAAGGAAATCCGACAAGGGCTGGTAATCGATGCCGCGGTCGAATCCGCCGAGCAACAGGAAATCAACACGTCCCAAGGCCTGGCATGCCGAAATAGCCGCCTGCGGAATAGTTGAGATGCTGTCGTTGACAAAAGCCACACCGTCGAAGGTACCTACTGGCTCTAAACGATGCTCCAATGGCTTAAAGGTGTAAAGATATGGTATCAGTTCCCGATAATCCACGCCATAGGCATCACATGCCAACAGAGCCGCCTTGACATTCATGTAATTGTGCTCGCCTTTCAAAGGCAAGGCAGTGCGGTCAACGTTGTCGTCAAAGTCAAACAAGGAAAAGACCTTGCTGTTGACAAAGAGGTTCAAAGTGTCGTTCAGCAAGGAATCATGGATGATAGCCGTATCTCCATCCCCCATATAGCGTATAAGGTTAAACTTTGCGGTCTTATAACATTCCATGGTGCCAAAATGGTCGAGATGTTCCTCAAACACGTTGAGCAACACACCAACATGGGGACTGTTGTGCACGTATTCCAATTGAT
The DNA here is from genome assembly GCA_902780195.1 of uncultured Bacteroidia bacterium. Classification (GTDB taxonomy): domain Bacteria; phylum Bacteroidota; class Bacteroidia; order Bacteroidales; family F082; genus Limimorpha. The sequence goes on from CACZER010000015.1 coordinate 11,210, forward strand.
GAGCCGACAGCTCATATACGACGATGCTCTCAGGCTTGATGTCTTCTATCACGTCGAAGCATGGAATGCCTATGTTGCCCGTCAAGATGGCGTCGCGACCCGAGGATCTCAGCAGATGATAGATAAGGGTCGTGGTGGTACTCTTGCCCTTGGTACCCGTGATACCGATGGTCTGGCCACGGAATTGGCTCAAGAACAAGTCGGTCTGCGACGTGATTGTCACGCCTTTTGTATCAAAGTCCTTAAGCGAAATGCCCGGCGTCTTGATGACGATGTCGTAGTCATACATCGCCTCAAGATAACGATTTCCGTAGTGTTTCACACCATCCATCTCGTTCTTGTCGGCAACCGCAACCTCCACATCAGGCAAATATTTATTCAGAAAACGCAAGGTCGACCTACCCTCACGCCCAAAGCCGAGGACAAGTAGGCGTTTCCCACGTAATCTATTCAGTATAAGGTCAAACATGGAGACGGCTTTTCAGGATTTGTTCAAATTGAAGCGGTAAAAAATGATCGTTGCTAAAACGGCTGAGGATTTCTTCTACGCTCGGCCCTTCGATGCTTCGACTTTGCTCAGCAACCTCAGACTCAGATGCCTTTGCGGTAGCATTAATACAAGCTCGCACTTCCTCTACAGTGCCAACGCATTCAAAAGGCTTAACGGCAGCCGTGCCATTCAACTCCTCAAAGATTGGACGCAGGCTCTCGTCGGCCATAAGGTCCTTGCCGAAGATGGCCACCAGCTTGTCCTTAGACAAAAACGGCGAAAGGATAATCCATGTGAAGAGACACTTGGGGCACTTGCCGCACCATGAATCTGTCTTGCTGCCGGCATTGCAGCTGCGGAACACGGGATGATAAGCCTCGCACTCGGAAAACAACTTTGCGATCTGCAACTCACTCAAAGGACGCAGGAAGCTGAAATACTGCACCTCATCATTGAAATTCTCCGCCACATAGCTTCTGAAGTCGCTTTCAAACTCGATGGATTTGCTGTACTGATGGTTGATGTTCGTTCCTGGCACCGTCGACTCGTTGGCGCTGTTTTCGTTCGACAGAGCAATGTACTTTGAACGACTACCGAAAGCCACCAAAATGCTGATGAATGCCAGCAATGCAGAAAAAGGCGTATGGCCATTGAGATAGCCTTCAGCGTTGAGTTGCAGCATGGTCGGGTCAAGGGTGCGGTTTATGACGATGAATTCGTCTTCCTTATACCCTGCCGTCTTCACGCAATTCAAAGTCGCGCCACGAGGGTTCACAATCAAAGGAATAACAGGCATTTCGTTGCGCAAACACTCTAAAGTGACCACAGAGTCTTTGCCACCTCCAACCGGCACTAGGGTTTTATCATCAAATGAAAAAAGCGCTCTCGCAAACGGTTTCTCTCCCACTGATTCCACCTCCATCAAATCCGCTTCTGAAACCGTGACGCCATTAAGATACATAAACTCTCCTAAGCCATTGTAATAGAGTTTCTTCCAAAATGATTTCTGAGATTCTGTCAACGCAAAGGGCTTCACCACCACTCTTTTCGGACAGGCAATCTTCCAATAGCTTACCAATTCCGTCATGCCAATTTGGAAGGCCAAAGCATCCAACTGTTCGGCAGGAATGCCATCCCAGTCAAAAAAAGGCCTGGCGGGTATCTGTAGCGTCGGGCGGAAACAATAGCGGTCATCAAGGCTGAATTCGAAAGCCAGCGATATAGAGCCTGACTCACGTTTTACCGTCTGTTTCACAAAGGTAAAGGTGGAAAACTCACGCCTCAAGGCATCGAACTTAGCTTGATTGTCAGTACGTTTCACGACATGTCTGTTTTATGCGACAAAATTACGAAAACTCACGCGATTATCGCCCAAAAATCCTATTTTTGCATTATGGATTTAGCAGAAAAGTTTGTCATACATAGCAATTCGTTAGAACCGAGGCAAGGTAACATCCTGATTTCCGAACCATTAATGAATGACTTCCACTTTGGCCGGTCCGTTGTGCTCCTCATCGACCACATCGAGTCGGAAGGCACTTTTGGCGTCATCATCAACAAAAAACTCAATGTCACGGTAAACCAGATTGTAGACGACTTTTCAGATCTCGAGGCCCCCGTTTTCCTCGGTGGCCCAGTAGCCGACGACCAACTGTTTTTCATCCATACCCTAGGAGACCTCATCCCCGACTCGGCACCCATCATCGATGGGTTGTACTGGGGTGGCGACAATGAGACCCTGAAAACCTTGGTCAACACAGGCATCGCCAACGAGGACAACGTCCGTTTCTACCTAGGCTATGCAGGTTGGAATTCCGGACAACTTGTTAGCGAACTGGTTAGAAACTCGTGGCTTGTGGGCAACATCACCGCCGAACAATATATGCACACAATGCCAGAGCACATGTGGCAGGACAGCGTCGACCGGATGAAAGGCCCTTATGAAATGTGGAAACGTTTCCCCAAGAACTTTGAGGACAACTGATCATTCTGCGGGATAGGCCTCATACAGAATGTCGTGTAGCAAGGTGCGGATGTTGTAACGCGAAAGCTTGTTGGGTTCTGCATCGGGATGGACGCGATTCGACAAGAAGACAATCAGCAGGTCGTTTTTCGGATCAGCCCATACGAAAGTGCCTGTAAAGCCCGTGTGTCCATAGCTCGACATCGAGGCCGACTTGGAGGCCGTAGCCGATCCTTTCTTGTCAACGGGCAACTTGTCGAAACCGATGCCACGGCGGTTGCCACTATCATAAAACGGCGCCTTGGTGAAATAGCGCACCGTTTCCTTTTTCAGATAGCGGTGTCCCTTGTAAACACCTTCGTCAAGTAACATCTGCATGATGGCCGCCAAGTCACGGGCATTCGAAAACAGACCCGCATGGCCGGCAACACCGCCAAACAAGGCAGCTGCCTGGTCGTGCACATCGCCCCAAACGAGTTGTTGGCGGAAGATGGTGTCATTTTCTGTCGGCGCAATGCGGTCGCGCGAGAAACGCTCCAAAGGCTGGTAGCCAATAGTGGTAAGACCCATGGGGTAATAGAACTCGTTGTCTAGGAAATCATCGATATTCTGGTTCGTCAGCTGCTTCACGATCCTGGGCATGTAATAGAATCCCATGTCGCTATAGAGATATTTCTTCTTGCCCAGCGGAGTATTGGCGACAGAATCGAATATGATGTCCTGGTAGTCGTTAATGAGATAGAGGTTCTCAGCCACCCTGACATTATGCTCCTCGTCGATTTCAATGCTATAGTACTCGGGCATGGGACCGTTTTCGTCGATGGTCGTCTTGTAGAACGGCACCCAAGCCTTTAGTCCAGCCTGATGCGTCATGATGTCGATCAGCTTCAGCCTGCCGTGCTCCTTGCCTTTCAGATAGGGAAAGAAATCCGCCAAGGTCTTGTTGAGGTCGATCCGACCTTGGTCATAAAGTTTCATGATTGCCAATGTCGAAGCGAAGATCTTGGTGCAGGAGGCTATGTCATAAATGTCATCGGGTTGCACCTTATGACCGCCTCCGTAGGTAAAATTTCCAAAGCACTTGTCATACACCACACGTCCGTCCTTCATGGCTACTATCTGGCAACCAGGATAAGCGCCTTTGCGGATGCCCATGTTGGCCACCGAGTCCAATCGACGTTCGTATTTGGCTCCTATGGGAGCAAGGTCCTCGAAGCGTTTTTCCTCGGGCTTGGCAGGCAGGCTGTTGGGCACTTCGTACATGGGAAGGACATGGTTCTTTTTGGCAGGAGCGTTGGCGCCAATGCCATCGCCACACTTGAACTTGTTGACCGAGACAGGCAAGGCACCCTTGGCTTCCAGTTCACCCGCAAGAAGGCGCACCACCGATTCAACGGCAGGAACCTCGTCCTGATAAGCCACCACCAAGCCTTTCACACTATTGTTAATGCGGAAGAGGTCCAAAGCATATGGGCAGGCAAAGAGGTTGAGGATCACGTCGTTTTGTGCGACAAGCCTGTTGAAAAAACTCACTGTGGCATCTGTAATGCCATAGTTCTTGTTGGCAAACATGTTGGTCTTCTCGATACTAACCACCACCAAATCATAGCTTTCGAGCCGTTTCAACCAATCGGCCGACTTGGCGGCGATGTCTTCCTTTTTGACCACAAACGAAGTGGTGGCAAAACCACGTTGTACCAATCCTTCGTTCACGTCGTTCTTCACGTTGCCGATGGTCACCACGGCGATTCTCTTGTCGTTGGTCAAGGGAATCACCTGGTTCTCATTGCGCAACAAGGTGAGTGCCTCATCATAAAGTGCTTGCCTCAACTCCAAATAGGAGTGTTTTTTGAGGTCACTCATCAGGTTATAAGTCGACACAGGCTTATAGTGGTTCAACCCAACACGATATTTGAAGCGAAGTATCTTTTTGCAGCTTTCCTCAAGGCGAGAGGCGGCATAGGGATCACGTTCCACGGCCGCTTTGATGGTCTTGATGGCAAATGGGACGTTGGTGGGAAGGATCAACACGTCGTTGCCTGCCATAAAAGCCACATAAGGAACGCTATCCTGACGCACCTTTTCTGATACGCCCTTCATGTCCAAACCATCAGTGAAAATCAAACCGTCAAAACCCATGTCTTCTTTCAACAGATCGGTTACCACGCCATGCGACAGCGACGACGAGGTGTTCTTGACTTTTTCGATGGCCGGGAAATAAAGATGGCCCACCATGGCGCCGTTGACACCATTGGCAATCATATAACGGAAAGGAGCCAGCTCGATGTCGCGTACCTCTTCCATCGTGCGGGTCACCGTAGGCAAGGTCATATGCGAGTCAGAAGCCGTGTTGCCATGGCCTGGGAAATGTTTCATGCTGGTGATCAGGCCCTTACTCTGCATACCTTGTGCATAGGCAACACCCTTCTCACCCACTTTCTGGGGATCTTCGCCAAAACTGCGCATCCCGATGATGGGGTTGGCCGGGTTGGAGTTGACGTCGACAACGGGTGCAAAGTTGACATGAATGCCCATGCGACGGCACTGCTCTGCAACCTGCTGACCCATCTCATAAATCAGCTTGTCATCGGTAACTGCACCTAATGTCATCTGATACGGATATGCCAGTGTTTTCTTGACACGCATGGCTAACCCCCATTCCGCATCAATCGACACCATCAGAGGGGTCTGGGCTAAGGCCTGCCAATCGTTGGTCTGCTTCACCTGAGCCTCAGCTTCAGCGCGGAAGAAGCAAACCCCGCCAATGTTATATTTCTTGATATATTTCGCCACATCATCATAGAAGGGCTTGTCGGGCTGGTTGGCGCGCATGCAGATCAGTTGGGCCACACGCTGCTCAACAGTCAGGCTATTGTAAACCGAATCCACCCAGCGCGTCTCCGCATCCTGGGCAGAAAGCTGTCCGGCCGACATAGCCAAAACAGCAAAAGCAATGACAAAAAACTTCTTAGTATTCATAGTCGTTTCCATTAATTATCTGTGTTGCTTCAACCATTCCTCAAGTTCCCACCAGTCGTATGGCTTGCAAACGATATTCCTTTCCATATCTAGGACAAAGACCGTCGGCGTAGAGGTGATATGATAATCCAAAAAGGGCTTCGAATCCCATCGCAAGGGGTCATAGAAATGGTAACCTGGAAGACGCATCTTCTTCACAGTCTTTCTCACCTCGTCTTCATCCTCAGCCAAGGCAAAAGTAACCAACTCGAAATCTGACTTCAAATTTAGGTTGCGTCGTATCTCACTCAAGAAATCATGACAGTATTCGCAGTCGGTAGACCAGAAGAAAACAATCACCCAATCCGCATCGGAGTCATAAAGGCCATACGTCATTCCATCGATACTCATGCCTTCCACGTCAGGTGCCTTTGCCCCCACTTTCACCTTTTGGTATGGCTCGGTGATTGAATCAAGGCGCAGGCCTTGGGCTTGCGTGATCTCGCCTTCCTTGAGTTTCGGATAGGTAAGCAGGTAGTCAGTCACCTGTGCCTTCCCCATGGCGGTATAGCCATTTAAAAGGTACTCCAAAAGGAATTCATATGCACCCATGTTGGCCTTGGCTTTCTCGAGTATGAAGCCAATATGTGCTATCGTCAGGCTATCGAAATGTTGCTCGTCGAAACATGTATTGCGATAGAGATAATCCACCACCTTGGCCGTCAGCGCATTGCCCTGCAGCAAAGTAGTGTCACTGAAATCCACCTCGTCCCATTCGTTGCCGGACACGGGCTCTTGTGCCAGCGACAATGTCACCAGCATCAAGAAAGTCAGCACCAACAGTCCTCTTATGTTACGAAGTATCACTTGCATCGTCAATATATCACATAGTTATACAAAGAATTACCCACACCCGTTAATAGGTTGATTTCTTGATTGCCTTTCAGGCTTCCTATGACCATTTCGGTCTCACCTGGGAGACCCGAGCTGACCATCATATTACCATCTTTGTCGATCAGGTAAATCTCCCTGGTCTTTTCCGAAACGACTCCCAAAAGCCTTTTATTACGTGAAAGCGTGTAAAAAAACGGCTTTGTCGTAATTACGTCGTCGAAGTCATGGGAATAGAGCACTTTCTTGAAGCGGTTGAATACACGTAGTGCCTTGCCGTCCAGATAAATGAAGTCGGGATCCTGGTCACCATTGAAGTCCTCATACAGGAAATGATGCTGTTCGGTGTATGTGCCGAAGTCGGTACGAGCCAAATTGCCTTCCTGTGTGATGTAGAGCAACTGTCCATTGTCTTCGGAAGTCAACATAACACCTTTGTGGTTGGTTTTGTTGTCATATATATCGGCGCCCAGGGACTTGTGTAGGTCAGCCTTCAAGGGAATGCGGATGCGGCCTTGACGGTCGAGGATGCGCACTGTTCCTTTTACGTCAGTGACAATGAGATAATCCTTGTTGCCTGCTACAAGATGCTGCACTGGCTGCTTCACCACTTCGTCGGTGCGGGGACGGTTCCACCCAGGCGTTTCTTGGCACTTCAGGTTATAGTTATACACGAACCTGTCGGTGCCACATACCAAAATCCTATAGTTCTTGTCTTTGTCGTAATCAAACACCGCGATGGGGTTGGAAGCCTCCACATGCATACGTCGCGGATAGCCGCTCACCGTCTGGCCATCGCTGTCTACGAGTTCAAGGTAATTGGCCGTATTGAACAAGAACTGAAGACGCCCGTCGCCATAATAGTCCACCACATGCACGCCACCCATGGGCGCTTCGGCAAGGCTCTTCTGCCATTTCACGTTGCCGTTGCAGTCCAAAAGGTACATGTTGTTAGACACATCGAAAACCACCACCTGATCGGCATTGGTTGTCAGGTCGGGGACAATGCAAGGTTTCCCTAGCAGCGGAGCATCGAGGTTGACCTTCCATTGCACATTCGACTCCTCATTCATCTGACTTGTCGTACACAAGTTCAAGCAGGTGTACACCAAATCTTTGGCACCCGCCATCTGCACAGAGAAGGCCTGATAGCCTTGCAAAAAGCTCTTGTTGCGTTTCAGAAAAGCCAACAGTTCGTTACCGACATAGCGGTTGACGATATTCTGATTGTCGGCGCAAAGCACAAACAGGCAGATGTTGTCCGTCTCAAGCATGTTGTCTTGGAAGGCCTTGAAGTTGTCGCTCAAGTCCAAGGTACGTCCCGAACGATAGCAGGAAATCACCTCCTGCACATGATTGAACTCATTGGCCACCACAAGATATTGGTCCACCACGGCATACCAGCAGCCGTTCAGCTCGGCAAAGCCTCGCCCAAACACATCAGGGATGAAGTCCTTGACATTCAACTTGTTGACGTTGCAACCTTGCACAGCATCACTCTCGACCACGCCTGCCTTGTCGCCAAGCAGTTTCATGAACTGATTCACCGCGACAGGGTCGTTCATGCGACCCACAAAAACGGGATAGGCTGCCGAGGTGAACAGGCAGTATGCCACCTCCGAAAAGTTGCGCACCAACTGCTCGGCCACATCGGTCTTATAGCGGCGGTTGAAAGCTTCAACGCGCTCTTTATCAGCGAAGTCCTCCCAATAGGACAGATAGTCCGACATGCCGTAATGCAACATCAGCTTCGTGCTGTAAGGCAGCACATTGACTATGGTGTTAGGCACAGGCATTTGGTATTTCAGGGAACGCAGAGATGAGACAGTGTCAGTAGGCATGGAATAGCCGTTCAGCGACCAGCCATCGGTCTTTGCCAACACGTCGAAAGCAGCAATGCCTTTGAAAGCATTCGAAAAGGCGACACATCCCTCTTCATATTTCTTAGCAACTGATGACTTGAGCAACGAGTCCATGTTGTTGTAGTTTAAATAAAGATGCACGGGCATCGACTGCCCTAATGTGGACTGAACCCGCTGGAACTCTGCACCAGCATCAAACCTCATGGAACCATTCAGCTGTTGAATCACTGACGAAAGCATGCGATCATCCGAGGCAAACACCAAAAAACCACCGCGACCATACAGCATCAGGGAGTCAAAATCAGGCAAAACCAAGCATTTCTTACCGTCAAATTCTAGTTCCGATATATTTAAACCATTATCTAAAATAATATTACTTATCTCGTTGATTGATATTTTATTGCTGTTTAATAAAACGACACATGAACTCATTTTTGAATCCACAAAGTCCAATGCCATGGCAGCCCGCGATTGCGTCAACTCTTCCTTTAGTTTTTCTTTAGATGATATGATTGTATCAATTCTATACCAATGCTTTACGAATTCACCAAAAACATCGGCTGACTCTGCAAGCGGGGCTATCGTACTAATCAGATCCTGGGATGATTTGGCTTCAACGACCAAAAAAGAACTGGCGGGGACTGCATCCAAAATGGATTCAATTTCCTTGGGTTTACAAGATGTAAGGATGCAAATTAAAGCCAATATAATGTATGATATTTTACTCATATTCAACTATAAATATTGTATTATTTAAAATCTAACTTCAATTGAATCGAGCTATTGAATGTCAGCCGATGTAAAGGCGAAGTGCCGTGGTCGGCGATGGCTTGCTTGTGTTCTGGGGTGGGATAACCCTTGTTTTTCTTCCATTGGTAGATGGGATACTGTGCATCATACTCCAACATCATCATATCTCTGGTGGTTTTCGCCAAGATGGATGCCGCGGCGATGGATTGATATTTGCCGTCACCTTTCACCACGCAAAGGTGTTTCAAGTCACGATAAGCCTTGAATCGGTTGCCGTCAATGAGTAGAAATTCAGGCCTGACCTGCAGCTGGTCCAAAGCTCGATGCATGGCCAGAAACGAGGCATTGAGGATGTTGATCTCATCGATTTCAGCCGCCGTGACCACGCCTACTCCATAGGCAAGAGCTTCGCGAATCACCAGCTCGCGTAGCTGCATCCTTTTCTTCTCCGTAAGCTGCTTCGAATCATTCAGTTCTGGATAATCGGAACCTTTCTTCAAGATAACGGCTGCTGCCACCACAGGGCCTGCAAGGCAGCCTCTTCCAGCTTCATCGCATCCTGCCTCAACCAAATCGGAATAATGCGTCAGCAACCCCATACCTTACAACCATTTAAAGAAATAATGATTGGCAAAAACCAAAGCCACAAAGAAAAACAGAAACAACTCTGCCCATCCTGTGTTACCCATATATGAGAACTCGTAGGAGAAAAAGATGGTTAGAACTATAAAAATCAGTCCATGCATGAGCACCGTACCGGGGAAGAACAGGAGCAACAGGGCAATAACTGCAAGTAAAGCTGTCATCATCATCCTAATCCTCACAGCAATAGTCTTCTCAAAACTGGAATTCTTCTTACCGAACATCAGGATTATGGCAGGTACAAGCGTCATGACAAGCACCGCAATGGTTCGCGTGTTAAAACCGGCAATGCTCAAGCGGAATTCCCCCAAATGCGTCTTATAGGCGTTAAGAACCGCCAATAAATCACCAAAGATATAAACACAACTGAAATATAAGAAATAGACCAGAAAGAATCCTAATAGCGGGAGGAGTTGCAGCCGCAATTTACCTTCCTTTGCGATAATCAGAGAAACGAAAATCCATGGGATCAGCACAATGGATGGAAAATACATCATCGATGCCAAGGCAACAAAAATGCCTGCATTCAGCAGATTGAAAGTCGGGTCCTGCGACTGATAAACACCAAAAAGAACGTGTATGGTCAATAGGATGAACACCGATGCCAAAGCAAATGGATAAAAATTGGTTTGCGTCACGGTGAGACTTGTCATGAGCACGAAAACAAAGGCACCCATTGTGCTCACCTTCGTGATAATCTGACTTTCGACCAACATAGCATTGACCATTAGCGCTTCCATGACCATCCAAAGAAAGGCGAACAGCACCATGAGAAAAGGTGAAAACGAAAGCAATCTGTTGATCAAATTGTATAATGGCGTAACGGATGAGCCCAAGCTTGTGTCGACCTCGCCAGCAATAAAGGCAGGCAACCACAAAGCGATTGCAATCAATGCCAATACCACATACTGTATCGCGTAACTCTGTCGAAAAAACTTTATCATTGTAATTTCATTAAATCGAGACCGATATCCGAACGGTAGTTGGCCCCTTCAAACTTAATCTTCTCCACCTCACGGTAAGCGATGCTCCTCGCCTCTTCTATCGAATCGCCATGGGCCGTCACTGCGATGACACGTCCGCCAGCCGTAACCACCTGCTTATCAGTGTTAAATGCCGTTCCTGCATGGAAAGAGACAACGCCTTTCAAGTCACACAAACCGCTCATTATCATCCCCTTCTTATAGGCTTCAGGATAACCGCCCGAAACCATCATCACCGTGACCGCAGTCTTGTCGCTCTTGCCGTAATGGACTTCATTCAAACGTCCATCAGCACATGCCATCAACATGTCGGCGAAGTCGCCCTCAATGCGAGTCATCACCGCCTCCGTCTCAGGGTCACCCATTCGGACGTTGTACTCAATGACGTAGGGATTGCCGTTGTCGTTCATCAAACCCAAGAAAATGAATCCTTTATAGTCAATGCTTTCAGCTTTCAAGCCCTTGAGGGTCGGCTTCACAATACGTTCCTCCACCCTGTTCAAGAAGTCGGGCGTGCAGAATGGAACTGGCGAAACAGCGCCCATGCCACCCGTGTTCAGCCCTTGATCGCCATCGCCGATGCGTTTGTAGTCCTTAGCTTCGGGCAACAGAACATAATGCTCGCCGTCAGTCAACACAAACACCGATACCTCGATGCCTTTCAGGAACTCCTCAATGACTACAGTGGCCGAAGCAGCGCCAAACTTGCCATCAAGCATCTTGCCAAGTTCGTCTTTGGCCTCCTGTAAGTCGTTGAGGATCAACACACCCTTACCGGCAGCCAGACCATCGGCTTTCAACACGTAAGGCGCTTTCACACTTTCAAGGAACTTGTATCCTTCGTTGAGGTTATCCTTGTTGACCTTAAAGCATTTTGCCGTAGGCACGCCGTATTCCTCCATGAAATCCTTAGCAAAGGCCTTGCTGCCTTCTAGCTGGGCTCCACGTCGATCGGGACCTATCACCTTCACTGCCTTAAGTGCGGAGTCACACTTGAAAAAATCTACGATACCGTCCACCAATGGCTGTTCGGGGCCAACCACGACGAGATGGATCTCCTGCTTGAGGCAAAACTCCTTAACAGCCTCGAAATCGGATGGTTTTATGTTGACATTGGTACCCACTTGGGCCGTACCAGCGTTGCCAGGGGCAATGAAGACATGCGCACCGTCACTCTGTGCCAACTTCCACGCCAAGGCATGCTCTCGGCCACCCGATCCGAGCACCAGGATGTTACGCTTCACTGCCGTGATATGTTGGCCTTGGACGGCTTTCCAATCCAAGGTTTCTTTTATGGCTTCACCAGGATACATTACTATTTTTTCCATATTTTATTCTTTATTCTTTTATTGCTTTCATTAATGAGTTCCAAATATCATCAGCCGCCTTGTCCCATGAGAAATCCTTGACGCGCTCCCGGCCTTTCTCAATCAAGGCCTCACGAACATTCTCGTCAAGCATCTCCGTCATGCCTTCAGCAATGGACGCTTCGCTGAAGGGGTCGACGAGCAAGGCAGCGTCATCAGCCACCTCGGGCATAGAGGTCACATTGGAGGTGATGACGGGTGTGTCGCACCTAAATGCCTCCAAAATGGGGATACCAAAGCCCTCGAAATAAGAAACATATACCGACGCAAAGGCGGATGCCGTCACAAGGTGTAGATCCTCGGCACTCAGACGTCCAGCAAAGACAACATCATCCTTGAAGCGCATCTGGCTGTATGCCTGCTCTATAGACTCTGACCACCAACGCTTCTCACCTACAATCAGTAACTTAACATTGGATGGCGTCTGACTCTTGAACAGATCGAAGGCCGTGAAAAGCCTCGCCAAATTCTTGCGTGGATGCAGCGATCCGACGAACATGAAATATGGATTTCCGTCAGTATATCTGGCTCGAATGGCCTCCTGCGCTTCGTCCGAGATGGGCGTGAACTTCTCATTCACGCCGTTATAGGCAACATCGATCCTATTAGGCTCAATGCCATAGCAATCGACGATATCCTGCTTCGAGAATTCCGACACTGTGACAATACGTTTGGCCTTTCGTGCAAACTTCGGGAAGTATTTCTTATAGTGCCATAGGTGGATCTTCGGCATGTCCTTCGGGAAATGTTCGAAGTTAAGGTCGTGGAACTGAGCTACTTGAGGCACGTCTGAACGAAGGCTGAGATAGCCGTCAGGCGAGAAAAACAGGTCGGGTTGTATCTGCTTCAGTGCTTTCGTCACCGAAAACTCGAAGAACCAAATGAACAGGAAAGGATGCCGTGCCTGCGGAAACAGCACGACGGGTTTAACGTTGTCACCAAAAACAAACATCGGGTCGGGCTCTCGATCGAAAAGGAAATAAAACTCCACCTCAGGATGGTTCTTTACCATACGACGCAAGGTCTCGTAAGCCACCCATCCGATGCCTTCTAGTTTGTTTTTCAGCAACAAACGCGTATTGACTGCAATTTTCATGATTTCTGCTGACAAAACCGGCCATTGTTAAAGATGGGCAAAGATACAAATTTCGGCCAAACACCCGACAATCTAAAAAAGAAAATGCCGTGTGGCCTCGCAATAGAGAATAAAATCATTATTTTTGCTCGTTGTAATACCTTTTGCCATGAAGAAATCCCTGTTATTATCGGTTCTCGTAGCATTTGCATCAAGTGCTTTCGGGAGGCCTACAATTAGCGATGTAGCCTACCCCAACAATGCCACGATCTTCGATTTGTTCGAGATCTCGTTCCAATTGAGCTCCTATTCTAACCCATACGACCCCAACGTCATCGACGTTTATGCAGAGTTCACCGACCCGGATGGAAAGATTCATGTCGTATACGGCTTCTACTTCCAAGACTACCATTTCGAAAAATACAACGGATACGAGAAAGCCTCTGCCAACATCGAGGGCAACGGCTGGCGGGTTCGTTTTACCCCAGATCAGTTAGGACAATGGCGCTTTAAGCTGCGCGCCGTCGACCGGAATGGCCAAACCGAGCTTTCGTCATACCAATCGAAGGACTTCTCGTTCCAATGCCAACCTGCCGACAACGCATATGGTTTCATCACCAAGGCCAACACCCGTTTCCTCAAAAGAGGCGCTTTCGTGAACGGAAAACAACAACAGATATCGTTCTTCCCCATCGGCCCTAACGTGCCATGGTATTACTGCAAAAATTACTATGACTTCACAACGCCCCAAGGTATTTATGAGTATCACGACTATATAGACGCCCTAGCCAACAACGCCAACTACATGAGGATTTGGATCAACCGTTTCCAATATATGGCACTCTTCGGCCCCGAGTTCACCCAAACCAGCAACGGCAAGCCCATGGTGTATTTCAACAACACCATAAATCAAAAAGATGCCGCAGAACTCGACGAGATAGTGACATACTCCAAACAACACGACATCAATCTAGCGTTGTGCTTCTTCAATTACAAGGAATTCCGCGTCAACAGCACAGACAAGAAATATCTAAAATCCAACCCCGGTGACTGGTCCTACAACCCCTTCCACACCCAACTGGGCCTGAAATCGCCACATGACTTTTTCACCCATCCAGAAGCCAAGAAAATCACCAAGAACCTTTTCCGATACATCGTCTCAAGATGGGGTTATGCCACCAACATCCTGTGCTGGGAATTCTTCAACGAACTCAACCACATCTTCGACGACGTCAAAGTCAACGATGCCTACTTCCGCGACCTCGTCGAATGGCACGAGGAGATGGCCGAATACATCCGTTCCATTGACCCGTATCACCATCTTGTGACCACCTCTGTATCTTCTATCACCGACAAAAAATACGAATACCTCGGCAAGAACATCTATCGTCCGCTCGACATCGTCCAATGCCATACCTATGGCAACATCCAAAAGGCCAAATCGAAAGAGCAACGTTCGCACCAGCTCTTCGAAATGAGCAACGAAGCGCACCTCATCTACCCAGATAAGCCTTATTTCATTGGTGAGTTCGGCTTCGGGCAATCGCAATCAGCGTTGAAATATGAGGACAAGGATCCCTTTGGCATCGACACCCACAACTGTCTGTGGTCCTCGCTTTTCTCCACCTCGATCGGCAGCGCTTCATTCTGGTTCTGGACCTATCTCAAGGAAAAGGACCTGTTCCATATCTTCAAGCCTATGGTAACATTTAGCAAAGGTATTCCCATCACCTCCGACTCATTCACAGCCCATAGTACGGCCTCCACCACAAAACGGTCTACTATATTTCCCAATGGCCTTCAAACCTATTATATGATTAATGCTGACGAAGACACTCTTTACGGCTGGTGCCAGGACACTGCTTTCGCTTACCAATCGTTGCGACGTCTCACCGACCGCGAAGGCTCGAAAGGGCATTTCGACAACAACGGCGTCTTCAACCCCAAAGGCTATGTTTACACGCTTGATGCCGCCAAGAAGCCCAAGCCTTGCTCAAAGAGCAACACCATCACCTTGCCAATGAAGAGACAGCCTGCCGGCACAAAGTACACCGTTCGTTGGTACGATGCAGAAACCGGATTCGAAATCGTTTTGGAAAGAACAATGGCGGTTGTCGAGCAAGAAAGCCGGAACCGACAATATCTTTCTTTCGAGTTTCCCTCGTCGGTCAGAGACTTGAGCAAACAGTGCATTAACAACACGTTTGGAGACGCTGTCTTCGTCATTACTCGCGAACAAAACGACACAATAAATGGCGGCACGCCAAATAGCAATGCCGCCAATGCCAAAGCCAAGAGAATACGCCTCAAAAGAGGCGCATAACCTCAATAGCGGTAAATGTCCGACTTGTAGGGGCCCTCGACGGGCACACCGATGTAATCGGCCTGCTTTTGCGTGAGCTTGGTGAGCTTCACGCCTATCTTCTCAAGGTGGAGGCGAGCTACCTCTTCGTCCAAGTACTTAGGCAAGCAGTACACGCCGATCTTATACTGTCCGCGCTTCTCCCAAAGGTCCATCTGGGCCAAGGTCTGGTTGGTGAACGAGTTGCTCATCACGAAGCTAGCATGACCCGTGGCGCAACCCAGGTTGACCAATCGTCCCGATGCCAGCAAAAAGATGCAGTGACCATCGTCGAAGACGTATTTGTCAACCTGTGGCTTGATATTGATCTTCTCCTTCAGATGTTCGGTCTTTTCGAGGCGGTCCACCTGGATCTCGTTATCAAAGTGGCCGATGTTGCACACAATGGCCTGATCTTTCATCTTCAGGATGTGTTCCAGCGTGATAACGTCGCAGTTACCAGTTGTAGTGACAAAGATATTGCCTTCCTTGACGGCCTCCTCCATCGTGGTGACCTCGAAGCCTTCCATGGCAGCTTGCAGAGCGCAGATGGGGTCAATCTCAGTGACGAGCACACGGGCGCCATAACTCTTCATAGAGTGAGAGCAACCCTTACCCACTTCTCCGTAGCCACACACGACGACCACTTTACCAGCAATCATCACGTCGGTGGCGCGCTTGATACCGTCGGCCAACGACTCGCGGCAGCCATAGAGGTTGTCGAACTTCGACTTGGTCACCGAGTCATTCACGTTGATGGCGGGGACAAGCAACTCGCCGCGTTCGTGCATCTGGTACAAACGGTGCACGCCCGTGGTGGTCTCTTCAGAGACTCCCTTCCAACCAGCCACTACGGTATGCCAAAATGAGGGATTCTCCTTATATGTGGCTTTGATGACGCTCATTAGTGCCCTTTCCTCTTCACTGCTCGTGGGTGCGTCAAGAAGTTTTGGGTCGTTCTCGCAGGCATAACCCTTGTGGATCAGCAGGGTGGCATCACCGCCATCGTCCACAATGAGGTCCGGTCCCGTGCCGTCAGGGAAGGTGATAGCACGTTTGGTGCACCACCAATAGTCTTCCAGCGTCTCGCCTTTCCAAGCAAAGACCGAAGTGCCCGTCTCGGCGATGGCAGCGGCAGCATGGTCCTGCGTGGAATAGATGTTGCAGCTGCACCAGCGCACCGTGGCGCCCAATTTGACGAGAGTCTCAATCAGGCAAGCCGTCTGTATGGTCATGTGGAGCGATCCCATGATCTTAGCACCCCTCAGAGGCTTTGCGTCGCCATATTTCTTTCTCAGCGACATCAATCCAGGCATTTCGTGTTCCGATACTTCAATTTCCTTGCGCCCCCAAGCGGCCAAGCCCATGTCGGCTACCAAATAGGGCAATTTATTGTCTAATAATCTCTTATCCATTTGATTAAACTTTTGATTCTATACCTTTTATGAAAAGGCAAATATACATATTTTTCAGACACATCTGCAATGTAATGCTATATTTTCCTTGTCTATTTAAGGGGTACGCAGCAAGAAACGACGCATACAGGAGACTCGTCAATAAAAAGGCTGATAACTGCCAATTAATATTTGAACTCTCCCATCACCTCAAAGCTCCGCCCTGGCATGGCCCTCCAAATGACATTCTGATAGTCTTTGTCGGTGATGTTGTTGCATCGTAATTCTATGCGGAACTTCTTAATTTGCTTGCCTATGGCGACATGGTGCAGCACATAGGAAGGTAGGTCGTAGGCAAAGAATTGCTGCTCGGAATAGGAGGTACTGCGACGCCCTGTCACTTCAATGGTATAGCTCAAGTTCCATGTCTTCCACTGCGTGTTGAGGAAAGCATTGCCATGATGGCGCGGAATATATATCAGCTGTTTGCCATTGGTGCCTTGAGCATAGGCTTTCTCGCTCTCGTCAGTGGTAACCGTGAAAACATAGTTGCCCGACAATGTGATTTTCCAATTTTCTTTAACAAAAGCGGCGTCGACATGGTTTTCAATGCCGCGGGCATAGACTTTCGATACATTCTCTGGCACCCAAAAACGATATGAGGTGGGCATCCATTGAATCCAGTTTTTTACGTTGGAAAAATAGCCACCCGTGCGTACATCAAGTTTGAAATGCCCTTTCTGTAATCCGTATTTCACCGCCAAGTCAACCGTGCGACCGTTCTCAGGCAAAAGGTCGGGGTTGCCACCTGGATACCAATAAAGGTCGTTCAATGATGGGTTGCGATAGTTATGGCTGTAACCAATGGTAAAGCTAACAGCCTTGTAGAAAGGCAATTGGTACGAAAAGGTTGCCGTTGGGAACAAGCCCATTGCTTTACCGTCTGTCCAGTCGTAACGTGCCGTAAGGTTGATGCTGGCACAATCGAAAGGCTCTCCGCTGAGAGCTGCATAGGCCGACATCAGGTTGCGCCGCTTCTCCCCTTCATAGTTGTTGCTCCTCACCCGCTCGTTGTCCCATTGCAGCTTAGCTTTCAAGGTCCAGCTTTGGTAGAGTTGCTGCTCCAAATTGGCAATCTGATGAAGGATCAAAGCACGATTCTCAGAGTTGATGAAGGTAACAGTATCGTCGTTAGAAGGAATTCGCGTTAAAAGAAAATAACGTTGATTCTCGACAAAAGCAGCAGATTTCAGCTGTAGATTACCTGTTTCCCAGTAGTTTTTGAAAGTGACGAAGTTACGCGAAAAGTTATCCTGCGTCCATTCTTCTGAGTTGACATTGAAAACATTGGGCATAATGGGCGGCAAGTTGCGGTTGTTCCACTGGTTCCACGATGAGACGGAAATGATACTTTTGCCCAACAGCACACCGACCTCAGGCATCACTCCGTAATCAACAAAGTCAGCATTGCGCTGCTTCATGGTTTGGTGTGGAATGGTGGCCAGGTTTTCATATTCAAAGTCGTTATCCGACGAGTTACGGTATGCCTTCACACGGAAGGAAAAGTGTTTGCCATAGTTGCCCACGGTGACGAAACTCCCCAAAGTGTTAAAGCTGCCATAGGTCTGTTTCAAATCCAACAGAAAGCCGTCACCAAAATGATGGGTATTGTCGATATTAACTGCCCCACCCAAGCCACCGCTGTTGTTGGAAGTACCGCTTCCCCAGTTGAGGCTGACGTCATCAGCCAAAAAAACAGGAATAGTACTGAAATCAACCTGACCAAGGCTAGGCGCATTGAGCTGAAAACCGTTCCAAAGCACAAGGGTGTGACTAGCCGTAGTGCCACGAAACGAGGCCGTGGAGGTACCACCCGGACCATAGGTCTTGATGAAAACGGGGCTGTGCTGGATGAGAAGATCTGAAAGGCTAGAGGTACTTTTGGACTGCAACACGAGAGTATCCAACTTTCTCACCACCAACGGTTTTAAGGACTCTACAGCATTGCCTTCAGCAGTCACTTCAACAGTTTTCAGGACAATAGTGTCCTGACCATGGAGCTGAAGCCCCATGATAAACAGATAAAGAAACAAAACTATGGAAAGGCGCTTCAATGCTTCTTGCTCTCAGCAGATTTGGTTTGTTTTTCGGCGTAAGTCTTCACCTTACCTTGAAGCTGGCCGTTCTTGTATGTCGACTCGCTCTTCAACGAACCATCAGGGTAGAAAGTCTCTTGTTTACCATCAAACTGACCGTCCTTATAAACGATGGTCATCTTTTTGTTACCACTCTCGTCATACCAAGTGGTGAGGCCGTCGCGCCGGCCGTTCTTGTAGCTCGACACTTCTAGATTACCGCCCTTCTCATAGCATAGGATTTGCTCACCATCGAGCTCACCTTGCTTATAAGTGTTCAATTTCGAGAGACGTCCACCGCGGAACCATTCGCTGACCTGTCCGTCAAGCACATCGTTCTTATACTCTGCTTTCTTTGTGATGGAGCCCGTCTTGTCGATTTCAACGAAAGCGCCATTTCGTTTACCGTTCTCATAACTCACGATTTTCTTTGGAAGGTATGTGTTGCTGTTGAAATACTCAATCCAAGTGCCAACTTTTTGGCCGTTTTGGACATGGCCCTCAATGATAGCATCACGTGTGGTCGTGGTAAACTTTCCATTAGGGGCTTTCGAAACATCCACACTTTCTATCGTTTGTGCAAAAACAGGCATGGCAAACAAGGCCATTGCAATGATAATCAAAGTCTTACGCATATCTATTTTCATTTTTGAATGTACAAAATTATAAAATTCACGCCAATAGCGTTGCAATTTTCGTGCAATTTCTTTCAAATTCAGTTTTTTTTCGCAATTTCGCAGCATCAACCTCCTACACCATGAAAAAAGTCGAAGTCAAAAACTTTAAGCTCTACACCACGGCTGTCATCAGCATCGAATGGAAACAGGAGCTCCTCAACGTCAACCTTGACCTAGCCATGATGCTCAAGATGATGCGCATGGAAGGTCTCACCGAAGACGACATCGAACGTTACAGTAAAAACGGCCAGCCCATCCCCTTCAAGAAGGTGACGCTGGTGCTGTTTCAGGACGACGACAAACCAGGACAATACTACACCGACGAATCGTTCGACGAGGACGACGATCCGACGGTGTTTTATGTGGAAATCAAAGAATAAAACACCCCTTCTCCTCATTGCGGGCTTGACCCGCCATGAGGATAAAGGGGGTTGTTTCCTACGCAGTTAAGCGTCAATGCAATGATTTAATATACTCGTCAATCGCCTTGGCGGCTTTCTTGCCGGCACCCATAGCGAGGATGACAGTAGCTGCGCCACTCACGGCGTCACCGCCGGCGAAGATGCCAGGACGCGATGTCGTACCGACTTCATCGGCCACGATGCAGCCCTTCTTGTTCAGGTCGAGGTTACGCGTCGTGCTGCCAATCAACGGGTTTGGCGAAGTGCCAAGGGCCATGATGATCATGTCAACATCGAGGACGAACTCAGAATCCTTAATCGGGACCGGGCTTCTACGACCCGAGGCATCGGGCTCGCCAAGTTCGCATTTCACACATTTGAAGCCTTTCACCCAACCGTTTTCGTCGCCCAGCACCTCAACGGGAGCCGTCAGCAAGTCGAAGATGACACCTTCTTCCTTGGCATGGTGCACCTCCTCCACTCTCGCAGGCAGCTCGGCCTCGGAACGGCGGTAGACGATATGCACCTCTGCGCCCAGACGCAAGGCAGTACGAGCGGCATCCATGGCCACGTTGCCACCACCGACCACAGCAACTTTCTTACCCACATAGTTCGGGGTTTGATAGCCCTCCTTATAGGCGAAGAGCAGGTTGTTACGGGTCAAGAATTCGTTAGCTGAAACCACGCCGCAGAGGTTCTCACCAGGCACGTTCATCATCATCGGGAAGCCAGCACCCGAGCCGACAAACACAGCCTCAAAGCCTTCGCGTTTCATCAGCTCGTCGATGGTGATGGTACGACCGACGACCACGTCCTTCTCGAACTTGGCGCCAAGCTTACGCACGCTCTCCACCTCTTTCTTCACAACGGTGTCCTTTGGCAGACGGAACGACGGAATGCCATACATCAACACGCCGCCCAACTCATGCAATGCCTCGAAGATAGTGACGTCGTAACCCATCGAAAGCAAGTCCTTGGCGCAGGTGAGTCCTGAAGGACCACTGCCAATGATGGCCACCTTATGGCCGTTGGGGATGCTCTGACTGCTGAAATGCAGGTCATGCTCGATGGCATAGTCGCCGACGAAACGCTCCAGTTTGCCGATGGCGATAGGCTCGAACTTCTTGCCCATCACGCAAGCGCCTTCACACTGGGTCTCCTGCGGACATACACGGCCGCAGACGGCAGGCAATGCAGAGTCGCAGCTGATAACGCCGGCCGCGCCCGCAAAGTCACCTTGCGCCACGCGAGCGATGAAGTCTGGGATGTTGACGCTGACAGGGCAATGCTCCACGCATTGCGGGTTCTTACAATGCAGGCAACGCTGGGCCTCCATGATGGCCATGTCGGCCGAATAACCCAAACACACCTCATCGAAGTTGTGGGCGCGAATCTCGGGCTTCTGCTCCGGCACAGGAACACGTTTTTTCTTGTCGAAACTCTCTTCAGAGATGCCTCCGATATGGCACTTGTGGCCTTCGGCTTTCTCCTCGGCTTGGAGTTGTTTGCGCGTCACCACATTATTATACATCGCCTGACGTTTCATGGCCTCATCGAAGTCGACATCCTTACCCAAGAACTCGGGACCGTCGATGCAGGTGAACTTGGTCTTTCCTCCAATGCTCACACGGCAGGCACCACACATGCCCGTGCCGTCGACCATGATCGAGTTGAGCGACACTGTGCAGCGGATGCCCAACTCCTCGCAGGTCTTGGTGGCAAACTTCATCATAATCATGGGACCGATGGCCACGGCCTCGTCATACTGTTTGCCGCTGGCCACCAACTGGCGCAACACGTCAGTCACCAAGCCCTTGCGACCCGTGGAGCCATCGTCGGAGGTGACATACAGGTTACTGACTTCTGCCAGTTCCTTCTCGAAGATAAGCAGATCCTTGGTGCGGGCGCCGATGATACAGTCAGCCGTGGCACCATGGTCGTTCAACCATTTCACTTGTGGATAAATTGGGGCGATACCCACGCCACCGCCGATGAAGACGAAGGAACGCTTGCGCAACTCCTCAGCGGTCATCGTGGCAAACTCTGAAGGTTTCCCCAAAGGACCGACGATGTCGGCAAAGCGGTCGCCTTCCTTGTATTCCGCCATCTTCTTGGTGGATTCGCCGATAGCCTTGAAGACAATGGTCACCGTTCCGCGAACGCGGTGGTAGTCGCTAATGGTCAACGGAATACGTTCCGAGTTCTCTTCCATCTTGATGATGAGGAACTGGCCTGGGAGGGCCGAATGTGCTATTCTCGGCGCATAGACGTCCATGAGGTAGGTCTCGGCCGCGAAGGTTTCTTTATGAATAATTTCAAACATAATGTATGGGATAGAGTTAGTTTTTTCCGGTATTTTCCTCCGCAAAGATAATAATTTTCAAAAAGAAAAGAATAAATCGCATTTTTTGGCACAAAAAAAGAGCCCCGAAACCGGAGCTCTTTTTTAGATGTTTCAGACGTGTTTCTTATTCGGCGTCCAAAGCCTTGGCTTCGTCATTCATCTTGAGCTGCACGTACATGGTCTTCAAAACCTGCTTAACCTCAGGAGTGGGCTGGGCTTCGTAGGCCTTCTTCACGTATGGCAAACCGGTGCGGACGAGGTCTTCGGCCTGCTCAACCAAAGCGTTGTACTCCTTCACCTTGTCGAGGGGCAATTCGTTGGCTTGCGTCTTCAACTTGTTGGAAAGGCTGATGTACATGGCGCCGAGGTTGTAGATAGCATCGTAGTAGTCAGGGTTGATGGCGATGGCCTGCTCGTAGTATTGGATGGCCTTATCGCTATCATAGATATCCTTGTTGTTCTCTTCACCGTAGATGGTGCCAAGCACAAAGAGCAGCTGGGCATTCTCGGGATCAAGTTCGCGAAGTCTGTTGATGTCCTCGATGGCTTCCACGTTCTTGCCTTCCTTCATGTAGGAGTTCACCTTTTCGACGATGAGGCTGGCATCGCTAGGATCTTTTTCCAGGCCGGCATTGATCATAGCCATGGCGTTAGCGCTGTCGCCCAAGCCATTGTAGCAAGCGGCGAGGTGCTTGTAGACGTCAACACCGTCAGCACCGTTTTCCTTCAACAGCATGAAGTTGTCGAGGGCGCTCTGGTAGTCTTGACCTCTCAGATATGAGGTGGCGGCGAGGTTCAACATCTCGTTGGCGTCGGGATTACCCAATGACTTGGCGATTTCATATGCCTTCTTGAACATAGGAGCAGCTTCAATGAACTTACCGTTGTTGTAGTCATCGGCGCCCACGGTGTAGTAAGAATTCATGACGGCGTTCACGCGGGTGATGATTTCCTGTTTGTTGTCCTTGACGAAATTCTCATTCTGCATGCAGTTCATCAGTGATTCGTAGATGATCTCCTGAGCGTTGGGGGCCAGATTTCTGACAGCCTCGTCAGGTGATTGAAGAACGTTCTGATAAATGGAAGCACGATACAACCAAGCCTGGGATTGGTCATTGGGTTTCATGCCTAAGAACTGCTCGTGATTGACGCACTTTTCAATAGAGGCAATAGCCTTTTCATATTGGCCATTCTTGTTGTACATGAAAGCGTCAGTTCTGTCTTTCTTTTGGGCCATCAACACGTTAGCGGTGAGAACGACGGCCAGCAAAATCATTACTTTTTTCATTTTTCCAATTATTTAAAGTTTTACAATTTCGTTTATTGGTTTATTCCTATACAATTATTGTTCCAAAGTGGTTTCATCTTCTGAAGTCGGCGTTTCGACAGGCTCAACGACCTCGGTTTCTTCTTCGTCCTCATGCTCTGTCTTGGTGACAGCGGCGATTTCGTCGTTACCGCGCAAGTCGATGAGTTTCACACCCTGGGTGGCGCGGCCCATTACACGCAGCTTGCTGACTTCCATGCGGATGACGATGCCTGACTTGTTGATGATCATCAGGTCTTCGTCGTCGGTCACGCCCTTGATGGCGATGAGGTCGCCAGTCTTATCGGTAATGTTCAAGGTCTTCACGCCCTTGGCACCACGGTTCGTGATACGGTAGTCCTCAATGTCGGAACGCTTACCGAAGCCCTTCTCGGAGACGACCAGAACGGTTTGTTGGGGATCGTTGATACACACCATGCCGATGACTTCGTCGTCGGGCGAACCCAAGGTGATGGCCTTCACACCCGTAGCGGTACGACCCATCGGACGGACGGTTTGCTCGTTGAAGCGGACGGCTTTACCCGAACGTACGGCCATCAGCACTTCATCGTTGCCACTGGTGAGGCAAGCCTCTAGCAGTTGGTCGTCCTCGCGGATGTTGACGGCGATGATGCCATTTTGACGGACATTCTTATAGGCAGCCAAGTTGGTCTTCTTTATGATACCCTTCTTGGTGCACAGGATGATGAAATTGTTCTCAAGGTATTCCTCATCGGTCATGCTCTTCACGTTGAGGTAGGCCATCACCTTGTTGTCCTTGTCAAGCGGCAACAGGTTCTGGATGGCGCGACCTTTGCTGTTCTTGCCCTCTTCGGGGATCTCGAAGGCACGCAGCTTGTAGCACTTGCCCTGTTCTGTGAAGAAGAGCAGGTGGTTGTGGTTGGTGGCCGTGAAGATGTGTTCGATGAAGTCGGTGTCGCGGGTGGCAGAGCCTTTCGAGCCCTTGCCGCCACGGCTCTGCACGCGGTATTCAGTCAGCGGAGTACGCTTGATGTAACCGAGGTGCGAGATGGTAATGACCACGGCGTCGTCGGCGATGATGTCTTCCATGCGGAACTCGCCGGCGGCGGGCACGATTTGGGTGCGGCGGGCATCGCCATATTTTTCTTTGATGACCAGCAGTTCGTCCTTGATGATCTGGAACTGCAATTCCTCATTTTGTAGAATATCGTGGAAATGCTTGATGCGTTCGTGGATTTCGTCCAACTCATCCATGATCTTCTTGATCTCGAGGCCGGCCAACTGACCGAGACGGTAGGCCACAATGGCGCTGGCTTGCGGGTCGTCGAAGCCGAACTTGTCCATGATGGCTTGCTTGGCTTCGGGCGTGCCGCCCTTACAGGCGCGGATGGTAGCGATGATCTCGTCGACGATGTCGATGGCGCGTGCCAGACCTTCCAAGATATGGGCACGGTCTTCGGCTTTCTTCAGCTCGAAGCGTGTGCGGCGCAGGATAATCTCGTGACGGTGGGCCACGAAGTGCTCAATCAGCTGCTTGAGGTTCAAGGTATAGGGACGGCCGTTGACCAAAGCCACATTGTTCACGTTGAACGAGCTCTGCAACGGAGTCATCATGAACAGCTTGTTCAAGACGATGTCGGGATTGGCATCGCGTTTCAGCTCATACACCACACGGATACCTTTTCTGTCTGACTCATCGCGGATGTCGGTCAAACCTTCCAGCTTCTTCTCGTTGACGAGGTCGGCGGTCTTCTTAATCATCTCAGCCTTGTTGACTTGATAAGGAATGGAGGTGGCGATGATGCGTTCATGGCCGTTGTGTTCCTCGAAGTGGGTCTCGCCGCGGAGGACGATACGTCCCCTACCCGTCTCAAATGCCTCGCGCACGCCTTCGTAGCCGTAGATGACGCCAGCGGTTGGGAAATCGGGAGCCTTGATGTATTGCATCAGCTCCTGCGTGGTGATCTCACGGTTGTCGATATAGGCGATGATGCCGTCGACGCATTCGCTGAGGTTATGGGGAGCCATGTTGGTGGCCATACCCACGGCGATGCCGTTGGTACCGTTTACCAACAAGGTAGGAATCTGGGTAGGCAGCACGGTAGGCTCCTGCAACGAGTCATCGAAGTTATTCTGGAAGTCGACGGTATCCTTGTCGAGATCATCGAGCATTTCTTCTGCAATCTTCTGAAGGCGTGCCTCAGTATAACGCATGGCGGCGGGGCTATCGCCGTCGACCGAGCCGAAGTTACCTTGGCCGTCGACCAAAGGATAACGCAATGACCAGCTCTGGGCCATACGCACCATGGCGTCATAGACCGATGAGTCGCCGTGCGGGTGGTACTTACCGAGCACCTCACCGACGATACGGGCTGATTTCTTGTAGCCGCTGCGTGAGGTGACACCCAATTCCTTCATGCCGTAGAGCACACGACGGTGCACCGGCTTGAGGCCGTCGCGCACATCGGGCAAGGCGCGCGAGATGATGACGGACATCGAATAGTCGATGTAAGCCGACTTCATCTGGTTTTCAAGATTAACCTTGATAATTTTTTCTCCTGAGAGTTCTTCAGGCATTTCTTCCTGATTTTCAGGATTGTTGATATTGTTTTCGTCCATTTTCGGGTGTTATTTTTCGCTTTAATTAATAAGGGTGCAAAGATAAGAATTTTTTGGATAGGTTTGACAAAAAGGTCGGATTTTGTTCATTTTTAAAGAATCTGACTTTGACAATAGCGCGGCGCGATTTTTGTTTGTACATTTGCGCACTGATTAAATCCGATAGGAGAAAAGCAGGGGATTATAATAAAGTATTGATAACAAACGAATTACGACTATATGGATGCAAAATTTTCTCCCCGTGTCCGTGACATTTTGTCACTCAGTCACGAGGAAGCGAAGCGGCTCGGCAATGTTTACGTGGGTTTGGAGCACCTGTTTTTGGGCATGATCAAGGAAGGAGGCAGCAGTGCCATCAAGATTTTGGAAAAGCTGAACCTTAACATCGAAGTATTCTCAATGAAGCTAGAGGCCTCGGTGAAGACCTCGGGGGCCAACGTGAGCAACGCCATCGCCTTGCCCCTTACCAAGCAAGCCGAACGCGTGCTGAAATTCACTTATATCATCGCCAAGGAATTCCGTTCCGACATCGTGCGTTCCGAGCACCTCATGCTCGCCATCCTTCACGAGAAGAACAACATCATCTCGCAAAACCTCGAGTTTGAAGGCATCAATTACGACAATTTCAAGGAAGAGCTGATCAAATACAACACGGAAGTGGGTATGGACATCCCGGAATCCACCATGCCAGACAACCCCGCCCCACTGGGCAGCCTCTTTGCCGACAAGGACGACGATGATGACATGCTCGACCCATTCCCTCCCCAACAAGAAAGGCCCAAGAAGAGCAGCAACATCAAGAGCAAGACGCCCGTGTTGGATAGCTTCGGCCGCGACCTAACCAAGGCGGCAGAAGAAAACCGTCTCGACCCTATTGTGGGTCGCGACCGCGAGCTGGAACGCATCGCACAGATCCTCAGCCGTCGCAAGAAAAACAACCCAATATTAATAGGTGAACCGGGCGTCGGCAAGTCGGCCATCGCTGAAGGCCTCGCCATCCGCATCGTACAGCATCGCGTGCCACGCACGCTGTTCGAGAAACGCGTCATCATGCTAGACATCGGTTCCATCGTAGCCGGCACCAAATACCGCGGCCAGTTTGAGGAGCGCATTAAAGCCATCCTCAACGAGTTGGAGAAAAACCACGACATCATCCTTTTCGTCGACGAGATACACACCCTCGTCGGCGCTGGCAACGCCAACGGCTCGCTCGATGCCAGCAACATGTTCAAGCCCGCCCTGGCACGCGGCGAGTTGCAGTGCATCGGCTCCACCACCCTTGACGAATACCGCCAGTACATCGAGAAAGACGGAGCCCTGGAACGCCGCTTCCAAAAAATCCTAGTCGAGCCTACCACGCCCGCCGAGACCATCGAAATCCTGAACAACATCAAGTCTAGATACGAAGACCATCACCTGGTCACCTACACACCAGAGGCCATCGAAGCCTGTGTGAAGCTTACCGACCGTTACCTCAGCGACCGTCACCTGCCCGACAAGGCCATCGACGCCTTGGACGAAGCCGGCGCTCGCGTCCACATCAAAAACATTGACGTGCCGAGCGAGATCACCGAGTTGGAGCAACGTCTCGAAGCCGTGCGCAAGGATAAGAAAAGCGCCATCAGCGAACAGAAGTTCGAGGAAGCCGGCATGTACCGCAACGAGGAAGTCAAGATCCTCGCCCAGCTCGAAGATGCAAAGAAGGCTTGGGAGGACGACGCCGTGACGCATCGCCAGACCGTCACCGAACAAAACGTCGCCGAAGTCGTCGCCATGATGACGGGCGTGCCCGTGCAACGCATCGCCAAGAATGAAGGCGACCGCCTAATGCATATGGAAAGCGAGCTGGCAGGTACCGTCATCGGCCAGGACGAAGCCATCAAGAAGGTGACCCGCGCCATCCGCCGCAACCGTGCCGGGTTGAAAGACCCGAGCAAGCCCATCGGCTCGTTCATTTTCCTCGGCCCCACCGGCGTCGGTAAGACCTACCTCGCCAAGGTGCTGGCCAAGTTCCTCTTCGACAGCGAAGACGCCCTCATCCGCATCGACATGAGCGAATACATGGAGAAGTTCGCCGTGTCGCGCCTCGTGGGAGCGCCTCCAGGATATGTAGGCTACGAAGAAGGCGGTCAGCTGACCGAAAAGGTACGCCGCAAGCCCTACTCCATCGTCTTGCTCGACGAAATCGAGAAGGCACACCCCGACGTGTTCAACCTGCTGCTTCAAGTCCTTGACGACGGCCAACTGACCGACAGCCTCGGCCGTAAGGTCGACTTCAAGAACACCATCATCATTATGACTTCCAACATCGGCTCACGCCAGCTGAAGGACTTCGGTCAAGGCGTCGGCTTCGGCACACAGGCACGTCTCAACGCCAAGAACGAATACTCGCAGAGCGTCATCGACAATGCGCTGAAACGCACCTTCGCGCCCGAGTTCCTTAACCGCGTCGACGATGTGGTAATGTTCAATGCCCTTGACAAGACCGACATCCACAAGATCATCGAAATCGAGATCCACGAGGTGGTGAAACGCGTTGAAGAGATGGGCTACAAGATCGAACTCACCGAAAAGGCCTTAGACTTCATCACTGAGAAAGGCTGGGACGCCCAGTATGGCGCCCGCCCGCTGAAACGTGCCGTACAGAAATATGTGGAAGACGTGCTGGCCGAGGCTATCATCTCCGCCAACCTCCACATTGGCGACCTCATCAGCATCGACTTGGCCGAAAATGGCGAAGAAACCATCGTCAACATCATCCCGAACAAAAAGAAAGTCCTTGAAGAAGCCAAAGTCTGATGAACTACGACTTCAAGAAACATATCAGCAGCAAGATCTTTAAGGTGATCGCCTACGCCAGTGCGGAGTTGGGCTACAAGACCTATGTCATCGGCGGCTATGTGCGTGACATCATGCTGCACCGCCCGTCGAACGACATTGACGTGGTGACTGTCGGCAGCGGCATCACCTTAGCCAAAAAGGTCGCCTCCCTCCTGCCCGGCCACAAAGAAGCCAAATACTACGGCGCCTTCGGCACTGCCATGATCCGCTTCGACGGCATGGAAATCGAATTCGTGGGTGCCCGCAAAGAGTCGTACGACCGCAACAGCCGTAAGCCCGTGGTGGAAAACGGCACGCTCGAAGACGACATCAGTCGCCGCGACTTCACCATCAACGCCATGGCACTCAGCCTCAACGCCGAGGATTTCGGCACTCTCATCGACCTATACAATGGTATGGCCGACATGGAAGAACTTTTGTTGAGGACCCCTCTTGACCCCGACATCACCTATTCCGACGACCCCTTACGGATGATGCGAGCCGTGCGCTTCGCCTCACAGCTCAAATTCTACATCGAACCCGAGTCGTTTAAGGCCATCAAACGCAATGCCGAACGCATCAAAATCGTCTCGATGGAACGCGTTACCGAGGAGCTCAACAAAATCATCCTCTCCCCAAAACCATCCATTGGATTCAAGCTACTGGAGGAATGCGGCCTGCTGAAGCTCATCTTCCCGCAGTTGGCACAACTGAAAGGCGTGGAAATCGTCAACGGCAAAGGCCACAAGGACAACTTCCTGCATACACTCCAAGTACTCGACCAGGTAGCCGAGAAGAGCGACGACCTCTGGCTGCGATGGGCAGCCTTGCTGCACGACATTGCCAAGCCGCAGACCAAACGTTGGGAAGACGGCATAGGCTGGACTTTCCACAGCCACGAGTTCAAGGGCTCCAAGATGGTGCCCAAGATCTTCACCGCCATGAAGCTGCCGCTCAACGAAAAGATGAAATACGTTCAGAAACTTGTACAGCTTCACATGAGGCCTATCATCCTGGCGGAAGACATCGTCACCGACTCTGCCGTGCGCCGTCTCCTTTTTGAGGCTGGCGACGACATCGACGACCTCATGCTGCTCTGTCATGCCGACATCACCTCGAAGAATGAGGAGAAAGTCAAGAAGTTTCACCGCAACTTCGAGATCGTCCAGGAGAAACTCAAGGAAATCGAAGCCAAAGATCACCTCCGTAACTGGCAGCCACCTATCGATGGCATCGCCATCATGGAGACCTTCGGCATCCCCGAAGGACGCGAAGTCGGCGTCATCAAGAATGCCATCCGCGAGGCCATCCTTGACGGTGTCATCGGAAACAACTTTGCCGAGGCTTATGCCTTCATGAAAGAAGAAGGCCAAAAGCTCGGCCTTAGCGTAGTAAAGGAAATCCAAGAACCTATCGTGGTAGCCAATAATGGTCCGGTACCGAGCAAGCTATGAAAACCTTGATTGTCATAGCAGGTCCAACAGCATCGGGTAAGACCGCTTTTGCCATCAAATTGGCCCAAGCCTTGAACACCGTCATCCTCTCTGCCGACAGCCGTCAGTTCTATAAAGAAATGAGCATAGGTACAGCAGCCCCCACCAAAGAAGAGTTAAGTCAAGCAAAACACTATTTCGTGCATCACATCAGCATCGAGGACAAATACGATGTGGCCGACTATGAACACGATGTCCTACAATTGTTAGACAAACTCTTCAAAACCCACGATGCCGTCATCATGACGGGTGGTTCGGGATTGTTTATCGACGCGGTCTGCAACGGCATCGATGCTATGCCCGACGTGGAGCCTGAAATCAGGGAAAAAGTCGAAAAGCTATACCATGACGAAGGCTTGCTTGGCATGCAAGAGGTCTTAAAGCTTCTCGACCCCGACTATTATGCCATCGTCGACCAACAGAACCCACGTCGCCTACAGCGCGCCCTGGAGGTGTGCTACCAAACGGGGAAGCCTTTTTCCTCTTTCCGCAGTGGCAACACCGTCCAACGCGACTTCGACATCAAGAAATACGCCATTTTGTGGGACCGCCAGGAACTCATCGAGCGCATCGACAAACGTGTGGACATGATGATGGAACAAGGGCTTCTGGAAGAAGCAAAAGCCTTATATCCCAAACGGCATTTGAACGCGCTCAACACCGTGGGCTATAAGGAACTCTTTGCCTATTTCGATGGCGGGTGCAGCCTTAAGGAGGCTGTGGAGCAAATCAAGATACACACGCGGCAGTACGCTAAACGCCAGATGACGTGGCTAAGAAAGGATATCGGTTATCGATGGATTATGCCGGAAGACTTTGATAATACCTTATCAACCCTTCAGCAGGGGCTTGCATGACCTCGCCCATGGTTAGGCCATATTCGGCGACACTTTCTCTAAGTATGTCTTGGAAATAGAATGCCACAGAGCCAATAAAGCATACCTTTAACTCATCCGAATGGTAACGGAGGATGAAAGCCTCAATGAAGGCTTTGAAACAACGTCTTACCAAATCGCGCACATAAGGATGCGCTTGGTTCTCGCCCGCAAACTTGGCGAAAGTGGCCAGATACTTCGATGGCTGTCCCTCATGATACAGACGCTGGATGAATGTCTTCAAATCCAAATGATACGCCGCTTCGAATCTTATTCGCAAATCCTCGGGCATGAAACCATAGAAATAGGCACGCACCACTTCCCTGCCGATATGCATGCCACTGCCTTCGTCGCCGACGAGATAGCCCAAAGAAACTGCCTTTTCCGTGATTCTCTCACCATCGTAAAGACAAGCATTAGAACCCGTTCCGATGATACAGGCGATGCCTTTCTCATGGCCTAGCACGGCATGGCAGGCCGCCATGAGATCATGGGTGACGTGGATTTCAGCATAAGGAAAACGTTCTTGTATGACCTCCTTGATCAAAAGGCAGTTTTGCTCATTGCCACAGCCCGTGCCATAATAATGAACAAAATGGATTCCGTCGGGTAGAGACAGGCCATGGCACATGTCTACCAAGCATTGCCTCTCTGCATAATTTGGGTTGAAGCCTTCGGTATAGAAACGTTGCTTGACATTGTTTCCGTCAAGGAGAATCCATTCCATTTTTGTCGAACCGGCGTCGATAATGAGCCTCATAGGTGCATAATTTTGTGCAAAAATAAGGAAAACTGCGTAAAACCGAATATTTTTAATAGTTTTGCAGCCC
>CACZER010000016.1:0-67938 GCA_902780195.1 uncultured Bacteroidia bacterium
ACAAGGAAGAAGGTTCTGCATTCAAGAAGAAAGAAGAAATCCACAGAATGGCAGATGCCAACAAGGCATTCTCGCATTTCAGATTCTAATAGGAGAGATTAGACATTATGCAAAACGGTCAAGGAAATATGATGAATCCACTCAGCCTTACGCGTAATATCGGCATCATGGCACACATCGATGCTGGTAAGACGACGACGACTGAGCGTATCCTCTATTATACTGGCCGTAGTCATAAGATAGGTGAAGTTCACGACGGCGCCGCCACCATGGATTGGATGGTACAGGAGCAAGAGCGTGGCATCACCATCACTTCTGCTGCAACAACGGTGTTCTGGCACCTTAACAATGAGGCTTATAAGATCAACATCATCGACACCCCTGGCCATGTCGATTTCACCGTCGAGGTGGAACGTTCGTTGCGCGTGCTTGATGGCGCTATCGCCATTTTCTGCGCCGTTGGTGGGGTAGAGCCTCAGTCGGAGACCGTTTGGCACCAAGCCAACAAATACAATGTCCCACGTATCTGCTACGTCAACAAGATGGACCGCGCAGGTGCCGATTTCTATAAGGTGATGGATCAAATCCGCGAGAAGCTTCATGCCAATCCGGTGGCCATCCAACTGCCTATCGGTGCCGAAGACGACTTCATCGGCATTGTTGACTTGATCAAGAATAAGGCGTACGCTTGGGAAGAAGTGGACAACGGTTCTGTGTTCGACGAGATTGAGATCCCCGAAGACATGAAGGACATGGTTGCGGACTACCGCACCCGCCTCATCGAGGGCGCCGTCGAAGACGACGAACGGTTGTTCGAGAAATATATGGAAGACCCTGACAGCATCACGGAAGATGAAATCATCGGCCAAATCCGCAAGGCTACGCTTGACCTTCGCATTTGCCCCGTGATGTGTGGCTCATCGTTCAAGAACAAATGCGTGCAGCCCCTGCTTGACGCCATCGTCAACTACCTGCCCAGCCCCTTGGACATCGACCACGTGAAGGGCGTCAATCCTAAGACTGAACAAGAGGAGATCCGCAAGGCTGACCCCAAGGAGCCTTTCTGCGCCTTGGCGTTCAAGATTGCCACTGATCCCTTCGTCGGTCGTCTCTGCTTCTTCCGCGTCTATTCCGGGACTCTGAAGGCTGGTGAAATGGTTCTCAACGTGTCGACAGGCAAACGCGAACGCATCGCCAAGATCGTTCAGATGCATGCCAACAAGCAATTGCCCTTGGAAGAGATTTCGGCTGGCGACATTGGTGCCGCTGTCGGATTCAAGCTCATCCGTACGGGTGATACGCTGACCGTCGAAAACAAGCCGTTGGTGCTCGAGAATATCAAGTTCCCCGAGCCCGTGGTTAACATTGCCATTGAACCTAAAGTTACAGCAGATCTTGACAAGCTCGATCAGTCCTTGGCCAAGTTGGTTGAGGAAGATCCTACGCTGTTCGTGCACACCGATGAAAATTCGGGTCAGACCATATTGGCTGGTATGGGCGAATTGCACCTTGACATTATTATGGACCGCCTCAAGAGAGAGTTCGGCGTAGAAGTCAACTCCGGCCGTCCGCAGGTCGCGTACAAGGAAGCCTTTACTCAAACAATTCAGCATCGTGAAGTCTATAAAAAACAGACCGGTGGAAAGGGAAAGTTTGCCGATATCGAGTTCACTATGGGTCCTGCCGAAGAAGGTGTACACGGATTGCAGTTTGTCAATGAAGTGAAGGGTGGTGTCCTCTCAGCCGAGTTCATCCAAGCCACTGAGAGAGGCTTCAAGGGTGCTCTGTCCAACGGTGTGTTGGCAGGATTCCCTGTCGAGAACCTCAAAGTGACCCTTACTGACGGTTCGTTCCATCCGGTCGATAGTGACGCCCTCTCGTTCGAGACGGCTGCCCACATCGCTTTCAAGGAAGCTGGCCTTAAAGCCGGTGCCGTGTTGATGGAACCTATCATGAAAGTTGAAATCCATTGCCCTGACGAGTACTTAGGTGATGTCACGGGCGATTTGAACAAAAAGAGATCAATATTGCGCGAAGTCATTGCCGACATTGGCTTCCAGACGATCAAGGCAGACGTGCCGTTGGCTGAGATGTTCGGATACATCACCCAACTGCGCTCGTTGTCATCGGGCCGTGCCACCTTCAATATGGAGTTAAGCCACTATGCCCCCGTCCCCGAAGCCATTGCCGATGTGGTGATCAAGAAGGCAAAAGGACTATTTTTCATTTAAGAAGAAAGAAATCAATAAATAATAATTATTGTGAGCCAGAGAATTAGAATTAAATTAAAGTCGCACGACCACAACTTGGTTGACAAGTCAGCCGAGAAGATCGTTAAAACCATCAAGTCGACTGGAGCTATCGTCAGCGGTCCCATTCCGTTGCCGACCAACAAGAAGATCTACACGGTTCTTCGTTCGACTTTCGTCCACAAGAAATCGAGAGAGCAGTTTGAGCTTTCGACCTACAAGCGTTTGCTCGACATCTACAACTCGACTTCACAGACGATCGACGCACTGATGAAGCTGGAGCTCCCCAGTGGTGTAGAAGTAGAAATCAAATTGTAATTATTAAACCTATCTAGTACAACAAAATTAAAAAGCTAAAGTAGCATGTCAGGATTACTAGGAAAAAAGATTGGGATGACAAGCATCTATGACGAGGCAGGAAAAGTGATTCCTGTTACCGTCATTGAGGCAGGCCCTTGTGTCGTCACCCAAGTCAGAACAGTAGAGAAAGACGGTTATAGCGCTATTCAGTTAGGTTTCGATGAGAAGAAGGTGAAGAACACCCCGAAGGCCGAGCAAGGTCACTTTGCCAAGGCCAACACGACTCCTAAGAAACTGGTGCGCGAGTTTACACGTTTCGAAGAAGGCCACAGAAAACAATTAGGCGAAACCTTAACCGTCGACGTGTTTATGGAAGGTGAATTTGTTGATGTCAGCGGCATCAGCAAAGGTAAAGGCTTCCAAGGTGTAGTGAAACGCCACCATTTCAATGGCGTTGGTCAAGCAACTCACGGTCAGCACAACCGTTTGAGAAAGCCGGGTTCCATTGGCGCTTGCGCTTATCCTTCGAGAGTTTTCAAGGGATTGCGTATGGGTGGCCAAATGGGTAACCATAAAGTGAAAGTGACGAACCTTCAGATCGTGAAGATTGTCCCTGAGAAGAATTTGTTAGTGGTGAAGGGCGCAGTGCCGGGCCACAAGAACGGTTATTTAATGATTGAAAGATGGAGCTAACAGTTTATAACATTAAAGGCGAAGATACAGGCCGCAAGGTTCAGCTGAATGACGACATTTACGCTATCGAACCCAACGAGCATGTCATGTATCTGGCAGTGAGACAATACCTCGCCGCCCAGCGTCAAGGTACGCACAAGTCAAAGGAACGCAGCGAAATCTCCGGCAGCACCCGTAAGCTTTTCCGTCAGAAAGGTACCGGTGGTGCTCGTCGCGGTGATATCAACTCCCCGCTTCTCAGAGGCGGTGCCCGTGTGTTTGGTCCCAAGCCACGTGATTACAGATTCAAATTGAACAAGAAAGTCAAGGTTTTGGCCCGTAAGTCAGCTCTGTCCAGCAAGATCACGGATGGTGCCATCATGGTCCTCGAAGATTTCACCTTCGATGCCATCAAGACGAAACAGATGGTTAATCTGCTTGATACCCTGAAAGCTCAAGACAGCAGAAACATGTTTGTGTTTGCTGAGCCCAACAAGAATGTCATTCTTTCGGCCAGAAACATCCAACGTACAGAAGTTGCCTTGGCTCGCAACCTGACGACTTATGATATTCTGAAAGCCAAGAAGATCTTCCTTACCGAAAGCGCTCTGAAGCCTATCGACGAGATCCTTGGATAATGTTTAACTATTAAAACACGAAAAGAGATGATTATCATAAAGAAACCCGTCATTACAGAAAAGATGACCGCTATCAGCGAAAAGCTGAACAAGTTCGCGTTCATCGTTGACAAGAGCGCCAATAAGATTCAGATCAAGGAAGCTGTTGAAAAGCTTTATGGTGTGAAGGTGGCTGCCGTCAACACGATGAATTATGCAGGAAAAACGAAGTCTCGTTATACGAAGTCTGGCGTCGTAAGCGGCAGAACTCCTGCCTTCAAGAAGGCTATCGTGACTTTGAAAGAAGGTGATACAATTGACTTTTTTAGCAATATCTGAAAATGGCTTTAAAGAAATATAAACCCACTACACCAGGTCAGCGCTTTAAAGTTATTAGCGCATTTGACGAGATCACGACCAGCAAACCCGAGAAGTCCCTTTTGAGACCTAAGAAGAGCACTGGCGGTCGTAACTCAAGCGGTGAAATGACTGTCCGCTACAGAGGCGGTGGTCATAAGAGAATGTACAGAATCATTGACTTCAAGCGCGACAAGGAAGGTATTCCGGGCGTTGTGAAGACCATTGAATACGATCCTAACCGTACCGCTCGTATCGCTCTTGTTTTCTACAAGGACGGTGAGAAGCGTTACATCATCGCTCCTGCCGGTTTGAAAGTCGGTCAGGAAGTGATTTCCGGTAAAGGCATTCAGCCCAATGTTGGCAATACCCTTTATCTGAGTGAGATACCTTTTGGTACGATTATCCACAACATCGAGCTTCGTCCTGGTCAAGGTGCCAAGATGGCCCGTAGCGCTGGTAGCTACGCTCAATTGATGAGCCGCGACGGCAAGTACGCCATCCTCCGCATGCCTTCTGGCGAAACCCGTATGATTCTCCAAGCTTGTAAGGCTACTATCGGTTCGGTTTCTAATGCCGACCATAACCTCGAGAAGTCAGGTAAGGCTGGCCGTAGCCGTTGGCTCGGTCGTCGTCCTCACAACCGTGGCGTTGTCATGAACCCGGTCGATCACCCGATGGGTGGTGGTGAAGGTCGTGCTTCTGGTGGTCACCCGCGTTCACGCAAGGGCTTGCCGGCCAAGGGCTACAAGACTCGTTCGCCGAAGGCTGCTTCAAGCAAGTATATTATCGACAGAAGAAAGAAGTAATTTAATCAGGAAAATTTCATAATTATGAGTCGTTCATTAAAAAAAGGTCCATACATCCATTACAAACTCCAGCAGAGAGTTATGGAAAATGTTGAAAGCGGCAAGAAAACCGTTATCAAGACATGGTCAAGAGCATCTATGATTTCTCCTGATTTCGTCGGTCAGACGATCGCCGTCCACAATGGCAACAAGTTCATCCCTGTCTATGTGACTGAGAACATGGTTGGCCATAAGCTTGGCGAGTTTGCCCCGACCCGAATCTTCAGAGGTCATGCCGGAAATAAAGATAAAGGTAACAAGTAAAATTCGTAACAATGGGATCTAGAAAACATAAGAGAGCAGAAGCTATCAAAGAGGCCAGCAAGACCGTCGCCATTGCTCATTTGAACAATGTTCCGACCTCGCCTTTCAAGATGCGCCTCGTGGCCGACATGATTAGAGGCCAAAAAGTCGAGCTTGCACTGCATTCCTTACAATACTCGACCAAGGATGCTGCGAAGCCGGTTCACAAGCTGCTTCGTTCGGCAATCGCGAATTGGGAAGCTAAGAACGAAGGTAAACGCGTTGAGGACAGCAACCTTTATGTCAAGGAAATCTGGGTCGACGAAGGTCGTACCTTGAAACGCATCCAGGCAGCCCCTCACGGACGTGCCTTCCACATCCGCAAACGTTCAAATCACGTAACTATCATTGTTGATAGCAGAGTTGCTAACGAAGAATAATTGGAGAATAAAAAGTTTAAATAATGGGACAAAAAACTAATCCTATAGGTCTTAGATTGGGAATCATCAAAGGATGGGATTCCAATTGGTATGGCGGAAAAGACTTTTCAGCTAAGCTCGTTGAGGACGACAAGATCCGTAAGTATCTTAACGCCCGTCTCGGCAAAGCTGGCATTTCAAAGATCGCCATCGAACGTTCCTTGAAATATGTCACTGTCACCATCTTCACAGCTCGTCCGGGTATGATCATCGGCAAAGGCGGCGAAGAAGTCGACAAGTTGAAGAAAGAACTGGTGAAACTCACTGGCAAGGAAATACAAATCAACATCAACGAGATTAAGAGGCCTGAACTCGATGCTTACATTGTGGCTAGCACAATTGCCAAGCAAATCGAAGGCCGTGTCTCTTATCGCCGCGCCATCAAGACGGCTGCGTTCAGCACCATGAGAATGGGAGCTGAAGGCATCAAGATCTTGATCTCTGGCCGCGTCGGAGGTGCTGAAATCGCACGTTCTGAATCTTATAAGGAAGGCCGTATCCCGCTGCATACCCTGCGCGCCGATATCGACTATTCCTTGGTTGAAGCTCATACTTCCTATGGCCGTCTCGGCATTAAGGTATGGATCTGCAAGGGCGAAATCTACGGCAAACCGGAACTGGTTCCTACGAGTGTCAACGCCCCCGCCAAGAGACAGCCTGCTCAACGTCCTGCCGGTCGTGGGCCTCGTCGTAGCGAAGGAAAACGTAAATGATCGTGTAATCTTTAAAAGTTGACTGAATATGTTACAACCTAAAAGACAAAAATACAGAAGGCCACAAAAAGGCAAGATGAAGGGTAACGCTCACCGCGGCCATGAACTTGCTTTCGGCTCTTTTGGAATCAAGACACTGGAAGAGGCTTTGATTACTGCTCGTCAGATCGAAGCTGCCCGTCAGGCCGTCACTCGTTACATGAAACGTGAAGGTCAAATTTGGATCAGAATCTTCCCTGACAAACCCATCACCAAGAAGCCTCTTGACGTTCGTATGGGTAAGGGTAAAGGTGATCCTGAGTACTTTGTAGCTCGTGTCACTCCAGGCCATATGCTGTTTGAAGCTGAGGGTGTGCCGTTGGCAATCGCCAAGGAAGCTCTTCGTCTCGCAGCTCAGAAGTTGCCTGTCACCACGAAGTTTGTTGTTAGAAGAGATTACGTTGAATAATTTAGTGATAATAAACAATGAAAAAGCAAGAATCATTAAGAGACTTAAGCATTGCCGATCTTAACGAGCGCCTTGAGCAAACCCAAGAGCAACTCGTCAAGATGAGACTCAACCACGTTGTTTCTCCCCTCGACAATCCTAACCAGATCCGCGCCGCCCGTAAGGACATTGCACGTTATCTTACTGAATTAAGAAGACGCGAACTTGAAGGTAATAAATAACTAAACGACGATAGATAAAATGGAACTCAATAGAAATCTCAGAAAAGAAAGAATCGGCGTGGTAGTCAGCAATAAAATGCAGAAATCCATCGTCGTGGAGATCGAACGTCGCGAGAAGCACCCGATTTACGGCAAGTTTATCAAGAAAACCAGCCGTTTTATGGCTCATGACGAGAAAGAAGAATGCAACATCGGTGATACCGTGCGCATCATGGAAACCCGTCCGCTGAGCAAGAGAAAATGTTGGAGATTAGTAGAAATTATCGAAAGGGCTAAGTAATATGATACAACAGGAAACCAGACTCGCAGTAGCTGATAATAGTGGTGCAAAAGAAGTTCTTTGCATCAGAGTGTTAGGCGGTACCAAGAAACACTACGCCCACATTGGCGATATCATCGTGGTAACCGTTAAAAGCGCCATCCCGAGCGGTAACGTAAAGAAAGGTACCGTCTCAAAGGCAGTCGTAGTCCGCACGAAGAAGGAAACCCGCCGTCCCGACGGTTCCTATATCCGCTTCGATGACAACGCATGCGTCTTGCTTAACCAAGCCGGCGAACTCATCGGTACCCGTATCTTTGGCCCTGTGGCCAGAGAGTTGCGTGAAAAGCAATTCATGAAAATAGTTTCGCTTGCTCCAGAAGTACTGTAATTATAACTTTTAAAAACGAAAGAAAATGAGTAAATTACACGTAAAGAAAGGCGACACTGTTTTGGTCCTTTCAGGCAATGATAAAGGTAAGCAAGGTAAGGTGATGAGAGTGGATGTGAAAAACAACAGAGCTATCGTCGAAGGCGTTAGAATCATCTCTAAGCACACCCGCCCCAACGCCGAGCATCCTCAAGGCGGCATCGTGAAACAAGAAGCCCCTATCCACATCTCCAATCTTATGGTGGTCGACAAGAACGGCACGCCCTCAAGAATTGGTCGTAAGAAAGATGAAAATGGTAAATTGGTCCGTTATTCAAAGAAATCCGGCGAAATCCTAAAGTAATATGAAATATCAACCCAGACTTAGAGGACAATACAAGAGTGAAATCGTGCCTGCATTGATGGAAGAATTCCACTATAAGAGTGTGATGCAGGTTCCACGGCTTTTGAAAATTTCACTGAATCAGGGTATCGGCGCTGCATTGGCCGATAAGAAACTGATTGACTATGGTATAGATGAAATGTCTGCTATCACCGGTCAGAAAGCCGTACCGACTATTTCTAAACATGACGTCAGTAACTTCAAACTGCGTCGTGGCAACCCGATTGGCGTGCACGTAACCCTGCGCGGCGACAAAATGTACGAATTTCTCGAACGTTTAGTTTGCGTAGCGCTTCCTCGTGTTCGTGACTTTAGAGGTATCAGCGACAAGGGCTTCGATGGCCGTGGTAACTACAGCTTCGGCATCACCGAGCAAATCATCTTCCCCGAAATCGACATCGAAAAGGTCGTGAAGATGAACGGTATGAACATCACCTTCGTCACATCAGCCAATACTGACCAAGAGGCTTTGGCTTTGTTGAAACATTTTGGCCTTCCGTTTAAAAATCAAAACAAGTAACCCATGGCAAAAGAATCAATGAAAGCGCGTGAGCGCAAAAGAGCAAAAATGGTTGCGAAGTACGCTGAGAAACGTGCAGCCCTGAAAGCTGCCGGTGACTATGAGGCTCTGCAGAAGTTGCCGAAGAATGCCAGCCCCGTCCGCCTGCACAACCGCTGCAAACTCAGCGGCCGTCCGAAAGGCTACATGAGACAATTTGGCATTTCTCGTATCGATTTCCGTGAGATGGCCCTTAAAGGCTTGATTCCAGGCGTAAAGAAAGCTAGTTGGTAAACATTTAAGATTAGATAAAGATGAATACAGACCCTATAGCAGATTATCTGACTCGCATTCGCAATGCTGTCAAAGCTAAGCATAGAATCGTTGAAATCCCTGCCTCAAACATTAAGAAGGCTATGACCAAGATCCTCTTTGAGAAAGGCTATATCCTCAACTATAAGTTTGAAGAAGGTGAGAAGAAATCACAGAATGTCATCAAGATCGCTCTGAAATATCATCCTGTGACCAAACTGCCCGCCATCACGACCATCGACCGTGTCTCACGTCCTGGCTTGAGAAGGTATGCAGATAGTGAAAACCTCCCGAGAGTGATGAATGGCCTCGGTATTGCCATCATCTCCACCTCTCAGGGTGTGATGACCGACAAGGAAGCCCGCAAGCTTCACATCGGCGGTGAAGTGATTTGTTACGTTAGCTAAAAGAATAGGAGATAGAAAGTATGTCAAGAATTGGTAAATTGCCTATCGCCATCCCCGCTGGCGTAACGGTCGACATCAAAGACGGTGTCATCACAGTGAAAGGTAAACTGGGCGAATTGTCCCAAAAGTTCTATGACCATGTGATCCTCGAAGTGGAAGGTGACCAGATCCATGTGAAACCAAACGAGGCTGTCGCCGAGGCTGGTTCCAAGCATGGTCTCTACCGCGCTTTGATTGCCAACATGGTGAAGGGCGTCAGTGAAGGTTTTGAAGTGGTCCAAGAGTTCGTTGGCGTTGGCTACAAAGCTGAAGCCAAAGGCCAAATCCTTGAAATGGCCCTCGGATTCTCCCACAATATCTTCATGGAAATGCCCCCCGAGATCAAAATTGAAACCATCAACGAAAGAGGTAAGAATCCTATTTTGAAGATGCGCTCATACGACAAACAACTTCTTGGTCAGGTGGCCGCTAAGATTCGTTCGATGCGTAAGCCTGAACCTTATAAGGGTAAGGGTATCAAGTTCGAAGGCGAAGTCCTGAGACGTAAGGCAGGTAAAGCTGCTGGTAAATAATCATTAATACCTCAGTAAGAAAATGGCAAAAACTAAAGAAGAAAGAAGACAATATATCAAGAAGAGCATCAGAAGGAAAATCTCCGGTACTGCTG
Source organism: uncultured Bacteroidia bacterium (assembly GCA_902780195.1). Taxonomy (GTDB): domain Bacteria; phylum Bacteroidota; class Bacteroidia; order Bacteroidales; family F082; genus Limimorpha. The sequence goes on from CACZER010000016.1 coordinate 10,065, forward strand.
CCCGCCCCCGTATGTCTGTCTTCAGAAGCAACAAGCAAATTTATGTGCAGCTGATCGACGATGAAGTCGGCAAGACATTGGCTGCCGCCAGCTCTCGCGAGAATGGCATCGAAAATGAAAAGATTACGAAGATCGAACAAGCTGCCAAGGTGGGTGCCCTCATCGCCGAAAAGGCCAAGGCTGCCGGTATCGAAGCAGTGGTGTTCGACCGTAATGGTTATTTGTATCATGGTAGAGTGAAGTCGCTGGCCGACGCCGCTCGTAATGGAGGACTTAAATTCTAATTGTTATGGCAGAAGTTAATGTAAAAAGAGTAAAGTCTAGCGAAATCGAGTTCAAAGAACGTCTCGTTAGCATCAACCGCGTCACCAAGGTGACCAAAGGTGGTCGTACTTTCACTTTCGCAGCACTTGTTGTCGTAGGCAATGAGAATGGCGTCGTCGGTTACGGCCTCGGTAAAGCCAAAGAAGCTACCGCTGCTATTCAAAAGGGCGTCGATGATGCCAAGAAGAACCTCGTGAAGGTTCCCGTTCTGAATGGCACACTGCCTCATGAAGAATATGGCAAGTACAGCGGTGCTTATGTCTTCATCCAACCCGCTACGCCTGGTACCGGTGTTATCGCTGGTGGTGCTATGCGTGCCGTGCTTGAAAGCGTTGGCGTGAAGAACGTGCTGGCTAAGTCAAAGGGCTCGTCCAACCCGCACTCTGTCGTGAAGGCTACCTTCGATGCTCTCACCAGAATGCGCGACGCTTACACGGTCGCTCAGCTGAGAGGCGTGGATTTGGATACTGTGTTTAACGGATAATACTTTTGAAAGATGAAAAAAGTTAGAATCACCCAAGTCAGAAGTGGCATCGGAAGACCACAAGATCAGAAGGACACCCTGAGATCACTCGGTCTGAGAAGAATCAACCATTCGGTTGAAGTTGACATGGACAATGCCTGCACCGCTGGTATGGTCAATAAAGTGGCACATCTTCTCAAGATAGAAGAAATTTAATGTTGAACTTTTCAAATCTACAATACTATGGATTTAAGTAATCTCAAACCAGCAAAAGGCTCTACAAAGGAAAAGAAAAGATTAGGCCGTGGTCAAGGCTCGGGAAGAGGCGGCACGTCAACGCGCGGTCACAAGGGCGCTCAATCACGCTCTGGTGCAAAGCGTAAGATCGGCTTCCAAGGCGGTCAGATGCCTCTCCAACGTTTGGTTCCTAAGTTCGGTTTCACCAACAGGAATCGCGTTGAGTATTGCCCCATTAACCTCGCAACTTTGCAGAAGCTTGCTGACAATGGCGTTTCGGTGGTTACCCCCGAAGTGCTTGTTGAACGTGGTATCACCCACAAGAACGAACTCGTTAAGATTCTTGGCAGAGGTGAGTTGACTGCAAAAATGGAAGTTAAAGCCCACGCTTTTTCCGCTAAAGCTAAAGAAATGATCGAAGCTGCTGGCGGTTCTTGCGAAAAATACGAATCGTGATGAGTAGATTAATAGAAACTATAAGGAATATCTTTAAGATTGAGGAACTGCGTAAACGTATCCTTTACACAATTCTCATCATCTTAATCTATCGCTTTGGTTCATTCGTTGTCATTCCTGGCATCGATCCCAACAAATTGTCAGCCCTGCAGAATAGCAGCACCCAAGGCCTGCTCGGATTATTGAACATGTTCTCCGGTGGCGCTTTCGGCAATGCTTCTATCTTTGCTCTGGGTATCATGCCTTACATCACCGCATCCATCATCATTCAGCTGTTGGGTATGGCTGTTCCGTATTTCCAACGTCTGCAGAGGGAAGGTGAAAGTGGAAGGAAGAAGTTGAACCAGATCATGCGTTATCTGACTGTCATTATCGTTCTGGTGCAAGCTCCTGGCTACATCAAGAACGTTTTGGTCCAGTTGCCTAACGAGGCAGTCACTCCTTTCGATCCTTATGTGTCTAATCCCGGATTTTTCTTCTGGTTCTCATCAGTGGTCCTCCTGATCGCCGGCACCTTGTTCGTCATGTGGCTCGGTGAGAAGATCACGGATAAGGGTATCGGCAATGGTATTTCTCTGATCATTATGATCGGTATCATTGCCCGTCTGCCCGGTGCTTTCGTTGGCGAATGCGCCGCTCGCTTTGCCCAAGGTGGTACAGGCCTCTTGATCCTTGTCATTGAACTTATCGTCTTGTTCTTTGTCATGGTTGGCACCATCGCCCTTGTTCAAGGCACCAGAAAGATTCCGGTACAGTATGCAAAACGCGTCGTTGGCAACCGCCAATATGGTGGCGTTCGCCAATACATCCCGCTGAAAGTGAATGCTGCTGGCGTTATGCCTATCATCTTCGCCCAAGCCATCATGTTCTTGCCCATTACCATTGCCGGTTTTAGACAGACTGAGGCTTTGACGGGATTTGCTGCCGCTTTCACCAACATCAATGGCTTCTGGTACAACTTTGTGTTCTTCCTGCTCATCATCGCCTTCACGTATTTCTATACGGCTGTTACGATGAATACCAATCAAATGGCAGAAGACATTAAGAAGAACGGCGGCTTTATCCCCGGTGTCAAACCTGGTAAGAAGACGGCCGAGTACCTCGACAGCATCATGTCAAGGATCACCCTTCCGGGTTCCATCTTCCTTGCCATCGTGGCCATCATGCCTGCTCTCGTCTCCCTGATGGGCGTCAGCTCCGCATTCTCCCACTTCTATGGCGGAACGTCCTTGCTGATTCTTGTAGGTGTTGTTCTCGACACTTTACAACAGATCGAAAGCCATCTCTTGATGCACCATTACGATGGTTTGACCAAGACCGGTCGTATCAAAGGCCGTATTGGCAGGATGTAATCGGTTCAGGCTCTTTGCTTATTGACGCAAGGCATCCAAGCCTACTACTCATTTCGGGAAGTCCACGGTTTCAACAACCGCAAGGCTATTGAGACTGCGGATTTCCTGAAGTTTGAGTCGGACTCTCATGCTTGAGACAATAATTTTGAAATTATTGAAAAATTAAATCTCTCGTATTGAAAGTTTTACTATCTTTGCCGCCCGAAATATTTTAGGGCTGAAAAGCGAGTAGGCTGGAATGGTAGAACCCAAGTAACAATATATCAGTTGTTTACGGGTTTCCGCTTTCGTCGTTTATAAGTTCAAGGCTCCTGAAATGTTTGAAAACAAGTTGTATTTGAAAAGAAATAATATGGTAAAACAATTGTCAATAGAGCAAGAAGGCACAGTGGTAGAAGCATTGGGTAATGCAATGTTCCGCGTGGAATTGGAGAACGGTTTGGTTATTATTGCCACCATCTCCGGTAAGATGCGTATGCACTACATCAAGATTCTTCCTGGTGACAAGGTCAAGTTGGAAATGTCTCCTTATGATTTGACGAAAGGCCGTATCACTTTCAGATACAAGAATTAAGATAAAAAACAAAATCTATATTGAAATGAAAGTTCAAGCATCCGTAAAGAAGAGATCTGCTGACTGCATCATTGTGAAGCGTAAAGGCAGAGTGTACGTTATTAATAAGAAGAACCCTAAAGAAAATCAGCGTCAGGGTTGATTCGATTGAATTTATAAATTAAGTAAAAGTAATAATATGGCAAGAATCGCTGGTGTAGATATCCCGAGCAATAAAGCTGGAGAAATCTCTTTAACCTACATTTACGGCATTGGAAGATCTTTGTCGAAGGAAATTCTGAACAAGGCAGGCGTTGAGCCCTCCAAGAAAGTTCAGGATTGGACCGACGAGGAACAAAATACTGTTCGTAACATCATCGCCGATCAGTATAAGACCGAAGGTGAACTTCGTGGTGAAGTTCAGATGAACATTAAGCGTTTGATGGATATCGGTTGCTACAGAGGTATCCGTCATCGTGCTGGCCTCCCCGTTCGCGGCCAAAGCACCAAGAACAATGCTAGAACCCGTAAGGGCCGTAAGAAGACTGTTGCAAACAAGAAGAAAGCTACTAAGTAATTAGCAGTTGGATCATAATAACACTAAAAATTTCAAAAATTTAAAATGGCAAAGACCAGTAAAGCTACTAAGAAACGTGTGGTGAAGATTGAAGCCGTTGGTAAAGCATTCGTTAAGGCTTCTTTCAATAACATCATCATTTCTTTGACTAACAATGAAGGACAAGTCATCTCTTGGGCATCAGCAGGAAAAATGGGCTTTAAGGGCTCCAAAAAGAACACCCCTTATGCAGCTCAAATGGCCGCTGAAGAATGTGCCAAGACCGCCTATGACTTGGGATTACGTAAAGTTAAAGTGTATGTAAAAGGACCTGGTTCAGGACGTGAATCTGCTATCCGTGCTATCCACTCAATGGGTGTTGAAGTGACCGAAATCATCGACGTTACCCCATTGCCGCACAACGGCTGCCGTCCTCCGAAACGTAGAAGAGTGTAATAGTTGAACAATTAAAAAATTTGAATTATGGCTAGATATACAGGTCCAAAAACGAAAATCGCTCGTAAGTTCGGTGAACCTATCTTCGGTTCCGACAAGTATTTTGAAAGAAGAAACTATCCTCCAGGGATGCATGGCGCAGCTAAACGCAGAAAGAAAGTCTCTGAATACGGTACTCAGCTTCAAGAGAAGCAGAAAGCTAAATATACTTATGGCGTTCTTGAAAGACAATTCCGCAAGACTTTCGAATTGGCCCGCCGTAAGGAAGGCGTGACCGGCCTCATCCTTATGCAATTATTGGAATCCCGTCTTGACAATGTGGTTTATCGTCTCGGCATTGCTCCTACCCGTAGCGCAGCTCGCCAACTCGTGAATCACCGTCATATCGTCGTTAATGGTAACGTTCTGAGCATTCCTTCCTACCTCGTGAAGGTCGGTGATGTTGTGGGCGTTCGTGAGAAAGCAAAGAGCTTGGAAGTGATCACCAACTCCTTGGAAGGCCGTCAAGGTAGCAACTTTGCCTGGCTTGAATGGGATGCTGACAAGATGGGCGGTAAGTTCTTGAATTATCCGACTCGTGAGGAGATCCCGGAAAATATCAACGAACAGCTTATCGTTGAATTGTATTCTAAGTAATTGTTGATTGTTAACCTGGTAAAAAAAATAAATATGGCAATATTAGCGTTTCAAAAACCTGATGAGGTAATCATGGTCGAAAGCTCAGAAACGAAAGGCGTTTTTGAGTTCCGCCCCCTTGAACCAGGTTTCGGTATCACCATCGGTAATGCACTTAGAAGGATATTGTTGTCTTCCCTCGAAGGCTTCGCTATCACTTCTATCCATATCGATGGCGTTAGTCATGAATTTGCATCTATCGACGGCGTTATCGAAGACGTCGCCGACATTGTTCTCAATTTCAAGCAAGTCCGCCTTAAACAACTCGTTCCTACCGAAGTCCACGAAAAAGTGAACTTTACTATTACGGGACAAGAACAGTTTGTTGCTGGAGATATCAACAAGTACCTTTGCTCATTCCAAGTTTTGAATCCGGAACTTGTGATCTGCAATCTCGATCCCTCTGTGAAGTTGAACATCGAACTCAACATCAACAAGGGTAGAGGATATGTCCCTGCCGACGAGAACAAGGTGGCAGGCGCTCCTGTCGACACCATCGCAATCGACTCCATTTACACGCCCATTCGTAACGTGAGCTATAAAGTCGAGAACTGGCGTGTGGAACAGAAGACCGACTATGAAAAGCTTGTTATCGAAATTGAAACCGATGGCTCGATCAATCCTAAAGATGCCTTGAAAGAAGCCGCAAAGATCCTCATTTATCACTTCATGCTTTTCTCTGACGAGAACATCAACCTTGTTCCTGATGAGAAAACTGTCACCGAAGAGTTCGATGAAGGCTCATTGCATATTCGTCAGCTCCTTAAGACCAAGCTTGTTGACCTGGATCTTTCGGTCCGTGCCCTCAACTGCTTGAAGGCTGCTGAAGTTGAAACGCTTGGCGAACTTGTTGCCTTCAATAAGCAAGACCTCCTGAAATTCCGCAATTTCGGTAAGAAGTCATTGACGGAGTTGGACGAACTGGTCAGAAGCAGAGGCCTCGAGTTCGGAATGAATGTCAGCAAATATAAATTAGATAAGGAATAAGAAGATGAGACACAATAAGAAATTCAATCACTTAGGAAGAAAAAGCGCCCATCGTAAGTCGATGCTTTCCAACATGGCTTGCTCGCTGATTCTTAAAAAGCGCATCATTACTACCACGGCCAAGGCTAAGGCATTGCGCCTCTATGTGGAACCTCTGATTACCAAGGCAAAGCCCGAAAACAATACCACTACCGAACAAGGTTCGAGTAATCGTCGTGTTGTTTTTGCTTACTTGCGCGACAAGTACGCAGTTACCGAGCTTTTCCGTGAGGTGGGTCCTAAAGTTGCCAACCGTCCTGGTGGTTACACCCGCATCATCCGCATGCCTGAAAACCGTCTCGGTGACGCTGCTGAAATGGCTATGATGGAACTCGTCGACTACAACGAGGTCTATACCCGCGAGGGTCAAAAGCCCGCCAAGGCAAAGAGCACCCGTCGTGGTAGCAAGAAGGCTGCTCCTAAGGCCGAAGCTCCCGTTGAGGCTCCTGCTGAAGCTCCTGCCGAGCAGGCTGAGGTGAAAGAGTAATGCTTTTTCAACGATACGTTTAGAGAGGCTGCCCAGGCAGCCTCTCTTTTTTTGTTTGTTGCCGAACAAAAAAGCCGTCCCAAAGGAACGGCTTTTTCTTTTTTTCGGTAAACCGAGTTGTTTAGTTTTCAGCTTTCACGTTGTCCATGCCGACTTGGACAGCCTGCATGTTCAGCGGGATAAGCTTGTGGGCACGCTCCGGCAGGGAGTGACGCAGACCCTCTTCGACGTTCTTGTTGTCGATGATGGGGCGCAGCTTCAGGAAAGCGCCTAAGATGATCATGTTGAACACCTTGCTGTTACCCATATCGGAGGCAAGTTGAGCGCCTTCGATGCTGTAGATGTGAATGTCCTTACGGGTGGGTTTCTTCGTGATGCCGTTGGGATCGTAAAGGAGGTAGCCACCGGGTTTCACCTTGTCCTCAAATTTGTCGAGTGACTGCTGATTCAGAATGACGGCAGTGTCGAAAGCGTTGAGGATGGGGGAGCACACGCGCTCATCGCTGACGATGACGGTAACGTTGGCCGTGCCGCCACGCATCTCCGGGCCGTATGAAGGCATCCAGCTGACTTCCTTGTCCTGCATGATACCACTATAAGCAAGGATCTTACCCATTGACAAGACACCTTGTCCGCCGAAACCGGCTATAATAATTTCTTCTGTCATAGCTTTGTCGTTTTTAGTTATTTCTTAATCAGCTCGAAATTGTCCTTAAGGTCGCCCAAAGGATAGACGGGCAGCATGTTGTCTTGCAGCCATTTGTTGGCGTCGACGGCGCTCATCTTCCAGTTGGAGTTGCAGTTCGAAACGATTTCAACGAAGTTGACACCGTTCTTGTTCTCAATCTGGTTCTGGAAAGCCTTTTTGATGGCCTTCTTAGCGTTACGCACAGCGGCGGGGCTGAATACAGCCTGACGGGTGACATAGCGGGTGCCAGGAAGTTGAGCCAACAATTGGGTGATTTGGAGCGGGAAACCGTTGTTAGGCGTTCCGTCGGGCCACTGAGGCATACGGCCATAAGGCGTGGTGGCGGTCTTCATGCCCACCAAAGTGGTAGGAGCCATCTGACCACCGGTCATGCCGTAAATACCGTTGTTGACGAAGATCATGGTGATGTTCTCACCACGGTTGCAGGTGTGGATGGTTTCGCAGGTGCCGATAGCAGCGAGGTCGCCATCGCCTTGATAGGAGAATACGACCTTGTCAGGCCAAACACGCTTGATGCCAGTGGCGCACGCCGGGGCGCGGCCGTGGGCGGCTTCAACGAAGTCGACGTCGAAGTAATCGTATGCCATAACAGCGCAGCCTACTGGGGAGACGCCGATGGTCTTGTCGTCAACGCCAAGTTCTTCGAGCACTTCGGCGATGATGCGGTGCACTGTGCCGTGACCGCAGCCTGGGCAGTAGTGGAAAGGTTTTTCCGTCAGCAGCTTTGATTTCTGATAAACCAAGTTTTCAGGCTGGATAATATCTTGTAATGTGATTTCTGCCATTGTCTTATTCTCCTATAATTTGTTTCTTCATAGCTTCAAGAACTTCTTCCGGGGTGTGGATGATACCACCGACGCGGCCGAAGTGTTCGCTCTTGACACGACCGTTGCAAGCCAGACGAACGTCTTCGATCATCTGACCGCAGCTCAATTCAACAGAAAGGAATCCCTTGACGCCCTTGTCGATGAGGCTTTCGATAGCCTTGGTGGGGTAGGGCCACAGGGTAATGGGACGGAGCAGACCGACCTTCAGGCCGGCAGCGCGGCCGAGTTGCACCGATTTTTGGGCGATACGGGCGCTGGAGCCGTAGGCGACGAATACGTATTCGGCATCGTCACAGTCAATCATTTCGTAGCGGACTTCATTCTTGGTCACTTCATCATACTTGCGCTGGAGGTGACGGTTGTGCTCTTCCATGCGGGCTGAGTCGAGGTCCAAAGAGGTGATGACGCGGTGTTGCGTACCACGCTTGCGGCCAGTGAGAGCCCAAGGATATTTAGCTTTAACTTCTTCTTCGGTAAGGCGGGGTTTCTGCTCAGGCAGAACGACCTTTTCCATCATTTGGCCGATAGCACCATCGGAGAGGATGCAAACTGCCATACGATACTTGAAGGCGAGGTCGAAGCCCAGCGGCACGAAGTCGGCCATTTCCTGGACGGAGGCAGGGGCGAGGACAATATTACGATAGTCGCCATTGCCACCACCTTTAGTGTTTTGGAAATAGTCGGCCTGAGAGGGTTGGATGGTGCCAAGGCCCGGGCCGCCACGGACGACGTCGGCGAAAACGCAAGGCACTTCAGCACCGGCGATGTATGCCAGACCTTCCTGCTTCAGGCAAACGCCTGGGCTGGACGAAGAGGTCATGACATGCTTGCCAGCTGCACCAGCGGCATACACCATGTTGATGGCTGCCAATTCACTTTCTGCTTGAAGAACGACCATACCGGTGCGTTCATAAGGGTTCTGTTCCGACAGATACTCGATCACTTCCGACTGGGGAGTGATGGGATATCCGAAATAAGCATCAGCACCGCAACGGATGGCGGCTTCAGCCAATGCCTCGTTACCCTTCATCAATTTTAATTCTCCCATTATGTAAGATTTTTTGATTGTTAGACAATAGGTTTTGATTACAGGGCTTTCTTGTAAACCTTGATCACGCCGTCGGGGCAAGTGATGCCACAGCTAGCGCAGCCGATGCAGGCTTCGGGGTTCGCCATGAAGGCGTAATTGTAACCTTTTCCGTTTACTTCTTTTGCCAATTCGATGACACCGCAGGGGCAGGCCAGTGTCAACTACGATGGCTCCTCTGAATTTTGCCATATTGATTAAGTTTTAGAATTTGTTGTGTCAAATTTATGGAGCCACGAAATTAGGGAATTTTAAGCAATTGTTATTCGACTTTTCGTTTTATTTCAGGGCAAAATGCTAATTTAGATTGATTTTAAATAAAATAAGACTTTTGGGCTCGTTCAACATAAAAATAGAGACGCAATGCCTTGCGTCTCTACTCTAAACTCTGAACTCTCAACTTCACTTCACGGGGTGGTCTAAGGCGAATGCCTTCAATCTCTCCGCCAGAATCGGGATCTCGTCCCGCTGGATCAGCGAGGTACAGGCGCGGACGCCTTGCTTGGTGCTGCCACAGGTGTCCAACGAGATGCCAGAAACACCATAATACAGCATTTCTTCCACGAGGTCGGCTCCTGTGAAGCCTGGATAGCAGTATGTGAAGTAGAAGCCGTCGGCGATGGGTTCACCACAGTCTTCGTCGTAGGTGATGTAGAAGCCGTTGTCAATGAAGGCTTTCTTCATCAGCTCTGCCTTGCGGCCGTATTCCAACACGTCCTCACGATAGTTGTAGGTACCGTCATTGACGGCTTTCAGCACGGCGGCCAAAGCGTGTTGCGCCGAGTGCGAAGTGCCTGAACTGAGTGGGTGCAAGGCGCCGAAGAGTATGGCGCGCAAGAAGACTTCCTGTCCGCAGAAGGCTTTCAAGTCGGGGAAGTGGTGTTGGGCCAACTTGTTGCTGATGCCGAGGATGGCGCAACGTTCGCCAGCGTAACTGAAGGCTTTCGAGCTGGAGATCATCAGGATGTAGTAGTCGGTGTATTTGCCCACGGTGGGTTGGAACGGGGCTTCGCCAGGATGGCTGTAGTCCTTGCGGAAGTCCATGCCGAAATAGGCGAGGTCTTCCATGACGATGACATTGTACTTATTGGTCAGTTCGCCGATGATGCGCAATTCCTCATCGGTGAGGCACACCCATGTCGGGTTGTTGGGGTTGGAGTAGAGCAGACTGTGGATGTTACCCTTACTCAACACTTCTTCCAATTTAGCACGCAGCTTCTCGCCACGGTATTCGTAGATGTCGAAATGCTCCATCGGGATGCCGAGCACCTTGTTTTGGAACTTATGGACAGGGAATCCGGGGTCGATGAAGAGCATGGTGTTCTTCTTTGCGTCTGAATGTCCAGCAATCATGAACGAGGCGAAGGCACCCTGCATGGATCCGACGGTGGGTACACAGTTAGCGGGGTCGACGTCGATGTCAAGGAAGTTCTTGATGAAACGCGAGGCTTCTTTCTTTAAAATAGGTACGCCATCGATGGGTGGATAGTTGGCCGCCACACCATTTTGCAAGGCCTTGATCTGGGCTTCTACTCCAGCACGGGCAGCGGGCAATCCAGGGTTGCCTAACTCCATGTGGATGAATTTCTTGCCACTGGCAGCTTCGAGGTCGAAGGCCAACTTGTTGATTTCACGGATGCCAGCTCTTCCGATGCTCGGCAGGCCACTTTCTGCAAAGAGTTTCTTCGCTAAATCTTCAGGTACAATATTGTGTTGCATCATATCAGTTTTGGTTTGTTTTGCTCGTTTTTAATTGGAACGGCAAAGGTAGGGAATTAGTGTGATATGTGCAAATAAAAAAAGCGGGCAAAAACTTTGCTCGCTTTTGTGGGACGTACTGGACTCGAACCAGTGACCTCTGCCGTGTGAAGGCAGCGCTCTAAACCAACTGGGCTAACGTCCCTCCCGTTGATGCAAAAGACGCTTTGCAGCGTCTTTAAGTGGGGCGAACAAGGATCGAACTTGTGACCTCATGCCTGTCAAGCATGCGCTCTAAACCAACTGAGCTACCGTCCCAAATGCGGGTGCAAAAATACGGATCATATCATTGAAGTCAGTGCCTTGAACCTTGAATAGATAATTTTCCGTACTAAAACCTGATGGCCTGTGACGAGCATAGTAAGCCTCAAAAGAATGATCTGAACCATAGTGGTCCATCTTTACAAAAACAGGTCTATACGAGTCTTTCATGTACCAAATATGCTTCGCCACATTCTGAAGGGCGTCGTTTAAAATGACGTACTGCTCAGGTTCCTTTTTCATAGGTTATGTATTTGATTTCAATATCTCATACAGGTTTTTGTCTTTGATATACTGAAGCACCTCATTGCTCTTCGATTTATCAATCTCGATTTGGAGCACAACCTTCGTGCGCTGCTCTTCTTCGGTTGGTTGCGTAAACAAAGCGACCAAATCACGACCGAGGACCTGTGATATTGTAAACAAATCCTTTACATAAAGGTCGGGCTTCTTGAACCAACCGTTTAGGGTTTGACGCGAAATGCCCGCGAGTTCGGCAATTTCAGCGTACTTGTAATTACTTTGACTACAAGCTTCTTTCAGGAGCTTTCCTACATGAATTTCTTTTGCGTTCATAATGTACTAATTTACAGTTATTTATTTGTTTTGAATCGGTTATGTCGTAAAATTGTTGATAACTTTTGTAAATTTTTTCTTGACCTTGTAAATAATTTATTTACTTTTGCAGTGCGAAATAACAAATAAAACAACAAACGCAAAACAAAACACAATGCAAAAAGCGACTATGAAGGAGTTTTGGAGCTCCCTTGACACCACCGAAAAAAGCAAACTGCGTGTCGCCGTTGCAGAGCAATGCGGCAAGTCTATCGACACCGTGCTTGCCTGGATCCTTGGCTACCGCGAACCTTCCAAGCTTGAGAAGGAAGCCCTCCTCGAGTATATCAGGAAGACACACAAGGTTGAAATCATCGTTGAATGATCTTCAACCATTCCAACTTATAACCAACCTAAAAACAACAACATCATGAGAGATTACGACAAAATGAAACAAGAAGGCTGGATCAACCAGCACGTCATCGAGCAGGAACTGGCACAGGAACGCCGTGCCGCCAAGCGCGCCTTCCAACTGAAGAAGGCCCAAATCATGGCCAACGCAGAGGAGATCTGCGAACAGGCCAGGCAAGAATACCTTCAGCAGCTGAAGCGCATCAACGAGAACCGCGACGAGGCCATCCGTCAGGAAGAAGCCATCATGGAAGCCAGGTTCATGGAGGTGGCCAAGGAAGAGGATGTATTGCGACAAAACCTTCACGAGATGGGCATCCTCAATAGCCATAAAGAAAACAACATTGACGGACAATAAACCCGTCAAATGGGGCAGTAATGGAGCTGACGCGAACTTTTCACCCAATTAACGCTGTCAGGCGGTTCGATTCCGCGCTGCCCCTCAAACCAACCCTAAAAACATATCAATATGGAAAATCAAAACAAAATCAGCGTCCATCGACGCGGCAGCGGCAGACTCGTCAGCTTCTACGAAGGCGTCCTGCAGCAGTTTGGCATCGAAGCGGCCAATGTCCGCTTCCGCGACATCAAGATGAAGCCCATTGAGCTATCAGACCGACAGGCTCAACGCCTGAAGGACTGGCGAAAGCCTGGCTTCAACCACGCCATCGTCACCGGCGTGGAAGCCCACGAGCTTTTCTACAAGAAAACCGACCTGAATTATGTGCATGTGAAATGGATCCAGACGGTGTCCGAATCCGGCATGGCCATGATTTTCCCAAAGGAGTATTTCGAGAACACTATGATAGGAGGTGCGCTATGATGTACTACATTGAAAAACCTCAAACCTACAGCCCCTCCAACAGGAAATGCAGAGAGGTGATTGAATTCATCAAGAAGTTCGAAAACTGCTTGATTCCCGACGTCATTTCGCTCGATGCACTGAAAGAGGAAATCCGCCACAAACTGGAGGAACTGAATGAAGCATATCCTCGTACCAAACGACTTGTCTTAAGAGGTGACAATAGCCGTTTGGATTGCTGCCCAGAAGGCAGAGAATGCAATTACGAGTATGTCTTCTTTATGACAATCCACCCCGTTAGAAAGACCTACCGCTTTGCCGAGCAAGCAGCTGTGCTGAAGGAAGGAGGTGAACTATGAAATTCAAAGACAAACTCAACCAACTCACACCGCCCGACTTATTTAAAAAGTCGCTAAAGTTAACTCGCCAATCGTTCCAATTGGCCACTATCAACCTGCTCATATGTTGTGGATACTGGCTGACACAAAATCACCCTATTAGATATATGTTCCTGAGCGCGTCCACAGTCATGTTGCCGATTTTGATCGTCATGATGTTCCGCATCAGGAAGGTCGATAATACCTTTGAAAGGAAGATAAATGAAGAAGCCGAGAAGAGAAGACAGAAAATCATCGAATTCGAAATCGAGCTTCAAAGAATCGAAGAAGAGGAAGGAGGTGAGAAATGAACGAGTTTCTATTAGGCTACCTGACCTGCCTCGGCATGTTGTTCTATGTGTGGAGTTTAGTTTACGCAGTCTGTTACTTCGTCGAAAGAGATATTGAATGTTCCGTTGGAACAATACTAATCGTATTGATTCCAGTGCTCAATTCAGTCTTGGCAATCCTCTACTTCACGAAAGGAGGGAAGAGGCTATGAAACAACTGACCAAAGAAGAAGCAATCGCTTTTTTCGATAGCAAAGCATGGGAAGGTTGGACTTCCAGACAGATAGCAGAGTTCCAATTGGAGCAAGATCGGCTTTGCGTTCCCATGGATGTGTTCCACAAAGCAATTCAAGAAACGTTAGGCAGGCCGGTGTTTACGCATGAATTTGCATTCCGCGACATGCTAAAATCCGAATTATATGGTGAAGCACAACCCCCAACTTTTGAGGAAATCGTTTCACTAATTCCCGAAGGCAAACGGATAATCATTTTCAAGAAAGGAGGCGACCAATGAAAATACTGCACTTATCCCTTAAAGCAAAATGGTACGATATGATTGAGAGAGGAGAAAAGACAGAAGAGTACCGCGAGATAAAGCCCTATTGGGAAAAACGCCTTGTTGATTACAAGGCTTTGAAAGCCAATTACCAAAACATTGCCTTAAAAAGATATATGTTAGGCATTTGGACGGATGTGTGCAAGGCTTTTCCACGAGGATACACACATGTTCTTTTGCGACGTGGTTATACAAAACGCACTATGCTTTTCGGTCTGGATGAAATCATAATGGGCAAAGGGAATCCTGATTGGGGCGCACCTGAAGAGCAAGTGTTTATCATCAAACTTGGTGGAAGGTGCAACCCATGATCCACTGCATCGAATGTGAAGTCCTCGACGACTACCCCTGCGAACAATACGGAGCCTGCCCCAACGACGAAGACTTCCAAGAAAAAGTAATCGAACACTTCAAAAGAGAAAAACAATGAAACTCAACCTTGATAAAGTCGATACAATGTATGGCGCCTTTATAGATGGTGAAACCTATAAATACGGCTGGTACAAGAGCGGCAAAGCCTTCATTGCCAAAAACGGAGAGCTGCTGAACTTCTACCAATCCTGCCGACTGAAACCGAAGCATAGTTGCTTCGATATGTCAGGCCGATTCTTCGTTGGCTTGACAAGCTATAAGTTAACCATAGACGGCATCGTTCGCTACCTCATCGACAAATACAACAGCTGAAGCCATGAAAAAGACCCACTACAAAAAAGCCATCGACAGGCTCTTCGACGAATGGCCATGGCAATATGGCTTCGACCCGGAGAGAGACATCCAACAGCTGATCATCGAGCCTGCATACGGCGAGGATGACGACCCCAACCAATACGCACACGTGACGGCTCACTGCTGGCCTGAGAACTGCATGTATGGCCAACCCAAGGCAATCACCGTAACCTTCAACCTGACAAAGAAATGATAGTACACCGCTTCATGTCCGACAAGGAATACAAAAGCCTGATGGCAGGCGACACGCTGACCAACACAACAAATCACGCTGCCAAAGGCCAAAGGTCGACATCGGTTGGTTTCTGCTTCTTCACTGAAGAGCCTGACAAGGCTATCCATTGGCTCTCGATGATCGTCAGCACCGACTGGTGCGTCACCTTCGACATCCCCGACCAGATGCTCACCAAGTCAAGGGCACGCTACCGCGACCCCGAACGGGACAACTGGCTATTAGACCATCCCGCCACGATATGGCGCTCGGAATGGTGCCTGCAGCAATACTCCATCCACACTGCCCACATCGTCAAGGCCGACAACCAATGGGCAAAGTACGTCGAGAACATGGAGAAGAAAATAGTAGAACAACTTGGCCCACTTGGCCAATTATTGCTAATGATGAGATAAGGAGAATAAACCATGCCCACAAAATTCCCAATCAACTACCAGCCTGGCAAAGTCCAAGGCTTACTGATTCCAAAAGACCAAATAATCGACCCCAAACCATGGCCAACAGATGACATCGAAGGCGCTGAAGCATTCGTGAACGAGTCGGAAGAGCCGAAGGTTTTCACCAAAGCCTTAACGTTCAAGATGTCGGAGAAAGCCAATCGAGAATTCAAGCGCTTTATGAAGCGATCCAGCAAAGTGCCCCGCAAGCTGAAGAAAGCCCTCCGCCATGTAGGCTTCTTCAGACTCCCAATGGAACGCGTAGAGACGGAAAACGGCTTCGCATTCAAACAAACTGTCGGATTTGGGCCAAAGGACGGCTATCCCTGCACCAAATGGGTGAACCGTGCCTGCCTGAAACTCAAAGCCAACGCCATCTACATCATAGAAAGACAGTTCTCAGCGGAGAACTACAAACAACGAGGTCGTCATTCATACATCCTACCTACTAACTGAACAACTCAAAACTGCCATGGAAAACACCTTGTTCGACATCGAGGAATACACCGACCCCGAAGTGCGCCGCATCATGCAGGGCAACACCTGCCGCCATTGCGGCAACCGCCAAACGATTAGGCAAGGCCAAAGCCGCCTGTCGGTTTGCCATGCCCATAAAAGCGGCCGAACCAAGAGCGGCTATCTCCGCGTCCGCGTCGACCAACCGGCTTGCATATTATTCACAAACAAAAACATCTCATTATGATAATCACCTATCCTAAATGCCAAATAGACATCACTGCCGAAGAGGTCATCACGCTGATCGACCACTTCAAAACCGAAGTAACCACTGACGTAACGCCTTCCATCGATCCTAGTGTCATCATCAACACGGACGATGAAATGCCAGAACCGAAGCCCTATCCAACCCCAGATGAGACGATATTGCCCGACACACCCGAAGACGATGCCATCTTCTCGGCTGGAGCCCGCCGTTTCTTCGAGTCCGAAGAGAAACGACAACTGATGGAAGACAAACTCACGGAAAAAGGCAAGCAATATATTGTCGCTTGCGAAAACACTCTTGAAGATGCGGTAAACGGAGACGATGCCGAAAGCGTAAAGTCTGCTTTGGCCGGGTTGGATGAAGCTTGGTACCAAGCCGAGCAGGAGATTGTTCCAACTGTTCCGGCACCAAAGCCCAAGGCCAAAGGTCGGCCAAAACGCAAGAAAGTTGACGTCAAGTTTGAAACCGGATGGAAGACCTTTGCATCCGCATCCGAGGCGGCCAAGGCCATCGGAGTCAAATACAAGACTTTCTATCACAACCTCACCAACGGGCAGCCCTGCAAGAAACATCAGATCCGCTTCCACTCCGAAATGGACGACATCATGGCCGAGATTGAAGCGTCGAACAAAAAACCCTACCAACCAACACCGCCAATCCGTTAAGTCATGAAAGACCTGGAACGAGCCCAATACTACGACAACCGCGAACGCTATTTCCAGAAATGCAAGGACTTCAAGGAAGAAGTCTATCAATTTTTCAAACATTATAAACCACGTAGCCATGAAAAGGAAAAGAGAACTACTGATTAAATCCACTGGCCACATGCCTTACACCATCATCGAGGCCGGCGTTGACTCCGAATCACCCACCATTCATCGCACCGACAAACGTGTTGGCCGCAACGATCCGTGTCCTTGCGGCAGCGGCAAGAAAGCCAAAAACTGCTGCGGCACCAATGCCGTGTACGAGACCAACAAGTTCCGCCTCAGAGTCACCCCCGAAAGCAGGATGAAACGCTTCCGCAAACAAATCCCGTTCGAAGTGGGTGAGGTTGTCCTGGCATCGAAGGCCTTCCCGGTTGAGTCATTCCGAGGCAAAGAACTCGTCATCGTGGAACGAGGCCTCGAGGAGCACATCGGCAACTTCTATTTCAAGATTGCCCCCGTCGACGACCCCGAGCACCTGGTCAAAACCAACATCTGGTATTCAGACGGACACCTCGTAAAACCCGAGCACTATGATCAAGACTGACGACCTGTATGATAAAACCAACGGCGGCGCCGACCTTTTCAAGTCTTACTTCCCGACATTCGACCCGGGAAAGACGTCGAACCTGGTCAGCCTCCGCGACGATGACGCACACCCATCGGCAAGCATTTTCGCCCAGGGCGGAAAATGGTACATCAAGGACCATGGCGGCGCCGACAACAAGGCAAAGAACATGGTCAACTTCGTGATGGAACACGAGCACGCCGACTTCAAAGGTGCCGTGGCCATCATCTGCCAACGCTGCTGTATCGACGTCGACGGATCCAAGAAGACCTACAGCAAGGAAGGCCTGTGGACGAAGGTGGCCTACACGTCAGAGATGCGCGTCATCAAACGCCCATCGGGCAAGTTCACCGATGCCGAACTGGCCGTGTTGGGCCCAAAAGATAAAAACGGGAAGCCCTGCATCACACAAGAGGACTGCGACGAGCTTTTCCTGGTCCCCCTCGATGGCTACATCCTGCCCACCAAGGAGGGCAAGGGCAAGGGCGAATACTCCTGGAAGGTGGAAGCCACCGACGACTTCCCAATCATGATGTACGACTACGGCGAATGGGGTCGCATCTACACGCCTTTCGGCAAGAACCGATTCATGTTCTACGGCAAGAAGCCTCGCGGCTATATCTTTGGTTGCCGCATGTTCCGCGAAGCCTGGGAGAATGCCTTGAAAGGTGTCTATCCTCACAAGGTGGAATACAGCAAGAAGTCCAAGAAAAGCGAAGAGGAAGAGCTGCTGGCCGACGAGAAGGACGAACGCTGGGAGAATCTCACCATCTGCAGCGGCGGCAGCGACGCACTCAACGTCCATCATGCCGGCCACGTGGTGTGCTGGCCAAACTCAGAGACCGAACCCCTCAGCTACGACACCATCAGCAAGCTGAAGCGACTCTGCATCAACCTCAACGTCCTCTTCGATGCCGACGCGACAGGTCAGGCCGGAGCCTACAAGCTCGCCTTGAAAGACCTCGACATCAAGGTCATCAACCTGCCCGCCGACCTTGGCCAATACGGTACCGGCAAACGTGATGACAACGGCAACGAGAAGCCTTGCAAGGACATCAAGGACTTCTGCATGTATTACAAGCGCGGCCAAATCGATCCATACAAGGAATTCCGATACAGCCTGGTGAAGCTGGCCAAGCCACTGAAGTTTTGGATGGAGACCACCGACAAGAACGGCAACCCAAAGCTCGAAATCAGCAATGCCCACCTATACCAGTTCCTTCAGGCCAACGGATTCCACAAGATGCCTACCGACCGGAAGGGCATCTTCAAGTTCGTCCATGTGGCCGACAACGTGGTGGAGGAAATCCCCGAGTCGGACATGGCGTCGACCTGCAGGCGCTTCCTGATCAATTTCCTGATGGAACGTCCGGAGTATTATTCAGTGCAGCTGGAGAACACCATCCACCGCTCCAAGCAGATAAGCCTCGACTCGCTGAAGAACCTGGACGACATCCATCCCGACTTTAGCGCGTTCACCGAATCGTCGGAATATTTCTTCTTCCGAAATGGCATATTCAAGGTAACGAAGGATGGTATTGAAAAGGTGGATGCCACCAAGTCGCCGTTCTTCGTGCTGCAGCACAAGGTGATTCCTCGCGACTTCAGCCCGGTAGGGGATTTGTTTAAGGTCAGCTATACACAGAATTACGCTTGGGCTCTCGAACTCCTTGCCAAGGCCGACCCCCAAACCCCCAATTACACCGTCATTTTGAAAGAAATGGACAATTTGACAAATGCCAATGATATGTATAGTGTGGGCGACGTGGCCGACTTCGACTATATCCGCTACGTCTGGAACACCGGCAACAAGTATTGGCGTGAGGAAGAGGAAGCGCGACGCAATGGTGCCGAGCTGACCGAGCAGGAGCAACGCTCCATCGAGAAGAACTTCCTCAACAAGGTGACGAGCATCGGATATCTCCTCTGCAAGTATAAGGTGAGAGGTTCGGCCAAGGCTGTCTATTGTATGGAGACCAACATCCTCGAAGAGGACGAAGGCAACCACAAAGGCGGTACCGGCAAGTCGTTCTTTATCGACTCACTGAAGGAAGTGCGCAAGCGCGAGTTCCTCAATGGCCAGAACATGAAGGACAACAACTGGCAGTTCGTCTTCCAACGCATCGACTACGACACCGATATCATCCACATCGATGACCTGAACTCGAAGATCGACCTCAACAGATTCCTTCCCGATATCACCGGCGACCTGGTGATCAACCCGAAGAACACTTCCGAGTTCGTCATTCCCTTCGACAAGGCTCCGAAGTTCGCCTTCACTTCCAACCACGCCATCAAGCGTTTCGACGACTCGCTTCGCCGACGCATCCAGTTCGTCAGCTTCAGCGACTACTACCACAGTGCCAACTCCGAGTCAGGGCTGAAGGAACGGTCGCCCAGGACGGAGTTCGGCCGCGACCTGCTGAAGCAATACGACGACCGAGACTGGAACCTATTCTATAACTTCATGCTTCAGTGCGTGGTAGCATACATGCGCTATGGCCTCATCGACCCCGACATGCCCGACATCAACGCCCGCATCCGCAAGGCGCAGATCGGTCTCGACTTCCTCGACTGGGCCGACGACTACTTCGACGACAAGTTCAACAAGATCCTCGACGACGAAGTGTGCTACCTGGCATACAAGGCAGCCCTGTCTCGTAAGGAGGAGAGCTGGGCGAAGAAGAAGACGTTCACCAAGAAGGTCATCGGCTGGTGCGAGATCCGCGGCTACTCCTACAACCCGGACTGGTTCATGGAGAGACGCTCCGACACCGAGCGCAAGCGCGGCAAGCTGAACCTATTCGACACCACCGGCCAACAGCGCTATGGTGGCTTCTATATCGAGAACAAAGCGGCCAAGGAAGAGGCGGACCCATGGTGACCTCTTTTTTTTGCCCTTTTTATTAATTACCTTTTTTAAAAGCAGTTCGAGAAACAAAATGACAATTTGACAATATGACAAATAGAAAGACAACTAACTAAAAATCAACGACAAAATTTTGTCAAATTTTTTGTCAAATCTGAAAACGGCGAAATTAATGTGACAAAAGATTTGACAAAAGTGACAAAACTGAAAATCAATGAATTACGAAAAACGCGAAAATCGGTGCAAAAGTGACAAATCAATGACAGACAAGCGCAAATTACTGAAAATCAACTTTGTCAAATTGCATTGTCATTTTGTCAAATTAATGCATATTGAGACAGATTGAAAGGAGGAAACACTATGGAAGGCATGTATGTGAAAGCCCATGTGGGCAAAAAACTGAAGCAATGGCTCCAGGACTCATATCAGGATGGCGTGGTGCATCCGACTCACGGATCCGTACTGGTCTACCTCATGATTCCATATCTGGAGCTTCAGCCGAAGACCGAGGAGGAACAATTCCCGGAGGAAGAGACCGTGATGATAGAGCTCCCTCTGAAGCGGGATGAAAAAGTGTACTGCCATTCGACGCATAAGGTGTATTATTGCAACACGCTTTGGCGAAACAGGCTCTCCTCAAAAGGCCACAAGAAGGTGAAACAGTTCTTTGAAACCAACTTCAGGAAAGCGTTCCACACCTTTATGGACGGCTACATCGAAGGCCAGCACGAGACGAAGGACGAAGATGCCCGCCTGAAGGTCAAGCAGGGCGTCTGCGCCTTCCTCAACCAATACCATATCGACTACACCGAGACAATGATCAGCAGCATGACCCGCGACTGGTGGCGACACGTCGACAAAACCGAGGAGAACCGAGTCTCGCCAATGGTATACTAACATTTTTAGTCATTATTCCGTCACGGAAAAAACGAGCCGAAAAAAGAATTTTTAGTCATTAAATCGTCACCGAAATGAATAAGATTGGCATCTACAAAATTGGCTTCAAGGAGCAAAACGAGGTCAACGACCAATGGGTCCAGCAGGAACAGGAGCAAGCCCAAAGGGATATCCCCGTCGTATATATTGACGGCTCACACTGGTTCAAGAGCATCGACCAAACCTCGACCGACCTAACGGAAGAACTGGTGATTGACGATTCGGGACCGCACTACGAGGTTTCGCTTCCTTTTGTGGTCAGGAAAGAGGAGGACACGGAACTGGCGAAAAAGTATGCAGGTCGACCGGTCGTGGTGTACGCCATCGCCGTCGATGGAAAGAGATACACGATAGGCTCAAAATCCTATCCTGCCTACCTTGTGATCTCAAACCGATATCAATCGATGGACACCAGGGAGGTGTCGATACAAGTCAATTACCAGTCGAAAACAAGCCTGTTGCGATAATTGTATAGTCACCGCACGCCAATGCGCATGGGATACTTTTGCACCACTAATTGCAAAATCCTATGCGCATTTCTCTTTTCAACGCCATATTCCAGCAGCCTTGGCTCATTGAGCCACAGACGGCTGCTGCCAACCGTCAGGTGCTTTATGGGCTGCTGATGGGCTTGGAGTTTGCGCCAGAGGGCGAGAACTCGCAGGCCTTCATCACTCACAAGCAGTCACAACACATCCCTGTCGGACGTAAAGTCAACCTGATCCATCTCGAAGGCACCATGCTTCGCGACGATGCCGGATGCGGAATGATCGGCACCCGAACCATCGCCACGATGCTTCGCGAAGCTGATGCCAAAGAGGAAGTCATTGGTCATATACTCCGAATCGATAGCGGTGGTGGCGCTGCCGACAGTGTGCCCGATCTCGCCGAAGCCATCCAGGCTTGCCAAAAGCCTGTGCTTGCCTTCGTCGATGGCTACATGTGCAGCGCCGCCATGTATGTCGGTAGCTATTGCACCCACATCATGGCCAACCGCGAAACCAACAGAGTCGGCTGCATCGGGACGATGATCCAAATCGCAGACTATCCGAAAGAAGCCAAAGAAGCCGATGGCATGGTGCATCTCCGCATCTATGCCGATGGCTCTGACTCTAAAAACGAAGAGTTTGAGAGTGCCCTTGACGGCGATTTCAAGCTGATCAAGGAACGCATCCTCAACCCGACTAACGAAAAATTCAAGGCCGATATCCGCGCCAACCGTCCCAATGTGACGGAAGAGCAGCTGAAAGGCCGCACCTATCAAGCCAAGGAAGCCCTTGGCACTCTTATCGACTCAATCGGCAATTTCGACGCTGCCGTGGCAAAAGTTGTTGAACTGTCAAATCTCAATATCACAAAAATGGAAGGACTGGAAAACCTGCAAGCTGTTCCCTCATGCGCCAACCTCGAAATGGTTGATGAATGCGTGAGCCTGAACAAAGAGCAGCTGACCGACATCGACACTGCCATCGCCAACGAGAAGGCCCTGAACCAAACCAACAGCCAGACCATCAGCGACCAGGCGGCCGAAATCAGCCAGCTGAAGAACGAGAACGCTAACCTCCAAAGTGACAACGAGGCCAAGACGACCGAAATCGCCAGCCTCAAAGCCACCATCGAGGAGCTGAACAAACGACCCCTGCCGCCTGCTTCAGCAGCGCACAATGGGGACCACATCACCGACAACCTCGCATATGCCGACGATCCCGAGGGTTATTGCAACGACCTGCTTAAACGCATGGGTAAGTAACTGAATTCACTAACCTTTAATTCATTGTAAAATGCCTGCATCACAAATTCAAATCTGCGAAGCCCTCGCCGAGTCCGGCACCAGATATCGTAAAGAAGCTCTTGCCATGCCTCGTGTGTTGATCAACGACACCGTGAAGCACATGACCGTCATCAACGGTCTGCGCGGCAAGGAAGTTGAGGGCTACATTGACGAAAGTGGCAACTACAAGCCCTACAAGACCGCTTGGAATCCTGACGGAGTTGCCGAAATCAAAGCTCGCACCTTGGAGACAAAACACCTCCAGTATGAAGCCGAGTTTGACCCTGAGCCGCTGCTGAAGACCATCTACAGCAAGCCGACCGACAAAATCCCGATGATCACTCAGACTATGGTCCGCGACATCGCCGTGGCCAAGATGGCTGCCCTTTCGGAAGGCCTCAACGAGTGCATCTGGCAAGGTGAGTACGACCCCGACGACACCACCAACCTCTGCAACTTCGATGGCTTCAAGACCATCATCGAGCAAGAGAAGACCGCTGGTGCCATCGCTCTCAACAAGGGCAACTACATGCAGCTGGGCGGTATCAACCGCTACAACGCTGGCGTGAAGCTGCAACTCGCCTGGAACAAGCGCAACAACCGCATCAAGAAGGCCGAAATGTTCGTCGAAGAGATGATCAAACTGATGTACACCCAGTGGTACCAGGATCAGAACTTCAACAACGCAAACGCCACCACCGACGCTTCCCAGGAGTACCTCATCGGTACTGACAAGAAGTGCCGCCTCGTGAGTTGCGAAGGCATGGCCGGCATGGGCTACGTCATCATCACCGATGGCAAGAAGAACATGCGCGTCGGTTTGGACGGCATTGGCACGGGCGAAGAAGCCACTGGCGAGTTCCGCCTGTTCAATCCCGGCAACCCGAAGGTCGTTGCCATGTTCACCGACTGCTGGATGGGTGTCAACTTCACCAGCGTAGACGCTCGCTTCCTGATGACCGCCTCCTACAACATCAACGACGACTCGGTGTATGCCACCGTCAGCGATGAGGAAGTGACCATCACCACGACGGCCAACGTGTCGAAGACCGCCGAAGTGATCTTCCAAGGTTATAACCTGACCAGCTCGACCGCCGTCACCATCAGTGGTGCTGGCTTGACTGTCAGTGACGACACTATCACGGCTGAAGAAGCCAACGCCGAAGGAGGAGCAACGCTCACTGTCACATTCAGCGGCGCAGCTGCCGTGACCGGCACACTGCGCCTGACCAACGCCACCGACGACATCGACCTCACGGTCAAGATCAACGGTGTGGTTGGTTCCTAAACGCTAACGAGGTGCGCGCCTTCGGGCGCGCTCCTCTATGTCTAACCCTTAATCGCTTATACAAATGAGAAAAATAGTTAGAACAGGAGCAGTCATGGTCCTCGCTTTGGCACTCTCCAATGTGCCTTTCACCATTGGCCAGGCTAATGGCTCGGGTATCGGTAAGTACGTGTACTTCATCGCATCCGACCAAATCACGGCATGGCCCACCATCACCGACAACCTCACGGATGCTACTGAAGCTGATGAATACATCGGCTACGACGGTAGTTTCACGCTGAAGTCTGGTGCCAAGTGGATCCGCATCTACAACACCCAGGGCGAAGGCGTTCTCTCAGCCGAAGCCACCGGTGAACGCGACTCGAAGATGTACGTCAACAAACTGAGCTTCCGCTTCCCCAAGCTGACGCCCGAGGCAGCCGTGCTC
This sequence comes from uncultured Bacteroidia bacterium, assembly GCA_902780195.1. Lineage (GTDB taxonomy): Bacteria > Bacteroidota > Bacteroidia > Bacteroidales > F082 > Limimorpha. The sequence goes on from CACZER010000016.1 coordinate 34,968, forward strand.
TCCGATGCCGTGGTCAACGGAGATGGTGTGTTCGTAGCCTGGCACGACGGTTACTATCGTATCATCGGACACTCGCACTATCGCTGCGACGTGACGCCCAACGTCACCTCTGGCGATGCTGCAGGTTCCAGCAAGGGCGTGACCTTCGAGGCCGAGTGCCCCGACTACAAGGCCCTGCCCATCTACAAGGGCAATATCGTCCTCGCCGACGGTACCTTGAACTGCGATACCGACGAGTTCACCCCGTCCAATGGCTAATCTAATAATGCATTTATGAATCCAGTATTAGAATGGCTTCACCAACATGACGGTTACTCCTTCGATGAAGGAGTGGCCGTCTTGTTGCGTTTCAGCTCCAACGCCAACACCAACCGCATGATCATGTGCCGCCGCGATCGTAAGCACCTCAACACGGAGCTTTCTCGCCTGGCACACATTCCCAACCTGCGTCCACTGCCAGGAAGGGAAGAGACACCGAAAACGCCAGTGGAAGTGCAACCTGCACAAGATTTAGGGAATGAATCCAAAATTCCCGAAAATTCCCCGAAACAGGGAACCGACGACGCCGATGACAGCGATATCGTCACATACCTGGATCTTCAGCGACATGAGAAGTACGACCCCGATAAGCTGCCGCCGACACTTAAAGAACTCTGGCTGAAAAACAGTGAGGAGTACAAAGAATTCCAATACTGCCACGCCATGATGAAAGAGGCCAACAGCGATGCCGGTCGTGCCGACTGGCGCAAGCAGCTGTTCGAACATCGTGAATCGCTGAAGAAACGCTGGAAGCTTTTCGAGGAAGAGAAAGCGCGTCTCGAAGAAGAGGCAAAACAGGCTTCAGAAAAAGCCTACAACCCCTTCAACGACCGCTCCTATATTGCCAAGGCCCTTAAAAAGGAATCCTGGACAGACGAAATGAAGCTCGAAGTGCAGAAACGCACTGCCGCTCTCATTGGCCACAGCGTTCCCATCAAGGATGAGACACTGCAACGGCTGAAGGAACGAGGCATCAGCATCTAAAATAAACGGCAGCCGGGTCAACACTCGGCTGCTTCCATATATGGAAATAGCGAAGATTGAAGTCAACAGCGTCCGCGTTGCCCGCCAAAACTCCATGAACATGCTCAGGCAAATCGTGGCCATGGCGGGCAAGGGAGCCAAAGTAACCGTGCTCTCCTACAGCGTCACAGACGGATGGCTACGCCAGCTGATGAAGCTGAAGGAAGAAATGGAGGTTGAAAAGGTGACAGTCATCCTCGACCGCGACGTGATGATCCGACACCGGCAGCTGCTGAACCAACTCCAAAACGTGGCCGACGAGATCTTCCTTTCCGACAGCCATGCAAAGGCTTACATCGCACAAGGAAAAGAATATGAAGTGGCCGTAATTACCTCGGCAAACGCAACACAAAACTACCGCAATGAGTGCATCTACACCACTGACCGACCCGCAGAAATCCAACGACTCAAAGACGATGTCGGAACAATTCTTCGACAGTCTTTCCGGATTGGATAAAGACCAGAAAGTGTTTGAACTGGCTGCCTTGTTTATGACGGTCCAGGATATTGCCTTTTTCATTGGGATGGATCCTGATGAACTGGCAACACTCATTAAGCTTCACCCAGAAAACGAGTTGTCTATAGCCTACAATCGCGGCAAGCAGAAGACGAAGATCCAACTCAGATACGATATCCGCCGCTACGCTGAAAGCGGCTCTCCCGACGCAATCAAAGAGATGCTGATGCACCTCGCAGAACAAAACAACAGCGAAAATGCGTGAAGATTCTCTAGACCTACTCCGTAAACACCTGCCCGATGGCGTGGAAGGTTTCAAAGAACTGCCTCAATCGTCGCAGACACTCATTATTCAAGTGCGTGACTGCTACGCCATGCAGATCGAAAACCCATGGATAAGCAGAAAAGAAGTTCGTCGTAGGTTGACCGACACCTATAAGATAACGACAAGCCAAGCCTACAATATCATCGCCCTGACGTCTCAGCTGCTTGGTGATGTGCCGACAGCGCACAAGAACTGGATGAAAATTAAGGCTGAAGCACTGATGGAGGAAGCCTATGCAGCAGCCAAGGCTCGTAATTTCCCATTGGCCGCCGAACTTCGAAAGCAAGCCAAGACCCTCGGTTTCCTGTTCCGTCTCGACCAGGACGAAGGCGAGATCCTCGACGCTCAGAAATACCTGACCATCGACACGGTCCAAATTACCTACGACCCTGAGGCCATCGGAGTGAAGTTCACGAAGAAGGATAAGGAAAAGGCTGACAAATACATGCAGAAGTTCATGGATGAGGATGCCGAATTCGAGGAGGTGACCGAAAATGAATAAGACATACCTGCATATTGGCCAGCAACGCTATATCCAGTGTTCGGCAAAGAATTCAGTCAACTTTGCCGCTCGTCGATGGGGCAAGTCCTACACGGTTGCTCTTCGTATCCGTGAAAATGTATTGGAGATGCCTGGCAGCACCGGTGTATACTACGCCAACTCTTTCCGTCAGGCTCACAGCCGGACGCTGCCGTCTGCACTCATGGCCTTGGAAGATTTCGGATGGCATCGTGATATTCATTATGTCATTGGCCACGCACCCGACAAACGGCTCGGATTCAAGAAGCCGATTTTCGTCCCCCACGATCTGAAAGACGTGGTGTGGTTTGCGAACGGAACCATCATGATCATCGTCTCACAAGAGGTGGTGATGTCCGCAAACTCATTGACTGTGCATTGGATGGTCTGCGATGAGGCCAAAGGCATCGACCCTGAGAAGCTTTCCAACGAGCTGCTACCAGCACTGGGTGGTTCCTCCAGGTACTTCAACGACCCAAGCAAATTTCCCCATCTTTGGGGAGTCCATTACTTCAGCGACCTTCCTGCCGGCAAGGAAGGCTCCTGGCTGTTCAAGTACGAAAAGGAATGTGACAAAGAACTGTGTGAGTTGATCATCAAGATGGAGAAACGACGCCAGCAGCTGCTAATGGCTCCACAAACAACTTACACACAAAGGGAGTTAGCTTATATCAATGCAAGAATCAATATCTTAAGAAACAATGCTTTCTACTATGTGCAGCGCTCGATCAAGGACAATATAGCTGTTGTCGGTCTCGACTACGTGAAACGCTGCAAGCGCGACCTTACGCCACTGGTATTCCAAACCTCTATCCTCTGCAAGCGAGTGACGGAGGTCGAAGGAAAGTTCTACCAAAACTTCACGATCAAAGTAAACACATACCTGGCCAACGACAATTCCAAGCTTAACGACTACCGTAGCCAGAACTACGACTGTCTGCTCGATACCGACCTGCAGCGCGACAAACCAATAGCCATAGCGTTCGACTACAATGCCCAGATAACTTGGTTGGTCGCCGCTCAGATTCAAGGCAAGATGCACAAGACCTTGAAGTCTTTCTATACCAAGTATAACAACCGACTGAAAGAGTGTATTGCCAAGTTCATCGAGTATTATGCACCACAGCACGATAAGACCGTGGTCTATTACTACGACTCAACGGCAAAGGCGACTAACTATGTTGAGACAGGACACACTGCCTACGATATCGTTGTGGAAGAGTTTCGCCTGGCAGGGTGGAAGGTGAAGCCTGTTTACATGGGAAATCCTATGGCACACGATCGAAAGCACCTCATCATCAACAACTCTTTCACCGGACAGGAAAGACTGGTGGCAGTAATCAACCGAGACAATAACCCCGAATTGATCCAGGCAATTCAGTTGGCCGCCGTGAAGATCGGCGAAAAGGGATTCCGAAAAGATAAATCTGCCGAGAAATCCTTGGAAACAGATTCCTCGTTACCCTACGAGCTCAGGACCGACGCGACGGATGCATACGATACCAACCTATTGGGATGCCTGATGATGCCATACGATAATGGCACGTTTAGATGGGCATGATTGCTTTTTGCTTTTGCTTTGCGTCGTGACGCGCCTCCGGCAGCCGCCGCAAAGGTCGCCATGGGGCATCGCGGCACTTTCCCTCAGCCCACATTCCTCAGCGTCCCGCCCTTAATCGGAGCGGCCTATGGCCGCATATTATTATACCCGTGCCGCGATGCCCCATGTCCAAAAGCAAAAAGCATTGTGACAAATTAAGCACGCTCAATAGTGCTTAATTTGATAATGTTATCTATATAATAGTCGCTCAGAGAGTTGGAAGGCATAGCCCACACCTTTCGCTTCGCCCGGTGATGGACTTATGTCTTTCAACACTCTGAGCTTCCAAAGCCCGTCAGCCTAACCAAAGAGTCGTGCCGACACTTTGTCCAGGCTGCCGCCGGTTGTCTGCATTTGCTGTGAACGGCAAGAGCAGCCAACCGTACAGGCCTAAGCGGAAGAAAACCCCGTCAGGAAGTCGTGCCGACATCCTGCCGGGGTTTTCTGTTTCCCACCGCACGGCGACATCCCTATACTCCTGAATCGCTCCATCACCCACCGCACACGAAAGGCGAAGGTCCATTTGAAAGAGTCCTTTTTAACGGGCGTTGCCGTGGCAATCGTCAGCCCGCCAATATGAAGTCGTGCCTTTGTTCATGTTGTCGGTCAGACCATTGCTTTCATGGCAATGCCCTAAAGGACACTTTCTGGACTTTCGTCTTTCTCCTACCGCACATGGGCGGTTCATCCGCTCCGGTCTCCCGCCTGGCTCACGCTATTTGTTGACGCCTAATCGGCGATTGTTTACGCTTCGCGAGGTTTTTCAATCGGTGTTCACGGTTTCAGCACTTTCCATCGGTATTCCTCCCATGAAATCATTCCGTACCACTTGTTGCTGCAAAGATAGTTTCGGCTGTCTCTGCAAGTCAAGGCACAAGTCGAGCGGCTCCCTGAAAAATCTCCACACCTGCGGGTAGTATTTTTCGAGCCGTCCTTGACTTGCCACAGCCTACTCTCTTCACGCAGCAAAAGTTATACGGTGATTCCTGGGGGAATGAAATAAAAAAATGCTGAAAGTGAACGAATTAAAATTAAAAAAGTTACCGGATCAAGCCCGAAAGAATAAATCTCAAAATCAACTCAATATGAAAAAGATAAATGTATTAAAGGACGGCACGACCAAAGTGCAAGAAGTGAAGATGAACGACAAACAAATCCGCGCCTATGTGGATAAGGTTTGCGAATGCCTGTTTTATATGTGGAACAGGTGGGACAACGAGTGCGGCAGCCACGACAATGACACCTATAAAGGCATTGACAAGGCTTTCAGCCACGCCACGACTGTAAGCGAGTCGGAGCAAATAAATATGAAATTTGCCTTTACCAAGCCCGAACAATGCGCCATTTATTTGGCATTTTGCTTTGGCGCTTTCAATTGCCTGCACTTTGCCGAATTGACAACAACGAGCATTGAAGCCGTGGCAATGATTAAGGTATTGACGAGCCGCAAGGCGAGAACCCAAATTTTGGAGGGTTAAGCCATGCAAACGCGATACTTTGCAACGGGCAACTATAGGCAGGGCGGTCGATGTGAGACCGCCCACGCGATGAAGAACGGCGATAAATGGGCAATCTGGAAAGCGGCCGCTGAAATGGTGCAGTACATCCCAACAAACGCGGTACTTGTTCCCATGCCGAGCCACACGGGGCGCGCCACTTATACGCTCGAACTTTGCCGAATGATTGCAAAGACAACCGCCTCCGAGGTGCGCGACATCCTGAGAGGTAGCGAACGCGAAACCCTCTACACATTGAAGAAACAAGGCCGGCACATTCTACCCGGGAAATTGGGATTTTACACCACCGAGCCAACCCCAACCGATAAACGGATTTTGATAATTGACAATGTAGTGGCCACTGGAACAACCGCCACCGCAGCAGTCCGCGCCCTTGGTGGTGGCATCGTGTTCGCCTATGCAGCCGCCACCAATAGCCAACCACGAAAAGACCTTATAAGATTATACCCTAACATTTAAAACCCCAACACAATGAAACAGCAATTTGTAAAAGAGTACACACTCAAAAGCAAACCCACATTGAGAGAAGCAAAACAAATTAAGGACAGCCGCACGGCATACGAGGAACTACTCGCAGCCTACGACCAAGACACGACAACGATTTACGAGACCGCCATCGTGCTCTATCTAAACCAAGACAATAGGCTCAAAGGCTTTATGAGGCTAAGCGACGGAGGGATGACCAATGTAATAGTAGACCCTCGCCTCGTGATGATGGGCGCGCTTGGCTGCATGGCCACGTCAATAATCTTGAGCCACAACCACCCAAGCGGAAACCCGCGACCGAGCCAAGACGACCGACTACTCACTCAAAAATTGGTGGCCGCCTGCAAGCTGATGGACATCCATTTCCACGACCATATAATAATAGGTGCAGGTCGTTATTATTCATTCCGCGACAACGGAGAAATCAACTACTAAAGCGCGAACGAGTGACGGCGGCGAACGAGCCGCCGCCACTCAAAGCCGCGCCCACCGACCCCCATCCCTGCAAATGCCTTGTGCATATTTCGCAAAAAACAAGGCGCAATTGCCCAAATTCCGAGAGGGCGGCGCGCGGGTCTTTTCAGACGAAATTCCGCTTTTTGAAAAAAGCGGAAGGGAAAAACGCCTATGGGTCAGCCGATTGGACTTTTTAAGTTTGGAGGCTGACCCATATAAAAAAATCGCCGCCTTGCGGCGGCTTACACCTGGCAAGGCGGCGATTTTTTTGTCACCCGAGCCCGAAACGAGGGGATTACTTTTGCCGCAAATTCTTGATATTATGAGCAGAATCCACAACTCGAAAATCTTTGAACTGGTGCAACTCCAGAAAAGGTTTTCCATTACTTGGGTGGCTGAAGACGGCCGGAAGATCTTTGTTCCTGATGCCGAACTGAGCAATAAGAACGAGGATGACTCCTTCGGTCCCAAAGACGGCATGTATTCCAAAGGCCGCCGCTTCAACATTGTGTGTCTCCCTTCCGGTGAGGTGCGCACTGTGAACATCGACAGCATCATCGAATTCAACGGAGAGGAGGTCTATATATGAGTAAGAAATTAAAGAAGCAGGACGAGAGCAACAACGGCCTGGTGTATCTCATGGACGACGTGCTGTATGCCCGCGAGGCACAAGCCGTCCTTATGATGCCCAACAAAGCGGCTGTATTCATGGATGAGAAGCACCTGCAGCCCGTGCCAATTGGGAAATATAGCGTTGCTCCTTGGGGTGTGTCTAACCTGCTGCCTCAGCATGTACAAGACAAGATTGACCGTGTGGAGGTTGTGGGTGCCAATGCCCAGTTCAACTGGCAGGTGTGCTACGGCCTGGGTCCGAAGCTGCAGAAGCTTATTTATAGCGAAGACCCCAAAGAACAGGTGCACGACAAAAAAGGCAACCTCATCGGCGGCAAGGTGGTTGACCGCCTCGACATCCATGCCGGTGAAGTGTTCGATTGGTGCCAACGCTGTGATATCTCCATGTATTATCAGGAGGTGCTGACCGACCTGAGCCACTTCGCCAACGCTTTCCCTTTGCTGCTTGCCTCGAAGGACCATAAGTCGATCTACAGCATCATCCACCGTGAAGCGATGTTCAGCCGCTGGCGTATCAATGAGAAAGGTGAGATCATTTCACATCTCTACAGCTCGAAGTGGGACGACAACCCGAGTGAATCGAACATCGAAGAGTCGTATGTGGTGGATGAATTTGACGACGTGCTCGACATCATGAGCCACCTCGGTGCAAAAAAGCCTGAAGACAGATTGGTCTATCCCATCTACATGGCCAGCCCCGGCAGACCTTACTACTCATATCCTGCCTGGTATTCGATTTTCCGCTCCGGATGGTATGACCACCTGGCCAGCATCCCTGCATTGAAGAAGGCCATCCTGAAGCATAACCTGGGCGTGAAGCACATTATCTACATTTCGCCAACCTATCTTGATGAAAAAGCCGCCCAGGAAGGCATCGACATCAACGACCAAAAGGCCGTAACACAGCTGAAGGATAAACTCATCAAGGAGATCAACGACACGCTGACCGGCGAGGACAACGCAGGCAAGGCACTTGCTTCGCTGGCCAAGCTTGTGCCGTCGGGCAACGGTTCGACGGTAGAGAAGTACTTCACCATCGAGAAGGTGGACAACAACGTTCAGGAGGGCGAGTACTTGACCGACTACGAGACAGGAGCGAACGTGGTGAGCTACGCCATGGGAGTGCACCCGTCTCTCATCGGTGCCACACCTGGCAAGAACTCGAACAGCCTCAGCGGGTCGAACATCAGGGAGATCTTTCTGATGAAGCAGGCCCTCTCGAAGCCGATGATCGACCGCGCCATGCGTCCCTTCGCCGCCATTAAGAAAATCAACAATTGGCCGTCGGACTTCGTTCTGACGGTGCCAGAATACACTTTCGTGACGCTCGACCAGGCTAAGAGCGGAAAACAAGAAATCCAAAACACTGCAGTATGATCGTATCAACTCTCGAAGAGGTGGTGAAATACCTGCCCTCGTTTAACCTGAAGTCTAAAGTCGACCGTATTTCCGACTTTTTGGACCGTGCCCAACAGTGGGTCACAGAACATATCATCGGTGAGGATATCGCCGATATGCTTGAAATAGATATCGCCGATGGCTCACCTGATCCGCACGAGAAGCTTCGCACCTATGTCAGCCGTGTGATTTGCGAACTGGCTTATGCGACGATGCTCTCGGAGATGGATCTGCAGTTGAGTGAAGCCGGATTCGTGGTTCAGAACAACGACAAAATGAGTCCTGCATCGCAACAGCGAACCGATAAGCTGGCGCAAAGCCTCCAAAGCCGACTTCGTACAGACTGCGACAGCCTGGTGAAACTGCTGCTGACTACGGTAGCGTATGAGGATTGGCGCCTCACCGAGCAATTCAACTACCTGACCAACAATTTCATGCCAACTACCGTCATCGTGCGCCAATATGCGCCATCGTCGATGCAGATGACCAAATGGCATGAGTTCTACGAGCTGCAACCGAAGATGTCGGAGTCGCTTCGTGGTCCTGTGGCCAACTATATCTCCAACGCTGAGATTGACGCACTGCTGCTGCTCTATCGCAACGAAGGCCTCAACGACAACCAGAGGATTGTGCTTCGTTGGGTGAGGATGGCGACTCTCGGCTTCGTGACCGGCAGCCCCAATGCCGACCATTTCGCCATCGAAGCGCGCCAATGGATGCTGAAGCATGAGGATGACTTCGCCGAGTTTGTCGCATCGGACCGTTATGAACTGCCCAAGCCCTTCAACGCTGGCGACGGCACAGTGGCCAACTTCCTATGATTGAACTGAAGGCACCGGCAACCTGGTCGGAACTGTCGCTCGACCAATTCCGCAAGATTGTGGAGACGCTGCTGCTGCAGCTGACCCGTGAGGAACTGCTGTTCGTGCTGATGTGCGAGCTTACCGGCATACGCCGATACGACGCCACCGACAAATTTGTGGGTCCAGATGGCTCTGACTTCAGGCTGCAGCAGCACGAAATCGTTGACTTCTGCGACCGCTTTGCCTGGATCATCGACTCGGAACCCGATAGTCTACCCAACCCAACGAAGGTGGATGGGTTTTTGCGTGACATGAGCTTTGGAGACTGGTTTGAGACTGACACACAGTTCCGCATCTACGACGACGACCGCGACCTTGCTCACTTCGACATCATCCTGCCGAAACTCGGTCTTCAGGATGAGCCTCGCCCGGTGTCGCAAGTCATGGCCACCATGCTGAAGCTTTGGTGGCAGTCGGTGATGGTGCAGATTGCGCCACTCTATCCCAACGTGTTTGCCAAGAGCGACCCTAAGGATGGCGTTTCGAGCATATACAACCCCTTCAAGCAGCTGCAGGAGTTTCACCTGATGCTGAATGACGGCCGCCCGCAGGACAATGAGATGATCGACAATGCCAGGTTGCATGACGTTCTCTCGGCTATGGACAGCGAGATCGAGCGGCAAAAGCGCGAAGCTGCTGCAGTAAGAAAAATGAATAAACACTAACCATTAAAACTATTATATCATGAAGAAATTAGCACAGTGGCTTGAGGAACACGCCGTAGTTCCCGGGGATTCCACGAAGGCTACAATCGCTTTCATTGTAAGCCTTATCATTGCGGCGGTAACAATCACACTATTTGCGGCCTTTGGATGGAGAGACAAGGCTATTGAGTACCTTCTTGGGGTGCTTGTCCTTGGTGCGAGTATCGGTCTCCCGTTGTTCGAGGCCTTACGCGCCCTCGTTACCAAAAAACCATGGACACCTTGGTACTGGTTCCCATCGGTTGCTGGTGTTGCCCTCGGTGGCTTTCTTGCCATGTTCGTCAGTTGGATTTTCGGATGGTATAATTAGTATGAAAAAGATTCTTTCTTGGCTTTATGCCATCAAGACTGACAAGCTTTTGCATTTCATTTGCGGACTGATCATCGCTCAGGTGCTGTGCATGTTGCTGACCCATGCGTGTAGGGGATGGATGCCTTTGCTAGGTGCATTCCTGCTTGCCTCACTCATTGCCGCATCAAAAGAGATTGTCGATATCAAGTATGGCGTGCCATCTTGGAAAGATCTCTTGGCGTCAATGATTGGAATTGTGGTCGGATTGGCGATCTTGCTGATATGAACCACGAGATTCCATTCGTTTGCCCAGCTTGCGGCGAAGAATACGATGCACACCTTCATTGGCACATCTGCCCCAAATGCGGCACGGATGCGGATCGAGAAATTGTCGCTGAAAAGCGATATGCAATTGCCAATTTTGCGACGAAAAGAACATCCTACAAACATAAATTTATGGCACTACATTATTTCATTAAAATGATTGTATTGGTGGCTCTGATAGTGCTTGCCATCTTGGCTTGGCGTGGTTTCGGCTGGGCGTTTATCGCCGAGGTGGTCGTGCTTGGCATCGCTACCGTGGCCGAGATCCTCGTCGCCCTCTCCATCGCGGCCATTGATAGGGATCAGGGAGAAAGGAGGAAAAAATGAGACCTATCGAAGAAATCATCATTCACTGCGCAGATACGAAGGAAGGCAAAGACTTCAAAGCTGCAGACATTAAGCGTTGGCATACCTCTAAACCGCCGCAAGGCAATGGATGGAAGGACATAGGTTATCACTACGTCATAGACATCGACGGCACCATCGAGCAAGGTCGCCCGCTCGACCAGGTTGGCGCACATACTAAGGACCATAATGCAAAGACCATCGGTATCTGCTATGTAGGTGGACGAGACGCCAACGGGAATGTCAAGGACACCCGTACTGATGCTCAGGTAGCCGCCATGCGTAGACTCGTCAAAGCTTTGAGAATTGTTTTTCCAACCATCGTGAAAGTGAGTGGCCATCGCGACTATGCCAATAAATCCTGCCCGAGCTTTGATGCCAGAAAGGAGTTTATGTCATGACTCATGTGACCATCACCATACGGCAGGAAGGAGTGGATGAGTTCCCCATCGTCCGCTCGATGGACTATGCCGACAAAGCCCAAGCCTGTGCTGACGTGCAAGGCATCATGGAATTCATCGCGAACTACGTCAAATGAGAACTTTTCTGTCCATAATGATTGTTTTAGGATTGGTTATCCTTCTCGTTGGGTGCCGTGCCGGATTGGAAACGAGCAGATTCGAGACACGCACAAGCATCGACGAGATAGGCGTGGAGCTCCGCAGAGTTGATAGCCTGTGGAGTTCCATCGCCGAACGGACATCCTATAAGATCGAGTTCTACCCACCAATACTTGACTCTTCCTATATTCTACCCCTCGCAACCGTGCCAGCCGCCAGTGGCGTCGGAAATGCTACCCCAAAGGGTGGCATTGCTGGCGGCATCGGCGCGGTGAAGAGTGTGGAGATATCGACTGAGAGGAGCGAGGACAGGTCGTCCATCACAGCGACCGACTCGGTGGCCACACAAAAAAACGTCGACCAAGTAACCCAGCGAAAGGAGGCGGCCTCGGAAGCCAGGCAGGACAACGGCACGGTCTGGATCGTGTCCGTTGTCGCTGCCGCGGCACTACTCCTATTTCTATTGATCAAATTCAAAATACAAAAGAGATGAAACGATACTTCAATTCAGAACTACCACGTTACGTGTTTTACGTCCGTGAATGCCTCAACGGATACAGTCTGCAGGTGCTGAATACCGACCGCGACGAGAACTATCCGCTGACACCTGCCGTGGCAGGGCAGCTTCTGGTGACGCTGCCGGACACCTATCGACTGCAAAGTTGCACCCGTGAGGCTGCCGAGAAGGAGCTTGACAGGCTTGCCGACCTCAACGACTGGATCGAGGTCAATTGAGAAAGTTGTAATTCTTTTCATATGCTTATGTTTTTGGCCTCCATGCCTTGCGGCGTGGAGGTTTTTTTTGCTTATGTTACTTTTCGGGGAAAAAATAACATTGAGGCGTTCCTTATGTTACTTTTTCGCCTTTTTTTGAACATGACGCCACCATATGTACCCGAATTTGCGTTTTTGGGTACATGTTTATATCTTTGTGGCCTCAAACCTAAACAACAACACTATGAAGAAAGTATTATTTATCATCGCGATTGTGTTTGCCGCCCTGGTTGCAAACGCACAACAGAAACCTCACAAGGTCTACGCCGAATTGATTGGCGAAACCAACCTCATGAGAACGAAGGTGACCATCTCCATCGACTTCGGACAGGAGACGTCGTTTTGGCAGCAACACGCCCAAAAGCAGCTCGTCGACGCCCAAGGCCGCGAAATGAAGTTCAACTCCATGGTCGATGCCATGAACTACATGGGCACGCTCGGTTGGGAGTTTGAGCAAGCCTACGTGGTGACTGTAGGCCAGCAAAACGTCTATCATTGGCTCATGAGCAAATTGGTAGATGAGGAAGGAGCGGCCACGGAGGGCATCAACACCAAACAGAACTTCATCGATTCACAAGGCAAGGAAAACTGATTCCTTTCCCAAAAACCTGCAAAAATTTCCAAAAGTCGCAGTTTTTTTCCTCAAAAACGCCATTTATTGCGGGGTTGCAAGGTTGCAACCCTGCAATTTTTTTGCCTTTTTGCTTGACTTTTCCAAAATAGCTGTATATTTGCAACGCTTAATCAAGGAGAAATCCCCGTCAGGGCTGCGGAAATAGGCCCACAAAATGGGCTTTTTTTATTGCCCGAGACATATAACAAAAGACCATGCGGTCGTCTTTCGTCGAGTTTCCCTACGGGGTTCCTTGGTTAAGCAGCGAAACGGCGACCGCTCTTTTGTTGCCCAAACTCAAATGCTTAACCAAAATGGAAAAACAAGTCAAAACAGCCGGAGAGACGGCACCGAGAACGCTGGTAATCATCCGTGATTGCCACAGTAAAAACAACATCGTAGTCACGGCCAACAGCGACCGAGAAGAGGAAAGAGTCAGGCTTCGTGCCATGAGCAAAGGATTCCTCGTGGCCGTGCGCAAGCCACGTGAACCTATGCAGAACATAGGCGGTACTTGTACATGTACAAGTTCGGCTCACACCTGGCACAAGCCTTCAGCCATCGTTGAACGTCCGCGTCCGAAACTTGGCGGTGCATTCCAACTCACCCTCACATCTTTGACGAAGGAAGGAGGTGCAGCATGACACGCGCAGAAATCATCACTCGCATGTGCGAGATCAACGCTGGTCTTGCCGACCTGAAAGGACAGGCCGATCAGCTGGGTGTGGAGATGACCCAATTGATGGAGCAGATCCAAACCGACGCAGAACTTTGAACTTACTTTGAACTTACTTTGAACTTAACAAGCCTCGCAGCAATGCGGGGCTTTTTTTGTCACTTGCCCACAGCATGGGTAGGGTATCTTTGCCCGCAAATCAAGATATCATGCTGACATTAGATTATTTACAATCCATCCTGTTCAAGAGGGAGCAAGCGAGTGTCACCCCTCACGTCACCCCTCGTGCTGTCAATCCACATCAGATAGATCCAATCATTATCGTGAAACCAGAGGTGGAAGGCCTTGAAAAGCCTGAATGGGTATTGGAAAGCGCCGCGGGCTACGACGGCATCATCGAACTGATCCAAACGAAAGGACTGCCGGTGTGCGTGGTGCTGGAACACAACGAGGTGGGCAACTTCAGTATGCACCAGGGCGGTTTCGAGCAGACCTCGCAAAGCATCTGGGTGATGGAGATGGTGGCCGCCGACGAAGACCGCCGGAAGGTACAGGTTGAATGCCGGCAAAGGATGGAACGAATCATCTCTATACTGGGCAAGCATTTCGACGAAGATGACAAACCATTGGTTGACAAATGGGACCTGCACGACATCCCCTATGGCATCCGCAATGCAGGATCCAATTATACTGGCTATGAGTTTGTGCTTCATTTCGCCGAAGACATCGACCTCTCGTATCATCCCCTTGAATCCTGACAGCGATGGAAGTGAACTATGTGGACTTGCGGAAATGGGCTGAGATCACCATACAACGATGGGTGATGCGGATGGGTAAGATTGGCTTCGGCCCCGAATCGACCGGGCGGCTGATCAACTCGTTCGACTCGCTTGTGCCATTCCTGCGCATGGAAAGCGGCAACGACACAGCCAAGGTGACGTTTGCATTCCTCTTCTATGGCTACTACTGGGACGAAGGCGTCGGCCGTGGCTACAAACGCGGCAACGCCGGAGATCTTCCTTCGTTGGCCGGAACGGGCCACAGGAAGAAACACCGTTGGTTCAACAAGATCTATTGGCATGAGGTGAACCAACTCTCACGACTTATGGCGGAACAATACGGCCAAGAAGCCGTGAAAGAGATGGTGCAAAGCATCGAAAGAATGAGAATCTGAAAATCAAAAAGACATGGCTAAGAATACCACTGAAGCTGAAGTAATAGTGACCCTCAACGGTCAAGCCGCCCGCAACGAGCTGAAGAGACTCGAAACGGAAATAGAACACTATGAGCGCGCCGCCACCGACGCTTACAAAGCTGGTGACAAGGCTCTCGGCGACAAAATGTCGAAGAATGCCAGCCAGCTACGCAAACAATTCAATGTGGCAAAGAAGGAGATGAAGGACTTCTCAGACATGATGAAGACCCTCAACTCAAAAAGCCTCAATGAATTGAAGTCGGCTGCGTCGCAACTGAGAAAGCAGCTTGGACAACTTGTGCCTGGCACACAGCAGTTCATCGACAAATCGAAGCAGCTGCAGCAGGTCAATTCACGCATCAAGTCGCTCGAAGCCTCGTTCAAGGCTGTAGTGACCGAGGAGAAGCGCGCCACTCTTTCGCTGAAAGGCCTGGCAGACGGTTTCAACAAGTACTTCGGCATGGTGACTGCGGGCACTGCCGCCATAACGGGCCTATCGATGGCCTTCCGTAAGTCTGCCGAAGAAGCCGCCAAACTCGACGACGTGTATAGCGACGTGATGAAGACGACAGGCTTGCTCCATGAAGAGGTGGAAGGCCTCGACGAGGAACTGATGAAAATCGACACCCGCACCAGCCGTGAACAGCTGCTGCTCCTGGCACGTGATGCCGGCAAGCTTGGCATCCAAGGCAAGGATAATATCCTTGGATTTGTACGTGCTGCCGACCAGATCCAAGTCGCCTTGGGTGAGGATTTAGGTGAGGGAGCCATCCGCAACCTTGGTAAGATTGCCGATGTGCTAGGATACACCTCATCGATGGGTATTGAAAAAGCGCTACTCAGCATTGCTTCGTCCATCAACGCCGTTGGCCAGGCGTCAACAGCAAGCGAAGCTTACCTGGTTGACTTCACACAGAGGCTCGCTGGTGTGGCTGCACAAACCAAGATCTCTGCTGCCAACATCATCGGCTTCGCCTCCGGATTGGACCAGTCGGCTATGAAAGTGGAGATGGCGGCCACTGCGTTCCAAAAGTTTGTCATGAAGCTCTACGAGGATCCTGCAAAGTTTGCCGAATACGCGAACATGGAGGTGAAAGCGTTCACCGACCTTTTGCAGAACGATGCCAACCAAGCCATCATCACCATTCTGAAGGCCCTGAAAGACCAGGATGGTTTCGCATCGCTCGTGCCCATCTTCAAGGAAATGGGATTGGATGGCGCTCGCGCCGTCAGCGTGTTGGCTGCCATGGCGACGAACATAGATGCCGTTACCGACGCCCAAGCTTTGGCCAATCAAGAGTTTTCAAAGGCAACATCCGTCACTGATGAATACCTGGTTAAAAACAACAACTTGAACGCTCAGTTGGATAAAGCCAGGAAAGAATTCAAAAATGCAAGCATTGCCCTTGGCCAAAGCCTCAATCCAATCATGCTGAAGTCGACAAAACTTGTCACTTATTTGATTAAGGCATTGGCAACATACGGGAAGGAAATAAAGGCAGTTGTCATAACAGTAACTCTTCTGACAATCGCATTCAAAGCTCAGGTGATTTGGCAAAAGCTTGTGGTGACATGGACCGCGACCATGAAAGCCGCAAAATTGGGCCTCGCGGCAGCAACAGCATTGCTTACGGGCAACATCCAAGCGGCTACGGCTGCATGGGCTGCAATGAGCGCTGTTATGAAAACAACTGTCTTTGGGTTGGTTGCTGCTGCCGTGTCAGCACTTGTCATTTCCATTATGCATCTCACGAAGGAAACAAAAGAACTGACCAAGTTGGAGAAATTTCAATTGGATCTACAAAAAGAGATATCTGAAGTGACAAGTGACGAAGCCGGACGTGTTCAGGCATTACGAAAAATCGTAGAAGATGCAAACACGACCTATGAAAACAGGAATGCAGCATTGAAAGAACTCAAAACCATTGTACCTGATTATCATGCAAGTCTCACCAAGGAAGGAGAACTGATTAACAATAATGTTGGCGCACTTGATAATTACGTAAATAGTATGATCAAGATGGCCAAAACTCAGGCCATGCAGCAGAAACTTGCTGAAAATGCCAACAAGCAGTGGGAAGTGAAACAATGGATGGAGGAGAATGTGCCTCAGATATACAAGGATGCCACTGGCGAATGGCACCAAATCATCAACTCGATGGATGAGTTTGGTAGGTTGAGAAGGAATATGTTTGTCGAAGAGGGTGGTGTAGACCATTTCCAGCAGTTAAGGGATTTACAAGCAGAAGAGAAGGTGATTATTGATATGATTAACGAAGCAGGAAAAGACCTGGTGGTAATCAGTTCAAATAAAACTATCAAACCGACTACCAATCCAACTGGCAATGCTTCTAAAGAAATCGACAAACAAATCGACCTCCAGAAGCAGATCCGCGAAAGAATTGCGGAACAAATGGAGCTCGCCAAGTATGAACAAGAATGGCAAGACCGATTCGACTATTCTGACAGGTTGAATGACCCATCCATTGCCGACCCCAAGGCGAACGAGGAGTTCTGGGACAAGATCTATGGCCAACGCGATAAGATTGTCGCCCAGCTTGAAGACCAGTCGCTCTCGAAAGAATACGAGACCGAGATGATGTGGCTGGAGAAGCTGCACCAAAACAAACTCCTTTCTGAAGAGACCTACGAGAAGCTTGTCTTCAAGACCAAAGTCAAATATCTCGAAAAGTACACCGAGCAGACCAGCCAAATCACCAACCAAGCCGAGTCGATGATGACGGCTCTGCAGGATGCCGCCTTGGCCAGGGAAGAGGCAACATACCAAGCACGTCTGACAGCAGCTGGCGACAATGCCGAAGAGCGTGAGAAAATAGAGGCCGAACACGAGAAGAAGAAGTTGGATATCCAAAAGAGGTATGCCGACGTCGACATGGTGATCAACATCGCCAAAACGATAGCTGCAGGTGCTTTGGCCGTCATGCAGGCCTTCGCCCAACTTGGTCCCGTGGCAGGTGCCGTCATGGCCGCCGCTATTGGCATCACAACTGGTGCCGAGGTAGCCACCATCATCGCGCAACGCGACGCCATCAAGAATGCCAGCGTGAACAGCAGTGGGTCGTCGGCATCGACCAACACCGGAAAGCGTACCTTGACCGGCTATGCCGAGGGTGGATACACCGAAGGCCATACCACACTGACCACCGTAGGTGAGGAGGGTCCGGAGTATGTTATCCCTAACTGGATTGTGAGGAAACACCCCGTGGAAATCGCAAACCTGGAACGCTACCGCCGCTCGGGCAGTCATGGCCGCTCGGGATCGGTGAGTCGTGGTTTCGCAGATGGCGGCTTCACCTCTCCAACTTCATCGGCGAGCTTTCCATCGATGGATGTGAGCAACGTCGACTGGCAGGCCATGCGAGAGTTCAACTCCATCATGCGCTATTGCGCCGAAAACGGACTATTCGTGAAATATGGAGATATCATGATGGCCAAGAAAAAACACGACACCTTCAAAAACCAAACTACGCGATGAAACTCATTACCGAAATAGGACTACTCGATCTCCCTGAAGGCTTTTCGCTTATGATGGAGCGGACAAATCCGCTCCTGAGCGACCAGGGCGACAGCACCATCCCAGCCACGCTGCCATCGTCGCCTCACAACCTGGCCACGCTCGAACATCGCGAACGCATCGATCGAGCTGAAAGATATATAAACAAGGTGGATGCCATCTTACAGGTGGGTCCTGTGCAAAAACGCGGCAAGTTGGTGATAGACACCGAACACCGCCTCGAAGGCATTGACGCATCGCTAGCCATCGACAGCAGCGACCTGTATGTGAAAGCAAAGGATAAAACCCTTAAACAGATCTTCGAGGAAGCCGACACGGAAGGTGTGTCGAAGATGACCTTCGGCAGCGTGGAAGCCGCAATGGATATCATGCAGGACTGCTACGAGGGCGACGACACACAAGACTTCACAATCTTCCCGGTGGCCATTGCACCGTATGAGCAAGAAATACAGGGAGTAAAGAATAAGATTTACCAATACAATAACGAGGTTGACTATCTCAACCAGTTGGTATGGGCTGCACGAACAACCCACGAAGGCGATGTGATTATGTACGTACCTGAAGGCTACGGCATCGCTCCATTCCTGAAACTTCATCGCCTGCTTCACCGACTTTTCGAGTGCCTGGGCTACACGGTCACTGAAAACTGTTTCGATGACACGACAGGCGACAACATTCTGGCCAACCTGGTCATCGTGCATAACTGCTCTGATGCCCTTGTTCGCCCAATTCTGTTGTACAGCGACCTTGTGCCAAGCTGCACCCTCAGCGACTTTCTTTCGTGGCTGCTGGCAAAGTTCCACGCGCAACCAGTGGTGAACTCTGAGACCAAGACGGCCAAGATCGTGCTGATGGAAGACATGCTGTCATCCACGCCCGATATGGACCTCTCCGACAAGGTGGAAGGCGACTTCAAGGTGCAACTCAACCCTTCGAAACGCATCGTGCTTACCCCAACAAACAGCCTCGAAGGCACGACACCGGCAGCCGACAGTTTCGACAAACTCGTCGAAAAATATGGCGGTTATGTGGAAGCAAACGAGGATCAATGGGTTGCTCAGACATATAATGACTGCCTTGTGCTTCGCAAAGCCACTGGCCAATTCTACGCCTTGACAAGAGACTTAAGCACCGGCAACCAAGTGAAAGAGCCGCTTGGAAGCAACCATTTCGTGTATGACCGCGCCAACAGCGACGAAACGGAAGCCTTCAGCCAGTCGGATGTAATGCCGCTGATGCTGTGCGGCCTAGTGAAGCCTATGCAAACCCGTGACGTGGTGCCGTTTATCGGCGAACGCCTGCACTTCCATACATCATATAACGGCAACAAGGAAGACGACAAGCAGGAAATCATCCTCTGCCAAAAAGCCTTCAGCGCCAATTTCCACTATCTAACCACCGGAACGACTCAGGACTATATCCCACATAAGACCAATTCCGGGACCGACCTTGCATTGAACCTGACGAACTACGGATTGTATGATCGCTTTTGGAAAAACTACAACGAGCTCATCCTCAACTACCCCGTTCGTCTGACAGGAAGGGTATTGTACGACCTTGGAACATTCCTCGGTATGGACATGAGCCGTCCGAAATTCTTTGCCGGTCAAAACCTGATGCCTGTGTCGGCATCTGCTCCATTGAACGACCGATTCGGCCTGACTGACGTGGAGATGATCCTGGTGAAAAAGTATGTGGACGGCATCGCCGACACACCCATCACACCTTCGGCAGGGACCGAGCTGAAATGGGTATTGAAATTCTCCGGTGGCTCGCCGAACGTTATCGAAGACCTTTGGGATAATACGGTGGTGGATTTTGAGAACACACATCCGACCTACGCCGTGTCATACGACGAAATGACGGATTCTTCGATAACCATCTCTGGTTCCAGCGGGTCGCAGTATCTCGGACTTCCGCTATACGAAGGCCAAACTATCGACATAGGGAACCATGATGTGGTGGTCACCGTAAACGGATTTGTCATATACAAAGACACATCGCTTCCGCAATCAGGTGAACAAAGAGCCTTCCTTGCAGACTCGCAAACACTGTTCAACTGTCACTGCATCTTTGTCGCAGAACGAGCATAAATTGTCACTACCACCGCAAAAACCACATATACCTTTGCAACCATCATGAGTGTAATCATATCACAGACACAGCGACCAACGCTGCACGCCATGTACGCCAAAAACACCGTGCCGCATCTGTTGATTGAAGCGACAGAGAATATCACTGTGCAACTCAAATACTGGCCATACGACGATCGTGACAACGCCCAATGGAACGATGCCGACATCGTCTTCACCGGAAGTTACTCTCCTGACTTCAACGGAGAGATTGATATCGACTTCGGTGAACTTTATGGCGCCTACCTCAGCACCGTGATCCCGACCAACGACAGCACCGAACTGGACCAATCGCCAGGTGCCGGATACTTTCATCTGTTAATTAGCGGAAGCGATTCGGGCGCGATCAACACGAATAGCCTCAGATGGTATGTCGCAAACGCCAAGCTGAAGTCGTCGCAATCGTTCCAGTCGTGGAGCATGGCCAACTTCCTCACCAACCAACCGATTGAGAAGGTGACGAACTACGAGTCACCCGAATGGCTTACCTGGATTGACTACGGATCGGGATGCGACCTGATTGCCAGGTTCTATCGGAAAAACGGCGAATCGATTGAAATCACGGTGAGAAGCGCAACGGATGCGGGCGTGTTCAGTGCCAACGTGCGATACAGCCGACTCATTCAAATGGCCAATGTGACATCGCCAAGCCAGCTGCAGGGCTTCTACGACCTTATCCTCGTCAACAGCAAGCAACAGGAAGTGGCTTGCCAAAGATACATCTATGAAGAACGGACAGGAATGGAGAAATACTTCCTCTTCGTAAACGCTCTTGGCGGCATCGACACACTGATATGCCAGGGGGAGAATGTGCTGCAGCCAAACACGGCACACAACATCGGGCGATTTTCCGATCATTACCGAGCTTTGGACGACACAGACGACAAACGCCGCTGGAACCAAAACACCGGAATGGTGCCGACGCAGTATCGTAACTGGATATATGAGTTGCTTACCAACAAGCAAGGTGCACAGAAATATGACCCCGCTGCGCTGGACTACTATTCCATCGTGGTCGACCAGTCAGACGTCAGCATGAGCGACCACGGGCAGCTGGCACAAGCCTCGTTTGGCTACATCCTTGACGAGACCGTCAACGTAATGTCAGACACCGAGCGAGCTGTCGACCGGATGCTTCACCAAAGCGTAGCCGAACAGGCTGAAGCCTTCGATGACGTAAGAGCCAAACAAACGGCCGTGATGCAGGATGACGGACATGGTGGATTTGAGACCAACGAACTTATAATTCCTGCCTCAACGATCTATGTGAATGACAACCGTACATTGAAAAGCGTTGGAGAGCCTCCTGTCTATTACTTCCTCAACGGCAGCCAAACGGCAGCGGGAAGTTTTTCGCCAGGAAGCGAAGACAATCCTACCGTCATAAACAAGCAAGCCAACGACTCGATCAGCTTCGCGACTCAAAATGAGAACATCGAATTGCTGGAAATCAAGTATTATCCAACTCAAACTACATAAGACATGGCAAGATTCCTTAAAGTGGTTGATTGGTACGTTCACCTGGCAATGATAGTCTCTATCGGACTAGGCATTGCGGCTTTCTGCATTCCTCCTACAGCCGTGATCGACAGGAGTGTCCTAGCGTTCATAGCCGAGATAACCGGAGCTGCAGCATTGCTAACCTTCCTGACAAAACTGCCGGAATACATCGAGAAAGGCGCCACCGCCCGCTTCCAGCGTGGCAACACGTCAATTGAAGTTGGCGGCAAAAAGAAAAACGCACCTTATAGAGAAGAAACTGAAGAAACAATAGACTAAAACTTACTATCATGAATTCATCGAACAAAGTCGAAAAACTGAACATCGAAAACGGCAATACGATCCGTTTCGAAGCAAGGTCGGCCAACGCCAGAATCCACCTCGAAGGAAGTGGAGATATCGTGGCCGAGGTGAGCGTAGACGGCAAGCACTACGCTCAGATCCCCCATGAAGTGGCATTCAAAGACGGAGTTTGCATCTTCCCATTTGCATGCTATATCGGTGACAAAATCCGTATTTCTGCCACCAGCATCACTGCAGCTATGATCAATTTCAACAATGTTAAACTATTAGAAAGGAACTAAAGATGGATGGAATCAACGCAAGATTGAACGAGCAAGGTGGGTCCGGCGGTGGAGGAGGCGGCGGCGGTGAAGCCGCGAAACTCGCCGTATCGATCACCTATTCTGAACTGTTGGCACTCGCTAACGGCGGCCAACTTACACCTGGCACCTGGTACCGGATCACGGACTACCAATGCACAACTTCACAAGACGGAACTCAAAGTGCCGGACACCAGTTCGACATCATCGTCAGAGCTGACGATGCCAGCCGCCTCAATGAGAACGCCTTCGCAGCCCATCACGACGGCGACACCTATTTCCAGGACTGCGATCTCGAAGCCTGGGCACTGAAGTATTGCATCACAAACGACACCAACCGCTTCGCCTGGGCTGATGCCGAAAACGGCAAAGGCGTTGTCTTCTTCATGAAAGACGAATGGAACAACGAATGCGGCTATGACTTCAAGAACATCCTATTCGCCAACAGCGGAGTTTCGCCCAGTCCCGATCCAGGTCCAGAACCAGATCCGGGTCCAAAAGGAGCAACTCGTGACGGCGAAGTGGGTTACTGCTACACCTTCACTTGGGTGACCGAAGATGGAGTGATCCAAGACGCATCGATCGTTTGCCAAACGATGGACAATGGAGAAGGAATGTATATGGGAGTGACCGGAAACGTTATCAAGGAATGCTATATGCCTGTAGCCTACGAAGGCGGTGGCGGTGACGATCCTGGCACGGAAGAGATGTCATCAATCAACACAAGAGGCGCAAAGGGCGTTTCCATGATGAAAGGTTCGAAATCGTTGGCCAAAAACAGGGATGGTGAATCAGGCTCTTTGAAGCTTTACCTGCCTTTCAACATGTTCATCAACACCTTTGAGGATGCTGGTGGAGAGTATTGTTTTGGCTGCGTTTCCAATGAAATTGGAGCGAACAGCTATATGATCAAATTCGGAACGTGGTGCTCCATGATGTCGTTTGGGAACGGAAATAACAGTATGTCGTTTGGGAACAACAATGGCGGTCTGTCGTTTGGGAACTACAACATGAATCTGTCGTTTGGGAACGGCAATTTTGGCCTATCGTTTGGGAACAGATGTGGTATGATGACATTTGGGAACAACAACAGGAGCCTGTCGTTTGGGAACTTCAATTCCAATCTGTCGTTTGGGAACGAAAATAGCGGTCTGTCGTTTGGGAACGAAAACTACGACATGACGTTTGGGAACGGATGTGGTATGATGTCGTTTGGGAACGATAATTACGACATGACGTTTGGGAACTACAACGAATCAATGACGTTTGGGAACTACAATGGCGATATGACGTTTGGGAACAATATCCGCTATGTCACCGTGTTTGATGGAGCTGGAAACTGCGATGTAACTGGCACTGATTCAGGTTATGTGCAATATGCACAAATCCTCAACAGCGTTGGAAGCAACGGCCACGTGACCATCAACTTCGCGAAAGACCAGCTGTACACCCAAGTGGCCGGACTCAACAACAGTGGGAATTTGGTGATCTGGAATCCTGCCGGAAACTCATCGCCTACGTAAGTCGAAATTTGCCTATTCTTGCACTATATATGCAAGATTAGGCAAACAATCGACTGGAATTGTCTATTGAAAACGATACGCAACGACCTGAAACAACTGTTGTTGCGTATTTGTTTTTGATGACTTCTGAAGTAATTGTTCCCAAACTTTTCCTAATGTCCGAAATTCCACCCTTCGCGCGCGCGATACCATCATATTCGGTACAGTCAATAAGAGTGCGCTTGGCCGTTTTAGGACGACCAAGAAGGTTGAAACAAGTTGGATAAAAGCCTTATTTCACCTTTGAAACCTCAATCTCGATACTGCGTCGGTCGACCTCACGATAGATTTCCGTGGTCTGCAGCTTCTGATGCCCGAGCAGTTTCGATATGGTGGCCAGGTCAACGCCTTGTTGGCCTAGAAGGGTCGCAAAGGTGTGGCGACTGGAATGGAAAGTGATTTTGGCATCTGCGCCGATGGAGTCAAGTATAGGACGAAGCGCCCTGTTGACCGAAGCGTTAGGTCCAAGCTTTTTTGTTAGTTTGCCGATGTCGCCACCGTACTTGCCTACTAAGGTCATCATCTTTCCTCCGAAAAGAGTTCCGATGGGAATTTCGACAGTGAACTTGGTCTTCTGCATCGCGATGGTCAGCCAGCCATCCTTGATGTGCTGTTGACGCAAGGCCGTGATGTCGCTGAAGCGCAAGCCGCAATAACATCCGACCAAGAATGCGTCGCGGACGATATCATCGTACCCATTAAGCCTCATGGACTCTAATTGCTGCAGCTGTTCCTTGGTGATATAACCCTTCTTCGACACCATCTGTTGGATTCTGAACCTGTCAAATGGATTGAAGCTGATGATGTCGCGATTTTTCGCCTCGTTCAACACAGCCCTCAGCAAACGCAGGCGGCTGATCCTGGTGTTGTGCGAAATGTTCAGCGAACGAAGCCAGCGATCGTAGCTGACGACATACTGATAGTCGATCTCGGTGACACGCACTCCGGCTCGGAACCGCTCCAGGTTGTTGAACAAGGTGCGGTAGTTCTTCTTGGTCACCTCGTTGCGCTCGCTGGCGTTGATGACTTCGAGCCCGAAGTCGATCAGCTTTGCCGAAGGCGACAAATGCGCCTTTACGGCTTCCTTGAGTATAGGCAAGGTGACTTCGACACCTTTTTTGATATACTCAAGTTCGACATCCTCGACTTCGCGAATCATCGAGTAAAGCGCATAGTTGAGACCATCGGCCAAATCGGTGTTCACCACACAGCCTCTGGTGAACTGCTCGGGCTTCAGGTAGGTGTGCGTCGAAAAGTAGGCTTTCCGACCTTGCTGTTCGGCCTCGATCTGCACAAGGCCCTCGCCCCTTTGGTTGAGGCATCCGCTCCGGTTCCACACCAGGCGGTAACGAATCTTTTTGATCATGTGACTTGAATTTGGGATTAGAACTTAGGTGCCTTCGTGCTGATGGTCTCCACCAGTTTAGGGTCGACATGATTGGCATAGCGGGTGGTCATCGACAGGTCGTGATGGTCGGCGTGCTGCATGACAGTGAGCGGGTCGATGCCGGCTTTGAGCATCTCATTGATTCCCGTGTCGCGAAGGCTGTAGAGTTGCATCGTGTCAGGCAAGCCCAATTCGGTGCGCATATTGGCCCAATCGATACGGAAGTTCTGGTATCGGATGGGCTTGGCGTTGGGCTTGTAGCCATGGCCAAAGAGATACATCGACGGCTTCGCTCCCTCGATCATCATACTGATGTCGTCGCGGAGCCTTGGCGTGAGCGTGGCGATACGGCGGTAATGGGTCTTCGACTCTTCCTCCGTGACGACGATATAGCCGTCGTCAATGTGGATATCGGAAATCTTAAGCCGCCATACTTCCTTTGGCCTGACCAAAGAATTGAACACAAGCTGACACAGCACAAGGTAGTTCGGATTCTTCCTGCGGAAGTAATCCGCTATCCTGGTCCTGGTGTCAGCCGGGATGAGGACACGCTGCTTTGGATCCTCGCGCTTAGTCTTCATCGAAGCGAAGGGATTCTCCTTTGTGTAGCACTTATCCACAGCCCATGAGAAAAAGGCTCGTGCCTGCTTCAAGCGGTTGTTGTACGACCTGCCCGACAGTCCCTTCTCGTTGGCGATGTAGTCCATAAACCTCACAGCCAGCACTTTGTTGAACGCCGAACACTGCGCCTTGGGGCACACTTCGTCAATCCACTCCCTCAGCACCTTGCAGAACGACCTGTAGTTGATGACCGAATCGGGCCGCAACTCGGCGGTCTTTTCTTTCAGGTATTGGTCGATCACTAAGCTGATAGGGGTGAAGAGACGTGTGTTCTGCTGTTCACCGAACGGAGTCCAGCCGCCTGCGAGCTTGGCATTGATGCTGCAGACGACCTGGTTGCAGTGCGCTTTGAAGTCTGAGGTGCGCTGGAACCGTTTCCGGAGGGCGTTCATACGGACGACCATCCGGCGCATGGTGCCGTTGCCGTCGAGGACATAATACTCGACAGACCACCCGTGCGAGGGCTGGTGTCTTAAGACTGCTGGAACATAGTTTAGCTGTAATCTCGAATTCGCGTCAGACATTTTTTTTTCTCCTTTTGTCTCGAGGACGAAAGGCGATAAAAAACCTGTGTCAATTCTGTGGCACTTGTTCCATTCCGTTGTTGCCAACGGAATGGTTGTCAGTGCTTTGTGGGACGTACTGGACTCGAACCAGTGACAAACCTACCGTATTGCCGTTTTTAGATCGCCTCTGCGCCTCAGTGTTTTATGTTTTTAGTTTTTACTGATCGAACTTGTGACCTCATGCCTGTCAAGCATGCGCTCTAAACCAACTGAGCTACCGTCCCAAATGCGGGTGCAAAAATACGGCTTTTTCGTAAACCTCCAACTTTTTTTCGGCGTTTTTTTGAAAAAAATCTATCTTTGTGCAATCAAATCTATTTGTTATGAAGTTTAAATACTTGCTAGTCAGTTTGTTCCTTGTTTTTGGAACCTTGTTGGCTTCGGCCCAAGAGAAGAAAAATTTCGATTTGGAAGACCTTTACATGCGCCCGACGTTCTATGCCAAGAGTGTACGCGGCATGAACTCGATGAAGGATGGCAAGACATACGCCTCTTTCGAGAAGGGCCAACTCAACATCTACAATTACAAGACGGGCAAATTGGAGAAGACCTTATTTGGTATCGCCGATCTCACCATGCATCCGGACTCGTTGCCTATTGGTTTGCAGAACTATGAATTGAGCGAAAACGAAGATAAAATGTTATGTCTTACCGATATGGAGAGCATTTATCGTCATTCCTTCCATGCCAATTATTATGTATATGACTTCGCCACCAAGACCTTGCAGCCGCTCTCTGATAACGGTAAGCAGCGTCTGGCTACTTTCTCGCCTGATGCCACTAAGGTGGCTTTCATGCGCGACAACAATCTTTTCATCAAAGACTTGAAGACAGGGGAGGAGAAGCAATTTACGAACGATGGCCTTTACAACCATATCATCAATGGTGCTCCCGACTGGGTCTATGAGGAGGAGTTCAGCTTTTCGCAAGGTTTTTATTGGTCGCCCGACAGCAAGAAAATTGCCTTCATGAAGTTTGACGAATCGAATGTGCGCGAGTTCCAGATGGAAGAGTTTGAAGGCCTCTATCCCGATTGGTACAGTTTCAAATACCCCAAGGCTGGCGAGGACAACTCCATCGTTGAGATTTATGTCTACGACCTTGAAAGTGGTAAGACGGTGAAAATGGATACAGGCACTGAGACTGACATTTACTTGCCTCGCATTGCTTGGACAAAAGATGCCAATGTGCTGGCCATACAACGCCTCAACCGCCATCAGAACCATTTGGAGATTCTGGCCGCCGACGCCACTACGGGCAAGAGCCGGGTGTTCTACGATGAAACCAATGACTATTATATCGACATCACTGATGACTGGCATTTCCTTGAGGATGGCAAGACCTTCCTGATGACCTCTGAAAGGAGCGGCTACAACCACATTTACCTTTGCCGTCTCGACGGAAAGCAGGCCAAGCAGCTCACCACCGGCTCATGGGATGTGACAAGCGTCTATGGCTTTGACGGGAAAGAGGTATATTTCCAGGCAGCAAAGAATTCTCCTGTTGACCGCCAGATCTACGCTGTCAACCTGAAAGGCAAAATGCGCGAGGTGATTGGTCGTTCTGGTACCAACAACGCCCGGTTCAGCAATGACTTTAGTTACCTAATTAATATAAACTCGTCCATCAGCCAGCCTAACCAATATGAACTCTATACTAACAAGGGTAAGTTGGTACGTGTGCTGGAGGACAACCATGAGTTTGCCGAAAAGTTGAAGACCTTCAACTTGGGAGAGAAGAAGCTTATGAAGATCAGCGATCCTGCTTTCACTTTGCCTGATGGAACCCAGGTTGAAATTGATGCGTGGCAGATCCTGCCTCCTGACTTCGACCCAGCCAAGAAATACCCCGTGTTGATTTACGTCTACGGTGGTCCTGGCTATCAAACAGTCAACAACTCGTGGGCCAACAGCGATTATTGGTGGATGCAACTGCTTGCACAGCATGGCATCATCAGCGTTTCCATCAACAACCGCGGTAGCGGTGCTCAAGGTGAGGTGTTTAAGAAGATGACATACCTGCAACTGGGTAAATACGAGACCGAGGACATGATCACCCTGGCTAAGTATATGGCCAAACAACCCTATGTAGACGCTGATAGAATAGGTATCTACGGCTGGAGCTATGGCGGGTTTATGGCTGCCAATGGCATTACCAAGGGTGCTGATGTCATCAGCACGGCCGTGTCGGTGGCTCCTGTTACCAACTGGCGTTATTACGATAATGTCTACACGGAACGCTTCATGCGCACCCCTCAAGAGAATCCTGATGGCTACGACCTCAACTCACCCGTCCATAACACGTCGATGATCAAGGGTAACTACTTGCTCTGTCATGGCAGCGGTGACGACAATGTGCATTACCAGAATGCCATGGAACTCATCAAGGCTATGATTTCGAACGGCAAGCAGTTCGATCTGATGATTTATCCCAACAAGAACCATGGCATTTATGGAGGCTATGAATATGGCTCTGGGGAGTGCCGTATGCACCTCTTCAACAAGATTGACGACTTCTTGTTTGAGCACCTGTTAGGGGAATAAGGCATTATGGTTAGAGAAGAAACTGTTTTTGGGCCGATAAAGAGTCGGCGCTTGGGCAATTCGCTTGGGATTAACCTGCTGCCTGTCAATGGTAAGATTTGTACCTTCGACTGTATCTATTGTGAATGCGGATGGAACAAGGATGGCCTTGGCGATAGCCGTTTGCCTAAATCTGCGGAGGTTAGGCAATTGCTCGAACAGAAGTTGGTTAGTTTGCTAGCAGATGGGATACCTGTCGATTCCATTACTTTTTCCGGTGATGGCGAGTCAACCATACATCCAGATTTTCCGCAAATTATCGACGATGTCATAGCCTTGCGCGACAAGTATTTCCCTTTGGCAAAGGTTTCAGTGCTTTCCAATGCAACCCAAGTACACAGGCCTGAGGTTTTTGAAGCGCTTCGAAAGGTTGATAACCCAATCATGAAGATTGACGCGCCAACAAACGACTTGGTGAAGAGAATCAACAAACCTTGTCCTGGGTACGACCTGGGTCGTGTTGTTGAAGCATTGAAACGATTCAATGGGGATTTTGTCCTGCAAACCATGTTTCTTAAGAGCAAGGACTTTGACTCTTCCTCGCCAGAAGTGCTTTTGGGCTGGATGGATCTTGTGCGTTTGTTGAGGCCTCGCGAGGTCATGGCTTATACCATAGATCGACCGACTCCAGAAGTGGGACTGCAAAAGTTTACCGTCGATGAAATGAGGTCGTTTTTGTCTCCTTTGATTCGGGAAGGCTTTGTTATTCAGATTAAAGGATGACAAAAAAAACAACATTTTTTACTGGGAAAGCATTTTGGATGAAAAAAAAGTGTATTTTTGCAGCCTCAAAAATTAACCTAGTTATAAACAATTAAAAGAAGGAAGTGTTTTAAAATGATTATTGTTCCTGTAAAAGAAGGCGAAAGCATCGATAGAGCTTTGAAACGCTACAAGAGAAAGTACGAAAAGACTGGCGTCGTGAGAGAATTGCGTGCCCGTCAGCAGTTCACCAAACCTTCAGTGCTCAAACGCGCACAAATGATGAAGGCCATCTACGTTCAAAAACTCCGTCAGGCTGAAGAGAATATGTAATCGCCGGAAAAGGAAAATAATTTTTTTAAAGAACTTCGTCGTAAATTGGTTTTTTATTACTAATTTTACGGCGAAGTTTTCTTTTTATGTTGGTCGAACAGTTTATAAACTATCTGAAAGCGGAACGTAGACTTTCATCGCTGACGGTCGCGGCCTACGAACACGACCTAATTCAGTTCGCAAAATTCCTGCATAAGGATTTTGAAGTGGATGAACTGGAAAAGGCGACGACGGTGATGGTCCGTTCTTATATAGTGGATTTGCATCAGCATGGGACGGAGAATAGAAGTATCAACAGGAAGCTGTCGACGTTACGGACTTTTTATAAGTACTGCATCCGTGAAGGCTTGCTGGAGAAATCGCCCATGACCAACATAAAAGCGTTGAAGCAACCCAAGCCTCTTGCCAAGTTTGTCAGTGAGGAAGATATTAATAAGGTGTCGTTCCCCGAAGCAAACGATTTTCAAACCATGCGAGACCGACTTTTGTTTGAAATGCTCTATCAGACCGGTGTGCGTCAGGCAGAGCTCAGGGGAATGAGAGATGCTGATGTCGACAAGGCCGCGTGCTTGATTAAAGTGCATGGAAAGCGCAATAAAGAGCGGCTGATTCCGTTATCAATGCAGATGATGGAGATGATAGATCAATATAAGGTTGTGAGAGACGCCGCTTTTGAGACAAAGGCGGACCGTTTGCTGCTCAACGACAAAGGGGAGGAGATGTCGCCTTATTTCGTATATTACAAGGTGCATTGTCTGCTGGAAGGTGTTACGACCTTGAAGCAGAAGAGTCCCCATGTGTTGCGTCACACATTCGCGACCCATCTCCTTGACGAGGGCGCCAGTTTGGTGGCCATACAAAAGCTGTTGGGGCACGAAGAGCTTGCCACTACTCAAATCTATGCCCACAATACCATCGAACAACTCAAGCAAATACATAAACAATCCCACCCGAAAGGGTGATTATTTAAAAGAAAGGAGTCATTATGAAAGTCATGATTAACTCAGTACACTTCAAGGCTGATCAAAAACTTGAAGATTTCATCACGCAAAAAGTGGAGAAATTGTGCGCCAAGTACAGTGAAGTCATTAATGCCGAAGTCAATCTGAAGCTCGACAACAACGACACCCCTGAAAACAAGATTGCCGACATTCGACTTGTGCTCAAAGGAGATGACCTTTATGCCAGCAAGCAATCGAAGAGTTTTGAGGAGTCGATCGACACGGCTGTCGACGCTTTGAAGAAACAGTTGGAGAAATACAAGGGAAAATTCGTGAAATAAGAGTTTTCTCTCCGTTTCAGGGCCCCTAATTAATTAGGTGTGACTCTAAGACAAGTATCAAGCAAGTGGTTTTACGAGCCACTTGCTTTTGTTTTGTGAAAATCGGCCAAAAATTGTAGTCTTTTAAAACGCTATAAATCAATATAATGCAAAAAAAATTCATTTTTTTTAAAAAAAAAGAACGCAAATGTATTGTCAGTTCGGGAAAACTAACTATTTTTGCAAACCTTTTTGAGAAGAAAATGGCATGCTTCTTGAGGGTAAAAGTTCTTTTACATAATGCCGGTATAACTCAGTTGGTAGAGTAGCTGATTTGTAATCAGCCTGTCGGCGGTTCGAGTCCGTCTACCGGCTCAGTTATTGAGGGGGAGTCGCATAGTGGCAATTGCAACAGACTGTAAATCTGTCCGGGAATCCGTTCGGTGGTTCGAGTCCACCTTCCCCCACAAGTCAAGCGGAAGTAGCTCATTTGGCAGAGCGAAAGCCTTCCAAGCTTTAGGTGGCGGGTTCGAGCCCCGTCTTCCGCTCAGATGAACAACAAGCCGATGTAGCTCAGCGGTAGAGCACTTCCTTGGTAAGGAAGGGGTCGGGAGTTCAATTCTCCCCATCGGCTCGCTTTTTTATGGAATAGAGTTAATCACCTTAAATAAAAGAAAAGTACAATGGCAAAAGAAAAATTCGAAAGAACTAAACCGCACGTCAACATTGGTACTATCGGCCACGTTGACCACGGTAAGACCACTTTGACCGCTGCTATCACCCTGCACCTTGCAAAGAAGGGTCTGTCAGAGATCAAGAGCTTCGATTCCATCGACTCCGCTCCGGAAGAGAAGGAAAGAGGTATCACCATCAACACCGCTCACGTCGAGTATCAGACTGAGAAGCGTCACTACGCTCACGTCGACTGCCCCGGCCATGCTGACTATGTGAAGAACATGGTTACTGGTGCTGCTCAGATGGACGGTGCTATCATCGTTGTCGCCGCCACCGACGGTCCCATGCCTCAAACCCGTGAGCACATCCTGCTCGCTCGTCAGGTTGGTGTGCCGCGCCTTGTGGTGTTCCTGAACAAGTGCGACCTTGTTGACGATGAAGAGTTGCTCGAATTGGTTGAGATGGAAATCCGCGACCTCCTTGGCAAGTACGAATTCGATGCCGAAAACACGCCTATCATCCGTGGCTCTGCTCTGGGTGCTCTGAACGACGACCCGAAGTGGACTCCAGCCATCGACGAACTGATGGACGCTTGCGACACTTGGATTCCTGAGCCTCAGCGTGCCATTGATAAACCGTTCCTGATGCCTATCGAGGACGTGTTCTCCATCACTGGCCGTGGTACCGTTGCTACCGGTCGTATCGAGACTGGC